>NZ_ADHJ01000037.1:0-699615 GCF_000193415.1 Paenibacillus vortex V453
GTAGATCCCGTTAAACCCATGATTCCTGTTGGCCCGGTTATTCCGGTAGCTCCAGTTGCTCCAGTCGAGCCTGTTACTCCGGTGGCTCCTGCTGCTCCTGTAACGCCGGTTGGGCCTGTAGAACCTGTAACCCCAGTTATCCCTGTAACTCCTGTTGGACCGGTGGCTCCGGCAGCTCCTGTCGCGCCGGTTGGGCCTGTTACTCCTGCTGAACCTGTGTTACCAGTTACACCGATCGGCCCGGTTGAGCCTGTCGGACCTGTCACTCCCGATGAGCCTGTTACACCGGTGTGGCCTGTTGCCCCGGTTATCCCAGTTGCTCCTGTGACACCAGCGCTTCCTGTTGGACCTGTAACGCCTGTTGGACCAGTAACTCCCGTAATTCCGGTTATTCCAGTCGGGCCTATTGCCCCGGTTGGGCCTGTGACTCCCGTTGATCCAGTTACTCCTGTTGTTCCTGAAACGCCGGTTGCTCCTGTTGGACCTGTTGCGCCGGTTGCTCCGGTGACTCCAGTCGAGCCGGTTACTCCGGTTGCGCCAGTAGATCCTGTTGAACCCGTGGCTCCGATTGCTCCTGTGACACCTGTGCTTCCTGTTATACCTGTAACGCCTGTTGGACCGGTTAATCCCGTAACTCCGGTTACTCCCGTTGAACCCGTGCCTCCGATTGCTCCTGTAACGCCTGTTGCCCCGATTGCACCAGTGGTTCCCGTAGCACCTGTTACTCCCGTTGGACCCGTTAATCCCGTAGCTCCGGTGACTCCTGCTGAACCTGTTGCCCCGGTGGCTCCTGTCAAGCCAGTTGGACCGGTTGCCCCTGTGACTCCTGTAACGCCAGTCGGACCTGTTAATCCGGTTACCCCCGTAACTCCATTGGCACCAGTTGCTCCTGCTGAACCTGTTGCCCCTGTTGCCCCTGTTGCGCCGGTTGCTCCGGTGACTCCCGTTGCCCCTGTTACTCCAGCCAGACCAGTTGCTCCCGTGTTACCTGTTATTCCAGTCGAGCCTGTAGCTCCCGTCGCTCCTGCTGCACCAGTCGGACCTGTTAATCCGGTTACCCCCGTAACTCCGGTGGCACCAGTTGCTCCTGCTGAACCTGTTGCCCCTGTTGCGCCGGTTGCTCCCGTTGCCCCAGTGACTCCTGCGCTACCGGTTGCTCCTGTTCCTCCAGTCGGACCGATTCCTCCCGTTGCCCCGGTAGCTCCAGCAACCCCTGTTACACCCGTTGCTCCCGTATCTCCTCTGGTACCCGTCATCCCTGTAGCACCTGTTTCGCCGGTCGGGCCCGTCGCTCCTGTTATTCCTACCTCACCGCTCATGCCGGCTGCCGCCAGCAAGGTATAATCTGCCGATGCTCCGGGGATCCCCGTGGGATTGGCGACATTGACCAAATACGTACTACCATTGTATGTCACGACTTGATCCAACGGATAAGACTGACCTTGAGCTGGATCAAATGGTATAACCCCGTTTAAGCCTGCGCCTGCAGCAGCAAGCAATGTATAATCCGGCGACATGCCCGGAACGCCTTGAGGCGAAGTGACATTTGCAAGGTAGGTGCTGCCGTTATAAGTAACGACCTGACCTTGCATATAGAATAAACTTGATCCTGGATCAAAACTGACAATTCCATTTAATCCTTCACCTGTTGCTCCTGTTGCTCCTGCACCACCATCTGCTCCGCTATAGCCAATGGGTCCTTGAGGTCCCCTGACCCCCGGAGCTCCCGTTATACCTCTGGGTCCTCTTCTAGCGAGAACTACTTTTCGTATACATTTCCCACGTTTTCTTTTATGGTGATGATGATGTCGTTGCTTTCTATGATGTGACCGAGATTGTCTTGAAATGACCAAGCGATTTTTCCGAAGCGATTTTTGGCGACTGATCTTTTTCATTATTTTTTTTCGTTGAAGTACACGCTGTTTAGGCTTATTTCTGAGCGATTTCCGAAGAACCCATTTTCTTCTCAGCTAATTTCACCTCCTCGTTTTCGACTCGGTTGCATAAGTATATGAGAAATAACGCCTACCCTTGAATGATTAAAAATATTTAGCGTGATCATCAAGCAAAAAAAAGTCCCCCGGATGTTTCCCGGCGGACCTATTTTCTTCAACACCCAATGCCATTCATGACGAACCTAGTATTCCTTCGACTTCATTTATCTGCGCCTCCGACAAAGGTCCAAAAGCAGCTGCCCCGATCAATTCCTCCACCTGCTTCCTGGTTTTAAAACCTGGGATCGGAATTGTCACATGACTTCTCCCCCAAATCCATGCAAGCGCCCCTTGAACTAAAGTTCGATTTCCGCTCGTTAAGACCTCTCTGACTGCCTCAAGCTTTTGGAGGTACGAAGGTACCGCCTTACCATTCTTAAAATAGGTAACCCATTCATGACGGCTTCCCCTTACATCCTGATCACTGAATCTGGAATCATGATTGAATTTTCCGCTCAAGAGGCCCATAGCCAGAGGAGTATTATTAATGCTGGCTAGACCATAACGTTCACATAGAGAGAGCATTTCCTTATCATCACTAAGCACATTCAATACGTGCTGTATGGCAGCTGCTTCCGATTTTTGAGCGAAGATTTGGGCATTGGCTACATCCCATGTGCTCCAGCCATATGTACGGATCAGCCCTTCTTGACGAAGTTCATTCAAACTATCGATGACTGTATCGATTTCCTCTAAACTTAAACCACCTACATGAATTTGGTACATGTCAACATAATCCGTTTGAAGACGTCTCAGGGACCTCTCACACGCATGACGAACATATTCTGGTGTTACATCGTGACGAGTGAATGCTTCCTTGGTTGACTCATCATAGGTATATCCGAATTTGGTAGCAATGACCGCTTCGTGTCGTCTTCCCCTCAACGCACGACCAAGCACCCCTTCGCTATGCCCTGTTCCATATACATCCGCAGTATCAAAAAAGTTTACACCCCTTTCTAACGCTGCATGAATCCCTGCAATCGATTCAGACTCATCGACCTCCCCCCATCCGTCCGGCAAGCCATCTAACGTAAATTCCCCACCGATTGCCCAACATCCCAACCCAAGCGGACTTACGGATATTTCCGATCTGCCTAACATCCTGTTCATGTCATTTCCTCCCTTTTCGGATCACTTCAACATCATTATAATAAGGACAATGGTTTATGATTAGATCCAATATTCGCTGTTATACAGGAACCAATTAGAGGAGGAAAATCGTGTACGGCATTTACGTGGACCGTGAATCTAAGGTACCGGTGACGCGTCAGATATGCCAGCAGTTGCGAATGATCATCGAATCGGGGCAGCTGTCGGCTGGAACCAGACTGCTTCCCACTCGCGTTTTCGCTAAGGAATGGGGAATTGCGCGCAATGTTGTCATCGAGGTATATGAGCAGCTGACAGCCGAAGGATATCTGGATGGTCGGGCAGGATCTGGCACCTATGTGGCCGAAGGAATCTTCCCCTCTTCCGATTCGCGTATTCCCACAATTTCCAGCGGAGCGGCAGTCCAACCACAGCCTAAACCGGAGCGTGAACAAATCATTGATTTTGCGACAGGGGTTCCTGACCAAAAATGGTTCCCTAGGCAAATCTGGGCGAAATACTTGAAAGAAGCAGCAGAAGGCACGTTGTCGTGAACGAACATAATTACGGTCATATACCAAGGCGATTTATCGCTTCGGTCCGCGATATGCGAATATGTATACCGCTCCAAGGGCATTCAATGCACAGCCGAACAAATCATGATTGTTTCGGGCGCTTCCGAAGGTTTTTTTCTCCTGGCCAAATCATTCGCTCCAAAGTTTCATTCCTTGTACATAGAAGATCCAACAATCGATTTTACACAAGAGATTTTTAAGCTGATGGACTATCGTCTTGTCCCTGTTGAAGTCGATCTCAACGGAATGCGTATCGACTTCCTTACGAGTATCACTCCGGGTCATCTTGTTTTATTAACACCGTCACACCAGTTTCCTACTGGGAGCCTGCTGTCCATTCAACGCAGACATCAGATTATCCGGATGGTTGAAGAAGCGGACTCATTCGTGATTGAAGATGATTATGATAGCGAGTTCCGTCTTCGGGGAATTCCTGTACCCCCTCTACAGACCCTCTCCCCTTCCAGAGTCATCTATGTGGGAACGTTTAGCAAAACCTTATCGCCCAGTCTTCGGATCGGATTTATAATTGTTCCGCCGAGTCTAATCGATACCATTGCCGAAGTGAAAGATAAACTGAATTTGCACACACCCTTTATCATTCAAAAGGCATTAAGTCAGTACATTCTGGATGGCCAACTGGAACGACATATCCATAAGATGAAGAAAGTGTACAAGAAACGCAGGAATTTCATGACGGAACGGCTTCAGCACTTATTCGGTAATGATATTTCCATTCTGGGCGATGAGGCAGGCATGCATCTTCAGATCTCTTTTCATCCGAAAGCGTACGCTCTTCTTCCTTGGAATGATACGGCTGCATACGGCTTCCAAGCTGAAACGATTTCGAAATACAGGATCACCAAGCCGAGCCCCTCCACTCCAACCGGTATTGTATTAGGGTACGGGAACCTCACAACAGAAGAGATTGAGGAAGGACTGAGCAGAATTTATCAGTATGCTTCTCAGGCAGGGATACCTCGTGAATGAATACTTCTACAACCAAACAAAACGGCCTGTCCGCTTATTGCGAGCCGAGCCGTTTCATTGGAATACTTCTATGTTCTTCTACTTGCTGCACTTCAATCTCCTCGATCCGATCAGTTACGCAGCCGTCCAAAACGCATTCAGGATTAAACCTGGCTTCTCTATCGATTATTACGACTCTTCATAAAAAATGATTTTATTACCGAATGGGTCAATGACACACAGCTCTTTACTGTTCCAAGGCGCGATCTCGATGCCAGGTCTGGAGTATGGATAATTTTTCTGGATCAGTTGTTCATGAAAATGCTCAATCCCTACCAGGTCCACCCGAATGGCTGCGCCGGGTGAGCAGTCTCCATAATGCTCCGTCAAATGGATTTTTAACGAATCCCTGGATATCTGCATGTATAGCGGTGCGGAATCATCAAAGCGATGTTCCCAATCCAAGGTGAATCCAAGATATTGGATATAAAATTCTTTCGCCTTCGTTTCATCGAATACTCTGAATAAAGGTATGATTTCGCTCATAACTCTCCCTCCCATGTCCTGTTTATTCTATTCAATCACTTACCTAAATCTCTTTAAACGCATTATGTATGTGTGCAGCTACGCTGTAAGCAGCGGTTGCAAGGGCATTCAAATCTGCAGACCTTTTATTTTAAAATGCAAATCATGCCATTCATTCATTTCTGGTGGCATTGGAGAGCTTTTTGGCTTTCTCACGTTTAACGCGATTCCACACAAGCAGGATAAGAAAGGAACAAGCCAGACAGATAAAGATTACCTTCAGATAATGTTCGACCACATTCAGAATATACTGCCACTGCTCGCCAAAGATATAACCTATGCTGAAGAAGGATATTACCCACGCTGCGACCCCCGTGTATCCATAGATCCATACCGTCCGGTAAGGTACTCGAATCATGCCGATAAAGTACCCGATGAATTGCCTCACCCCGGGGATGAAAAAACAAATAATGAGCAGCTTATTTCCATACTTGTTGTAATACACCTGTGTTTTCTCCACAAGGGATGGCTTAATGAAGAGCCATTTTCCATAGCGTTCTATGAGCGGCATCCCCAGCTTATATCCAAGGATATGGGTAATGGTTAACCCTATGGCTGCCCCTATAAAAGCTGATCCAAATGCAGGGACCATCTCAACGATCCCCTTATAGGTCAGGAACCCGGTGTAGGTTAAGGTGCTGTTTCCAGGAGGAATTGGAAGAGCAATAAAATCAAGGGGCAGCCCAATCAATAACACCAAATAACCATATTGTTCAAATAACTGCTCAACCAATTCCAACAAATTCATGGATAAACTCCTTCATCTTACCGATAACTGTCATAGTAATGGTGTAGGGCCTCGTTCTCAAAGACCTCTCTGTTCAGCACCCCGTACGGTACAGCTGTTATGTCGTCTGACCATTCGCGAAGCCGATAGCTCTGTTGAATATGGAGCAATCTGGTCAGAACCGATAGTGCGGAATCTTTATGGGTATTGATTGCGGCTTTGTGCTTCATCTCCTGCAGAAGTGCCGGAGTCGTAATCAACTTCAGCAATTGCTGTTTCAGTTCACCAGCCATGGCTTGCTGAGCCACGCCGATTCCCACCAGATAATCCGCATTATCCTGCTCTTGACCCGGCAGCGGTTTAACTAATAACATAGGACGCTCCATCGTCAACGCTTCGGATATGGTGAGTCCTCCTGGTTTTGTCACCATCAAATCAGCCATCGCCATCAATTCATGCATACGATCTACATAACCCATGACCGTTATTTGGGAATGATCCGAAAAATCCTCCTGCAGCGATTGATACAACTTCGTGTTACGGCCGCACACGATCATAAATCGCACATTCTGCGGGTATTCCCGTGATTTCATCCATTCGATAACCTCTTTATCGATCATGCCTTCTCCTCCGCCCATGATCAGCACAACCTGCTCAGATGCATGTATGCCGTAATGGTCTCGCAGCCGGCCCTGATCCACCGGTTGGCTGTAGAGAGGATTGACGGGAATTCCGGTGACTGAGATTTTTTTACTTGGCACGCCTTTGCGCTCCAGTGCAAGCTGTACGACATCAGAACCCACCATATAATAATCCGTGTGAGAATGTATCCAGTAGCTGTGATCCGTGTGATCCGTCATGACGGTAGCCGTTGGCACATCGGTAAAGCCCATTGCTTTCAATAAGGACATGCCTGCTGCTGCCGGGGGGAACGTACTGACTACAATTGCCGGCTTCTCCGTCTCCAGCATTGTGCTGAGTTTATGCAGGCTGAAAGTACTGAAGCGCTTCAGCATCTGAATTAGGGTGTTTTCCTCACGTGTTTTTTGAAATAGATAACCGTAGACGGATGGGAAATGCTTCATCCACTGCACAAAGAAATACTGGCCTGCCACATGCAGCCGTGGATGGGTTAGCTCCATATAATCCATTACTTTAACGCGCAGATGAGGGTAGTTTTTTTTAGCTGACTCCACAATGGCCTTCGACGCCTGGTTGTGACCCTCTCCCAGGCTTCCGGTTAATATTAATATTTTTTGCTCATTTATGGATCTCATTGATATTACTCCTTATCTAACGTTATGTGTTGCTTATTCGTTAATCAAAACTTCATCATCGAACCATCAATCATTCTTCACCTGCCGTCACATCAATCGAATCTTTTGGAGGCTGCACCACTGAGGTCTCAGAGCGTTTTTTCTTGCGGTTCTTAATCATCCGTACTGTGAACCAAACGCCCCCGATCAGAATCCCAACAGACAACAGAATAATCGTGAGTACACTATCCACCATATTCTCAGCTGCGCGGCCGTAAACATAGAACAGCACGCCCACGGTATAGAACTTCACTGCGCGGCCGATAGCCGCATAACTGAGAAGTTTCCATAAAGGATAGTTCATGCAGCCAGATAGAATGGTAAATATTTTAAAGGGAATTGGCGTGAAAGCTCCAACAAGTATGGCAGCTTCGCCATGCTTGGTGAACAATGCGGTTGCTGAATCATACCATTTTTTCTTCATGATCTTGTTTAAGACTAAACTGCCGGAAACTTTTCCAATTCCATAACCGATAGGCGTTCCAATCAAACACCCTGCAAATCCGATCGTCGCGAGCCAGATCGCCCGGTCCGGGCTCAGAGCGCTCAGGGACAGCTGCGAGAACAGTGCCGGAATCGGAAAAATAAATCGCATCGATCATGGCATGAATAAATAATCCGATATCGCCTAAATTACGTAAAAAATACCATCAGGCCTTATCTCCTCTGCTTGGTTACCACCTACGCAACCCGTATATTGTGCGATATCGTTGTTTAGAATCAAATCAGTAAGCATCCGTTCACATTCCTCTCCCGTGTCTTGTTAATGCAAGGATATCATGATCGGAGAGGGTTATCTTCCGTCTTCAGACGATATTCATCCTAGACTTAGGTCTAGATACTAATAGTAGATATAATATAGTAGATATAGTATAAACGAGTTTTATGATCAATAAGTTGGGTTTATGTCCATTTGGTGTAAAACAAAAAAAAAGCCCAGCCGCAATTCGCGGCCAAGCTCTAGGTAATATTCTATTCGAATTGGCAGATCTGCGCAACTTCCGAAACGGCATGCACCACATAATCGGCTTGGGATAAATCCTGATTTCCCGAATTCGGATTCACGAAGCCGATGCATTTCATCCCTGCCGCTTTCGCTGCGGCAACACCATGGCGGGCATCTTCAAGCACCATGCAATCTTGTGGCTTCACCCCCAACAATTCGGCAGCCTTGAGATATACATCCGGTGCTGGCTTCCCTCTCTCCACTTCTTCTCCACTCACAACGCATTCAAAATGATCTAGCAGATCAAACTTGCGGAGAACGGCCTTAATGAATACAGGTGGCGATGATGACGCAATAGCCGCCGGAATATTCCGTGCTTTGAGCTCTGCCAGGAGTTCCCGTATGCCATCGATAGGCTCCATCTCACTTGAAGTCAGCATTTCGATTTTGTTGGACAACTGGTATTCAATAATTTCTGAAACGGATGGAGTCAGATTATGCTGTTCTTTCACGGCTGCCCACATCTCCGGATTGGTCATCCCCACGTACTGCTCCAGCTGTTCATGGGTTATAGCCGACCCGTAATAGTTCATAACCTGAATATCCACTTCAAAGTGCATGGGCTCGCTATCAATAATGACGCCATCCATGTCGAAAATAAAAGCTTGTATCATGTTCATACCCCTTTGTTGTATTGTTTCTTGCTTAACCCCATATGATATCCAGCACCGTTCCCAGCGCCCCGGATTTATGGCCCCGCAGGACATCGGGATTGAATACCTCTACGAATCCGCACCGGGTGCAGGATACGAACAAATAATGGTGATAATCGATATCGAAAATTTTGCTAACACCGGTACCGCTCATGCTAACTTCCTGCGAGATGCAATCCCGATGACCACAGCGTCGGCAATTGAATTTGCTGATCATCAATTCCTCCATGCTGAGGCAGCCCGCTTCAGTTAATGGATCACTCTGGACGCTTGTCTCTTCATCCGGCCCAGATATCAGATGCTCAGGCAATACCTCGTGTTTACATACCGGACACGTCTGGTCAATCAAAGCTACATCGCTCGCACACCATGGGCATTGAACCACACCAGCACCTTCCTCCCAATCATGTAGACAACAACGTTCTCTCAAACCCTACTCGTGAATACCCTTCGGCAAAATAATTAAGCTCGTAACGGGTTTGTTGGTATCCGAGGCGTTTGTAAAAGTTGAGAGTACCTTCATTCCCAGGGTGACCCAAGGTGAATAAAACGGCTGTGAAATGGCCTCGATCCCGAATGCCTGCACATACGGCATCCAGTATGCCGGCGCCAATTCCCTGCCGTTGATATAACGGAGAAACCACCACACCAACAATTTCATATCTTTTCAGATCAGAATTCCATATGTATCCAGCATGACCCACAACATCTTCTGTATCCCTAACAGCCACCCAGTATTTCGCATCATCCTTATGTTTTAAATAAAGATTCCACCTTTCAGGATACAATCGCTGGACAAAGCCAGGAAATTGCAGTGGATGTCGCCCCATTAGCTCCAACACAAGTTTACAATCTTGTTCCTGAAGAAGTCTATAATGGATCATACTCATGATACCTCCATATTCATCCTGCCCATCGAAACCGATCCTCTAAAACGATATAATATCGTGTAACTCCTCCAGCGTATGGATCTCATACTTGGGTTGAATGGACGTGGAGTTCGCCTTGCGATGCGGGTTATACCAGCAAGTATCAATCCCGTAACGAATGCCGCCCTGTATATCGGAAGTTAGAGAATCACCAACGATGAGGACCTCCTTCTTATCGGGGTAGTTCAATTTATCGAAGGCATAATCAAAAATCCCTTCGTGGGGCTTTTGAGAACCGGCATCCTCCGAGACGATAATACATTCAAAGGCATCACATAACGCAGAACCGTGAATTCGGTTAAACTGTACTTCCTTGATTCCGTTCGTAATGATGGCCATTCGCTGCCCGCGTTCCGCAAGCTGACTGCATAGCTCTTTTGCCCCTTCGATCAGGTATGAGCCCTGCCCTAGATACTTAATGTAGGTATGACTGAATGCATCGGCATCCAGGTCACATTCAATACTGTGTTCGGCCAGCAGCCTTTCAAATCTGGCTGTTCGCAGTTCACTCTGCGTAACGCTTCCTTGCTCGAATTCGTTCCATAACTGCTGGTTAATACGCCTGTAGCTGTCCACGATAGCAGCCGTGCATTCCTGATCGATCTCGCCAAATGAACCTGACAATGCAAAAGCCTCCGACTTGGCATAATCATACAACGTATCACTCTGCAATCGAATAATATAACCTTATATCGCAACGATGTGCCTCCTCGCATGCTTTATTCTTATTTACGCTGCTTACTCCGATGCCGATTCGGATGGCAGATGTTCTCTGGACTTTTGATTCAGTTCATGAATCTTTTGTCTTTTTTGATGGACCACATAATCCCTGCCACTCTTCACCAGCTTCATCTGATAATGGAGTATTAAAGATAACATTGTAATCATAACACCTGCAGCCAGCATAATCATGATCCACACATCCACTGCCAAGAGCATAATGAGCAGCAGCTCAACGACGATGAATATCCCTGCTCCCAAGGCAAGAGTTTTCATATTACCTCCTTAACCCTCTTTGCTGAGCCTATAGTAATGATGAAGCTCCTGATCGAGCTCGACCTCGCCGACGTACGTAAACCCACATTTTCGGATAACTTTATTGGAAGCCTCATTGCCGGGCAGAGCAGCAGCACATAATTCGAGCTCCCCTGTATTCTGGAACAAAAACTCGATTAATCCCCGAGCAGCCTGGGTTGTATATCCCTGATTGTGATGCCGGTTGGACATTCCATACATGATTTCCCTGTTAGGATAAGGCAGCCCGTCCTTGGGTCCTGTGTTGCACCAGCCAATGGTCTCTCCGGTATCCTTCAACACAATAACTAATCGCAGACGCAGTTGGCCCACATCCCCGCCGTCCTGAACGGCTTGCAGGAACTGTCGATTCTCAACCATCTCATAGTTGGTCAGCCAATCAAGGCGCTGTTCCTTCGGCACATCCCAACCCGGCAGGTACTGCCTGATCTCCGGTTCATGCGTGATCTTGTATATGGCATCCAGATCCTCCAGCATATATTCCCTAAGAACAATATCCTCACATTCAATCATAAAGGGTTTGCCTTGCGGATCGGTCATTGTATAATTGTTCAAAATAGTCCTCCTACATTCATTTCCTTAACGAATCCGGCTTAGACTGCTTCCTCTAAAACCGGGTCTTCCGCAGCCTCTTCCATGATTATACAACGGTTACTGATACAGAGTAACCCCCGGCGCGCGAGGCACAGAGGCTCGAACCCCCTACAAGCACCTAACGCACTACCTGTTTACGTCTATACCAATACGTATAAATCTCTTTATACTGTAACCGATCATACAAACGGTTAGCTGCAACATTATTTTGTATCACTTGCAGATAACTGCAAGTTGCACCTTTCGCTTTTGCCCATTGAAGGATGTGCAGCACCAGCTGCTTGCCGAAACCCCGATTGCTGGCAGCTGGCGAGGTGGCAATATCATAAAGCCCGAGAACCCCCTGCTCCAAAGCTCCAATCCCGCAGGCTACGGGCTTGGATTGATCATATAGAGTAAAGAATCCGTATGGAATAGCAGATTGACATAACAACCTTCTCGTAGTTGCCAGATCCTGCTCTGACTGTCCCGTTATCACTCCCAGATTATGAAGCCAGCCATCGCTTACATGCTCCTGAACGGTCACTTCATGATGAGTAGGGGCCTCGATATCATGCAAATGCTCCAGGATTCTGACACTGGATGGATCAACAACAGAGTAATTCATAGAATCTAATGTTGAATCCAGATCGGGCGGGTTGAATGGCGTGATTTTGAAAATAACATCAAGTCCGGCATCTGCATAACTTCTCTCACATAGATGAATCTGTGCGTGAAGATCTATCGGATGTTCTGAATATAACGCGCTGATTGAGTTGGACCTCTTCGTAAAACCGTCTGCAAATCGCAGCAACCAGCCATGCTGGACCACCGTCTGGATGGCCGGCCACGCATTCAGTGTCAGTTCTTCAATTCGCTTATGCATATTTACCACTCCCTATAACCCGTTTAGAATAAATATACATTTTATCGAAAATTTATTCAATAATTTGAGCAAATTGATAGGAAGCTGCCGGTTACACGCATGCCTCTCCTCTAGCTTCCAAGTACACGCTGGATAAACTCTGTTTTTGCAGCCGTGTATGCCTCTCGATCATCCTGATTCTCTTGTGCCAGCTTCACTTTCAATTCAGCATATTGCTGAGCCCACTTAGGCTGCTCCCTAAGCCGATCCCGAAACTGAAGCTGCTTCTCCCATCTCGGCTCCTTGTCCAGCATCAGATGCAAGTGACACTCTCGCCGATCATTCCTGACTCTGACAAAAAATCTTCGGTACGTTCTCCCATCCAACTCTGGTGGAACATAGCTCCAGCGATGCACCTCCAGCATCTCAGCTATACAGTCAATCTCTTCAAAAGATTGGATCTTCGCCATGACATCGATAATCGGTTTTGCCGGCATCCCAGGTATGGACGTGCTTCCGATATGTTCGATCTGCACAACACCATATTGTGCCAGCAACTGCTTAAGTTCGGCAACCTCATGAAGTCCTTTGTTAAGCCAGGCAGGATCCGGTGCGGCAATACTAATCTTCTCCGTTGCCCAATCGGGCCAAGCTTCCTGATGAAACTCCCCCATGTCATTCACCTCGTGTTTAATTGGTTAAGGTCTGTATTGTTCTTCTAATAGGATGGCAGAGTCTCCCGCATACCGCACATGAAACAAACGATCTACGAGATTCATCGTGACCATTTCATGAAGCTTCACTTCAACCGTTCTTGACCCGTCCAGTACATACAGCAATGCATCCGTTGGGAGGTGTATATGCGTATCGTCTGTTACCGGATTGCGAATATAGAATCCATTGCTTAAAGAAGCAGTGTCAGGAACGCCATCCTCGGCGGCAGCTTGCTCTGCTGCTTCAGCTGAGAACCATTCTACATCATCCAATACAAGGGAATAGCCGGCAGCTTCCTTCTTAACAGCTAGAATAAAACCCAGCTTTTCCTTAACCTGAGGCAGATGATCTACGATCTGATTGAGTTTCTTCATATCAGCTTGGACCTCGGAAATGGCCTCGTCGCTCATGCTGCTGACCGCCACAGCCTCCTGTTGCTGATGAGCATCGGATTGTGGATTAACACGATCCATCTGCGTAATTTTGGACTGGGCCAGCAGCATATCATCCTGTAATTGCTTCATGTTCTCTTCCACTCTTTGAATGCTCTGGGCATTCTCTTGCTTATTCTTATGTAAGGCGTTGAATAATACCAGATTTGAAGCTAAAGACACGATGATTAACAATATCAAACCGATGGCAACCTTAGGCTTTTTGGACATACACGTACCCTCTCCCGATCGATAATCAACAGCCTATATTTCGAAATACAATGGGGCCGAAGCATGATACCCCCTCCACAGCGCTGATGATATTGATATAACGCAAAAAAACGAAGACCCAGCCTCAAAAACTCCCGTCTCAGGCCTCGAGTCTCGGTAAAACGCTTCAAGCACTTTACTCCAGGCGTTCATTTCGGATAACCATATGAAGATGGTCCTCCCACACACCGTTAATTTTCAGGTATTTGATTGCCAGACCCTCTTCATAGAAGCCTAAGCGTCTCACCACATTCAACGAGGCTGCATTCCTCGGCATGATATTGGCTTCCAGCCGGTGCATCTCCAGTGTATCAAAGCAATGGGATACGACAGCGCTCAGTGCTTCGGTCATATACCCATTTCCCGTGTGACTCTGTGCCAGCTTGTAGCCGACATGCCCCGATTGAAATACGCCCCGAACGATGTTGCTGACCGCTACGGATCCGATGATCTTGTCATCCTGATGCAGCCACACCTTGAACAGGGAGCCGTCAGCTATACTGCGTCTTTCCGCCGCAAGAAGCTCTACTTGTTTACCAATCGTAAAGTATCCGGTTCCCTTACAGGCTCCCAAATTTTGAAGCAAGGCTCGTTCCCGACGATAAAATCCACCACTTCTGCTGCCCGATCCTGATCCAGGATCTTCAACTGCAGACGTGATGTTTGCCATGCAATGGACATGTGATGCTCCCCCTTGTAAACGTATCCAATACGTAAATAATATCATATCAATCTCTAGGATTATAATGTTTCAGTTGTGATCGGGTAATTCCGCGAGCTTCTCCCTCGGGAGTCAATTGGTACTCGAACTGCATAATATGGTTGTGCGCAAAATAGATGTATTCGACTTCTGGCTCATCCTTAAAGATCACAACCGTATAAAATGGAGGCAGCTTCACTCCCCATATGCCTTGAACGGACTGTATCTCTTCTTGCCGATAATGCTCTTCTTCAAGAAGGTAAGCGTTGACCCTTTTGGCATAGAGCATTTCATTAACCTGTACGTACACAATGGGAGACAATACAACAGCACCAACAGAATCAATAGTGTAATTTTGAACTTCTTCATCCTATTCCCCTGAACCCTGCGCAACAAATTGATCTCCATCCCATATCAAGGTAGACTCGATTTCTTTTCCTTTCGAGTTATTATAATAACTTTTTTATTAGATGAAATCTCTTCTGCCCTCAGTGTTTTTTCGTATCTGCAGTTGGTCAAATAACCGCCCCTGGTCATCGACGGCACGCAATTCCAAACGGTCCGTTGTAACAACCACTTGAAGAAAATGCGGTACGGCCAAGGACTGCGATGTATGCCACTCTCTCTTGGGAAGCAGCCAGTCCGGCATGGCCCCGGCACCACCTGCTACAATGTAAACAATCCCATGATCGTAATCAATTATCCCGTCTCGGAGTGGATGGCTTCGCTCATATACAATCATGTGCGAGTTCATAACCAAATCCACTCCGTACTCTTCAAATACCGGACAGAGCTGCCGGAGAGCCTCCACTTGGTAACCGCCTGAAACATACGGTGGATAGTGAAAAAACACGATGTTCCACCGCGCAGACGACGATTCCAAATCACGCACCAAAAAATCATATTGCGGATTTCCCGGACCCATCACCCCGGAGCTGTAAGGATAATCTTTCTTTTTTATCAAATCCGTGCTGTCCAAACAGACGAAATGAACATCCCCATAGTTGAAGGAATAATAGTTCCGAGGTTCAGGAAAAGCAAAAAGGTCATAATACCAGGATGCGTTGTCCTCATGATTCCCCAGGCAGCTGTAAAATGGCGTATCCACAAAAAAATCGCGGCCGGGTCCGAAGAAATATGTATTCCAATCCTCATCGTTCTTCCCGTCATTGACAACATCCCCGACAAATAAGGCAATATCGGGTCTATACTGCTTCATCTGGCTGAATATCCTCTGATTGATAAGGCCGTCAGTAGCATCAAACCCGCTGTATCCTCCGGTTTCGCTGGTCACCGTAAAGGAGATTGGCACACCGCGTCCTGCCGCGGTCTTGAACATATACAGCTTGGATTCAATCTCACCTGAGTCATTGCGTGAGTGGATCTTGTAATAATAGATGGTCCCCGGCTCAAGGCCCTCTACTATAATTTGGTGAATCCTGGATTCAGACCCGACAGTGAACGTGCCGAATGGCTTATCCGGCAACTTGTAGTTCCCTTGATATCCGCTGTGTATTCGCTCAGCCAGCAAGATGTCCACTCTGGAGGACGCAGGTAACGAAGTTTCCCACATGACGGTTATACAATGCTCAGCCGGGTTTTGGAGATACGGTCCTTTTACAATGGAAAGCATTTTACTCCCCCATCCATTTTATTTCTCGGCAATGTGTTGTTATGACGACTCATCCTCTAATTATAACGATCTTTCCGCGAAAAAGTTACGAGTGCTTCACCATAACATTGGTCTTGAAAAACCGAAAAAAGCCGACTTAATCAGCCGGCTCCTCCACTATTCTATTCGCTTATCCAACCACGGCATCCAGATCCGACTCTCCCTGTTCAGTCTCCGGAACCAACACTTCAACCACGACTCTTGTCGGAACGCAAATGATCTGCTGGTATGGCTTTGAAATAAACCCCATATCCAGTGCAATGCTCTTCGGAGCATCCGAATATATCATCTGTATGCCGTAATCATAAACTTTCAGCGTGTTATGGCCATATTTGGTCTTAATATCAATGACACGCTCGTCTCCGATCAAAGGGACCGTCTCATATTCCTTACCATTGACCGTGATCAATGCCTGGAGCTGCCCCTGCTCATACGCCACATGCTGATGGCTCCACCACTGAAGAACCGTTACAGATCCAATAATCAGGATCATAGTGAACAAAATGATATCCCCTCGTTTTACTTTAGCCATGGCCGCATGCCCCTTCCAACCCTATTAGGAAATTAAGTATGCATGATTTACGGCCAAGTTGAAATGATTTCCGTCATAATCTCCAATTTCCTGGATGATTGTCCGGCTAACAGCCTGTACAAACGAAAGGGGGACCTGTTTATTTGTCCATTGGTCCGAAATCAGCATAGGTTCGGCTGAATTTTTGCGTGAATGCGCTGATGATTGCGAACAGCTCAATACATATCCGTTGACCTGCATGCACAGATGACATAACGTCCATAGACCTGTGCGCCCTGATAACACCAATCCCGTCCGATGTAAGGATGCGCTTGTTGGGAGATGCAATCCTGACACTTCGCCCGCTGCCCGACCGGATCACTTGTATACCACCACCCGGCGGGATAAGGACATAACCCTTTGCAATCAGTGATTACCGTGTTGGGTGTACAAACGATATAATCTGAAGGGCAGGAGGCGTCTGCCCCGCAGCCCGTGCAATATTGTCCGTGCGGAGGTCTGCAAGGGCCCGCGGCGAACGAGATTTTGACGATTTCATCATCGTCAGGCCGAACCAATATCTTGGCCAGCGTCTCTGCCGTCTTTTGCGCAAATTGGTTCAGAAGCGATTTGCGATTCATTTTCCGGGTAACCTGACTGATCAGCACCTGTGTCTCTTCATCCTTGCTTTCCGGCTTCCGCCACATGCTCTACACCCCTTCTTAAGAAGCTCTTGCTGCCTTCGCATACGCCTCGAGCTGTTCCCGGCTGTTAACCAGTCCCTTGTGCCGAATGACACCGTTCGTATCCACCGCATACGCATAAGGTGTAACCTGCACATCCAGATGGTTGGCAAACTCCGAACTTACGATAAGCACCTCATCCTCATATGCGATTTTTCGGATATAATCCGATGCTAAATCCACAGACGAGAATAACAGCAGGACCGGTTTCACGTTGTTCTTCTCGGCAATCCGCTTGAAATCCGGCAAAATGTCGGCGCATTCCTTACACGTCGGTGAGCCAAAAAGCATTAAAGACGGCATGCCCATCAGCTCGCTGGTGGACCACTCAGTTCCTTGCAGCTTTGTTGTCACGGCTTCGGGAATTTTTTTGCCGACAGGAATACCGGATTGATTCACGCCCCTCGCGGTGCCCATCACCATAATTCCCAACTGCCGGAACAGGACCAGATTCAGAATCACCAAGGGTACAACCAGAAGCCATAGAATGGAATAAGAGATCCAGAAGAATGTGTTCATTGGCAGCCTCCTTAAAATCTTTTGAGTTTGGCATAATGAGGTGCGGCAATATCGCGGTACAATCGGATCGCATGCAGGGCATCCGGGACCCCCACCATGATGAGCAGTGCAAGCAGCAGCAGCATGCCCTCCATTAGCAGACCTGTTATGGTGAAGGAGTAACCGTACACAAACCAGTCGGGATTGCTGTATGCCGCCAAACCGATGGAACCCATAACTAAATTGAACAATATCAACGGCCAGCCCAGCTTCGAATTAATCTGAGGACCCAGACAGCCGCAGTCCACCCTCCCCTTTATCCTAATGAAGTAAGCCACACCCAATCCCTGAGTGAAATAAAGTACCGAGAGGATCAGGAAGCTGACAGCTGATGGAAAGCAGTATATCAAGGTAATCGACACCGCTTGTGAGAGGATGAGTTGAACATGCAGACGGGCACTTCCGGGAAAATGATCCGGATCACCGAATATACGGCTCCAGACAAAACTCACCACCGACAAGAGCATGGGAAGCGTAACCGATATGGCAACAAGCTCATACATAGGTCTATCAGGCTCCTTAACTTTAGTAGCTGATGATCCAAATGATGGATCCGATAATCAGCAGCTTGGAAACGGCTTGCCGCACCGCGGTGAGCAGCGTGATGCTGTGTACTCTTTTTTCAAGCATGCGATATACAATAGAGCGGATCAGCGGCAGGCTGAATACCATCCCCCGAACGAACCCGAACGTTATGCCGGCCAGCAAACTCAGCCACCACGGTGAAGCAAACAGGGAAACCAGAATATAGGCGTGAAACAGCACGCCCACTTGCAGCGTGATGAATCCCAAACCCATAATATGTCCCCATAATGCAGCAGAGCGATAACCTGCGTGCTTGATCCACTCCGATGGAACGATGAAATTGCCTGATGGAAGAATTCCCGTTCGATGAATCAACTCCAACACCAGGAATACGGCAAACAGCGTGATAATGATGTAGTTCTGATACAGACCGACAGGGGTGAATTTGAGCAAAAAATTAAAGAGCCCTATTGCCAGTCCCGTCACGGCTCCTCCCAGCGTGCAGGACGCAATATACACAAGCGCATATCTGAATTTGCTGACCTTCGTGCTGTCCAGGCTGCCCAATACATTCAAGCCGCAGGTTGTATCCACACTGGCAATGGCGGCACCGATGGCAAAAATGAATAGCAATATCGACAACAAATCATTCCACCTCCCACAATTCCTTTCGGAGAATGCTCCATCACTTCATCTTATGAGGGACGCTTGTCGATTAATTACGGAAATAATCCATAGGGCTTGGGCATGCTCTTTACATGGCTATCTTATTTAGAAAAAAATAAACCGTCCATGGACAATATCCATAGACGGTTTCTGCTTATTGCTATTGCTGGATACGTGCTCAGGATCATGATGCACAACACGAATCAGAGCCACCCTTTATCCTCCGCGATGGCGGCCGCCTGCTGCCTGGAATCAGCCTCCAGCTTCTGAATGGCAGAGGACAAGTAATTGCGTACGGTCCCTGTAGTCAGAAATAGAGCCTTGCTAATTTCGCCTGTCGTCATCCCTTCCTTGGTCAAGCGAAGCATTTCGATTTCCCGCTCGCTCAGCGGATTCTCTCCCTTCATGAACAGTGCCGCCGCCAGATCGGTGCTGACGACTCGCTCGCCCTTCATGATCCGCCGAATGGCCTCGATCAAGAAATCGATCGGCTCATCCTTTAAGAGATAACCCTCCACCTGCGCATTCATCGCTTTCTGCAAATAGCCGGGGCGCGCGAAGGTTGTAACGATCATAATCTTACACGGTAAGCCGGCATGTCGGATATTCTCGGCCAGCTCAAGGCCGTTGATGCCAGGCATCTCGATGTCGAGCAGGCATATATCCGGCTGATGATGCCGTATTGCTTCCCATGCTTGTTCCCCGTCCGGCACTTCCGCCACCACCTCGATATCGTCTTCGAATCGGAGCAGCGAGGCGAAAGCGCCGCGAAGCATTTTCTGATCTTCGGCAATGATAATCCGAATCATGAATCGTCCTCCTTCTCGTGCTGGTGAATCGGAAGTTTCAGGGACAGAACCGTCCCTCCCGCAGGGGATGGGCAAATCGCGAAGGAGCCTCCTAAGATCTGCATTCGCTCCACCATTGACGGAATGCCATTCCCGCCTTCCTGCTGCGCAACCCCCTTGCCGTCATCTGTAATATGGATGACGTAGGATTGCTCCTTGACTTCCAGCGTGATCGTGCAATGCTTCGCCCCGCTGTGCTTGATAATGTTGGTAGTAGCCTCGCGGACGCACAGCGACAGCATCGTCTCTTCCACGCTGGATAACAGCGGTGTCTTGCCATGATATTCAATATAAAGTGCGATGCCTGCCGTTCGGAGCAGTTCTACCGAATGCTCCAGTTCGCCGGGAAGAGAGATGAACTTCATCTCCGATACCAGTTCCCTCACCTGCTTGATCGCCGTTCTGGAGGTAGCCAGAATATCGCCTAGCTCCCGCTTCGCCTGGGCAGTATCTTTATCTACCCACTTGATGGCCAGCTCGCTTTTCAATTTAATCATCATCAAGGTCTGTCCCAAGATGTCGTGCAGATCTCTTGCAATCCGCTGCCGTTCTTCCTGCTGAATAAATTTCGCAATCTGCTCGTTCGCAGCATCAAGCTCTCCTTGAAGGCTTTTGGATTTCTCCTTGATATAGATGACGATGGGGTACACCGTCTGGATGATCATCACCGGCAAGTACACGGCATTAGATATCTGGAGCAGCGGTTCCATCCGAATGATGAACACGAACATAAAGGAAAGGGCAATGCCCGCGCTGCCGATCGCGATGTGCCCTTTGGATCTGGACCTGCCAAGCAGGTCGGCAAAAATAAACCCGAACCATAGGATGACCGGACCGATATACACCGCGAGGACCGCAAGAACGAACAGGCCGGACAATACGGCCGCCAGCAGCCCGCCGTCCCGGCGCCACAACGCGAAATAAAAGGAGACGAGAAATAGCAGGAGCAGCATAAGGCTGCTCCATAGTCCCAGCGCCCCGTCCAAACGGAGCACGCGGTAGAATAAAAACACGATCAGCACGAAATCTATGAGCAAATAATTTTTAATTTGGTCTTTCGGATACAGCTTGTCGAGCATCCCTAACCCCCTGCTAATTTCTATCGAATAATCCTATTGCCGTTTTGCGGAATGTCTCCATGGGCCCCAGCCGGAAGCTTCGCAGCCACAAGGATGCAAATCCGAGAAGGGATACGGAGATCAGCAGCCAAACAACGATAATGGCGGCGGAATTCAGCTTGCCGGCCAGTCCCAACCCCCAGCCGTAGAAAACGGCGGATGCGATGAGGTTCTGGATCACATAACAACTCAAGGACATTTTCCCGGCATTCTCCAGAAGATGCCACAGCCCATCCCACTTCGTATATTGTATCATTTTGGCAATGATTGCTATATACCCTATCGACATCAGCGGGGCAAACAAGTATCGGACCGGCAGGTCGAATGCCCCACCCGGGATAAAAATGAGCAGATTCAGAGGCAAACCGGCATATAGACCGATCTTCAACAGCTTCTCCCTCAGCTTTTTGCCATTCTCATCCGGTGAGAACACCCCTGCGCGCATGAAACGAACGCCCAGCAGGAACAGGAATATGTTCAGCGGGATGACGAAGATGGCCTCTATCCGGAGGGGAAGGAAGTTGGCCAGGCGGTAGCTGACTTGATCAAGCCACGTCCCTTCTTGATATAGTGTGATGACGGCTTCGAAGCTGCCCGGCGATAGACCGCCGCTTGTCAGCATCAGTGCAAGGAGGGCCAGGAACATCGCTGCGTAGAGGCAGCCGATCACGTTCATCGTGCGGGCGATGAGACGGTCGCCGCCCTTCACGATAAAGGCTGCAATAACGGCCGTCACGCCATAACTCATTAAGATGTCATACTCCATGACCAAGATAAAATGCAGCAAACCTTCAACGAACAGAAACATGACGGCCCATAAGTAAACGCCAGGCCATGGCTTTCCTATACGTTTTGCCTGACGGTACTTCATCTCCAGTCCGACGCCGAACATGATCGTCAGTAGGCCGAGCAGTTTCCCGTTCACCAGAAACAGCACGATCATGCGAAGCAAATCGTTCATCTCCCACCAGCCCTCGTAGTTAGAGGTGGTGATATAGTTCAGGTCTCCCGCATGAGCGAAAATCCAGATATTCGTCCCGAGCGTTCCCAGGATGGCGAAGCCTCTCAATATATCCAGCAGGCGGATGCGGTTCGTTCGTTGTTCCATGGTTGCCTTCCCTTCTTCCCTCGTAGGTTAATCTCGCAGCTTTATTGTAAATGCGAACCGTGAGGAGCAACATTCACACCTGTAAAGAAATCCATATGACACCTGTCATAAGTCTGGGCGCGCATGAAAAAAGGTCGAAGACAAGAACTCATATAGAGCCTGTCTTCGACCTTTTTGGCCGTTCATGAATGAGAATTGGGGCTACGCCCTGTAGACTATCTACTATGGGGACAATTTCTTAGCTGTTGGCATCGCGGGATACGGACTCTCGATCATGATGCGATGTTGCGGTAATCGGAGATATCCACCTCCAGCGACAGCTCGGCTGCGCGAGATTTCTGCGCCGCTTTGAAGAATAGGATCACGAGCACGACACTGATAACCGCACCTGCAACATACGATACATTCAAGGACTGCCTGAAGCCGATTTCGGCGTTCAAAATATACACCGTGGTTGTATAGAGTATAAACGCACCCGGAATCAGAGCCACCCAGTAATTCTTACGGGCAATGAACAGGTACATCGCACCGACAAACAGAGCAATGGCGGCTGTCGCCTGGTTGGCCCAAGAGAAATATCTCCACAGAATATTGAAGTCAATTTGCGTTAACGCAATGGAGATCACAAAGAGCGGAACCGCAATGAGCAGACGTTTTTTCATGCTGAACTGAGGTAGCTTGATATAATCGGCAATGATCATCCGCGCACTGCGGAAAGCGGTATCACCTGACGTAATCGGCAATACGATGACACCCAGCACAGCCAGTGTGCCTACTACGGCTCCTAACGTTACCTTCGCTACTTCACTTACCACGAGACCTGTTCCTCCTGTAGCAAGCAGCTCATTCAAACCGTTGGCCCCTTGGAACAAACTCATGGCAGCGGCCGCCCACACCATCGCAATAATGCCCTCGGCAATCATCATACCGTAGAAAATTTTACGTCCCTGCTTCTCGGTCTGCGTAGTCCGGGAAATGATCGGTGTTTGGGTTGCATGGAATCCGGACAGAGCTCCGCAGGTTATGGTTAGAAACAACAGCGGGAAGATCGGCATTTGATCAGGATGAAGATTGGCTAG
Source organism: Paenibacillus vortex V453 (assembly GCF_000193415.1). Taxonomy (NCBI): domain Bacteria; kingdom Bacillati; phylum Bacillota; class Bacilli; order Caryophanales; family Paenibacillaceae; genus Paenibacillus; species Paenibacillus vortex. The sequence continues at coordinate 23,263 of NZ_ADHJ01000037.1, forward strand.
AGTCAATTCCGGTATGGGCACCTGCTGAATGATCAGCATTCCGCCGACACCTAATGAGGCAACTAGCAGCAGTGCACCGAAAATGGGATAAAACCGGCCGATGATCTTATCGATCGGCAGCAGTGTAGCCAAAATATAATAACCGAAAATAAACAGTGTGATGATCAACAGGCTGACTTTGCCGTTTATCAGGTTGTGAAGCAAACTGGCCGGTGAAGTAACAAAGACTGTACCCACCAGAATCAGCAGCAGGATCGCGAAAGCGTTCACAACATGCTTCATCACTTTCCCCAGAAACTTGCCTGCAAGCTCCGGCAAATGCGCGCCGCGGTTACGGATCGAGATCATGCCTGTCAGATAGTCATGGACGGCTCCGGCAAAAATACATCCGAGCACAATCCAGATAAAAGCAACCGGTCCATACAGTGCTCCCATAATCGGGCCGAAGATCGGCCCTACACCGGCTATATTCAGGAGCTGAATAAGAGAGTTTTTATTGGAGCTCATGGGGAGGTAATCAACGCCGTCCTGATTGACATAGGCTGGAGTGGCCCTCTCTTCTTTAACCCCGAACATTTTTTCAATGTATTTACCGTAAGTAAAATATCCGGCAACAAGCAGAATGATGGATATAATGAAGGTATACATGCCTTCGCCCTCCTCTATTGGAATCGCTTACATTGATTATAAACAATTCAGCAAGACGAGAGGTCGGTTTTGAGTTAACATGTCGTTCCCGCTCATCAAGATGCGCAAAATGAAGATTAACACGCATATCATGGCATGTACATCCAGCTCTATTTCTATATCATCCCTTACTGCATTGCTACCCAAACACCGCTTGCTATAACTCCATGGCTTCGCGAAACGCCTTGGCATAGTTTCGGCTCACAGCGAGTTTATCGCTGCAGTCCTTAAGCTCAAGCTGGAATGCACCGTTAAACCAGGGAACCAGCCTGTTAACATAATCCAGGTGAACCATGTAGCTTTTGTGGATTCGAAAGAACGGATACTTCTGCAGCTTCACCTCCAGCTCCTTCAACGGGGTTTTAACACGGTAATGCTTATGGGCTGTGACGATCTTGGAATATGTATCCTCACGTGAGATATAGATAATTTCGTCCGGATCGATAAAGAGAATCTCGCCGTTCTCTTCCAGCGACAGCTTGCCGGAGGATTTAAGAGGAAGATGTGCGGCGGAAGCTTCTTTATGAAAAGCTTTTTCCAGACGCCTTGCGGTCTCTGCCAGACGTTCCTCGTCAATCGGCTTTAACAGATAGTCCAGCGCTTCGAATTGAAAAGCCTCCACGCCAAATTGAGGATACGCCGTTGCAAACACGATTTGGGGGGGATTCTTCAATCTCGTTAATGCTCTTGCCGTCTCAAGTCCGTTCATCCGCGGCATTTCTACGTCCAGAAACACCGCTTCCGGCTGCAGCTGCATCGTCCTTAACACCGCCTGTTCCCCGGAATCTGCTTCCCCGACAATTTCCAATGCCGGATGCTGCTTTAATAGAAAGATCAGTTCTTCACGGCTGTAACGTTCATCGTCCACGATCAGTGTTCGAATACGTTCGGTCATGTGATGGGTCCCCTTCCTTCATGAATGGATTTTAACGTTAACTGCAGGCGGAATTCGGAAATTGATTTCGGTTCCTGCCGATTTGTCACTCTTGATGTTTAGTGATGCCTCGGGTCCATACATCAAGGTTAACCTTCGATTTACATTGTACACGGCCATTCCGGTTCCCGATGTTGAATCGAGCATTTGGCGGCCCAGGTACTGAAGCCGTTCCGGCGTAATGCCCTCTCCATTATCCCTGATCGTGACGGATACGCCTGAGGCAGGTTCACCCTCAACGAGGATATCGATGACACAGTTGTCCGTCTTGTCCCTGAAGCCGTGACGTATGCTGTTCTCCACTAACGGCTGCAAGGTCAGCGGCGGCACCAGCGCATGGAGCGCGGCATCCTCCACCTCATAGCGAATAAACAGTTTATCCTCGAATCGAGTCTGTTCAATGCTCATATATGAACGTATATGCTGCAGCTCATCCTGAAGCGTCGCCTTCTCAGAGGTTGCTGCCGACAGATTCTGACGGATATAATTCGATAGATTCCGCAATAGTTTTCTTGCCTTCTCTGCATCAATCCGCGTTAAAGATAGTATGGTATTCAATGTATTAAACAGAAAATGCGGATGGATTTGGGCTTGCAGCGTCTTAATCTCAGCTTCTCTGGCAAGCTCCTTGGTTTCGGCCAACTGAGCGGCCTCCAGCTGGTAACTTAACAACATGGTAAGACCGGACATCAGTTCCTTCGTTACATGCGAGATATCCTTGGGACTGCTGAAATAGAACTTTAGGGTACCCACGGTGTGTTCCCCTTGTTTCAAGGGCCCGATGATCACCGCCCCAAGCGGACATTCCGTCTTCTGGCATTGAATATGATCCCGATCGGCGATCAATTGCTCCCCTTGTTCAATGACCCGGCGTGTTACTTCAGTCTGCAGCGGTCGGCCTGCTGCGTGGTGGTCATCCCCTGTCCCGATATGAGCCAGAATAACACGATCATCGGTCATGGCTATGGCACTGGCTTTGACTTCTTCGTATAAGATCCGGCATACCGCCTCCGCAGACTGTGGATTCATGCCCTGACGCATGTAGGCAAGCGTCCTGCGAGCGATACGAAGTGAGGTTTGGGCCTGCAGGGCAGCAATCCTCTCCTCTTCATTCAATACGGACCGGATAATCAGCAGAAATAAAGCACATCCGATCCCGTTTGCTACAATCATCGGAACTCCAATATATCCAACCAAAGACACGGCCTGTTCAAATGGCCTCGACAAGAGCAGGATGATCAGCATCTGAAGAGATTCTGCCAACGCCCCCATTAACAGTGCCGCTGAAAAAGAAACCTTCTCATTCTTCTTATGAAACAAGCTGGCCAAGAGTCCTGCTAATATGGTGGCCAAGCCACAGGCCAGACTCGTAAAACCGCCTAAAGTAAAACGATGGAGTCCTGCTATCAGGCCTGCGCCGAGCCCGATTCTCCAACCTCCGAACATTCCGGCCATGACTACGCCGACAACCCGGGAGTTTGCAATCGCTTCTTCTCCGGCAACCTGCATCATCCATTTGTTCACTTCAAGCGATTCGGTATTTACGGTTATGCCCGTATACGTTCCGACGATACCCAGAACGCCAAAAACCAATATGGCTTGCAGCTGCTGCACAGGCGCCAGCTTGTCCTGACTTATCATCGTCCGAAAAAATCTCAGACGGGTAACAATAAAGGCAATCGTCACAATGATCCCGATCCGCTCGGTCATCGTGATCAGCAGTTCAAACATGGCGTCACCCCGCAATCCACATCTATTCGGTACTCAACATCTTCACTTCAGTATGAAGTATGCCGTTAAGCTGGCGATACATACTAAAGTATCATGGCTGAAGCTCAAAAAACAAGAAACCTCCCGCTTCGAATTGGAATCGAAGCCGAAGGTCAGAAGGTCGTTCTCTTTCAAGATTATCTATTCAGGTTTAGGTTGAGGGGCTTACTCCACTCCATATAAATGCGTTCATGGAATCCTGAATCCTCCGAGTGCCCTTCGGGCTTGCGTTCAATCTCCCGAAATCCTAATTTCGGATACAGCCGAAGCCCGGCTTCGTTGCTGTTCGCCACTTCCAGGACATAACGCCTGTAGGGCAGCTCCTTCATCACATGCTTCATCAACGCAGTAGAAACTCCTTTGCCGCGTGCTTTTTCCGTTGTGGCCACACATTCGATATAGCCGGTATCGTCATCGTATGGCAGCGCCAGATTAAATTCGTTTTTCATAACCTCATAAGTCAGTTTGCCGGTCTTGTCTCCAAGAGCATCCTGAAGCGGGGTTAACGCCACCGGCATCGCCCGCTGTCCGTTATGGGAACAAGCCAGAATCCCGATGATCACGCCCTGCACCTCAGCCACATAAAACACCTCAGGACTGAACAAGTCTTGAAAGGCTGTTTGCAGCGTGTTCCTGTCCTGCGTGAAATAGGACAGCTCGTTATAGTACCCGTCAACAAATACCTCGGCCACTTCCCTGCGAACGTCACGGTCATAATCTGCCATTCTTCGAATCCTGATTGTATTCACCCTGCATTCCTCCTGTCAAAAATGTAATCTGCGCTTGATGTCCTGGCGGAATCCCTTGTCAGCGAGCAGGCACATCCCGCCAAAGGTGAGCAGCGCGTACAGCGCAGCCGCAACGGCTGTCCATAACACGTGCGACATGCCGACGGCATACAGCAGCAAGGGGATAAATCCAAGGAGAATCAGGGTTAGCAGGTATCCTGCGAACTCCCGCCAACGCATTTTTTTTCGTGCTGCAGATCAGCGTTATGATAAAGGTTGCCGCCATCATCAGGAACGGGATCACGTAGCCGGTCGACCAGTAATTTGTATTCGCCACCACATTGATCCACAGCAGCATACCGGACAATCCGAGCAGTTGAACGATGACCTTGCCGCCAAGATGTGATCGGGACATCAAGGTGTGTCTGATGAACAGCCAGGCATACAGCATACAGGGCATCAGATACAGACTCCACCAAACATCGCGATTTCCCAGCACGTTAATTATGACGGAAACACTGATGACGGCTACAACAATAAAGGCGAGCCACTTGGAGAGAAGAGTGCTGGCACGCTCCTCCTCCTGAACCGTATAGGCGGGATACCATCGATTACCAGCTAATGATGCCGCGTCCTTGCCATGTAAGTTCCTACGGCACAAGGGACACGCTGCATGCGCCGGATCTACGATAACGCCACAGCTCTCGCATCTCATGCCCCCATCCCCCCAATCATTGCTGATAATCCTCACGTCCAGACCGCTTAAGCCGGAGAGCTGGCGGAAGAAGTGTTGGATCACATCGTTTTCGACGATATTCCGTGCAAAGGTGATTGTGAGCTGCTCGTTAATGGAGCATACGGCACAATTCATCGGGCTTTTGGCTGTGGGATACATCGTTGTTTCCATCGCTTCGATATGCGCTCCCATGCTGGCAGGAATATCGATTCGGCCGAGATTGGTAAGCGTGAGGGTTTTGGCGTTCCTCACCGTAATGGTCGAATCCATACCGAATCGCGAGATCCTTACAACTTCAAGGGTGTAAATCTCGATAGAAGGTTCTTCTCGTACTTCATGCTGCTGGCCATCGCTTGAGTTAGATACGGCTTGGTTGTTTTTTCTTTCATCTGGGCTTGTACAATTTCGAGCACCTGCTCGAATGTCATGCCTGCTTCGATCCGCACGCCGATGTTGATAACCGCAAAAAAATTACGCAGGCTGCTGGAAGGAAAGATTTTTCTCAGATTCACCGGCATGCTGATCACAATAGGTCGGTTCTCGTTGTTCAAGGGAAGCGTGGAGTCATGAACCGCCATGATCAGAAGTGCCGTCAAGTAAGCAGTAAGGGTTGCCCCGTGCTGCTTGGCTGCTGCATTCAGCCGGGAGGCGTGAATCATTCCGTGGATCACGTTGTGACCATAAGGCGAAAAGCGCGTACCTGGAATCTGCAAGGCCTCCGGCGTCCTGATTTCCGAAACCGTGGAGGTATAGTGAGCCTTAAAGCTGTCCTGCGCTTCGGCATAACGGGCAAAGGAGGCGGGCGGCAAAATTAGCCCATCCCTGTCCTCCACACTCTCACCGATCCGATATAAATACTGGAACACCAGGGTTTTGAGAAACTCAAGCGCCCCTCCACCGTCGGTCAGTGCATGGAATATCTCCACACTGATCTTGTTGCCGTGATATAGAACCCTCACCAGACTTCCGTTAGCTCCCGATAGCGTGACAGGTGCACAGGGATAGGTGGATTCCGGCTCCACCATCAGACGTGTCTCCTTCTCCCTCAGGAATTTCCAGAACAGGCCGTTTCTCAGTTCGACATTCAATAGCGGAAATCTCGATATGACCTCATCCAATGCCGTCTGTAAAACCTCTTCGTGAACGAGACTCGTCAGCATCATCGACAACCTGTAGGTCGAAGAATTCTCCCTTCCCGCCACCGCGGGGAACAGTTTCCCGGCGTGGTCCAGTTTATACCAATCCTCCATGTATGGATCTCCTCCTTCAACCTTTAACCTTCAATCGTAGCCGATACCAGACTTGCCCCATATCCATCTTCATGTGCCTGCCTTCTATCCGGCATTGAAAAGCGTTTCCTCAGCGAAGACCGGGTATGGATCAGCATCATCGGGACAAGCAATTCGGTTCTTCGTTCGATGCGGCTTTTGCCCTCCGGGTGCATGACAGACAGCAGCATGCGGAGGTACAAAGTCGTTATCTTCTGAAAAATGTCGGGTTTCATCTCTTGATGCTCGAATCCGAGTCCATGCGTCAGGCCGCGGTGCAGCAGCGTAATTCCGACCAAGGCGCTGACCTCGCTGAACTCGGTCTGGTTTTCGTAGGCACAGCTTATCTGCTTCATGGATTTTCTTCCGAGCCTCGCGATTTTCAAAGCCGCACGATCCGGTCCTTCCGACCGAATTAACCTCAGGATCGTTTCGTTGTCCAGATGAAGCTCACCGATTAAATCTCCATTATGTATGACTGTGGAATCCTCACAGACGATGGGTTCCCCCTGATGTCTTACTTAATCATCACCGTGCATATGCCAAAGTGTGAGATATGCGAGCTGCGAAACCGGGATATGAATGCAAAGATGCGTTCCCATATCATCCAGGTGCTCTGCATGACGGATTTAAGCAATTTGTGCAGCAGCTGTAACACCACCTTACTTTTTTGTATTGAATATTCCTTGCCATGAATCCCCCTGCAACATTCGTTAAACACATCATACCGGATATCCCGGCAGGGTCATACCGTCTCAGGTATAGCGCTGCACTCGGTCTCGAGGCGGAGATGCGGGCATAACTTGTTGCGATCGATGATTGATGCGAACATCCCGAATCGCAATGCGTGCTGTCTTGGAATTACATATTGCTTTTGATGCTGTACACAAACCAAAACAACCTTTGGTCTTCACCAAAGGTTGTCTGCCTAATTCCTATATCAACAATCTCACTAAGTTCTCTCTCCCCCAGAATGCTCCCCTCTCCCAATCAACCCATAGTAGAATAGTCGATCAATATCCCGAAGCATAGCTGGGCTTGCTTGTGCAATGAATCCCGGACGCGCTAGCGCATCCTTAAACACTTGAATATAGAACAAAGCCGCTTCTATCGAAATATGGGGATCAATATCTCCTTCCTGCTTGCCTTGCTCAATCAATTTCACAAAAAAGGGAATCGTCCTTTCCTTGTAAAAAGCCTCGATATGCTCCCGAACAGACGGTTCATTGCTGATTTGAATAAGATCCACATTGATTTGATCCACGCTGTTCATTCTTGACCCCAACAACAATTTTAATTTTTCTTGAAAAAGGATAGGCTCTTCCAGGAGCTTCTCATACTCGTTCATGATTTTACTCATATAATCGATAAACGTCATACGTATAAGCTCTTCCTTACTGCCAAAATAATTATAAATGGAGACGGGAGACACGCGAGCGTGTTTGGAAATTTCTGTAATACTTGTCTTATCCACTCCATATTTGCTTATCAAATCAAAGGCTGTCTTCATAATTTGTTCTTTTTTCTTCTCCGTGCGTAGTTGATAGCCGTTCATCTTCTCACCTCTCGTATAAAACTATACTGAATGTTTTGTAATAATGCAATTCATATAGTTCAAAAATACCTTGCTTAATTCTCTTCGTGAATTTATTATGAATTATATGAAACATTTCATTACAAATTATATAAAAAAGGAAGTGTGATCATGAACCGAATCCCTGGACCCCACTCCGCCTTCGGCTGGAGGATCAATATGTTTCACTTTTTTCGCAGCCCTTTCGCATTTCAACAAAAATTGTTAGAAGGGTATGGTAAACTTTCGGCCCTGGGGCAAAGCGTCAAACCTTCAGCTGTATTTGCGTTTGGTCCTGAGCTGAACCGTCAAATTCTATCCAATCCGAATTTCTTTGAGATGAGCACGGCTCTTGTTAAAATACCCAAAGACACGGTTATGGGGGATTTGTTCTACCATAATCTGCGTGTTGATGACGCGGTAGAAAAGCACAAAGAGCATCGTCGCCTGATACAGCCCGCCTTTCTGCACAGTCAAATTGAAAGATACGGCCAGGATATGACGTTAATAACGGAACAGTTGGCAGACGAATGGAGAGGTCGTACCCTGATTGACATTAACACTGAAATGAAAAAGTTAACGCAGCGCATCGCCCTTAAAACGTTATTCGGTGTTCAAAATAGTGAAATGATGGATACGATGGGGATGCTGATTAACCGGTTTACGAAGTCTTTTCTGCTTGCCACGCTTGCTCCACTCAATATTCCTTTCACTCCATATCGTCGCTCACTACGTAATGCACAGCAGCTTAATACTCAAATACGGTCCATGATTCATGAGAAACGACAGGAGTCTGATGCAACGGATGTACTAGCAGCACTTATTAGAGGATATGATGAGGAGGGCTCAGCATTATCGGATGAAGAATTAGTCGGACATGCATTCTCAATCTATACAGCGGGTCATGAAACCACTGCAAATGCTTTGACTTGGGCATTTTTTCTACTGGTACAGCACCCGAATATATATGCAAACTTAATGGAAGAATTAAACGCCGTGATGGGTGGAAGCCATCTGACACATGAGAAACTAAGTCGACTCTCCCTGCTGGACTATGTTGTCAAAGAGAGTTTACGTTTGCTTCCTCCAGCTAGCATCGGTACCCGCATTACAAATGCCCCTTGTGAGCTGGATGGTTACGCCCTTCCGGAGGGCACCAATGTATTTTTCAGCCAATTCATTACACATCGTCTCCCTGAGCTTTACGAGGACCCAAATTATTTTAAACCCTACCGGTGGCAGACCATTAAACCATCTGCGTTTGAATTCTTACCATTTAGTGCAGGACCTCATATGTGTATAGGTTGGCACTTCGCCATGCAAGAACTTAAGATCGTCCTCGCTGTTCTTCTTCAACGATTTAATTTTTCATTAGTGCGTAATGCAAAAATCACTCCGAATCTGATGATGCGGCCCGTTCACGGCATGCCCATGCATATAAGTCTGGATCATGGCACATTTGAACGAGTTGACGTACGTGGTACCATTCATCGGGTTATCGAATATGGAGTCGTACCTGCTTGCCTTAAAAAATAATAACTTAACACGAATCCAACATCGGTTCTAATCGTTTATTTTTGTAATATTAAAAAGTAAACGCTTCAAAATAACACAGATTTGTATTTTTATGTTAGTAACGTCATTTCGGCTGCCGTTGAGTCAATTAGATTTACATCATACTGACAAGGATGTGAATAAAATGATGCTTTCACATTTACGCAGGTGCGGGCTCTTGTTTCTGGCGGCAGTTCTGATGGCGACAATTGGTGTTCCAATCCCCCATGCTCAGGCCGCTGCATTGATTACGTTGGATTCTCATCAGGACGGGCAAACGCTGCAGCCGGGTGTGACTGAGTTATTCGGAACCTACTCCGGTGTATATGATCTCCAGCTCATCGTTAACGGTGAATGGGTAACGGACGTTCGGATGGATGATCCCAATGGGGATGACAGCGGGTCCTGGTCTTACTCACTCGATACAAGTCAGCTGGATGGCTCGGTCGAGATTGTCCTTAAAGCAAACGACGCGGTAACACGATATGGCATCTGGTCTCCTTGGATCCACCTTAACATCGATAATCCTGCGGCTCATATTCCGGAAGTGCAGATTACCAGCCCTGCTGAGTTTACACAGCAGAACGACACCATTGAGGTTGGCATATCAGCCGAGGGTAAAAACCCGATAGCCCTGGTTGAGCTCCGCATCGACGGCGGCGCATGGATGCAAATTCCTTCCGCACATAATGGATACACATACGAATTTGACACGTGTCCATACCCGCAGCAGGTTCACAGCCTGGAAGCCCGCGCCACCGATACGTATGGCAATACAGGTTATAGCTTAACGGTTTATGTAAGTTCCGGTAATCCATTACCCATTAACGAAGGTGATAATTCTGCTGCTGTTACCGATGCCGTGTATCCTGAAACGGTAACAAGCACCACCTACGGTCCTGAGCCGCTGCCGGATCAGGACCGTGCAATCTGGATCTGGGAGAATGCCTCCTATCCACTGGTGCTGAATCCGAATTCGCGAAGCGTGCTCTCTTCTATGGCCAAGGATACAGCGACGTTTAATCAACGGCCGATTACGACCCTTTATTTAGCTGTAGGTAAATATAACGGAGCTGCCATGCTGGAGGATTACCGAGGCGAGGTTCAACAATTCGTAGAATGGGCACACGGCGAAGGTTTCTATGTTCAAGCATTAATCGCCGGCGGCACCACTCCACCTTATTTCGGAGCGTATAGTCGTTATCACCCTCATGCCGTCAAGGAATTCGAGCAAATCTTGAATTACAACCTGGCTTCCTCCGAATTGGCCCGCTTTGATGGCGTAAACGTGGATACGGAGCCGTATATCCTGCCCGATTTCAAAACGGCAAAACCTTCCGTCCAAATCCAGTACCTGGATATGCTGAAACTGCTGATGGAACGCAAACAGGCATCTGGTCTCACCTTGTCCGTCGGCGCGGCCATTCCAAGATGGTACGACACCTCCGCCGATGCCAGCAATATCGCATGGAACGGAGGAACCAAATGGCTCTCTGAGCATGTTCAGGACACGGTGGACTACATCTCGATTATGGATTACCGCGATCAGGCGGAGGGCAGTGCGGGCATTATTGCGCAAGCGCTGAATGAGCTGGCCTATGCCAATGCGATTGGCAAACCGAAATCGGTTGTGATCGGGGTTGAGACAAAAGATATCGCGGATGGCGGAGATCCTGAGACCATCAGCTTCCATGAAGAAGGACGCATCTACATGGAACAGGAGTTAAACAAGGCGTACAACGCTTTTCAGAACGACCCGGCGTTTGGAGGAATCGCCCTCCATCATTACTCGTCCATCGTTGATTTTCCAAGCCAGTGGGGGCCGGGCGGCTACACATGGCAGCCTCCTTCGGATCAAGAACCGCCGAGTACGGTCAGCGGGGCAGAAGCAGTTACTTTTGATTTTCAACGGATTAACATATCCTACGATATGGCAGCGGATAACTCTGCCGTGAATGAGTATCGTGTCTACAGGGGAACCGATGCCGCTTTTAACATTGGGCCGGATACTTACGCAGGGACTTCGAAAGGGCTCAATTACACAGATACGGGGCTCCTGCCGGATACGACCTATTATTATAAAATCTCGGCCGTGGATATTAGCGGCAATGAAGGAGCCCCCAGCGCAGCGGCCACCGCAACGACGGCTCCCTCCGCGATGAAACCCATGGTCATCGACCACATGACCATCGTCTATTCCGCCGGTACGGCCAAAGTAACCGTGAAGATGGTGGATATGGAAACAAGACTGCCGGTAACCGCCAAAATCAGCGGACGCTTCACTCATATGGCCGGCAAGTATGTGAATGCCGCGACGAATGCGGCTGGCGTGTTCCAATCCCAATCCGAATCGGTCCCCGTATCCCGAGGCCAGATCGGCTTCCTGCCGCGGCGAATCATGGCCGACTCCTATTATTGGGCCAGCGCCTACGATCAGCTTCCATACCCGACGGTGACATGGGGGCCTTGATACAAAAAACCGCCCGGCCATAAGCGTCGGGCGGTTTTTTGTATCGTGGATGAGAATATCGTGACATCATAGGGGCATAGTTGATGATACGCAGCAGCACATCCACTTTTTCGTCAACAGATACAGATCCAATAAGCCTCGTGCAATTACCGAATAATTCCGCCACTCTGATCGGGTCGTACTAATTCAAATCTTTGTTTTGTAATCCATCACTACGCATGCGGATCATGCTTCCGATCCCTGTTGCCCCCAGATTTCTTATTATCCTATGATATGGTTGAAAACCGGGGACAAAGGGGACCGCTTTCGCTTCTCCAGCATGATTCCGCCTTCTTCGTTGGAGTAGGAAACCAAACAGAAACCTCTCTATGGTAATGGAGGTTGTAATCACCGCCATTACAGAGAGGTTTCTTTATCAAATCTACTTAACTTGTACAAATATCTTCACATGAAACATTGGATTTTTATCCGCATAATAGATAATTTCTGACAAGGCTGTTCACTAATATTCCCTTTTTAAAATCAATCTTTGTATTTTTCAGGAAATATTCTATGTTGATAAGGTTTTTAATCAAATTTTATCGATATATTCCTCATTTCATAAATTTTTTGCAAGGTATCAAGGTGCATGGATTTATCCTCGGGCGACTCCGCGAATGTATACCACTCCACAAGCCTGTATCCGAACATAGTAAGGATTAGTTCATGGACACAATGATCGGTGATATGGGACACATCCACATATTCCGAAAAGCCCCTGTAATAAGCCGGAATGCATTTTTGGTAGTATTCAACCATATGACAGACGTCCGCTTCGTCCGCTATTAAACTCGCGACGTCCTCGCCCATGTACCCCCATCCAGCGGTATCCCAGTCGATGAGTGCGATTTTCCTGTCCGAGTAGAATATGTTTGCCACCCAAAAATCTCTATGGCAAAACACAATTGGCAGCTTTTCAATGCGACTGAATATTTCGTCCGCATGGTTATCTATGTCTATGAGCATTTTACATAGGTGCTTCGGAATTTCGCAGTCGTCGGAGCGTATATAATCATACAAAACTTTCCACGACTGATACCGCAGATAGGAGCTTTTTACGAAGTCAACCTCGCTTACATTGATCAGATTCAGTGATACATCCGATTGCTTAGCATATAGCTTGCCTTGAAACCGCCCCAATTCCTCGGCTGCACGTTCATACATTTCGGGGGTTAGATTTAAGCCTGACACCCCCTCAATATGTTCCATCCATAACTGTATCTCATCACCGTTCATTTCCCCGTAATAACATTCTGGCCAGCGGAGAGAATCCGTGAAAAACTTTGCGAAATCCGATATATAGAGGTCGTATTCCCTGCGCCATGAATCAGGGTCACCGTGGCGCTCCCATTTTTTCTGTGTTTTCCACACCACCTTATACGGCAGACTCTCACCGTCGGAGGTTTCAGTCATCCCCGTAACAAGCCTAACAACCCCTAATGTCCCGCCTTGCAACTCTTTGAGTTGATAATCTGCGCGTACTACCGTCTTGTCGAGCATTTTACTCAAAACAAGTACCAGTATTTGGGGATTTACGAATTTTTCATCATGGTTGTTCATTTAATTGTAGCCTCCCTTTTACCCTTATGTCGCATGGCAATCGCCTTTTGCCACGCGAGGCAGCAATTTGACAATGCGCGAAACTCGCTGAAGTTCCGTAACCCTTCCGGGTATTACACCTATCGGCAGCGGTTCCGCTTCGATATAGGCGTATGGTTTCAAATCAGTCATTGAACCGATCCCCTCCTACAAAATCAGAGTTGTTTTCGGGCATAAAAATACCACGAACACGCAGCCTCCTAAGAAGCTGCTGTTTCGCGGCGAAAAGCCAAAAGTCGGCTTATAATCAAAAAGGGATACGACCGTCATCGTATCCCGCTTAACAGCAGTATTCACGAAAGGTTACTGATTACGGCATAGCAACAAAACACGGTGGTGTTCCCGATGGTTCTCATTCCAAGCTATAATCAAGATTGGAACTTACTATGCCTGATATTCGGTTAAGGGAAAACCACCATTACCATATTAGCAGTCATTTAAAACATCTCCTTTCATAAGAAACAAGAATTGAAATGCCCTTACACATCCATAGTTTGGCATAATCACTTACGGGTACTCAATGTAAAATATAAATATAAACAAACTTTATTTGGTAAGCTGCTCTCCAACAAGTTCGAACCTTCATCGAAGAACCGCATACACACAGCGAAAATTCTGACATTTTTCAAATATCAATTTCCGCATCCATAAAATATCGGCCCTTTACGCCACTGATCACTTTATGGAGTTCACCCATCGCTCGTTTCACTTCAACAGGCTCGGTCCACCAATTATCTCTTCTCCCTTTGGCACGATGGTCCGGGCTCCAGACAAACTCATACCAAGGCGGCATGAAGGTCTTGAGCAGGAGCTGGCATCGGCGCATATGACTGGGCGCGCTGACAAACAACAACCGCTGGATTTGCTGTAATCCAAGGGCCCGGTCGAGTACGATCAGGGAAGCTATCACATTCTCTTTGGTATGGTTAGACATCGTTTCAATGAAGATGGACTCCGGTGGAACCCCCATCTTCACGGCTTCATCTCGCATCATGGTCGCCTCTGGTTGATCCCATTCACCGAATCGATCTCCGCCAGCAAATAAAATATAGGGTGCGCGACCATCGTTGTACAGTTCAACCGCTTTCCACACTCGATCCAGATTTTTGCCTCCAAATACAAAGATGATATCTGCCAACTGTGTGCCGTCATCAACTTCGGATTCCACTCCAAACACCACTTTGGTAATCTGTTCTCTCGATAATGCCTCTGGTTTCATTTGTGAGATCAGCATACGAGCACCTCCCATTTGTTATGTTGATGGCAAACCATGCCTGCAATCTTTCAAAGAAAAGGGACCACCATGCGATCATCCCATACCTGAGCTTCGATGTATCGTTCAGGTCCCTACTGTTTGCTCCAATACTCGGGATCTCCCGTTTCATACAACTTCTCTCCCTCTTTATTGAAACTTCGGATCGTGATCGGTGAGTTTAAATCATCTTTCATAAGTGCGTACCATACCGTCAGAGAATTGTTTTCTATTATAGTGGCTGCTTTATTTTCCTCACTCAACAGCAAGATATGGCTGGTTTCCGGATTATTCACAACCCCGTACAGCATATGAATATTTTCCGAGTTGGATTCGAAACCAAACCAGCTCAGATCATTTTCCAAACCCACTTCATTCTTTCCGATATACTCTTTTACTCTAAAACCCCCGTAAGCCTCTTCTACTGTTACTACCCCGACTTCGCTTTGGATTGTTGAAAAAAACACAAGTGTTCTTGCTCTATCCATGTGTATATGCAGCACCTCATTCAAATCGGTCTCCAAGGAATGAATAGCTTCTTCGATTTGGTTATATACACTTTCTTTTCTTAGCGGCCCTGCAAATAAAAACCAAAGGCAGATCACAATCAACATCACGGATATAACCATTGCGTTTTTGTTAGATAATGGCATCATAACGCAGCCGATTCGATTTTCTGCTTTTCACGGTCTATGAAATCATATGCTTTTGAAATTTCCTCTTCATAGTTCTCTTCCATTTCAAAATACGCAACTTCGAATGCCGAACATTTTTCACGGAATGGCTTATGCTCATGAATAAAGTCTGCAGCCGTTCCCTCTTCAGGATATACACGCGCTTCAATAGCCTCTCTGTGTTTCACGATGTTGGAATAAAAATTCCGCTCAATGTACGTGGTTGAGAATCCTAAAAAAACCGGGATGATTTGTTCCGAATAAGATGGCTCCAAATCCTGAAGGTGGTGAGGCAGTACATAGCAGCCCTCGATAATTAAATTCTGATTATTCTCGATATTGGTCATGATGATCCCTTTGAGGATCGGCCATAATTTCTCACCGATGTATTCAGTTGAATCCAGCGGCGTGAACCCGCAATTTTGATCCGCTCTGTATAACCCCATTTTTAAATGGTCAATCGAAAGATAAGGAACGTGATATTTCTCAAGTAATCTTTGAGCCATATAGGTCTTACCCGTGCAGCTCACCCCGCTTATGAGTATGATCATGTTATGAAACGCCCTCCCTTAGACCATATTGCTGTATCAATCAAATCTCTTGGTATTCATTTTTCACAATGCCGTAGTAGACAAGATCCTCATAGTGATTTTCTTTCTTCACATGATCGATCAAGACCCCTTCTTGTTTCATGCCTGTTTTTTGTATGACTTGCCCGGATGCCGGATTCGAAGCAAAATGCCGCGCATAGACCTTATGATAATGTTTCACCTGAAAGGCAAAGCCCAATATAGCTTTGGAGGCTTCTGTTGCATATCCCTTTCCCCAATACTCCTCACCAATCCAATAAGCAATTTCTCCATTATCATAGCGCTGATGATTAGTTAATGCGATTGCACCATATACCGTCCCTGTGTGCCTGTCACAAACAGCAAATTCATATGACTTATCCGCATCAAAATTTTGTATATGATGTTCTATCCATGACAAAGCACAATCAAGTGTATAAGGGTATGGCAGCGTGAGTGTGCTTTTATATATATTGTAGTTATTGCATAGCCTGACAACTGTTTCAGCATCCGATTCCCTGAATAAGCGAAGCAATAATCTCTCCGTCGTCATCGTTTTATTGATCTCGTCATATATCATTTCACTTCGCCTCTTTCATAAAAAAGTATTGAACTTCCCTGGATCCCGGTCGTCGCTCTCTATTGTCACTCGCTCCTCGGCGCAATACTGGTTATTTTCGCCTATCATACCATAATCATCTATGGCTAAACATGACAAAAAAGGCCGGATTTCTCATCCCGACCAAACAGATAATTTCTATGATCTTACAAACTAGCGAATCCACGAAGCCATCACCCGCAGACTCGACAACCCCGGGCTCTTAAGGCTCAAACCCCTGTTGGCTCACGAATAACTGCTCCTTCGGAAACGCCTGGCTAAACCGATCATAAACGACCTGATAAGCAGCTGGATCGTACCATTCCTCAAGTCCAAGCTCTTCATACAGCACCTGAACAGGCAGCCTCTTCGTCCGTTTCCCGCCGCTGCCGTCGCCCATGAAATAATCGTCGATGCACACGCGATTCACAAGCGGCCGCAGGATCTCGGGAAAAGCCGCCGTGCTCGGAAGCACGGGTGCGATCGCTGCCTGAGTGGGAATCCCAGCGTCTCTCAGCAGCTCCAGTGTTTTCAGTCTGGCTTGGACCGGCGGTGCAGATGGCGTAAAATGCTTGCGGATGTCCTCACGGTCGGTCTCAACCGTCATGCTGACCCGCACCCGATCACCTAACTGCTGCAGCAGATCGATATCCCGCCGGACTAAGGGACTTCGTGTCTGCACGAACAGGAAATCCGGCGGTTCGCCGACCATGACCTCAAGCAGCGCGCGAGTTACTTGTTCCTTGGCCTCGACCGGCTGATACGGATCGGTACTGGAAGACATGAAGATCGTAACGGGCCCCTTCGTTTTGGCACGTTTCAGTTCTTTGCGCAGAATGGCGGCAGATTCCAGCTTAACGTCAACCCAGCTGCCCCACTCCCCATTGCGAAAGATCGATACCGGCATTTGCCGGACATAACAATAAGAACAAGCGAAGGTACAGCCTGTGTACGGATTTAAAGTATGGCTGTATCCGTTCAGAAATCCCGTTCCTTTATTCAACAGGGTCTTGGGGGTCTTATAGAGCACTTCACTTTTAATCTCAAACACCCCGTTTCTGCACTTTCTTCTATTATACCATGTCTCTCTAGGCATCCTGGCCGAGGAATCCACCCCACTTATGAACCCTTTTACTTCGCATCATGAAAAATAATCCCAAGGCTGTACCTGGTCCCTGCCGTGATGGTGCTAACGCCGTGCCGCAGCGTGGTTCGGTAATACCCTCGGGTCCCCTGAACGGGCCGATGGTTGGTCGGAAAAATCAGTCCCGCGCCCTGTTCCAAAGTAATGACATGCCCCCGGCTCTGTGCCCGCGGCCGCTGTTCAACCAACAGAAACTCTCCGCCCGCGTAATCGACTTCCTTCTCATTCAGCACGAATACCACTTGGAACGGGAAGAATTCATCTCCATACAAATCCTGATGCAGACAGTTGTAGCCGCCCTTCTCATATTTCAAAATGAGCGGTGTAGAGCGCCCCTGCCCTTGCGAATGGCACATCTCAAGGAACTCAGCCAAGGTCCCAGGGTACCGCTCCTCGCTTCCCAGCTGCGTCAGCCAGCGGTTGGCTGTCAGTGCAAGCTCAGGATAGAAGCCTTCCCGAAGCTGTTGCAGGAGTCCTGGCAGCGGGGCCTGATAGTACTTGTACTCCCCAACCCCAAAGCGGTGTCTAGCCATGTCAATGGTATTGCGAAACCGCTCCTCTTCCGAATAAGTGTTTATGATCTCTGTACATTCCTCAGGCAGCAGAAGCTTTGGAATGACAGCATATCCCTGCTCATCCAAAGCTCCCTGTATCCCTTCCCAATGTAGTCCCGAGATTCGCTCCTGCAACGATCTAGACATACTCCGCGGTCTCCTTCACCGGGACACGCCCGCGCTCCAGCTGAAGCAGCCAGGTCTTCATCTCAAGCCCTCCGCGATAACCGGTCAAAGCCCCGCTCTTGCCAATTACCCGGTGGCACGGCACGGTTATAAGCAAAGGATTGGCTCCGATAGCCGCTCCAACGGCACGAACCGCGGCCGGCTTTCCAATCTGGTTGGCGATGTCCGTATACGTATAGGTCTCGCCATACGGAATATGGCATAACGCATTCCATACAGCCGATTGAAAGGCGGTACCTTTGTAATCCATAGGCATTTCAAACCGGTCTCTGTTCCCCTGAAAATACTCGGCTAACTCTTCCGAATATACCTGCATTTTCGCATCATCCCGCACAAGCTCGCTGCCAGGGAACCTGGCGTTCACCCAGTCCGCTAACTCTTCTAACGGCTTATCCTGCGAGCCGACATAACATAATCCTTCCTTCGTAGCCGCCAGATATACATTCCAGTTGTCATGAGTCAGTCGAGTCCAGTAGATTATTGTATTATCGGATTTCATTATGATCCTGCACCTCCATGCTTGTATTATTCAACACATATTGCCCGCGATAACGGAGTGGAGTAACCCCCGTCTTCTTCTTAAACAAGGTGATAAAATAAGCCGTGTTGTCCAAACCCACCTTATGGCCGATATCCGAAATGGTTAATCCGGAATCCCTAAGGAGCGCCTTGGCTTTGTCCATCCGGTAATCCTGGATGTACTCCATCGGGGTCAACCCTTTTACGCGTTTAAATATCCGGTGCAGATGATACGGGCTGCCGTGGCTCACATCGGCCAATACATCGAGTGTCAAATGCTCCGTGTAGTGGTTGTCGATATACTCCGTAACCAGCTCAATCCATTCATGGTCCGGTAGACGTTCCCCTGTCGGCTTGCACCGTTTGCATGGTCGGAAGCGTTCGGCCCTCGCTTCATCCGGGGATTGGAACACGCGCACATTTTCAAATTTCGGGGGTCTGGATTTACAGGATGGCCGGCAGAAAATCCCGGTTGTCTGCACCGCGTAGAAAAACTTGCCGTCACTCTCTTTATCATTGCTGATGATGGCCTTCCACTGTGCTTCGGTTGGCTGAATTCGGTTTGCCACGTTTCCTCACCTCCGCTAACATTATAACCACAGGATGGATTCGCTGTACGCTTTTTGGAATAGAAGAGCAAGATAACAAAATTATACGATCCGCATTTATGTTACAACTAGTATAGATAAGTTTATGAAGGAAAGGAACCGGTGAACATGCGAGATTCAAAACCTATGCCAAGCGGCACAATCCCTGCGCAAGACCCCATATTTCTGAAGAAGCTGCCGCCGGGCCAAACCGCCCACTATAACGGGGACATAGCTCAGGAACAAGACACATATGGCCGTTTTCTTCCCCAGGACAGCTGGGAGGATCTTCAGCATTCGTTAAAGCTGCACGTGCCGAAGGAATTCAGTTTTACCGAGAACCTCCATTATTTGCAGAGATCGCCAAACGAATGTCTCTATCATATTCAACATGACGCGATTTACAGAGCGCTTTCTCTCGATTCAGAGACGGCGGTCATTGAAGTTAGCGAGCTGCCTCAAGAACGGGCTATCCTTGTACGGTTTCTGGGTGATACTGCCCCAACGGAATGGAGCAAGCGTGTCGGAAGTGGCGATTTATGTCCGGGACTGGTTTGATCTGAACACCAATCTGGTTCCCTTCTACGCCATGGCACAGAATGACCCTCTGCTCAGTCGAGCCCTTCATTCCTTCTATGGACTGCGCAACATGGGCATCCCCGACCTGTTCGAGGCGCTGTGTTGGGGTATTCTGGGACAGCAGATTAACCTGACTTATGCATATACGTTAAAAAGACGATTCGTCGAGGCTTTTGGCCGCCGCGTGGAATGTGAAGGAGAGATTTACTGGTTGTTTCCCCGGCCCGAGGACATCGCACATCTAAACGTGCAGGACCTGGAGGGGCTCCGTATGACCGTGAAAAAATGCGAGTACCTCATCGGGGTGGCACATCTTATGGCGGAAGGAGAATTGACGAAAAAGCAGCTGCTTGATACGAATAGCTTAGTAGAAGCTGAAAAACAACTTGTAAGCATTCGCGGCATCGGTCCGTGGACGGCCAACTATGTGCTGATGCGCTGCCTCCGGATGCCCGCGGCATTCCCCATCGACGATGTCGGGCTGCACAATGCCATCAAACATCTGCTGGGTTCGGAGAAGAAACCGACAAAGAAGGAGATTCTGGCACTATCGGCAGCATGGGCGAACTGGGAATCCTACGCTACCTTTTACCTCTGGAGGTTTCTCTATTAAATCGCAGATAGAAAAAGGGATATCTCCCACAACTGCGGCGCAGTCTGTAAGGAGACATCCCTTTCTTAGCGATGATTTCTATCTCGAATACCTATTCGATGAAATATAATTTGCCGTCAACCTCAAGCGAGATCGCGGATTGTGCCAGATCGTCCTTCAGCTTTTTTGCATAATCCACCACTTGATTGAGCGAATCCTTTTCGAGTTTTTCGGCAAAAGCGTACACAATCGTAACTTTTTCCTTGATCAGGGTTTTATGGTTGTCCACCCACGCGCCTTCACCCGGAATCGCGGTAGCACCGCCAAACCAACCGGACAGTTTAGTCAAGGTCTGGTCAACAAACTTCTGATGTGCCGCATCTGTAATCGGGATGTCCCCTTTCACGGTGGAAGGGACATAAATTTTCACCACATGATCCAGATGGAATTGATCGTTCAGGGCACTTTGTGTAATGGCAGTAGCCGTCGGGTTTCCCTCTGCACTGAAAGACTGCTGAACCGGCACCACGATAAGCGTTAACAACAACGCTGCAGCGAATGCAATAAGCCAACCTTTTCTCTTCATCTTCATTTCTCCTCTATGTATGGTCTCGTTCTCCCCGCATGAACCGCTGGCTACCTTTCTTGTGCTGGCCGCCAACCGGACGGTGCAAACTAGCACATATTATATAATGGACTTAACCTGTCAGCTATGGGGCATACGGATTATATTATGCGGATTCATGCAAAAAAGCCGATATTCCCGATGTGAAAACTCACAAAATCGACTTTATGCTGAAACAGAGCTTATTCTACCGTTATTTGATCGTACCGATCCAGGATAAACTCTCCACCGATCGATGATCCATACTGCCATTTAGGATAGCCTGAACGTCATCTAGTGTTTCTAGCAGCGATACCCGCTCGCCCTGTAATCTGGTATATGCTTCCGCAACGTAAAAAGGCTGCGTAAGATAGGCTTCCAGCCGTTCTCCACGCTCATATACTTCCGTCTCGGATGCCGGAATGGCTTGCAGGCCTCGCACTTGAACCAGCGAACGCAGCTCACGGTAACGCCTCAGCAGTTTCTGGGCACGCTGCTGAACCGACAGGTGATGCTGATCCAGATGGACTCCTTCCAATACGGAAGATGTGGAGTATAACGGATTTACGGCCGGAAACATATGTCTGGCAGCCAGGTCCGCATCAAAATACCACAGCGTCTCCAGGGGACCGTAAGGCAAATCCTCATCAACAGCTGCACCTTTTAGATCCACAAGAAAAGTCGTGACATTCTCAATGCCTTCTTGTTGAAGACGTTCCTGAAGATCATAGATCTTCCCGGTTAAGACGTGCTCCCGGTCTGCTGCAAATACAATCTCCTTCTCCCTACTTGTATTCGCCACGATTGAATAAGTTTCTTCTATAGAGTTGGCCACCCGCTGCACATCATTAAGCATGTCCTGCAGCTCCGGATATTCACCTTCCGGCTTCAGCAGAATCGTCACATAACCTCCCGCCTTGAAGTGGTGGAACAATTCCCCCAGCAGCACAAGCTGACCCATTCCGGGACGGGCGACTAAACCGACGGTGCCGCCTTTTGCCAGCGGAGCAAATAAATCGAGCGGCTTGATGCCTGTTTCGATCATATCCACCCTTTCCCCGCGCAGGATCAGTTCATCTAAACTGCATTTCGCCAGGGATGCCAGTGCGGCAATGGTGCGGACTTCCGCCCGTCCCACGGGGATTTTTCCCGTGCACAGATTGGAGACCGTAGCAGGCCGCAGTCCAACGGATTTGGCGGCGCTAGTCAGGTTCGGAACCCTTTGTCGTAACAGTGATACATTGAGCTTCAGATTATCCAAGTGCGTACACCCTTTTTAATAGTGGATTGATTTTGTGCTTTTTTCCATAAAAGAATCTGCTGTGCAGACAAACAACCCCTCATCCGGTTCAAAAATGTTGTGATCAAACTGCTCGAATTCCGCGATTTTGGCCTGAGGCAGTGATTGTTTGTATTGTTTCCACTGCATCTAATGAAACCTAGGACTTGGTTTTATGCCACGGATCATAAGAACTGGGCAAGACAATAGCGTCAGATCGTTCCACAGTTCTACTTTTCGTTGATTCCTTCTACAGAGCATGTAAGGCTGAGGGTTTCATCCATCATTAGCCCCCCTCTTACCTTAATGCGCCAAAAGGCAAAAATGCGTGCACGCCCTTGGCCGTATTCACGATTTGAGTTACGCGCAGATCTACTGCCAATGTGGCGTAAGCGTACGCCTCTGTTCGCGTAATGGAGTAGAGTTCCGTCATGAGGTCAAGCATCCCGCTTAGAGCCATCCACATCGCTTCGTCCAGATCCTCATGAAAACCCATCGTTAGCCAACCGGTGCTCGTCTTCGCTCTTGGCATCGTAATCGGCATATCGTCCCGGATATGAAAGGTCAGACTCACCTTCTCCATGGGACATTACCACGGGCAGGCCCGCTGACTTCGCCGTCCCCCTGCACGGCGTGACCATCCCCTGTAGAGAATAATCCGCCATCGACCGGAATCGGCAAATACAGGGTGGAACCGGCGGTTAACTCTTTGCAATCCAGGTTACCTCCATAGGGGCGCGGCATAAAAGTCGTATGCTGGCCTTCTTCTCCTGGCGGCATGCCCATTATACCCATAAAAGGTTTCAGACCCACGCTGTACTTGAAGGTTCCGAATTGACTCCGGCCTATCAAAGTCTTGGCGTCCAATTCAAAATCCAGCATGATTTCTTGAACATCACGCATCCCCAGCTTCTCGTTCCAATAACTTGGAAAACCTCCGGCGGAGGTCCAACCCCATGATCCGGGAATAATCTCGTTGATCTGGATCTCCAATGTGTCACCAGCTTTTGCACCTTCAATATGTACCGGCCCCACCAATGCATGCCCAAACTGTTTCTCCTGCCGCCCCGGCTTACGCTCAGTGAACTTCGTTCTTGGCGCACCTGGCGCAGAGCGCTTCGCAATCCCCCAGGAAGCATCCAACGTTTGATAGAGGACAGTGTCGCCTGACTGAATATACAGAGCCGGTTCCAGCTCTTTGCTGAAAAATCCATGAAGCGAGTGAATATCCGGTTTTAGCCTATGAACGTTCGACATCGGTTCTTCTCCCTTCACACCCATGATCAGAATAGCGCCGCACCTAGGCAGGCTATACCCTGTTACGTTATAAAGTATTTTATATTACTCTAAAAGTCAATATATATTTACTCTTAGAAGTAATTATAATTACGCATTAAGATGTGTGTTTAGTTGATGCTAGCTATCGACATTCAAATCTGGATACAAAAAAGTCCCCAGCCTCCATCTTATAGACTGGACGGGTGGGAACTTCAGTTATACTTAGACGGCATGTATTACCGTTTGTTATGCTGTGGTTTGCTCGGAGCCTTGTAGGCTCGTAACTTCAATTTCACAGATTCGAAGATCAGGAAGATTCATGGATTCTGAGATCCCTTGAAAAATAGTTCCATCGATTCATGAGTCTTATGAGTTCATTGTATCATTCATCCAGCAGCATGCCGCGTTCATCGTAAAACTTATAGTCCCTGAAGGTGTACGATTGATCTTCGGACGGAGGTAATTCAATATAAGTCACATCTGCACGGTTAGGGACGAATGTTTGCTCCAACAACTCCCCATTAATGCGTACTTGCATTTTGGCGACTTGATTATCGTGATGGGTTACAACCATCCATTTTTGAACCCCTTCCTTGGGATTATTCAGCATGAACAACCCGACAGGATCATGCGCTGCCTCTATATGTTTCCATTCATAGTTCCCTTTGGAATTTCGAGCAAACTCAATATACCCCGGCCTTTGGTCGGACAGGAATCCTACCACCCTGCTGTCATGGAAATCGGATATATCCAGAATCTCGATTTGCCTGTTTTCGTATCCCTCAATCGACTGAATTACTTTTTGGATGGACCCCTCATCGTTTCCATACAGCTTCTTGTCGTTACTAAGATAATAAGCTGATAGAACAACAATACCAATAACCAAAACCAAGCCAATCATTACATTTTGTCTTCTCAAAATTATAGTCACGCCCCAGTACGAAAGGATGTTGTAATTGAAATCTCGGGGTCACGTAGAGAGAATCCCATTACGAACACACGAACCAAGCGACCCAATTAAGGTCATATGACTGAAATACCCACATGAACTCACTCTCCAGAACCCCCACATGAATATACTTTAATTGTACTCTAACGTATTATAGTCATTTTAGGTATCCAACCGAGCATGCAAGCCATGCAACAAAAAACTCCAATCAGCCCATACCAATGGCATAACGGACTCCACGGACGTTATTTACATTAATTCGCGCCGTTTGCAAATGTAACGGACCGAGCAGACGCTATACCATAAGTATTTGCCCATTTTCCCTATTTTGTACCGAATAAGGCGGCTGAGGTCCGTTATCTTGTTCAAATGTTCCTTTTGGAGCAAATAGCGTCTCCTGTGTCCGTTAAAGTGCAAAAAACGTTCGATCACGCGACCTCTCGTTCACAGGTATTTAGGGGTCCATCTTAGAGTAACTTGCCATGCAAGTATTGGTTTGTTGTTACAATGGACTTGAGCCTTGAGATTGTATCATGCCTAACTCGGCAGATTATTCGCCCTAAACAACAGAATGCCTCGCAAACACGCGATGGCTTCGAATAGCTCCAGCTCATCCTCCCCGTATCGGCCCTCGGCACAAAATGCAGCACGGTAGAAAGAGGCCCGCTTCTCACTTACATAAATCCACATCAAGATAATGGACCAGGCTATGTCATATCTAGGGTCACCTATTTGGACGTTAGTCCAATCGATCACGGTCAGCTTGCCTTCTGACTCAAGAATATTGCCCAGATGGTAATCCCCATGAATCATGCACACTGGCTTCAAGTCTGCTCGCTGAACCAGCTTCACTAATAAATCCTGGATATCGGGGTGCTGATCCACTTGCGGATAAAAATAATCAATGAAGTCGTAGCTTGGTAACGCCGAACCAGTCAGACGATCAAGCGGGAACTTATGCACATCATTCAAATTCTTCGCAAGCTTCTTAAGTTTGGGCTGATCCACTTTATCTATGGGTGTCCCATCGTAACTGGTTAGCAGGACTTGATGGCCATTCACCTCATAACCCCAGCCGACAGGTTTCGAAACCGCACTTCCATGCGTGTGTAAGGCATTTAAGATTTCATATTGGAATTGCACATTAGGCTGAGACTCTTTATTCCAAACCTTTAAGACAAAATCAGACTCGGGTGAGCTGATTTTCATAACCTCAGCCTCCAACCCGGAATCCAGGGGAGTTACGCTTAGTGTGGTATCATCTTCCAGCAATAACACCATTCGGTCGCTTTTCTCCACCCAGTTTATTTCACGCGCTTGGAAATCTATCCTGCTCACTGCCTTTCGCGGGGATGGTTGCACGCACTAACACACCAGCTTCCCATATCATTTTATAATCGCTTCATCGCTAACTTGGTCAGATATTCCCTTCTATTTCTGGCAATTTACTCACCTTGCCTTGCCATGTAGATGCATGCAGCCGTTATTACCTCCGTAATTTATAATCCTCCGTGTTTCCCACGATCCTCAGCCTAAAGCAAGTACCCTCTTCTGTTCGTTGTTAGTATACCATCATATTTACGGCATCCATTTCTTCACGCACCTTCATAGCTGCAGCGATTCAATCGTTGTAAAGATTCGGGAATAGACATCCTGGATATTGGACTCATTGCGTACATCGTTGTATAACCCATATTCCCAGTAATGAGATTCCTCGCCATAGTAACCCGTGGCATAAGCGTAAGCTGAAAGATCAGGAACATCGGCATACGATAACTCCTCAATTGTAAAGGGGACGTGTGATTTCTTAGACTCGATATAGAAAAAAGGGATGTCCGAATGGTGATAGACTTTTGCATATTGTGGATTGGAAGCCTCCACTAGAAACTCTTTCGTAATGAAAATAGCGTCAAGGTCAGACGATAACCCCTCCTCTAATTGTTTGAACGTGACTTCCTCAAAATCTATATTCTCTTCCCTTATGTTCGGAGTTTCTCCAATCAAACCAATAACTAGGCTCCTACCCTCATAGGGTGGACCCTCATAAGGTGGAGTATCAACGCTATCGACGTTAGATTTACAGACCATTAACATCAAACATATACAGAATAGGACCATGGCATTTTTCATCATTATGGAAAGCTCCTTCGGGTGATATAGGATAAATTCGCTCACCAGACTTAACGGTTATCTCTTATGGCAATTTGGGCTCGGCTTTCACATCCGGCACCTTAATGACCTTGTAGGTATTGATCGCTTTCTTCAGTTCCCTTGTGCTTCACCGCCTGCAAAGACTCAGCGACTTTTCCAATAACTCCATATTATGTGTATTTCTCCACTTCGTAAATACTTATCTTCGCTATGGCCAAGTATCCGTACAACACAAAAACCGCGATATACGCGGTTTCTGCGATCTCTGTTTGCTATTTCTCGGATAAGGAACTCGCCTTTCCTAATGAAGTTCGATGCTCCCTCCTGGATGCTCCCCAATCATGTATCACATTGAGAACGTCTTCAAATTCTCTTCCCTGCTCCGTTAAGGAATACTCAACCGTAACCGGCATGGTTGGCATGACTTGCCGTTGAATGATTCCGTTCTGTTCCAAATGTCTCAGAATCACCGTCAACGATTGCGTACTGATGTTGCCCAAATTCCGGCGTAAGCGGTTAAACCGCTGAGGACCGTCATGCAGTTCTCCAATCACGTGGACGGCCCGTTTCACGGCAACTATTTTCAAAACCTCGCCAATAACCTCCGTGCATACTTCATATTCTTCGTTATGTTCTGAATGCTCGCTCAAACCATCACCCGCCCTAACCTAAAGTAAGTTGGTCTATAATAAATGATCTTATCAATAAATATTGCCTACTGTTCTTGTTGGTTTAGAGTCATTATAATTTGGCACATAGCTGTTGATCAAGGTGCATTCTTGAATCGACACTCTGAATCGCGCGATTCTCTTCGAATAGCCATATATCCGGAAATGTGGTTATGCACAACAATATACAGTACGAGGAGACGATGAAATGTCGACCACGATTAAAGAAATCCGCGCGCCCTTATTCGCCATCATCATTGGCATGTTTATGGTCCTACTGAATATGACCGCCATGAATGTGGCGATTCCGAAACTAATGAACACCTTTCAAAGCCCACTATCTTTAATGCAATGGGCAACCACGGGTTATATACTGGCCGAGGCGGCCATTATTCCGGTAGCCGGCTGGCTGGCTGACCGCTTTGGCGGCAGGCGCATGTTCATTCTGGCAATCTCCATCTTTACAATCTGCTCTATTCTTTGCGCACTCTCAATTAACGCTGAGCAATTTATACTGTTTCGCATACTTCAAGGTTTAGGTGGAGGCATTGTCATGCCGATTGGTTATGCCATCGTCTTTCGGATCAGTCCTCCGGACAAGATTGGCACGGTGATGGGTTCATACCTGGGCGTTCCCATACTTATTGCGCCAGCCATCGGGCCCGTGTTTGCCGGGTGGTTGGTGGATTACGTAAGCTGGCCTTATCTATTCTGGGTGAATGTGCCTGTAGGCATCTTAGGAATATGCCTCGGGCTGCGATATCTGCCTAAGTTGGAGAGTCAGGTTCAAGCCAAGCTGGATAAACTCGGCATGATTTTCGGCCCCCTTGCTTTTGCAGCCCTCATCTACGGCGTGCACCAAGGGGGCGATGCCGGATGGGACTCCATGCAGACCATCATTGGCCTTGCAGTTGGCGTAGTGGCGCTTCTGCTATTTATTCTGGTTGAACTTCGCTCAAGCGAGCCGCTCCTCGAGCTGCGTGTATTCCGTTCGTGGTCTTTTACAAGCGCCATGTTGATTCTTTGGCTAACGGCCGTTACGTTTTATGGAAACTTCTTTCTCATTCCGGTTTACCTCCAGCAGGTGAAGGGATTTAATGCATTTGATACAGGGCTCCTCATGATTCCACAGGCCATTGCCTGCATCGTTCTCATGCAGATTGGCGGTAGGCTCTTTGACCGGATGAGCGTAAAGCCGCTGGTTATTATCGGTACGGCACTTCTGGGGCTAGGGGCCTTCCTGCTCTCTAGAGTTTCTTCGGGGAGCGGAATGGGAATGTTAATTGTCGCTATGACCTTAGCAGGCTCCGGCCATGCATTGTATGGCATGTCTTTGAATGCATTTGTTATGAAATCTGCACCGCAAGCGCTGATCAACCGCGTTACGTCCTTGAACAATGCTTCACAGCAAGTGATGGGCTCGTTTGCGGTGGCTGCCTTCTCAACCTTGTTGACAGCTCGTGTATCAGCTTCATCTCGTGCAATACCGCAAGTTGAAATCTGGGCAGATGCGTTCTCGTTCACCTACCTTGTTGTAACGGCAGTGTCCATTGTTGGTGTTGTCATGGGGTTATTGATCTGTAAACCAACCGCTCTAACGGATGAAGCCATTGATCAACCAGATGCACGAGGCTTGGACTCCTGATTTTATAGTTGATTAGGTATAACGGGATTGCATCTGTTCTGCTATACTACGTTCAATGTAAACGTTTCCCATATTAAAGGAACGGAGGTGAACTTCATACAGTCCATCGTTTGATTTCCGAGTTCTCAGCCATATATTCTTCTGATTGGAGCTGATCAAACATTGAAATTCGTGAAACTGCTGCTTGGGATGGCTGCGCTCGCAACTGCGTTCCTGTTCCCGGTACAGGCTTTTGCCTACAGTAATCCATTTCATTTAACGGATTCCTGGCGTTGGAACAATAACGATTTCTACGGTGAGGGCGACCCTTACATCCTCAAATTCAACGGAACATATTATCTGTATGTCAGTACGGTTGACCACCAGTCCGGCATCAAAGTGTGGTCTTCCCCCGATCTTGTCAATTGGGCCTACCGCGGTCTATGCGCAACAGATCCGATTACCAAAGCCGCTTATGCTCCTGAGGTATTCTATCATGTGGACGGAAATTTCTATATGTACACATCACCGGGAGGAGGAGGGCATTATGTGCTGAAAAGCGACAGTCCCCTCGGTCCGTTCGTTCCGGTTACTGGCAATGTGGGCATGGGGATTGACGGTTCTGTTTTCGTTGACGACAACGGACAGTGGACCTTTTATGCAACCGGGTCCAATCAGATCATGGCCTGGCCAATGAACAGCCCTACTTCCTTTGGTTCTGCGGTGTCGACCGGTCTCAGCATGAACGGCTGGACTGAGGGTCCTACCGTCCTTAAGCGCAATAACAAGTATTTCATGACCTATACCGGCAATCATGTATGGAGTACGGCATACCGGGTCGATTATGCTGTCAGCAACAACGCAACCCACGCATTCGTGCCCGCGTCCGGCCAGAATCCCGTTCTCCTTGAAACGGAAGGCCATCATGTCGGCCTTGGGCACAACTCCCTTGTGCGCGGACCTGATCTGGATTCGGACTATATGGTTTATCACAGCCATGCGCATGAAGGAAATTCGGTTTATCCGGGACGAAGGATGAATCTGGATCGAATCGTGTGGAACGGGGACCGAATGCTTGTGCTCGGACCGACGTCATCGGAGCAAACCAATCCGGAGCTGCCGTTGTTTGCAGATCGCTTTAACCGGACAACGATCGGAAACCAATGGATCAATGTTGGAGGAGGCACTTGGGGGATCTATAATCAGGAACTCATGTGGCAAGATACCATCGGCAATGCTTCTTGGTACCGTCAAGTAACGGCCAATGCTACGGAAGCCGATTATACGGCCGAGTTCCATACCAAACAGATGAAGCAAGGCTCTGGCAATACGCCTGTGTACGGCGTCGTATTTTCATATCAGGATGAATCCAACTACGGAACGGCCGTCCTGAACCGAAGCTTAAACCGGCTCGAAACCGACTTTGTCATTGGCGGCGTGAGTCAGGGATGGGAATATGCTTCCTTACCTTCGGGTTTCAATTATACGAAATGGCATCAAATCCGTGTGGAGAAAAAGGATTCCAGCTTCTCCATCTTTGTTGATGGCATGAAAAAGCAGACCCGGAACATCACCGGTCTGGCCGGAGGCAAGATCGGGTATGCCACGTCGAATGTCCATGCCGATTTCGGCTATGCTGCCTTTAGCAACAAAGTCGGTGGCAACAGTGCATGGAATACCTATAAGCCCGTTGACGGCACCATCGAAGCCGTTCATTACATGCAGGGCGGCGAAGGAACAGCATACCATGATCTCAGTCAAGGGAACACGGGCGGCGCTTACCGGAATGAACATGTTGATATTCGATCTTCGGCGTCTGAAGGGAAATATGTCATCGGCTGGAACCAGCCGGGCGAATGGCTCAAATATCGTGTCAACGTTGCGGAGACCGGGTATTATGATCTGAGTCTGCGGGCAGCAACGACGTTCCCCAATGCGCAGTTCCGTCTCTGGAATGGAGCCGAAGATCTTACCGGGCCCGTTCCTGTCCCCAGCACGGGAGATTGGGAGAACTGGCGGTTAACCAGCGGCAAGCGTATATATTTGACTGCCGGCCATCATGAATTGCGGCTTGAAACGGTCAGCGGGGAATACGATTTAAGCTCGCTCACCTTCTCGCGCGCGGACGCAGTCACCTCCATCAACGATGATTTCAATGACGGCAACGACAATGGATGGACTCGCTACGAGGGCGACTGGTCGGTTGTTAACGGAGAGTATGCAGGAACAGGGGCAGGCTCCTTTGGCAAAACGGTAATCGGCAGCAGCCTCTGGAGTGATTATTCGGTTGAGGCGGATATCAGGCGGCTGACATCAACGGGAGACGCGGGAATTGTTGTCCGTGTCAACAATCCGGCGAGCGGCAAGGCCTTTGTTAACAACCCGGATTATCTGCAGGGTTACTATGCTCATATCACTGCCCAGGGTGTGCATCTTGGCAAAATGAATTACGGTTACCAAGCGCTCGACTTTGCAGCCATGAGCCTGCCCGCCGATAGCTGGCATCATCTGAAGGTTGTCACTAGCGGAACCCATATTAAAATTTATGTAAATCATGGTGTATCTCCTGTTATCGACTATACCGATACCTAGCATGAATCCATTTACCCACGGCAAAGTCGGACTCCGTGTAATGAACAGCAATGCCCGTTTTGATAATGTTAAGGTAAATCCTTAAGGCTTAAGGGTAAGGTCATCCATCAAGCGAGAAATCCCAAAGCGGAGATACGCCTGCCACGAAGGTCCCTTTTCCCTTTATGCGGGTAACTACGCCATCCTCGGCCAGACCAGCGAGCGCATTCCTGGTCGTGATGACACTGACATGAAACCGCATGGCCTAGTTCTTTCTCGGACGGGATGCGGTCGCCCGGACGCAGATTGCCCTGCTGGATCTGTTCTCTGATTTTATATTGTATTTGCTGGTATAAAGGAAGCTCCTTCACGATAGATCATCCTCTCCTCAACATACTTAAATGAACACATGAGATTTTAAAACCCCGGCCAGGCTCCAATGCCTGGCCGGGATCATGTTTAGCTGTTTTACTCTCCGGAAGGCAGGGGAAGCAAGCTATGCTCAGATATTGGAAGCCCAAAATCGGGCAAGCCATCCTCTTTCCAGCCGAAGCGTTGAATCCGCGTACTGCGTGGACCGCCAGCCGAACGCTGCTGCTCGGCTTCCGAGTAAGAATACGCATGGTAGACGATCCAATCTTCCGAACCGTCCGGTGAGACGGTGAAGCTGTTATGTCCGGGGGCGTACACGCCCTGAGCGGGATTCTTCGCAAACACTGGCCCTGCATGCTTGGTCCAGGCTGAAGCATCAAGCACATCATTCGTCTCCGAAATCGTAATCATCCCAAGACTATAATCATCGGACCAGGTCGCGCTTGCCGAGAATACGAGGAACAAGCGCCCATTCCGCTTCAAGAACACCGGTCCTTCGTTAATCGCCATCCCGCCTTGCTTCTCCCATGCTTCCGTAGGCGCCGATAGAAGCACATTCGGCCCCGTTAAGGTCCAGGGATTAACCATGCGGACCGCATAAATGGCCGAACCGTAGTCCGGGAAAAAACCGTATCCGGAATAGAAAAAATACAGCTCTCCCTTGTGCTGGAGCACGGTTCCATCCAATCCCGGATGCTCCGTGTTTATCACACCTCGAAATATCCACTCATCGTTCACCGGATCGTCGCCTATGAGCTCCAGAACGCATATTCTTCGTGTATCATCGCCGCCCCCATCGTTGGCCGTGTAATAGATGTACCATCGATCCTCAATGTAGTGAAGCTCCGGTGCCCATAAATGATAGGAATACGGCCCGTCCTGTTCGGGGGTCCATATCGTTGTCGGGTTTGCCGCAGCTAACCCGGTCATGGTATGGCTCCGCCAAAGGGCGATCCGGTCACCTAACGTCACCGTCAAATAATAATATCCATCCGTATGTTTGATGATCCAAGGGTCGGCACCATTAGGGAGTATCGGGTTCCTGAACGTTTGTTGAGTCAATTTGTTTTCCTCCTTCCAAACTTAAGAAAGATTGATCTCGCGAATGATATCCAGCGGAAACTTCGGTTTGCGCTCCTCTGTCAATAAACCGTTCATCTCTTGCTGCACGTCCGTTAGCTGTGTGTAACAATATCCTACAATATATTCCGTATCCTTGATCGCTTGGTGAATGCTGCGGAACCTCGAGAGGAATTCCTCCTCTGATGACTCCTGCTTGCCATAACCCCAGCCGGATTCCGATTGAAAGGCAATGCCCCCGAATTCGCTAACGATAATGGGCTGTCCTCCGTAATGGTATCCCTCTGCGTAAGCATACTTCCACTGGTTGAACGATCGTTCGTTATTCACGATCACATCTTTATCCGCATAACGCTTCTTGAATTGTTCCCCGGACTCAATATAATCGTGAAGTGTCAAAATATCGGACACGGTGTGCTCCCAGCCGTCATTCGTGATCACCGGACGGTTCGGATCGAATGACTTCGTCAAATGATAAATGGATTCGGTAAATTTCTGCTGCCTGCGGTCCTTGGCAATTTGCGCGATTCCCCACGATTCATTAAACGGAACCCAGGTAATAATGCTGGGGTGGTTATATTGCTGACGGACGATTTCCATCCATTCGTTGGTGAATTTCTGGATGGCATTGTCATTGAATTCAAAGGCAGCCGCCATCTCCGACCAGACAAGCAGCCCCTTTACATCACACCAGTACAAGAACCGGGCATCCTCTACTTTCATATGTTTGCGGACACCGTTATACCCCATTTCCAGAATTGCATCGATATCCTCAATGATGGCTTCCTCGGATGGCGGAGTGAGATGACTGTCAGACCAATAACCTTGGTCCAGCACGAGTCTTTGATAGATCGGAACGTTATTAAGCAGGACTCTGCCCTTCTCAATCGATATCTTCCTCATGCCGAAATAGGAATAGACGTGGTCGAGCTTCTCCTCCCCTTGATGCAGTATAAATTCAACATCGTATAAATTCGGATGAGCCGGAGACCACAGGCAGTGCTTCCACGGACCGTTGGCCTCGTGAACCAGATCGACGTCCAATTGGAGCCACGGACGATCAATCGTCAAACTCACTTTCTTAACTTGCTTCCCTTTCAAGCTGATAATCGTCTCCAGTCTGGTCTCCTTCGTCGTGAAATCACCCTTCACCTGGTATTCGAAACGCACGGAGCGCGTATCCATATTCGGTGTTATTTTGACAGAATCGACATGGACCGGTTCTACAACTTCCAGCCAGACCGACTGCCAAATCCCGGTTGTCTGGACGTAAAAACACTCGAAATTATGCTCAACCCACCTCTGCTTGCCTCGTGGCTGGGTTGCATCCATGCTGTCCTCCGCTTTCACCGTTAATTGATTGGCAGCACCAAAGGATATGTACGGGGTAATATCAAATGAAAATGCCGAGTATCCCCCTTGATGACTGCCAACGTAGGTACCGTTAATCCAGATTTTCGCCAAGTAATCTACTCCTTGAAAATGCAGGAGAACTCGCTTGCCCTCATCCTCCTGAGGGATATCAAGCGTTCGGTTATACCATATGAATGGATGGTGCTCCTCTCTGCCGATCCCGCTGGCCTTCGTCTCATAAGTAAAGGGCACCGTGATCTTCAATTCACCGACCAAAATCATCCTGCCACCGATCACGCTCACCTGTATTGTCATCGTCAAACCCGAAACTCCACTCCCCGTTCAGATTAACCCAATGTTCTCTCACGAATTGAGGTCGCGGATAATCTTTGCTATACATTTTTGTTGTCATGTTGTCTCCTGCTCCTTTGTCGCACGTTGGCTTGTGCTATGTTTATGTTGTTGGTATGCAGTTACTGCATTTCGATCGGTTCAACCGTTAGCGGCGAGAAGGTCCATCCCTTCGAGGAGGTACGTAGACCGACACGGCCGTTCAGGAAGGCGTTGGGGTCCAGCCAGCTCACAATCGGATCTTCACCGCCGTTGGCGTACACATGTATTGCGGCTCCTTCAAGTCTTACTTTAATCTCTGCTGGCTGATGTTCCTCCAGCTCAAGGAAGCCCGAAGCCATCTCCTCATTCACTTCATAGCTGATCCGCTTTAAGATCACCCTTCCATTACGAAAAGACAGCTCATAACCCATGAAGGAGTCCCTGACCTGGTCCGGAAAATCCGATTCGTTGGATGTTCTTAACAGCACGGACGCCTCCCCTGACGCTTCTTCAGTTGCGGTTAACTGAAAGCTCACTTCGTAATTGCTCCATCGCGGGTCCCCGCCGAACAACTTGCCCTCTTGGCCTTCCGACAGAAGCTCGGCCTGACCGTTTGCAAGGTTCCAGCTGCCGTATACGTCGGTGAATTCGACGTCATGACGTGGCGCTACTGGGGAAATTAAGCTGGACTCGATATAACGTATCGAGACATCTCCCTTTTTCCTCGTTAACGATAGCCATTGAGGCCCCTTACGCAGTTGAACCGACCCCAGGGGAATCTTCGTCCATTCGGAATCTTCGGAGAACCATGAAGGATCCAGCAGGATTTCCTTTCGTTCTCCCCCGGCATCTAGGACAAGCCTTGCACCGGCCGAAGCGTTCGATACCATCGCAGATAACAGATAACTGCCGTCTTCTTTTACATATACCGGAAACGTTAGTCCCTTGTGATCTTGAAGCACGGTTACCGCATAACTTCCGTCCGGTGTTTCCTTGTCACTGATTGCGTATTCGTTACGCTCAACTGAATCTTGGACACCATGTATGGCCTCCATCGTACCAGGCACCTGCTTCAGCACATCTTGGTCGCTGCTGCCGTTCGCTTCGTTTGAAAAGGCGGTATATCGCAGTTCCGGCTTCAGCGCGGGTGACCAGCTATATCCGATCCGTCCTGCCGTACCCTTCATTTCCTTATCGCTCAACAGAAGGATCCCATCCCAATAAACTCGGGTTCCATGGTCCCCTGATTCGATGCGCAGCGCGTGATGCTTGGTCATATCCATTCCGTTAGGGAGACTGACGGATTGAGTTATAACTTCTTGTCCCCCAGCTCTTTCAAACATTGACATGGACATATCCTTGCCATCCACGCGGATGCCTCGGTAATGATCTCCATCCTCATAGGAAAACAAAGCCTCGAAATCCGCATCTTCCGAACCGGCAGGGACGTTCTCATCCGTGAGCACAGCATTGAACTCGGCCGTAAACCTGTTGTCCGTGCTTAGGCTGCTGATCCATGCTGCTGATCCATTTACAAGCTTCTGATGTTCCCAGTGCTCGCCTTGCGGCTCCGGTCCTCCGAGCACATCATGAAAGACCGGAAGTGCTGGTGCTTGCACCGGTATCCCATGCGTAGGTCCTGCAACCGACATTTTGTCTCCATTAAAAATCAATCGGTCCATGTTTAACATCCGTACCGGCGGGCCTTCCGCCGAACGCCCCGCAAGATTGTGGTACACAATGTAGTAGGAATCCATGTCAGGTCCTAATACGGTTGCGCTGTGCCCCAGCCCGTTAAACTCATCGTTAGTCGAGATGATGATGGGGTTATTCTCCGGAATTGAGTAGATTCCGTTAGGCGAATCATGGGCAACCGCATAATTGACGCGGTATCCGCGGCTGAACACATGATTGCCTGTATACGTCATGTAATACCGGTCTTGACGCTTGATGATCATGGAGCCTTCCGTCCAGTGGCCTAAAGACGTATTCAGTTTAGAGCCAACGTCGATGGAATACGGGTCCTTCATGGTGCTTGCCATGATGCCGCCTGATGCGGCATAAGTGAAATACCACTTGGCATCATCGTCTATGAACACCGAGCCATCGATGCTCAGTCCCAAATTATCGGTTTCTATTTGGAATGGACCCGTCGGATTGTCGCTTCGCAGAACATAATGTCCCTTGCCACCAGGCGAGGTGTACATGTAGAATGATCCGTTCCAGTAGACTACCTCCGGTGCATAAGCTCCCTCGGTAAGCGGCTCTTCTGTAACA
This sequence comes from Paenibacillus vortex V453, assembly GCF_000193415.1. Classification (NCBI taxonomy): domain Bacteria; kingdom Bacillati; phylum Bacillota; class Bacilli; order Caryophanales; family Paenibacillaceae; genus Paenibacillus; species Paenibacillus vortex. The sequence continues at coordinate 60,414 of NZ_ADHJ01000037.1, forward strand.
AGTCCTTCGTATTGCCAGCTCACAAGATCCTCGGAGCTCCATGCCTTAATGCCGACACGCCAGTCCTTTGTACTGCAATATAGATAATATCTTCCATTGAAACGCAGTACATAAGGGTCACCTATTCCATAATCCTCCCATTCCTGATCCAGCTTCATCGGGTTCAGATAGGTATGTTCCATTGTTATCTCCCCTCCGTATGCCTGCTTACCCTTGGTCGCATCCTGTATAACTGCAAGCGTAACGGCCACAGCCGCAACCGATGCCAACGAAATCCCTAACAGCCTCCACGGTTTCCGAAATCGTGTCATCGGTTATCCCTTAATGCCCGTAATGGCCAAGGATTCAATGAAGTAGCGCTGAGCCATGAAGAATACAATAACGACTGGCAGCAATGCCACGATGGAGGCAGCCATGAGCGACGGATAATTGGAGGTCGAGATGTAATTGGACTGCATACTTGCGATTAACACCTGAATAGTCTGCCTTTCCGGTGTGTGCAGATAAATCAAGGGGCCCATAAAATCGTTCCATATCCCCATAAATCCAAGGGCGGCCTGTGCAGCAATCGCCGGTTTCACGATGGGAAGCGCGACGGTCGTAAATGTCCGGAAATATCCGCAGCCATCTATTTTCGCCGCATCGATGAGGTCCGTCGGAATAGAGCCTTGCATAAATTGACGAAAGAAGAAGATCGTCACAATATTCCCGAAGAGACCAGGCACGATGAGCGGAAGCAGCGTATCCACCCACCCAAGCTCAGAGAAACCGATATATTGGGGGATCATGACCACGGAATATGGAATCATCATCGTGCCAAGCAGGGCCATGAAGATCCCTTCTTTGAAGGGAAAATCAAACTTGGAAAAGGCATAAGCCGCCATGGCTGCCACAAACAGACCTATTGTCAGTACCGTCACCACCACGATGGCACTGTTCATAAAACCATACAGGAGCGGGGCTTTGGCCCAGACATCCTTGTAATTCAGCCATGTCAGCGGATCGGGAATCCACTGCGGCGGTATATCAAAAACATGCTGCTGGCTCTTCAATGACGTTGACAACGTCCAGACTAGCGGTCCAAGCATGATGAAAGACCCCGCAAGCAGCAGGATATAGATCATCGAATGGATCAAACGGCGTTGTTTAACCATAATATCTAATTCCTCCTATATAAATGGCATGCGTCTATTCTTGGTAAACCCACCGCTTGGAGAAGCGGAACTGGAACAGCGTGATGATAAAAATGAGAATACCCAGCACCCATGCCACCGCGCTTGCGTAACCCATATTGAAATATTTAAAGGCTTCCTGGAAGATGTAATACACGATGGTCGCTCCGCTGTATTCAGGCCCTCCATCTGCTGCCAGAATGTACATCTGGCTGAAGGATTGGAAGGTGCCTATGATGCCCATCACAACGACATAGAAGTGAATCGGCGACAGCAGCGGAAGCGTAATATGCTTGAATTGGTGCCAGCGTGAAGCCCCATCAACCTGAGCCGCTTCATAATAACTTGAGGGTATCCCTTGCAATCCTGCAAGATACAGCACCATAGTGCCGCCAACGCCGCCCCATAAACCCATCAGGATGAATGACGGTTTTACCCAGTTCGGGTCTCCGAGCCAGTTCGGACCCTGCACCCCGAATACATTCCAGATAAACTCATTGATAATGCCGTAATCGTAATTAAGAAGCCACTGCCAGAGTAATGAAACGGCAATAATAGGGGATATCACCGGAATGTAATAAATGGTACGAAAGAATGAAATACCCTTTAGCGGCCGATTCATCATGATCGCCAGGATCAGAGCTATGATCATGCCGAGCGGAATACCGAGCAGCAGATAGAACGTGTTATAAAGCGACTTGTAGAATTTCTCGTCCGCAAACATGTACTGAAAATTGTCCGTACCCGTGAACTCGGCGGGCGTGAACATATCCCATGACATGAAGCTTAATCCAAACGATGTCAGAAGCGGTGCCAAGCCGAATATCAAGAAACCCAATATCGGCGGTGTGACAAACAGCAGTGACCATATGATTTCTTTGCGCCGATATCCCGGGGTTGTATTCTTCATCAATTTTTCCTCCCTGGCTGCAGCGGGAAAAAGCAAAGACGCTGCAAGCCGGGTTCCCCCGTCGTCTTCGCCTCTCCACCGCAGCATGTGCTGCCCTGCCTACTTATTGCTTTCGTCGTAAAGCTTCTGCAGCTTCGGCTGCTCCTCTTTGACAAATTCAGCTGCGGATTTCTTGCCTGTCCACACTTGACTGGCATCCTGCCAGAACGTATCCAGCCATTTGGTGTTTTTGGAGGTAACTTCAACTGGCGGACGTCCATAATCTTCAATGATATCGAGGAATACCTGACGAGTCTGCGGGGCCTTCTCCAAGTCCAGGAATTCGCCCTTTGCCATATCCATCAAATTCGGAACCGCCTGACCCAGCATGTAATTTTCTTTTTGCGATTCCGGATCCAGGCTTAAGTACGCTGCCAGGGCAAATGAATCTTCAGGATACTCCGTTTTCTTTGATACAACGAATCCAAGCGAGCCCAGCCACGTTGCGGTTTTGCCCGTATTTGGACTTGCCGGCCATGCGGCGATATCCCACTCAAACGGCAGATCCCAGAAACCAGGCTGATCCCACGGACCCATTGGGAACATCGCCACTTTACCGGCAACGAAGCGAGCATAGGCGTTCTGGGCCTTCTCATCGTCCGGTGACGGACTGACTTTATGTACCAGGCTCAAATCGGCTACAAATTGCATCGCTTCTGCGAATTCAGGCGTATCAATTGTAATCTTGCCGGTAGCGGGATCGAGCCAGTCGGCTCCATTGGCCCACACCGCGGATTCGGTGGAATAGCCCGCAACACCGAACGTATCGATCTTTCCGCGCTCATTCACAACGGTGATGGCTTTTGCATCTGCGACCATGTCATCCCATGTGTATTCGCCAGCCTTGGCGCTAGGGTATGGAAGGCCCGCTTTATCAAACAACGCTTTATTGTAAGCAAATGCCCACGGACCTACGTCTTTAGGCAATCCGAACAAATCTCCGGAACCCACATTGCTTCCATCGTAACGATAACGATCGAGTCCCTGCTTCCACACGTTGTCGGGGTTCACGTCGCTGCTGGAGTTAAGCTGGGATTCCAGATTTAACAGAACATCACTGGAGACCAGCTTATTGAAGTGGGCTCCTCCGGCATAAAAAACATCCGGTGTCTTGTTCGCCGCAATCAATGTATCCAGCTTCTGATAATATTCCGCAGGCGGAACGACGGTATATTTCACTTTCTTGTTCGGATTCTTTTTCATATAGGAGTCAATCAGCTTCTGGAATACGGCTTTCTCGGTATCGCCTCCCCATCCCATGAATTCAATCTGGGATTTTGCGTTTTCACTCGTTTCTCCCGTCCCACCATCCGATTTCGGGTCCTCTGGTGCAGCGGTATTATTGCTGGAACCACAACCTGATAGTACAAGCATGAAACTTAACACCATTGTCAATGAAAGCTGAACCCACTTTCCTTTCCAAACCATAATGGATGCTTCCCCCTTCGATTGATTTGTTGATAAACAAACTACTGCTCAAAACAGCGCTTCCATGAGTACATCTGGAGCCATGAACTAGTTTTCTCTGCCCATGTTCCCAACTCTTCAATACTCATTCGTTTGTTTTATTACAATTAATTTGTTTATAAACAGAATAATATATGGTTATTAAATGTTTTGTCAACGCTTTCTTTCGAAATTATTGTTTTATTCAATAAAAAAAGTTTCAGAATGTTTTGTATTACAAAACATCTGAAACCTTAAGGTTTAATATGGATCAATCATACTGCAGCTTCATCACAATGCCCTGCGCGTAATCGCCAAATCCTTTTCCGAACAAATTGATACCGCCCTGATGCTTCGCATCGGGCTTGATCCCGATCCGAAACGTAATAAACGGCTTTTCCTCCAGATGAAGGTCCCGAAGGGTAACATCCGAGCATTTCTCTTTATCCACCATGCTTCGGTTCAGATCGGTAGACCAGGTTTTCAGCAGACCGTGCTGTGTGCTGTTGTCATACCACCATGAAGGATTAAGCTTGCCGCGGTAATCGCCGAAATCTCCTGGCGAAATCCATGACCCCACCTCTATGTCGTTAATCCACACCGTAATTTCCGATGGCCAATCATTATTGAAGTTTGGCGCCTCGGAGCATATCTCGAGGGAGAATTCCAGTGACTGGATCTGTGCTCCTGCTGGAAGCTTTCGGGGAAACCGATATTCGATCCAGCCTTTACGGAACCATATGATCTCTGCGGTTCTGCTCTCTGGAAGATAGAAATTAACCGGATCGTCCTCTTGAAAAACCATCCCTGTCGCATTGGCCATTCCACAGGTAGGAACGATATCAAAATTAATGAAATGACCAATGGGCATTTCGATTTCCTCAACCTTGCTTGTATTTTGGTCATAGGCCTTGGGGTTCAAAATCATGCGTACATCGTCAAAATTTCGGCTGCACACCTTCATGGCCCCTCTTGTCGCAGGCTGAAGCTCTGTGACGATTAATTCGGCTTCTTCCAATACTTTGACGTTGTTTGCCGCTGTCGATACGGGAATATCAAGCTGTTCCGCGATTTCCAAGATATTAAGATTAGCTTTGGCCAGCAGCAGCTTAATAATGCCTATTCTGGTCTGCGTGCTGAGTGCATGAGCCACTTTTACCAATCGGTCAGAATCATTAATGGACAGTTCCAGCAATGTACAGTCACCTTCTCGTCATATTTCTTTATCTTACAATAATATAAACAACATCATGCGTATTTGTCCAGTTTTTTTGTAATAAAACAATGATACCATAATACTAGAACGCAAAAAGAAGCTTTCACTCCTCACCGTTTAGATTTCCATCTAAAACAAGAGAAATATGAAAGCTCCTATACATGCCAGTAACGTTGAACAGCTTGGTATGCAGTTCTAAGAAACGAAAATTCCGTCTGACTACGATACTCCTGCCCTGCTCAGCTTGCGTTAGCTTTTCAGTCCCCGTCATCCTTAGCTTAAGATCATTTCTTTCGCTTCCCGATCAGAGGAAATTCGCCAATTCGAAGCCTGGCGCTTCCATACGGAACTAACTCTAATTCCGTAATGGGCTGTCCATCCGTATTCGGATGCAGCGGTGGAGTTCCTGCGTTGTTGCCTTCCATTTTCCAATCCCGGATTAACTGTCCCTGCGCCTTCACCCTGATCGGTGACTCTGAAGCCAAGAACGGCTGCCGAGCCATATCCTGCTCCAGCACCTCGAATGACGTATCGGCAATCAAACCATATTTCCATGGCGATGCAGGATATATCTCCCAATCGTGAAACATATCCCGCTGCTGGATCATCTGCCAGTTCTCCTTCACAGGCAGCACATAAACCAGCGGCCCCCTTTCGATGCTTGCAGCGTACATGCTCCGCGACGAGGTTCTCACTTCCATCGGCAGGTGAATGTCCAGGCGGTCACCGCTCTGCCAGTTCTGAACGAGCCTTGCATAACCGGATGTAACCTGGAACTCCAATTTGTGCCCGTTCAGCGTAATGACGGGATGATCGCACCATGCCGGGATACGCAAGGAGAGAGGAAACGATTCCGGTCGTTCCAATGACAGCTTGATCTGGACGCGATCCTTAAACGGATATTCTCCCCTTACCTCTACAACTACGGCAACCCCTTGACCTACCGTTGTTCTCACGGTGCATGGCGCGTAGGATACGGCTGCAAGCCCCTCCTCCCGATCCTTCATCCAGAGATGTGAAGTCAGCTTGGGCCAGCCCTGGTGCATGTTGGCCGTGCAGCATCCGAAGTTCGGCTCCAATCCGAACAGGTTGGCATCCGGACCATTGCTCCATGGCCGCGGAGCGACGTTGCACACCATCTGATTGACCTGCTGGTCATACTGATGGGATGTCCAATCCGGAGAGATTGCGGCAGGCAGCGCATTAAAGGCAACCTTCTCCAGAATGTCCCCAAAGCGTCCGTCTCCGAAAATACGCGTCAACTGCTCCATAGAGAACATATACTCCACGACGGCACACAATTCCACGCCCTGACTCGGATGGGTACCGGACAACCATTCATCTCCCGAGAACATGCCGTGCGCTTGACCATGATAATTCATCAACGAGTCGATGCCTCGCAGCACGCTTTCCCGCTCTTTGACGTTGCCGTTTAATTCAAACAGCACGCCCGGCGTTTTGATTCCCATGGCTACGTTGACAACATGGGTCGTCCAATCCCACTCCTCAACCTTTCGCCAGAATGGGAAATCATGAAAGATATCGCTCCAGTCCGTCGTTTGTCCGGCAACGATATCGGCAAGCTCTAACAGGAAGGATAACGACGTGCGTTTATACAACCAGACAATGCACAGCAGCATTTCCGCGCCTCTTGTCTGAGCCCAGCCCCGAAGCGGCTGTTCCTTAATAACTGAATGGACATAAGCAAAAAATTTCGTGAGAAACGGGATGATTCGTTCATCCCCTGTTGCTTCTTCATGCTGCATCATCACTTTCAGCATAATCATGTAATGCCACCAGTCCTGCTCCTTGTCGATATCCTGATTTACCGATGTAATACGCGCCGGACCGAACATGCCATTCTCCTGCTGGCTGGCAAGCGACCACTCGACCCAGCGGTTCGATTTGGCAATTAACGACTCGTCTTCAAGCAAATAAGCTAAAGGAAGCAACCCATCCACATAATACGGTCCCCGTTCCCAGCTCTCCCCCTGTCCACCCAGCCAGCCATTGTCAGCCCCAACGTCCTTCCACTGTTCCTCCAAATGTCCGGTAAGCCCGTTTGCCTGAATCTCAAGCTGATCCTTAAGCCAGCCAGCCGGCTTTATGGCTCCTAATGGGAGGTTGCTAAACGCAGTCTCATGCAGCATTCACTTCCACGCTCCTTGTTTCTGTCTTGTAGGTGTACACTCTGATAGAAATATATCATGTCATCAGACGGTGCCCTATACACAGAAGCAACCTGTTTTTATCCAATTACAACATCATGCGTCTTATTGAATTCTGATCAGAAAAGAGTTTATTATGGAGAAAAAGTTTGTATGACAGGAGGTCAGACAAGCATATGCTCTTCCAATTCACGGCACCGCCGCTGCCTCACTATATTATTTGTGGAGAAGATACCTATCAGGAAGGAGACCAGCATCCGAATCGGTTTAATATCGGTGTCTTTGATCTGATTCTGGTTACAAGAGGCGTTTTATATCTGGAGGAGTCTGGCGCTCCGTATCGCGTTTCCGCAGGCTGTTACCTGATTCTGAGACCGGATGCCGCGCATCGCACCTTTTTGCCATGCCAAGAGGAGACGCATTTTTATTGGCTGCATTTCCAGACGCTCGGCCAGTGGATCGAAGCAGAGGAAATAACCCCATTTGCCTTATCGCAATCGGAGCAGCCATATGTACATATCGAGAACTTCACCTTCTATATACCGAAATACGGACAGTTATCATCGGGAGAGCAGGCCGAGCTGTTCATCGAACAATTGCAGCTGCTGGAGCAATCCCTTTCTTCCGCAGCGCGTTGGAAGCAGCAGCAGGTATTGCAGGAGCTTCTACTGCTGCTTCAAGCTGAAGAACAAGGAATTCAGAAGAGACAGAACCCTCATTATGTCATTGCCGAGAGAACGGCCAACTATCTCAGGAAACACTACAACGAACCCATGAGTTACGGGAGGTTATCTGATGCCATGCACTTTCACCAGAACTACCTTTCCATATGCATGAAAAAGACGTTTGGCTGCACTCCCCTGGAATTTCTTACACGGCATCGAATCGAACAAGCCAAACAAATGCTGATTCATACCAATGATCCCATTGGGCATATTGCCGAAGAATCCGGGTTCGGCTCGTTTCCTTATTTTATACGATGCTTTTCCCGTTATACTGGCCTCAAACCCAAATCCTTCAGGCAAAAATACCGTTCACCATGAGCTTATCGTTCCATTGCCCTGGCCTAGAACACACTACGGACCAAGCCCCCATCTACTCGGAGTGCTGAACCGTTGATGGCCGAGGACTTGGGGCTGCTGAGATAGGTAACAAAATCCGCAATCTCCTCGGGTCGAATCAATCGCTGAATAATGGACGTCGGCCGGTTTTCCTTCATAAATCGCAGCTCGGCTTCTTCGATGGTGAGCTTCTCATCAGGGTACAGAGTATTCAGCATCGTCTCCACACCTTCGGTCAGGGTGGATCCGGGCATGACGGTATTCACCGTTACGCGTGTGCCTGTTGTCAGCTCGGCCAAACTCCGGGAGAGGGACAGCTGCATCGTTTTGGTTGCACTGTAATGTGCCATCTCTTGCGATGGCATGACGGCAGCTTCACTTGCGATAAAGATGATTCGGCCTTCATTGCGACTTAGCATGTTTTTCAGATAATGCCGCGTTAACCGAACACCACTCATAATATTCGTCTCAAAGAACCTGAACCAATCCGCATCCGAAATATCAAAAAATTCAGCAGGCTCAAAGATCCCCAGATTGTTAACCAAAATATCAAGCACCGGAGCTGCTTCCCTAACTTGATGGCATCCCTCCTCCGTGCCAAGATCCGCAACGACAAAACGCACCTCGGCATCCGGGTGCTTCGAGTGAATATCATGGATCGTCTGTTTCACCTTATCCTCATGTCTGCCATTAATAATGACCGATGCTCCCTCAGCTGCAAGAGCCATGGCAATAGCTTTGCCAATGCCGGACGTCGAGCCTGTTACCAATGCGATTTTGCCTTGTAGATCCAGATTCATCATTTCTCGCTCCTTCTTAGGCTATGTAGAAAATGGACTCTCCTTGTTTCCGAAATGCAGTTGGAAATGAAGGAGAGCCGTAATATTTATTACACTTATATTGTTACCTCAAACGGATTTCTTAAAAGTCAAAATCGTCCGGGTCGGGACCAACTCTGAGGTCCTGATTCAAACTGTCGATACGCTGCATATCCTCATCAGACAACTTAAAATCGAAGATAGCCGCATTCTCTATAATCCGGTGTTCCTTGGTTGATTTTGGAATGGTAATCACGCCGTTCTGCAGATCCCAACGCAGAATAATCTGGGCAATGGATTTATGATGCTTCGCGGCAATGCCTTGAAGATCCTCCTGATCCAGCAGCTGGCCCTGCATCAAGGGGGACCAGGCCTCGAACTGAATTCCGTTCGCTTGGCAGTACTGCTGCAGCTCCTTTTGCGTCAACCGCGGGTGATATTCCACCTGGTTCACCATCGGTTTGATTTCAGTTTCCTTCATTAACTGCTCCAGATGATGGATGTGGAAATTGCTCACGCCAATGGCTTTTACCCGGCCTTGCTTGTACAGCGTTTCTAGCGCTGTCCACGCTTCTACATATTTCCCTTCAACCGGCCAATGTATGAGATACAGGTCCAAATATTCCAATCCCAGCTTCTGGATACTTGCTTCATAAGCCTTTAGTGTCGATTCATACCCCAGGTCAGCATTCCACACTTTAGATGTAACAAACAGATCTTCTCGCTGGATTCCCGCGGCTTCCAGACCCTCACGTATTCCCTGTCCAACGCCTTCTTCATTTTCGTATATGGCTGCCGTATCCACGCTGCGATAGCCGTGCTGGATTGCCTTGCGAACCGCATTTACCAATTCCGGTCCTTCTTCTACTTTAAATACACCAAGTCCAAACCATGGCATATTAACGCCATTAGATAAAGTGGTTGTATCCTGCAAGTTTTTTGCTGTCATGTTGGTAAAACCTCCGATTATTTGTGAGAATGTTAGAAAGCTTCCCTTCTTACTTACAATTAAATGATCAAGCTGCTTGGTCTAGATGCCCTCGCTGATCCTTCCGTTCCAGCTTCAAACTCCAACCGGTGAGCACAACAGCGCCCAGCACCATCAATGCGCCGATCCAGGCTGTATGAATCATGCCAAGTGAATCCGTAATCAAGCCGCCCATAAAAGCACCGATTGCAATACCAGCATTAAAGGCGGCAATATTCATCGCGGAAGCCATATCGACAGCCCGGGGAGCAAACCGCTCAGCCAACATCACGACATAAACCTGAAGCCCTGGCACATTCATAAATGCAAGAAAGCCCATGAGAATGATCGTGATTAGACCGGCGACTTTGAATGGTGCAGTAAACAGCAGAATGAACAGCACCACCGCTTGAGCGATAAACATATAGAGCAGGGCTTTAAGCGGGTTTCGGTTTGCTGCCTTCCCGCCGATAACATTACCAATTGCAATGGCAATTCCGTATACAAGCAGGATGACCGCCACCGTGCTTTCCTTGAACCCTGTTACATCCTGAAGTAATGGAGACAAATAAGTGAAGACAACGAAAGTACCCCCATAACCCAATGCAGTGATCAAGAGCATAAGAAGCAGTCTGCCGTTTGTCAACAATTTAGCCTGATCACGGAATGTAGTGCGCTCTCCCTTGGGCAAATCCGCAGGGACTAGAATGCTGTTGGCAATGAAGGCGATAACACCAACTACAATAATTGCCACAAAAGCAAGCCTCCAGCCCAACTGCTGACCGATAAATGTTCCAAGCGGAACACCCGTAACCGTAGCTACCGTAAGCCCCGTAAACATAATGGAGATGGCGGAGGCTCTGCGATTCTCAGGTACGACGCTTGCTGCAATGATCGAGCCGATGGACATAAATACGCCATGCGAAAAGGCCGAAAGCACGCGGGCGGCAAGTAGAATGCCAATCGAAGTTGCACTGGCAGCCACGCTATTACCGATGATAAAAATAATCATAATCCAGAGCAGCAGCGCTTTTCTGGGCATCCTGGATGTAAGTGACGTAAGAATCGGTGCGCCGAAGGTAACGCCCAGCGCGTACATCGAAACGGTTAAACCGGCGGTTGTCACCGAAATATTCATATCCTCTGCAATAAGAGGAAGCAGTCCCACGCTTATAAACTCTGTAGTGCCGATAGCAAAAGCACTGACCGCAAGGGCCAACAGTGCAAACAAACTTCTCTTTTTGTTAACGAGCATGATGTTAATAGTTCCCCCTATCAAGTGTATAACTTGTATTTTGTGAAAATATTCTGTATGGTGTAATCCAGCTGGCAAATGCTATTATGATTGATATCATCTTTTGTGTGAAGAACGTACTTTTTAGTAAGGTAGGTACCACAGAGTACCCTAGGTACTTATTGGTGCCTATAAATTAAGGAGGATGTATATGCAAGCAAAGAAATACAACATAGCAGTAGAGGCAACCTTGGAGGTTATCGGAGGTAAGTGGAAATGCGTGATCCTGTGTCATCTGACCCACGGCCGCAAACGAACGAACGAATTGAAGCGGCTCATGCCTCATATCACGCAGAAAATGCTCACTCAGCAGCTGCGGGAGCTTGAAGATGACGGCGTGATCAATCGGATTATCCATAACCAGGTACCACCGAAAGTGGAATATGAGCTGAGTGAGTACGGTATGAGTCTGTGCGGAATTCTGGACATGCTCTGTGCATGGGGGGAAAGGCATATTACGAAAGTATACGGAGACAAGTTCAGTGTGCTTGAGGATAGCATACTGAACGACAAACTGAAGACAGGCGATGCACCATTAGATGTACTTTAGACTTAAATCAAGCGGACCTGCTCCCTTCTGTAGTCCAGGATTAGGATTCAGATGATGCTATGGACGCGATCCAATGCCAAAAGGGCGAAGTCAGATATCACTGACTTTGCCCTTTTTTAAGTTACTCTATATGTTCACCGCGGTCAAAGACGGTATCTTGTCCATTCACCAAATGTTGAATTCGTCAGCACTACTGCCATTAAATCTCCAGATGTACCCATCCCAAATTTCATCTCATTCGTCACGCGAATCATTCATACGCCACGTTTTTTATTTCGCGTTTTCCTTCTCTTTTTTGGCAACGATCATATCCGTCACTTCTTGTGCTTGAGCCAGGACAGCTATGGGGTCATACGGCCAGAATCGTTTGGCGTCCAAATAGAACACGCGATCTTGCTTGACAGCCTCAAGGGAGCTCCATACCTTGTCATCCTTGTCTAAAGTACCACCTTTCGACTCATCCAGGAATATGTAATCGCCAGCATAATCTTTAAGGACTTCCATAGAAACCTCCTTAAAGGTTTCCCCTGTGTCGATTAATTCCGTTTTAATGCGTTCGGGCGGGGTTAATTTCAGCTCCTTGTAAATCGCCAAACCTCCACGATAGATGCCGTCACCATACAGATAAAACCCTTTTCCGAAGGCACCGAAAATCGATACCGTTTCTCCCTCTGCCATAACAGCGTTCATGCGGATCCGAAGCTCCCCGATCTTCTCATCAAAGCTGGCGAGCCATTTCGTTGCTTCTTCTTCCTTGCCCAGCATGGCCCCAAAGCCCTCGACTTCCTCATGTACGCTTCGGTAGGTCTCATATGGAATAATAACCGTTGGCGCAATTTTGGATAACTGCTCGTATATTTCGGGTTCCGAGTTAGCGCTTATGATTAAATCCGGGCTTAATTCCAGAATCTTCTCCGTCGCGCTCTCTCCTGTGCTCTCAATTCCTTCAATCAAATCTTGAATATGCACGTTGCCGAGATCTCTTTCGGTCGCACCTACCGGCTTCTCACCAAGCAGCAGTAACGTAGGCAAGTAAGCATCGACCACAATTCGCTTAGGTTCCGGGATCTCTATTTCTCCATGAATCGTCTCTATTACTCTAGTTGCTGGTGCTGAAGCTTCGCTCTTCTGATTTTCCGCGCCGACCGCAGTTTCCCCGGCAAATCCGGCACTGCTCGTGGTATTCTCTGTCCCGCTACAAGCTGTAATCCATAAAGAACATAGTACGAACATATATAAAAGCACTCGGAATTTCGTCTTGTACATAATATGAATCCTCCAGAATGGTTAATGAGTTCTATTAAGCGCCAAACTGTGCACGATGCAATCGGCTGTATAGGCCACGGGCCTCGAGCAGTTCCTCATGCATGCCTTGTTCTGCAATCCCCTGATCTGCCACTACTACAATCCGGTCTGCATTCTTGATGGTTGCCAGCCTGTGAGCGATCACCAGCGTTGTGCGGCCCTCGGAGAGCTCGGCCAGTGATTGCTGAATCGCAGCTTCGGTCTCCGCATCCAGGGCGGACGTTGCTTCATCCAGGATCAGAATCGGCGGGTTCTTCAAGAACATCCGCGCAATCGACAGACGCTGCTTCTGTCCACCGGACAGTTTAACGCCTCTCTCGCCTATCAACGTATCAAGCCCCTCCGGAAGCGACGCGACCAAATCCTCAAGCTGAGCACGACGGACGGCTTGCATGATTTCGCTATCTGCAGCGCCCAGTTTGCCATAGGCAATATTTTCACGGATGCTGCCATCGAACAGGAACACATCCTGCTGCACAATGCCGATATGGGAACGAAGGGATTGCAGCGTCATTTTTCGTATATCCATCCCGTCAATCGTAATCCGGCCCGCCTCTGTATCATAGAAGCGAGGCAGCAAGGAACACAGCGTCGTTTTGCCTGCTCCAGACGGACCCACAAGGGCAACCGTTTCTCCTGCTCGAATGGACAGATTCACATCCTGAAGCACTTTATCCTTGTTCTCATACCCGAATGAAACCTCGTGGAATGCAATATCTCCCCGCAGATGCTGGACCGGCTTCGCATCCGGCGAATCCGCAACATCCGGCTCGGTCTCAAGCAGCTCCAAATATCGCTTGAAGCCGGCAATTCCTTTTGGATACATCTCAATGACCGCATTGATCTGTTTGATCGGACCTAAGAATACGTTGGACAGCATCACAAACGCAATAAATTCTCCGTTGGTCATCCGTCCTTGGATCACGAACCAGGTACCGCACACCAGAACGAACAAGGAAATGAATTTCATCAGGATAAAACTGATCGAAGAGTTCCAAGCCATAATGCGATAGGCAATCAGCTTGGTCACACGGAAGCGGTTGTTGTTTTCAGCGAAACGTGCGATTTCATGATTCTCATTCGAGAAAGCTTGAACCACGCGAATGCCACTGACATTGTTCTCCACCCGCGCATTATAATCGGCGATATCTGAGAACATCCGCTTGAACGCTGCCGACATTTTGCTGCTGAAATACAGGGATAAATAAATCATCAATGGCACAATGACAAACGTCATCACCGCCAGCTGCCAGTTAATACTGAGCATGATGCCCAGCGCTCCGGCAAGCGTCATAACGGCTATAAACAGGTCCTCTGGACCGTGGTGAGCGATTTCCCCGATATCCATCAGGTCATTGGTCATTCGCGAAACCAGATGCCCTGTTTTGTTGTTGTCAAAAAAACGAAAAGATTGCTTCTGAACGCGGTCAAACAGCTTCTTGCGCATGTCCGTCTCAATGTTGATCCCCAGCTTATGCCCCCAATAGGTAACTACATAATGCAAGAAAGAGCTGATGACATAAATGCCCAGAAGACCCAGGCAAGCATATAGAATCCACTTCCAATTACCGCTCGGGAGCAAATCGTCGATGACCCGGTTCACGGCAAGAGGGAATATCAATTCCAACAATGCTGCAAAAATGGCACAGCAAAAATCAAGGATAAACAGGCCCTTGTAGGGCTTGTAATAAGAAAAAAATTGGCGCAGCATAAGGACCTCCTTAATCCGTATTTCCGTTCATTGTGAGCAAGTCCATTTTTTTAGCAAAACGCACTTGGTCCTGCAGCACACCTCGGTTTTTAGCCTTTCGACCTGGACAACAGGTACAGGAAATAGGGAGCTCCGATCACCGCAACAACGATCCCCGTCGGAATCTCTGACGGTTGAATGATCCAGCGGCCCAGGGTATCCGCCGTTATGACGAGCAATGCCCCCACCAATGCCGTTATCGGCAGCAGCATCTGATGTTTTGCACCCACCAGTTTCCTTGCTAAATGGGGTGCTATGAGCCCGACAAATCCGATCCCTCCACTTACAGCGACACAAGAGGCCGCCAAACCAACTGCCGCAGCCAGCAGCTTCAGCTGCTCCCTGGTTACGGAAGCACCGAGTCCGGTCGCCATCGACTCCCCGAGATTAAGAACATTCATCACCTGTGCTTTGTACATGACATAAGGCAAAAGCACAACAATCCATGGAAGCAGGGCAAACACAAACTTCCAGCTTGACCCCCAGATGCTTCCGGCAAGCCAAGTTGCAACAAATTGATATTTTTCCGGACTTAGCTTGAGGGTCAACACGATCATCGCCGCACTGATCCCTGCCGCCACAGCAATTCCCGTCAACAGAAGTCCGGTTGGCTTGAAACCCTCATTCTTTTTGTAAGCCAGCACGCAGATTATAGCAGCGGTTAAGCCAGCACCTATCAGCGCCAGAACCGGCAGCAGATATATCGGGGCCGATGTCGTGCTTGGGAAGAATGAAATGAACAGCATCACCATCAAGCCGGCACCCGCATTGATGCCTAAGATCCCGGGATCAGCCAGCTCATTTCGGGATATTCCCTGCATAATGCAGCCAGAAATCGCTAACCCTGCACCAATGAGCAGAGAAATCACAATGCGCGGCAAGCGGAATTCGAATAGAACCAGATTCTGCTTGTCTGTGCCGCTGCCAAACAATGTTTTTATTACCTCAAGGGGGGATAGACGGATAACTCCCGTGTTCATACTGATGAGAAAAACGAGAACGATGAATATCCCAAGTACAGACAGGACCACCATCTTGCGCTTCCTGTCTTTTCGCTCGTGGATGTCATTTGTTATTGCCTCCATTTACAGTCCCCTCCTTTCTTTACGCGCCAGGTAGAGGAAGAAAGGTACCCCGATCAGCGCAACAACCGCGCCCACAGGTGTCTCATAAGGAGGATTCACCATTCTTGCTGCAAGGTCCGCAAGGACAACAAGCAAACTTCCCAGTACTGCCGAGCAAGGGATGATCAGACGATAATCCACACCTACCAGCTTGCGGGTTACGTGTGGAATAATAAGACCGACAAACCCTACCGCACCAACGACCGAGACCGCAGCCCCTGCCAGCACAAGGACAATGACCGTCCCCGCTAATTTCACCAGACCCGTTCGTTGTCCGAGTCCTTTCGCAATGTCATCTCCAAGACTGAGCATTGTAATGGAACGCGACAAGGCAATCGCGCCCAGAATAGCAGCTCCGATCCACGGCAGCATAATCTTCAGGTGAATCCACTTAATTCCCGCCGCACCGCCGGCATACCAGAAGGCCATATCCTGTCCGACCTGAAAATATAATGCTATGCCTTCACTGAGCGCACTTAACAAAGCGCTTAGCGCAGCACCTGCCAGTACGAGGCGAACCGGTGTCAAACCCCCTTTTGCCATGGAGCTAACCCCATACACAAGTACTGCCCCGAGCCCAGCGCCAAGGAATGAGAACAGAATCAGATACATGTACGGTAAGCCCGGGAAAAATGAAAAACAGATGGCAATGACAAAGCCCGCTCCCGCATTTAATCCGAGCAAACCCGAATCGGCGAGCGGATTCCGGGTCATCCCCTGCATGATCGCGCCAGATACCGCGAAACAGGCACCAACCATCGCCCCGCCGAGCACCCTCGGCAGACGCAGCTCCTGTATAATCTGATGCTCAGTCACAGACGGATTAAAGAAGAACACCGCTTCCCATACGCTCCTCAAATCTATCTCGGCTGCGCCCAGCGATATGGATACGGCGATCCCAAGAACAAGTGCTGCCACACCACCAATAAGAATAAAGGTTGCTGCCCATGGCCGCCTTTGGAGGTTGACGCTGGTCTTGGAATCTGTAAGACTTGTATTCGAAGTGTTTGCTGACATCGTTTACCCCTCAATATTTTGATATTGATTATCATTATCATCTGTAACTATAAAATAGAGCCTGTTCTTTCGTCCATGGACATCTTGAATTTCTCACCTGAAAAAAGTCCATGCCCAAGTCAAGCATTTTCTTCCAAAAAAAGCCCGCTTTCCGGATCATCGGAAAGCGGGCTTTTAAATGAGTTTCAGCGCGATTTGCGCCGAGTTATACAATTTACATCCAATCTTGTAAGTACTCCAGCAGAATCGTTCTGGAGAAGCGCAGCGGTCGCCTTTGCCATCGGATTTCACCCCTATTCATATCCATTCATAGAAATCCGGGGACAACAGCGATCGGAAGAACGATCTGCATGCGCAGCGACGCCGCCTTTATTCAATAACTCCCTTGCTGCTTAAAAGCATACGCTCAAAACATGAACCCTGATTGTTCCTCACTTTATTCCCGCATGCATAAAACTATTGATGAACCGCCGCTGGAAAATCATGAACAAAACAAGCAGCGGAGCAATAACCAGCAAGGTCGCCGCGCTGACATCAGCCCATTGGGCGCCCGTCTCGAAGGATTGAGCGAAGATGGCAAGACCAACCGTGAGCGGACGGTTCTCCACTGAGTTCGTAATGATCAGCGGCCACAAGAAATTGTTCCATTGATGACTGATGGATACAACGGCAAACGAGACGTAAACCGGAATCGACAAGGGTACATAAATGCGCGCTAGCAGACCAATCTTGGAGCAGCCCTCCATCACTGCCGCCTCTTCCAGTTCAGCTGGAAGCTGCTTAAACATTTGACGAAACAGAAAGACGCCAAATGCCGAGACAAAGAAAGGAGCCATGATACCAAGCTTGGTGTCGAGCAAATTCAATTCCTTGATCACATGATAATTGGGGAAAATCAATACATCGGCTGGAATCATAAGCTGGACAAGAAACAGGACAAAGATGATGTCCCTGCCCCAGAAATTCAACCGGGCAAAAGCAAACGAAGCCAAGGTGACCGTCACGAGCTGTACAGCCAGCACACCTCCAGCAATCAACAGCGTATTGAGATAATATTGGGCAAACGGCGCGGCCTGCCACACATGAGCAAAATTCTCCAGCGTAAAATTCCAGCTCCAGCCGTTTAAAGTTTCGCTTTTGGGCATAAAGGCCGCCCAAACCATCCATAACAATGGAATGACCCACAGCGCGGCCAGCAGATACATAACGCCATAACCGATCAGCATCGCTGGACTTTCCCGGCGCAGCCTTCCGGCGAAACGGAACCCTTGTCGAGACGAAACGGAGGACTCAGCCGCTCCCACGGTGATAGGCAAACTTTGATCTTTCATCGATGTTCCTCCATTTCTTTTAACGATAATGAATCCGCTTATCCAAGCCAAAGAACTGTGCGCAGGAGAGGATCAGCAGAATGCCTATCATAACGACGGTCAGCGCGCCGGCCATCCCTTGATCGTAGAAAGAAAATGCCGTCTCGAAAATATAAAACAACAGCAGGCTGCTAGAGTTGTCGGGCCCGCCCTTGGTCATTATCCACAGATGATCTACCAGCTTGAAGGAATTCGTCAGCGCTATGATCATCACGAACAGTGTCGTGGGCATCAGGAGCGGAAAGGTAATCCGCCGGAAAACAACAAAGCGACTGACACCGTCAACATTCGCCGATTCATACAGATCCTTCGGAATGTTTTGCAGGCCGGCCAGATAAAAGATCATGAAGTACCCTGCTTCCTTCCAAATCATCATGAAGGCCAGCGCACCCATCACCGTATCCGGATTTCCGAGTAAATTCATGCCCTCGGCATTGAACCAGACCGTAATCCGGCTTAGCAGCCCATATTGCGGTGTGTAAATAAACAACCATACGTTCGCCGCCGCTATCATCGGTATCAGGTTCGGGTAGAAAAATGATACCCGCACCCACGACTTGGCGTGGATAGCCTTATCCGCAAATATAGCCATGACCATCCCAAGCAGTATGGAGGCAGGCACCGTTGCCAAGGCAAACCACAGGTTGTTGCCAATCACCTGCCGGAATACGGAATCGTCCAGCATGCGGGAATAATTATCCCATCCGGTAAACGTCGGAATCGGTGTGGCCAGATCCGATTGATAGAAGCTGATCTTCCCCGTCTTCCACATGGGATAAAGCGTAAAAAGCGCGAGAAACACCAGAGACGGCAAGAGCAGCAGCCAAGCAAAGCCATTCTCCTTTAAAGTAGAACGTACAGATGAAGACATCCTAATCTCTCCCTACTTATCGTTAAGGCTATTAGTCAGCGATCACTTTAACTTTCGCTTCACTTATCACCCGCGTAACATGTGAAAAGCAGACCGCCCGATAAGCGACCTGCCCCTTTCATATGGAATGAACATGAAGGTTACTTATTGAATGGCTCCAATGCTTTGTTTGCTTCTTCCTGCGCTTTTTTCAGTGCACCTGCCGGATCGATCGTACCCGTTAACGCAGCCTGAACCTGATCAGACAGAGCCTTGGACACGCGTCCATTGTTATGTGTGGACAATTCGGCATGCGCATGCTCAAGCTGATCCCGGGCAACAACAGCGAGTGGGAAATCCTGCGTATACTGCTTCATTACATCGGTTTCATAGGCAGACTTTCTTACCGCTACATACCCTGTATCAATGCTCCACTGCGCAGCGCGCTCGGGCTCTGTCATGAACTTGATGAATTTCCATGCGGCTTCCTGTTTCTTCGGTTCAATATCTTTGAATACATAGAAATTGCCGCCGCCTGTCGGGCTTCCGTACTGCTTGTTCATCGGCAGGAAAGCTACCCCGAAATCAAATGCAGCCGAATTCTTGATATTGGTCAGGTTTCCGGTCGTATGTATGATCATCGCTGTCTTCTCGGCCAAAAAGTCCGAGGGTACCGTTGCCCAATCCAGTATGCCTTCCGGCATGACTTTGTGTTTTTTCGTCAGGTCTACCCAGTACTGCAAGGCTTCCACATTCTCAGGCGTATCGAAGAATACCTTCTTGCCATCCGGTGACATCAAATTTCCGCCGTCCGGACTGTTCTGCAGAGACAACAGCTGGAACATCCAATAAGCAAAACCGCTGCCCGGAATCTCGATCCCGGATTGACCGTTCTGGTTCAACTGCTTCGCGGCACTAACCAGCTCATCCCAGTTCGCAGGAGGCTTCTCCGGATCCAGCCCCGCCTTCTTGAAGGCGTCCTTGTTGTAGTACAGCACAATGGTGCTGCGCTGGAACGGAATGCTGTAGGTTTTGCCTTCGCTCTGCGCATTGGACATGAAGGCAGGATAGAAATCTTCAATATAAGACGGATCTTCTTTGGCAATAAAATCATCCAGCGGAATAACGGCATTGCTGTCAATCATGCTGTATAGCTCCGTTGTCAGCAGAACGGCCACATCCGGCGGCTGTTTAGCCTGCACACCAGCCTGCACTTTGGTGGTGGTATCCGCGTAACTCCCGGTATAAATCGGCTTCACCTTGATATCCGGGTTCTCTTTTGTGAACTCCTCCGTCATTTTCTCAATAACGGACGTTAACGGACCGCCCACAGCAATCGGGTAATAAAATGAAAGCTCCGTCTGCTCACCCTCGGAAGCCACCTGTTCGGTGTTAGCCCCCGACTCCAGTTTCGGCTGCTGTGTATCCCCTTGTCCTGTCTTTGACCCCGATGTTCCGCAACCAGCCACGAACAGTACGCACATGCATAGTACCAACATTAATTTCGCTCTGAATTTCATTCCCCTTCATCCTCCATCTATGGGCTTGTCTGTCACCTTCTACAAATTACCATAGGAAAATACAGGGAATTACACGATCTATGTAAATCGATTGTTAAATTTATTGCAGGGAATGTGCTATTGACGGCAAACCTGTATTCCATTACAATAAATGCTAATTAAATGAGGCGATGGAGTTCGCCATAACCGCTTGCAAAAAGCTAATGACTCCTACCAGTGGTCGCTTCCCTGGTAGGAGTCTGTTTGTGTATTGAGGGGTTAGCGGCGAATATTAAGAAACGGGTGAACGGGAATGACTAAGAAATGGATCGAATCAAATCAAAAGTGGCCCTTAGCATCGCTGTTCGGGTACGTAATCAAATGGATCGTACTGGGTAGTATTGTGGGATTCATGACGGGCAGCACTTCTGCCTTCTTCCTCTACAGTCTGGATTATGTAACCCAGCTGCGTATGGAAAGTCCTTGGCTGTTATACTTCCTTCCTCTGGGGGGCGCAGCTGTCAGTTTCCTCTATTATAAGTTTGGCAAGAGTTGCTCCAAGGGAAATAATCTCATCATTGAACAAATTCATGGTAGTGGCGGTACGGAATCCGTTCCCTTACGAATGGCGCCATTGGTCTTAATCGGGACACTGATCACACACCTGTTTGGAGGATCTGCGGGACGGGAAGGGACAGCCGTGCAGATGGGGGGGAGTTTGTCCGAGTGGTTGGGGAAGCTGCTTCACGTGAATCGGTTGGATCGAAAAATACTGCTTATCTGCGGGATAAGCGGCGGTTTTGGATCGATTTTCGGCACGCCGCTGGCGGGGACGCTGTTCGGACTTGAGGTCCTTGCGATCGGACTCATCTCGCATCAGGCGCTATGGCCTGCATTCGCGGCCAGCTTGATCGGGAATATAACCGCCACATCCCTATGGGGGGTGAGCCACCTGCACTATCCGATCGGCGAGATTCCCGTTCTGAGCTTCGTGGTGGTCCTTAAAGTCATCGTGGTGTCCATACTCTTTGGACTGACAAGCCGGTTCTTCAGTGAACTTACCCATGCGCTGAAGCGGTGGTACAGTTATGGGTTCAACAATCCGATGGTCAGAAGCGCAGTCGGCGGCGTGATCATCATTGGGCTGGTCTTTTTACTCGGAACACGGGATTACTTGGGGCTGGGCATCCCGCTCATCGAGGAATCATTCGCCGGGGAAGTTTCACCGTTCGCTTTTCTCGGCAAACTGATTTTTACCTCGCTGACGTTAGGCGCAGGCTTTCAAGGCGGCGAAGTAACTCCGCTGTTTGCCATCGGGGCTACGCTGGGCAACGCGTTATCGGGATGGATCGGATTGCATGCCCCTTTTCTCGCCGCGTTAGGTTTTATCGCTGTTTTTTGCGGTGCCACAAACACTCCGCTTGCATGCTTCATTATGGGAATCGAACTGTTCGGTGGCGAGGGCGCGGTGTATATGTTTATGGCCTGCGTCATCAGCTATCTGTTTTCGGGTCACTCCGGCATATACACATCGCAGCAAATCGGCACATCCAAGCACCCGCTGCTCTCATTTCCACAGGGAACAACGCTTGCGGAGGCCAAAACTTTATACAAACAGAAGAACAGACGAAAAGACGTCCGATGATTAGTCGGACGTCTTATAATTTGATCGGAATTACACAGTAGATTGGCGCAGACACTGACGGGAACACAGCGCAATGATCAGAACGACCGGAATGAACCACAGTGACAAACCGAGTGCAGTATGCCCGGCAAACCATTTAATGATCGGCCCCCACCACTCGTATCGGGTAGCGACCAAACTCATCCCCGAGAGAAATATCATAACGGCCGCAAGCATAACAAAAGTTCTAATTCCCCTGAATCTTAGGAAGAAGGCTCCGATTCCATAACCGAGCATCGAAAACGTAATAACCAGTACCAAATTCACAACGAACTGGGCCAGCAAGGATCCGTCATTCAAGTAAGGCAGATGAAAGAAATGCACCGTATTTCCCCAGGATCCCGTCCATACTTCCAGATACGAGAGAAGAACAAGCAACGCAGATGTAATGATACTGATAAATAGGATAAATAAGAAGGAGCCTGAGAAAAAGTCCGTTCTGCGTATGCTAAAGCCCATGGCGAAAGAGAACAGCTGTATCGTTGTGGTTAAAGCGGTGACAAACATGAACACAAAGATCGTCGCAAGCCCCCCTGTATAAAAGGCATCGCCTCCCACCAATACACTGACAAGTATATTTACCAGAAAACTGAATCCCATAATGGCCCAAGGCAGGTAAAACCATGTGAGCTTCTGTCTTAGCTGCATTTTAAAGACACTGTTCATTCCATTCATCAGCGGCTCGCCACCTTTCCGTTCTTCGTTAAATGAACAATTAATTGCTGCAGCGAGACTGGCGCCGTTTCCAATCCGGCTTGCTCTGCTGCCTGTTTCACTTCGGTTTCCGTTCTCCCCATAACCGTGGCTGACAGCGTCGATCCCAAGGATTCCAAATGAATAACATCCCTGCCCTTAATGAAGGATTCCACTGCAGATTGATGTCCGATGACGTTATGCGTGCGTCCGCGCAGTTCATCCGTATCCGTGTCGAGCAGTATTTTTCCGTTGTCGATGACAATGATATGCTCAAGCAAGCGGCTGACCTCGTCGATAAGATGAGTCGACAAAATAATCGTTCGAGGATTCTCAGTGTAATCCTCTATCAGATGATCGTAGAACAGCTCTCTTGCCACCGCGTCCAGACCGAGATAAGGCTCGTCGAAGATGGTGATCGGCGCGCGGCTGGCAAGCCCGACTATGATGCCTACAGAAGACAGCATCCCTCTGGATAACCTCTTGATGAGGCGTTTCATGGGCAGGCGGAATACCTCGATCAAGGCTTTGGCATATTCCGCATCCCAATTCGGATATACACTTGCTGCGGTAACCATAACGTCCTTAACCGTAAACAGATCCGGATATTTCTGTCCTTCCTTAATGAAGCAAATCTGCTGGATCACTTTTTTATTTTCATAGGGGTGTTCCCCAAATACACGAACCTCGCCGCTGGTCGAAAATAGCTGTGCCGTAATCATCTGCATGATAGTGGTTTTACCTGCACCGTTTCTTCCCAGCAATCCGTAAATCTTGTTCTCTTCGATTCGGAAGCTAACATGGTCGACAGCTGTAGTATCCTTATATTCCTTCGTCAAATTCCTGACTTCGATCACCGTTTGGCTCATCAGTCATTCTCCCCTCTGCGGATCATCTCCGATAATTGATCTTTGCTAATGCCCAGCTTTGCCGCTTCCTTAACCATGGCAACAACATACTGCTCATAAAACTCTGTCTTACGTTTCTCAATCAGCCGTTCACGAGCTCCCGAAGCTACAAACATGCCAATCCCCCGTTTCTTGTATAGAATTCCTTGATCCACCAGCAGATTGACGCCCTTGGCAGCTGTAGCCGGATTGATCTGGTAAAAGGCTGCAAACTGATTCGTTGATGGAACCTGTGTCTCTTCAGGCAGTCGTGCTTCTATGATGTCGTCTTCTATTTTGTCTGCGATTTGCATGAATATCGGTCTGCTGTCATCAATCTGAAATGCCATTCCCTCACCACTTTCGTTTATGACCTAGGTTGCATCATTAGTTAGTTACTCATGTAATTAACCATATAAGAGAAGAAGCATTCTGTCAATGGGCGAATGGGGATCATTTACAAAAATCAAGAAAAAATTGGACTTTTGTCCTAAATAAATAGTCCCTGTCGTCCGATATAGTATAGGCACAAATTTTGTGTCACCTGAACCAACTACAGACAAAGAGAAAAAGGAGTTTGAGGGGAAACATGAAGAGAATAATTGCAATCGTAGTGCTTGCTATGCTTACAGTAATGACGCCGCTGTATGCCGCATCCACTCCAAAAAACTTGGCCTATGTGGACAAGAACAGCCAGTCGTATGTTCCGGTCGGGGTACTCAAGACCTATGAAGACATACAGGTGACGTGTACAGCTGCGGAAAAGAAACTCAACATCAGTCGTGGTGATAAAGCTCTGACACTATACCTGGGCAGCCGAAATGCCTATGTAAACGGCAAAAAAGTTCAAATGAAGGCAGCACCGTTCTCTGAGAACGGGTCCACCTATGTGCCGCTGCAATTCGTCAGCCAACATCTGGGCCTGGATCTATCGTGGAGCAACAACCGATCGACTCTTAAAATTACGGATGGAAACATGGTAAACACCCTGCCTGTTCTATCAGGAAATCTCATATCCAGCCAGTCCAAGCCCGTTACCACGGCTAGAAAAAGCTTCAAGGTTGGTTCAAGATCCTTTAGCGCGCAGGTTGTTACGGTTTCGCTTCTCCATCCGAAGGTAGAACTGGATGTCGTTCTTGCAGGCAATAAGGCAGGTAAAGTCGAGGATCTGCGCAGTATAGCCAAACGAAGCCATGCCGTGGCGGCCATTAACGGGACGTTCTTCGATGCCTACACTTCAGGTGCCTACAAGGCGCCGTATGGCTATCTTGTCAGCAACGGCAATATTTTTCACAAGGCCTCGGGAGATAATCGGACCATCTTCACATATGACAGCAACAATCTGGCCTCGATGATTCCCGGGCTTGATTTCAAATCCGTATACGATACCGGACATATGGACGGCGCACTTCAAGCTGGCCCGCGTCTATTGACGGATGGCAAGGTGACCCTCGACGTGAAGAAGGAAGGATTCAAAGATCCGAAGATTCTTACGGGCGGCGGTGCGCGAAGTGCACTTGGTATCACGAAGGATCACAAGCTGATTTTGCTTACGACAGGCGGAGCAACCATTCCTCAACTCGCTGAAATCATGAAGCAGGCAGGTGCATACCAAGCGATGAATTTGGATGGTGGCGCCTCAAGCGGCTTGTACTACAACGGCTCTTACTTGACAACCCCGGGCCGTCAGATCAGTAATGCCATTGTCGTGAAATATAAATAATGGGTTGGGACTTCTCTCCTCTGGTTATTCGGATTACTTCTTCCGGGTACCTGGGGGAGTTTTCTTTTTATTCAGCAATACCTCCGCTTCGAGGTGCATATGCTGGTCAAAGAAATGTTTCACTATGAAGACCAGATGTGTAAATATATAGAAAACTTGTTTATCGTGTGAGTACCGGAATTCAATGGTTGAAGGATTATACTGCGGGGGGTGAATTCCATTACAGCTTCTATAGCGACTATCCGGACGAGAATTAGGGATATGGTCGAGGGTATTATGGGTGCGTGGCGGGAATGGATAAGAAAACACCCTATGATAGCAAAGGTATATCACTTATTTACCTGGCTTTCCCTGCTAGTGCTCGTTATAAGCCTGATTCTGATCGAAGAGTCTCGTACCATGCTTGTCCAATATTTGTGGTCATTCTATGTGCTGGTGCAGTTTTGGCTGTTATGCCGGAGTAAAACGTTGGCCTGGAAACAGGTCAGCTTGTTTGTTCTTTCAGGTGTTCTTCTGGTCATTCCTTTGACCAATTGGACCATGCAGGGTCTTCATTTGATTTTTGGAGGACGGACAACCGACACATGGTCCTTCGCCATAATGACACCTGTCATTGAAGAAGTTTACAAGCTGCTGCCGCTGGCATTGTTCCTGTTCTTCTCAAGAAGAGCCACCTCCCTTAGCCTGAGTGATTACGTACTTTTGGGCGCTGCCCCGGGTATTGGGTTTCAATTCATGGAGGAGTTATCAAGACGCCTGGTCCAGAACAATTATGGCGTCACTTGGCTCGGTGGAAAAACACTTCATTGGGAGTTCTTCGATCTATTCCCCGGATACTTCGAGGAAAGCTTTCTTCCTACCATGATGAATGTTACACATCCTGTACAAAGCGCCATGACTGCGCTTGGCATCGGAATCGCTATCCGGTACTCCAAACAACTGACGCGCTGGGTCTATGTTTTTCCTGTGCTGCTGCTGCTCTGGACAATCCTGAATCATGCAGCCTGGAACGGTCAAAATCGGCTGCCTGACTGGCTTCTTGCCATTCATGATTGGACCGGGGAGGGTTACCGAACCGAGGGCTTCTTCCTGCTCCTGCTGGCAGCGGGATTGTTCATCGACTATTTGGATTTGCACCGAATTCGCGAGCGGCTGCCTGTCCTGAAGGGTGAAACCCTCATCAATCCTTTTACGGAGCTTTGGCAGATGTCGACGGCTCTTTTTACAGACCGGAAACGTCTTGGCTATCTGATCGGATTCTATCGTGATCGACGGGAACTCGGATTCTCGCTGCTGTATGGTAACGATGAAGCAGCTGGCCAAAGGGATCAGGTTCAGGAAAATGTACAGAGATACGCTGCCGTACTGGGAGCAATCGGACTCATTATTGTTGCTGCGGGGATCTTCTCCAATATGGGCATTCCAGCTCTCGCAAGTGAGTCCTCGTGTTTTGCATGCCTGTTTGACTCGCTTCAGAATTGGTGGGATGGGCTCAGCGGCTGGGAGCAAGCGGCTATTATACTGGGCGCCTTCGCCCTTTCCATGCTGTTTGTCAGCTTCTGGCCGGCCCTTGGCATCGCCATGACCGGTGCAGGCATTGCAGGTGGAGGACATGAAATTGCCGGATACATCCGCGATCCGAAGAAGCTGTTATCCCCTCAAAATGCTGCAGCTGCCGTATTAGCCGTTGTTCTCAGCCGAATACCGTTCGGTAAAGGTTTGTCTTGGTTGTCCAGGAAGCTGGGTCCCCGTGCGAGAAAGTGGCTGGATAACCTCGCCGAGAAAGTCGGGTCGAAGCCGCGCCAAGAACCGGATGACCCATCTGGAGGAAGTCGTGATCACCCCCCTGACCACGAGCGCCCGCCTGAGAAGAAACCGGAACCAAACAAATCCGATGATGAAAAACCGGACGAAGCCGGCAACACTCCACAAGATGTGCCACGATATTCCGGTGGGCTGCAGAAGGTTAACAAGCCGGATGCAGCCGCAGATTCGCTTGCCGAGCGACTTGGCGGCGAATCCAGAATGAAATTTGATAGCGATCCGATCGGCCGCGAATTCGATGCCATCAGCGATGAATACATTGCCCAGACAAAGCCTGCGCTGCAGCAGGTCAACAAAAAGGTGCGTGACCAAATGAAGGCCACCTTTGAAGCTGCCGAGCAGACTGGCAGAAAAGTATATTATCATTTTGAAGGAGAGCCTGCCCAATCGGTTATTGACAAATTACATGAATACAGCCAAAGATATGGAATAGAGGTCCACATTGATACCGATCCATTATAACGACAAGGAGTGATCATTCATGTATGAATTTCACGGCTGGGCTACCATCCAGGAGAATCCTGCCGAAATAGATGCTGGGCAGCTGGATGCAATCATTCAGAAAATACAGCTTAAGATTACCGAGTTTGCTTGGGGCAGCGGCCTGCTGTCCTTAAATGCAGCAAACGGTTCATATTACCTTCATGTCGGAGGTTTTACCAACCGCAAGGGCGTCGAAGCAGAGGAGGTTGTCTCGCTGTACCAATTAATCGGTGAGATCGCTCCCGGATCGTACGGCCTTCTGTATACCCGGGATGATGAGAATACAGAGGGCTTTGATAACGAGTTTCGGGTGTCGGTGCTGGCACGCGGCCGATTACAGGAGCAGCATGATCCCTTCCTCTCCCCATGCATCCCTGTTATCGAGGATGAGCTCGATTAAACTGGACAAAAAATCCCGCAAACCCGACCATGAGAACATTGCATGGTTTGGATTTGCGGGATTTTTCAGCTGAGTCGCTGTTTGTCAGTTTAGCTGGTTAGCTGGTTTGTGAAAACTGATTACCGTATTCATCAATCGTCGATTGTACAATAACCCTCAGGGCGTCCAGCATGGTTTCATGTGACAACGTCGGCAAACCCGGCTTCTCCACCGCCATCTCCGTTGAAGCCGGAAAATGCACAAACCCGCCAATCGCAGTTAGCTGCTGAATCCGTATCTCGTTCAGAATGGCGTACATTGTGTTATTGCATATATACGTTCCCGCGGTATTGGACACCGAGGCAGGGATCCCCGCTTCCTTCAGCCGGTTGACCATCAATCGAATCGGAAGCGACGAGAACAATCCGTCTGGTCCGTCAGGATCGATGAGCTCGTCCTGCGGCCTCGCTCCCCGATTATCCGAAATCGTGGATTCGGGCGGGATGTCTTTAATGTTAACGGCAATTCGTTCAGGCGTAATGGCGGTCCGGCCGCCGGCTACACCGCAGGCGATTACGGCATCGGGTCCGTACGCCCTCATCTCTTGCAGCAGAATTTCTGCACATTCATCGTAATGTACCGGAAGAAGAATCGTTCTGATCTCAGCGCCCTGGAAGGAATCATGCCTGATTTCCTCTACCAGTCTTTCTGTCGGATTGATGGAGCTGCCGCCAAATGGTTCAAAGCCAGAAATTAATATTTTTATCATATCTCATGTCTCCTGTGCTTGATTTATGTATGCTTGCTTGATCATTTTCCCAACAAGTTGATTGAAGTATATCATATGGATTGCACGCTTATACCCTCGGCTTCAAGCCGTGATCGCAAAGTCCTCGCGAACAGGGATGAATGTGCGCCGTCTCCGTGAATGCAGATCGTATCTGCGGAGATCGGGATAACCTTGCCCGTCTGGCTTATAACCTCTTTATCTTTGACCATCCGAATCACATGTGAGACTGAAGCTTCCGCATCGGTAATTATGGCTTCCGGCCAATTTCTCGGCGTGAGCGTGCCATCATCCTGATAGGTCCGATCTGCAAATACTTCACTTGCCGTGCGAAGTCCGGCAGCAGCCCCTGCCGCGACCAGCTCGCTGCCTGCCAATCCGTACAGGATAAGAGACGAATCAATCCGGTGGATAGCGGATGCAATAGCATCAGCAAGGGGTCTTGAGGCCGCTGCCATATTATAGAGAGCGCCGTGAGGCTTCACATGCTTCAGTTGACCGCCCTCCTGTATCGTAAAAGCCATCAGCGCTCCAACCTGGTAGGTCACCATATCATAGGCTTCGGCAGGAGAAATCTCCATTCTCCTTCTTCCGAAGCCGACCAGATCAGGCAAGCCTGGATGCGCTCCGATCGCGATACCGCCCGCGATGGCCTGACGCACCGTTGCCCGCATCACGGATGGATCGCCTGCATGAAATCCGCAGGCGATATTAACCGAAGTAATGCTGCCAAGCAGCTCGGAATCATTGCCAATTCGGTAAGCGCCGAAGCTCTCTCCCATATCGCAGTTCAGATCCACACGAACCAATGTTAGCACGCTCCTTTAATTTAAGCTTAATCATAGCTTCCGTCATCCGAAGCTCACGAATGTAATCCGTATAGAGCCGTTCTGCTTCTGCTAAGGTAATTTCCTTAAAGCGGATCATGCCGCCAGGCGGCAGCTGGGCAATTAACGGAACATCCACAGAAGCAACCTGGGCGATCTTAGGATAGCCTCCAAGCGTTTGGCGATCCGCCATCAGAACAATCGGCTGACCATCCGCAGGCACCTGCACCGTGCCTATGGATACCGGTTCGGATACATACTCCTTCTCTTGACTTAACCGCAGCAGCGGACCGGACAACCGGTAGCCCATGCGGTCCGATTGCGGAGTTATGCGGAAGGAATTCTGGAACAAAGCCAGCTTGCTGCTGCTGTCAAAATCATCATACTGGCGACCTCTCAGCACACGCACTACAGTCTCTTGATCGTTGATTGAATACAAGTCCGCAGAGACGGACCATTTTACAGTGAGAAAGGTGCCTGCCTCATCATAAGGAAACCCTGATGAGACCCGAGGTAGACGCGAGGGATGGGCATTCAGCACATCCCCCCTCTGCAGCGGTCTTCCCTCAAAGCCGCCAATTTCGGCTCGCAAATATGTACTGTAGCTGTCCATTACCATGGGAACCTCGAACCCGCCAGAAACGGCCAAATAGGCGCGGCAGCCGGATAATCGCTGTTGAAAGCTCAGGACACTGCCCGCTTTGATGTATACGGGACGCCACATAGGCACCCTCGTACCCTGGATCGCTGGCGACATATCTCCGCCAGTAATTGCAACCCACATATCGCTTTGGAATTCTACCGCAAATCCAGACCATGTAATCTCAAGAACTGCGGCTCCATCCTCATTACCAACGAGTACATTGGCGACCCGATAGGCGAAGCCATCCATGACTCCTCCCGCGCTGATGCCGTATCTTCCATAACCGTATCTTCCGGCATCCTGAAGCGTAACGAGCAATCCCGGCTTAATTACCGTCAAACCCATAAGCTCACTTCCCTTATCCGTTCATATTCCTCTGTTTCAATGGGCCTAAACCGGATATATTGTCCAGCCTTCAACAAGCTTGGCGGCTGTGCTCCCGGACGAAACAACGCAAGCGGTGTCCTGCCGATCAGCTGCCATCCACCGGGCGTCTCGATCGGGTATATCCCGGTTTGATTGCCTGCAATGCCCACAGATCCAGGCGGAATTCGCAGCCGGGGTGTCTTTTTGCGCGGCGTTGCGATAGTGTCCGGTATTCCTCCGACATAGGGGAAGCCTGGCGCAAATCCGATTGCATAGATCAGATAATCCTGGCCGGAATGAATCCGGATAACCTCCTCGGGTGTGAGCCGATTCTTATCAGCCACAAGCTCCAGATCCGGACCGTGTTTACCCCCATAGCAAACCGGAATTTCAACAACGTCAGGCACCGCACTTGCCTTCTCTGCTTCGTCAGCCACCATCCTTTGCTCCAGCATCGAGCAGATATACGCATATACGGTATCAAACTCGTCAGGTTTGTTAATTCTATGGAATTCATAGTAAATCGCAACACTGGTAAACGATGGAATGCACTCGACGAATCCCGGGAACGGATTCTCTTCGATACATCTCGCCG
Organism: Paenibacillus vortex V453; assembly: GCF_000193415.1. NCBI lineage: Bacteria > Bacillati > Bacillota > Bacilli > Caryophanales > Paenibacillaceae > Paenibacillus > Paenibacillus vortex. The sequence goes on from NZ_ADHJ01000037.1 coordinate 91,861, forward strand.
CAGCTGTGACCTCCCGATGTATGTTCTCGCTCACCCAGCTTTCGAATTGGATAAGGACTGCCGAATCTCCCAAAGGGAAGAACGAATAAGACCTGCTCATCATGACATTCTCCGTTCCGAATATACTGCCTGATACAGATAAATGAATCGAATGATTACTCCTATGATAGCAGAGAAACGAGCATTCTTTGAACATGAAATAAATAAAATCGCAGCTGGTTATAAAAAAGCACGTAACGCAGCTAAACGCCAGGAAAAGATGCTGTTTTCTGTATAAAATTAGGACATTGTTGGCAGAATACAGAAGTCATTCTCGATAAAGGAGGTGCCAAGATGAGCGAAACCAACCATAACGGTAACCAACCAACAAAAGCCGAAGTGCAAACCACGAAATTGAACAAAATGCCGGTTCCAGGTGAATTCGACACCGAGTTTTCTGCTGAAGAAGCTGCAGAAGTGTTTGAACAGCAGCAGCCACACGCTGAGAACAACTCCGAGAACCAACAATAATACATGTCGAAGACCTCACGGGCGATCCAATGGTCGTTGTGAGGTCTTTTTTTTTATATTCGCCCATCGTTAACGATCAAATGATATATGTATCCATTTCCTGAAGCTTTTTTTGGACAAGCTTGATCCATTGACCTTCCGGATCTGCCAGAACCGTGCTCCAGGACAACTCCTCAGCAGACCTCTAAATTTTTTGCCTGGTCATCAACATAGATAGTGGATTTGCCTTCATCCAGTTTGGATGCAACGATATGATAGATCGGAAGATCCGGCTTGCAGCATCCCTCATCGCTAGAAATCGTCACGCTGGCAAGATAAGGCCTAATGGGATCAAGCAGCATCTGGAGCCATTCTGACCTGTGATTGCTGAGGAGATGAATATCGGTTTGCACAGACCACTCAGGGACTAGATCAAATGCCGGCATTGTGTGCAGATTATTAAATAATATCGTCTTCAATTCCTTCGGTTCCACAGGACAATACCCAGCTAGCCAATTCCAGAAAGCTTCTTCACTCATTTGACCTGTCCATAACGGTTTACGTATCTCGGTTGCAAACAACAACTTCAATTCGCCAAACGTAATTCCATCCTCACGGGTCGTATCATGCCAGAATGCGGGTGAGAAATTGGTGATTAATACCCCAGCAACATCCAGTACCAGCTGCGTCTTCTTCATTTTCCATCCCCTTGGAATCTATTCGTATGGATTTCTATCGTAGACTTCTTCAATCAATTCCCTCTAATTCATAACCGCTTGACTTGATATCGACCTGTTCGAATCTCAAGAATATAATCTTCAGGAGAGGGCATTCCCGATTGAATGGCATCCTGCACGGCCTGCTCAATATTGTAGGGAACACGTATAAATTGAATGTTCAAGGGTGCCGGGATACCACTCTCATAGCTTCCATCCAGAATAACATACGAGGCTTCCGGCATTTCAAGGGGATTGCCTACGCTGCCGGTATTAAACAGCGTTCTGCCTTCCAGATGCTGGTGGAACGCATTGTGGATATCCCCGTAACCGGCGACATCTGCTATTCTAGCGCTCCCACATAACGCGGAGCTGTGAAAAAGGGTGGCCCGCTTCTCCTGTTCGTGCCACGGCTGTATCCGCTCATACACACTGCGGGGAGACGCATGAAATAATCGGATCCATTTGCCGCTCATCATGAACTCGATAGTATAAGGCAGACTGGAAAGATACTGCAGCCTCTCTGTTCCAAGTTTATGCTGCTGCCATTGCAGGGCCGGATCATCGGTTTCCTTGCCAATAAAATCATCCCAGTTGCCCTTGATCACCTGCTGGCAATGGGTTCTTATCATATCAACTGCGGTATCTCCGTCCGGGCCTTTACCAATCAAGTCACCCAAGCAATAGATGGCATCTACTCTACGCTGCTGAATATCCTCCAGAACGGCCTCCAGTGCAGGAATGTTGCCATGAATGTCGGAGATCAATGCAATCTGCGTCATGAACCCGCCTCCAAACTTCATTTATTTCCGATTACTTTAAACGAATAGCATCCCTTAAATCATAATATGCGTCTTGCAGCCACGGATGGACTACCGCAAGCGATTCACGCTGATTCCATAAGTGCTGAATATATTGAAATGCTGCATGATCAAGCGAAATATGTAATTGCTCGGTTATATCCCTTAAGTACGGAGGACTCCCCGTCTGGTCCCATTCAATCTTATCAGCGACAAACAGCACCTTGTCTAGCAGTGAAGCCTCAGCTTTCAAGGTAGTATGACAGCCGACTGCACTCCATATTTCAGGATCGGTCATTCCAAACAGATCCCTGGCCATGTAAGACGAAATTTTCTGATGAATGATCATGGGAAATTGCTGTTCTTCAGGCAATACATCCAGCCCGACCTCGCGGGATACCTGAATGCGGACATGGTTCGGGAAAATGGCGCTGATATCATGCAGATACCCGGCATATTCAGCAGCGACCGGATCTGCGTCATAAAGAACGGCAATTCTGCGGGCTTCATCCCCCACCTTCAGCACATGCTCCGCCGTTTTTGGACAATGATGCTCCCGCAGAAAGCGATACACATCATCTCTCAGGTTTCCGGTCAATTCGTGCACCCGAAGCTCATCGTAGCTGTTGATCATCAAAAACACTCCTTTTCCATACCCTATCATTTTATAATGAGAATGGTTTGAAGCCATTATACAAGAAAGTCAAAGAAAGGGGGAATATCCATTCCATGCATCGTCTTCCAATCTTCTCGGGGTTACCGCTGCAGGTATAAATTGTTATTCTAAGAATTACAAATCCGCACATTGGAAAGGAGGCCATTATACATTAGAGGGCAGCTCGCTGTATTCGCCACAAAAAAAAGCAGCCCGTGGGCTGCTATATTCCGAGATGACGTTGATTTAACAAGGCTTAATGCGTCTGCTCTGAAATTTGGCTGAGTGCATCGCCTGCTTCATTTACAAAGATATTCACTTTTGCCAAATCGCCAATAGCAACCATACCCACCAATTCCCCTTGATCCACGATGGGAATCCGGCGGATCTGATGTTCTGCCATCGTTCGGGACAGCTCGTGCACATCCGTATCCGGAGAGGCACTCACAACATTCGTTGTCATACAGTGCTGACACGTCACGGTGTTGATATCCTTGGAATCAGCCACCGATTTAATGACGATATCCCGGTCCGTAATCATCCCCACAACATTCTTTCCTTCACAGACGGGCACAGAACCACAGTTGATGTCTCGCATAATTTGGGCTGCTGTGGATACAGAATCCTGAGGCGTGCATACTTTTACATTCGAGCTCATAATATCTCTTGCCGTTGTCATCTTGTCCTTCACTTCCTACTCCATATTTTTGGTCAATCTTTGATATTGTCTCCATGCGCTATGCAATTATTCCTTTATATGGAATGTTTCAATTTTTAGTCTATTGTTTATTATCTTAATCATATATTTTTACTCACGCGAGCTTGGTAACTGAATAAGATTTAAGCATGACTGATTTCACCACGTTAGGAGGCTGACGATAGTGAACACACGCAGGATGGTTAGCTTAGGGTTACTTATTCTTATCTTGTTAATCAGCGGTTGCGCGGGAACAACTTCAAGCGAAAAAACGAAAACGCTTACACTCTGGTATTGGAACCGAAGCCTGGACGACGAGCTGATCAAATCCGTCGAGCAAAAGTTTCCGGGTATCCGTATCAATGCCCAAAAAATCGGAGGCGATTTCAAATCCAAGCTCAAAACAACGCTGGCTGCCGGTTCCGGAGGACCGGACATCGTTGCTTTTAACGACTGGGTGGCAGAGCTGTTTACCAGCTCGGATCGCTTCTATGATCTGTATGAGCTTGGTGCCAAGGAAATCGAGCCCGATTTCCTCGATTGGAAATGGAAGCTTGGCGTTACCCCGGAAGGTTCCATGATAGCGCTTCCGATCGATACGGGGCCAACTGCCCTCTATTATCGGGCGGATTTGTTCGAGGAAGCCGGTCTGCCGTCCGAACCTGATGATGTGTATGCACAGCTAAACACCTGGGATCAATATTTCGAGGCAGGGCTGAAACTGCAAGAGCTATTTTGACAATAAAGTAAAAATGCTCGACAACATCACCAACATCTACACTCAGATTAATGCCCAGTCTGACCATATATATTTTGCCGAGGATGGGTCATTTATCGGTGAGTCACCTGAGTCCTCGATGAAGACGGCTTGGGATACAGCAGTTACAGCATCACAGATGAAACTGAGTGCCAATACCACCACCTCCTCCTCTGAATGGAATGCCGCCATGAACAATGGACGAATCGCTTCCTTTGTCGGTGCGGTATGGATGAAGGAGATTCTAATGCAGGCAGCACCGGATACAAGCGGCAAATGGAAGGTAGCACGCGCACCGGGTGGAGACGGCAACAATGGCGGTTCCTTCCTGGCCATCATGAAGACCAGTAAATATCCGCAAGAGGCGTTTGATGTCATGAAGTATATTCAGAATCCGGAGAATCAGGTTCAATCCTTCAAGAAAATCAATCTCTTTCCTTCCGCCACGGAAGCACTGGACGCCCCTGTGATGAAGGAAACCGAAGAATTTTTCGGAAATCAGGCCACAGGTGAAGTATTCTCGGAATCTGCACGCAACGTCAAACCTGCTTACTTCGGCGGGAAATACGCAAATTTAAACGGCATTGTCAATCGAGAGCTTTCTTCCGTTGCACTTGAGGGCAAAAATCCCGATAAAGCATGGAAGGATGCGCTGGCAAGGGTCAAAAAAGAATTGCTGCGCTGAATCTTCGTGCCGGTGTTCAACCCATTGCAACCCTCGATTGCTATGAGTACTTAAATACCAACCGCTACAGGAGGTTACAGTACGATGGACAATCCACTGCTGAATCATACACCCGTGGAACACAAACCTGTTCCGAAGAAATCAAAGTCACAGGACCGGTTATCTGCTCAAATATGGAAACATCGCAAGGAATATCTGGCGATCTCCCCTTTTTACATCTTGTTTGCCATTTTCGGATTGTTCCCGATCGCCTTCTCCATGTTTCTGTCCTTTCAAAAGTGGGATGGCATCGGTGAGATGACCTTTAACGGCCTCAATAACTATCAATTCATGTTAACCGATCCTGAATTCTGGAGAGCTGTGGGCAACACGCTGCTCATCTGGATCTACTCCACGATACCGATGCTATTTATTGCGTTAGTTGTTGCTTTCCTTCTCAATGCATCGTATGTGCGGTTCCGCACATTTTTCCGGATCGGGTATTTCCTGCCGAACGTCACGTCTCTCGTCGCTGTTGCCATTGTATTCGGCACGGTATTCTCCAACAACTACGGTCTGCTCAACTATATACTGTCTCTGTTCGGCCTGGACTCCGTGGAGTGGCTGAACAAAACATGGGGCATCCAGCTTGCCATTTCGGTGATGGTCATCTGGAGATGGGCGGGGTATAACGCCATTATTTATCTCGCCGGATTGCAGAGCATTCCCACGGTTCTGTACGAGGCAGCCAAGATCGACGGAGCTTCAGGCATACAATCCTTTTTCAAAATCACCATTCCGAATTTAAGACCGATCATTCTCTTTACGGTTATTACATCAACGATCGGCGGCATGCAGATTTTTACCGAACCACAAGTGCTTGTCGGGAATGACGGCGGCGTAAGCGGCGGCGGTTTGACAATCGTTCTGTATTTATACCGTGAAGCCTTCGTCAATAACTATTTCGGATATGGCGCTGCTGTCGGCTGGGGTATGTTCGTGCTCATTGCCCTCTTTTCCATCGTGAACTGGAAAATGGTGCAGGGCAATCCTTCCAATGACTGATAATGGGGGTGAATCGTATGTTCAAATGGAAATCCATTCTGCTGCATCTCGGATTAATCGCCGGACTGCTCTTGTCAATCTTTCCCTTCTACTGGCTGCTTGTTATGGCGACACGCACCACTTCGGATATTTACAGCTTTCCTCCTAAATTATGGTTCGGTCCCCACTTGTTAGATAACGTGTCCAGGGTACTCAGCAGCATCGACTTTTTCGGGGCCTTCTGGAACACCCTGTTCGTAGCTGCTGCGTGCACACTTCTGGTGTTGTTCTTTGATTCCCTGGCTGGTTTTACGTTTGCTAAATTCCAATTTCCGGGCAAAAAATGGCTGTTCGTCCTGCTGCTCGCCACCATGATGGCCCCGGCCCAGCTATCTCTGGTGCCATCGTTTGTTATCATGGCCGAGTTTGGATGGGTGGGCTCTTACAAAGCTTTGATTATTCCGGGAATGGTAAACGCTTTCGGGATCTTCTGGATCAGACAGTATGCGCAGGAGTCGGTTCCATCGGAGCTGCTGGATGCCGGTAAAATCGATGGCTGCGGATTCTTCCGCCTGTACTGGAATATATCGCTGCCTATTCTGCGGCCTGCTCTTTCATTCCTGGCCGCCTTCACGTTTATCGGCGTGTGGAATGATTATCTCTGGCCACTCATCATTCTGAACGATGAGAGTAAATTCACTTTACAGGTTGCACTCTCCTCATTGAACGGAATCTACACCACCGACTACTCGATGGTTATTGCCGGCACCCTTCTCGCCGTCATTCCGCTGATCGTCATGTTCCTGTTTATCAGCAAGCAATTCATTTCAGATATTGCGGCAGGCGCCATTAAGAGCTAATAGCAACAGAGCTGCCTGATCGGCTGAACACCGGCAGGCAGCTCTTATCATATGATGAACTACGGCGAAGCTATCTTGTTATGGAACCAAGACCAGCTTCTCCCGATCCTGGGATTCTTCGACTTCCTCTGCCGAATCAACGACAGCCTCCTTCACCTCTGCGGATTCATCCAGCTTCTTGCGTCCCATAAACGTTGCGGCAAGAAGCGCTAACGCGGCAGGAGCAATAGCCCAGGCGAACGTTGCAGCTATGGAGGATGCCAGTGAGTCCGATATCGGTTTTAACAGCTCCGCCGGAATCAGCGCACGAGTCTCCGGTGCCAACAGCGCGTGGGGATCCTGCAGATTAAATCCCTCAGGAAGGTGACCGTTGTTCGCTCCGCCCGATGTTAAGGAACCCGCAAAAGAGCGGCTCTGTATCAACCCAAACACCGTTATCCCAATCGTCATACCGAGCGACCGCGTGAAATTGAAGGTCGAGGTGGCCATGCCGCGCTGTTTATAAGACAAGCCATGCATCACAGCGGTTCCCAGCACAGAGAACGAGCCCCCGATGCCAAGCCCAATTAGCACCATGTATAAGGTGACGATCAGCCGGCTTGATTCCGCCGTCAGCGTCGAGGCGAGCACCATGCCCCCCGTGAACAGGACCAGTGTTGGAATCATGATGTTTCGATAAGATATTCTGCTCATCAGAAAACCGCTCACCGTAGCTGTTATGACGGAGCCCAGCATCATCGGCAGCAGAACGAGACCCGAGTTGGTTGCGCTTCCCCCAAGTACGCCTTGGATAAAGATCGGTATATATACGGAAGCCACGATAAACGATCCGCCACTGAATAAACCGCATAACACACTGGACGTATAGAGTTTATTCTTAAACAGGCTGAATGATATGATTGGCTCCCTTGCCCTTCTCTCGGCTAGAACAAAAACAACCAGCATAACGGCAGCAGCAGCGAGCAAGGAAATCAAAATCCAGGAATCCCATGCCAATTGCTTGCCGCCAAGCTCCAGTGCAAACATGAAGCAAATAACGCCTGTCAGGAGAGTGGTTGCTCCCATCCAATCAATTGGTTGTTTGGAACGCTCATGCGACTCCTTGTAGAACAGCGTGACCATCATGAAAGCCACGATTCCAATGGGCAAATTGATATAGAACACCCACTGCCAGGTGATGTGATCCGTAATGTATGCCCCTGCCAGCGGGCCAAATATACTCGATAACCCGAACACAGCTCCGAACAAACCTGTAAGCTTGCCGCGCTTCTCAAGCGGAACCGTATCAAACATAATGGCGAATGCAATCGGAATGAGTGCCCCGCCGCCGATTCCTTGCACCGCACGATACAGCGCCAGTTCCGTAATGGAGCTTGCCGTTCCGCACAGCACGGAGCCCAGCATAAATACAATCATCCCGAATACAAAAAACTTTTTGCGCCCATACATATCGGACAGCTTTCCGAAGATCGGCATTCCTGCCAGTTCAGCGACCATATAAGCGGAGGTCACCCATACGAAATGATCGAGTCCGCCGAGCTCTCCCACGATATTTCCCATGGCCGTCGCTACAATCGTATTGTCCATGGAAGCCATCAGGATGGCGAGCAGCAGCCCGGCAAGCACGATGGGCAGTTTGTTAACTTGATTCGTTTTCACGTTTCTCAAACACTCCTTCTCAGTACGTTTCCTTATTTACTAAAGTCAGTGTAATCCAGAATGTATGACAGCTGATTGTCACACTTTTGCACGGGAATTCTATTTATATAAATTGTTCAGAGAACCCCCTATCCTTAAAGCACAGGCAGCTCGTAGCGATAATCTGGTTATCTAATTTAAGTAGGGAGATACACATGGAATGAAGATCAGCGAATTATCACAACACAGTCATGTCCATGCGCTCCATCCGGCACTATGAGCAAAAAAGACTGCTGGAAGCCGACAGACTGGACAATGATTACCGCGATTTTAACGCGCATCCGCGATCGAACGGGTCAAGATGATTCCATTGTACTTGAAGCTCGGTCTGACCACAGATCAAATACGGGTATTACTCCGCGGTGAGGTGGCTTCGCCCGATGCTTACGAATACTGCGAGGAAATGCTCTCCTTCTACGAGGCAAAGTTAAACAATGTGGACAGTCAGATTGCTCACTGCATGAATTGAAACATCTGCTTCGGAGACAAATCTCCCTTACTCTGGACAAGAAAAAGAGGCAATTGCCGATAATCGCCATCATCCATTTGTTTAGTGTCTACTGTTAACGTGATAGAATAAAGTGTACATCTGAAATGGAGGACATCTACATATGGACAATTTCGAGAAAAATCTGGAGAAATACGCGGAGCTGGTCATTAAAGTGGGCGTAAACGTTCAGCCAGGTCAAGTTCTAATCGTCAATGCGCCCATTGAAACCGTAGATTTGACCCGCCACATCGTAGCCAAGGCATATGATGCGGGCGCCAAATATGTGCAAGTCGATTGGGAAGACGAGAAAATCACCCGAATTCGTTATGAGAAGGCACCTGACGATTCCTTCGGGTATTATCCACAGTGGCAGGCAGATGCCATGCAGCAGCTTGCCGAAGGCGGAGGTGCCATTCTGCGCATTAAGGTACCGGATCCTGAGCTGTTCCGTGGAATTGACTCAGCCAAAGTATCTACGGCTGTAAAAGCTGCCGCTGTAGCCAGCGAGAAATACCAGGATTATGTGCGCAACAACAAAATCAGCTGGTCGCTCATTAAGGCGCCTACGCGTGCATGGGCTAATAAAGTGTTTGCAGACCTCCCTGAAGAAGAGCGGGTTCCAGCCATGTGGGAGGCCGTATTCCAGATGACCCGTGTCGGAAACGACGATCCGGTAGCAGCCTGGCGCGATCATATAGCTCAACTGAAGCTGCGACAAAATCACATGAACGCAAAGCGCTACAAGAGCTTTCACTACCGCGCACCGGGAACCGATTTGCGTGTTGATATGCCGGAGAGATATCTATGGCTCGGCGGCGGCGATGAGAACGAAGTCGGCGTATATTTTGTTGCCAATATGCCAACAGAAGAGATCTATACGATGCCGCACCGTACAGGCGTGAACGGTACCGTAACCAGTACGCTTCCACTCAATCTGAATGGCCGATTGGTTGAAGGCATCAAGCTTACCTTCAAGGACGGCAAGGTAGTCGAGTATGAAGCCGAATCCGGACGGGAGCATCTCACAACACTGCTCGACACGGACGAGGGTGCATCCTATCTCGGGGAAATGGCGCTCGTTCCGCATGACTCGCCGATCTCTCAACTGAATCGGGTGTTCTATAACACCGGGATTGATGAGAATGCCTCCTGTCACTTTGCACTTGGCAGCGCCTATCCGGTCAATATAGAGGGCGGTACCAAGCTGAGCAAGGAGGAACTGCTGGCTCGTGGAGCCAATGTCAGCTTGACGCATGTCGATTTCATGATCGGGTCTGCTGAGCTCGACATTGATGGCGAGCTGGCGGACGGCACGGTTGAGCCAGTATTCCGCGGCGGACGCTGGGTCTGATTACGATTGGAATACAAACACGAAACAAAGCCCTGCGAGGTTCGCGGGGCTTTGTTTGTATATAGAAGACTAGACCTGAATCTTCTGTATTCCACAGCCAATATTCAGTTGAACAGGCGGGTCGATCTTGTCATAGAATTTGTACTTTACTTATACTGGAAGCGCTTTTATAATTTATAATAACATAAATCGATTTATACTAACATGAAATAAATTTCAAACAAATCGGAGGTGATTTATTCTAGAAGTGTTTCACGGATTCGTTCTCTCTAATTCAGATTGAAAGGAAGGATATAACGAATGAACAAGAAGAGAAAATGGCTTACTTCGCTTGTGCTTGCCATTGGGTTGTGCGTCACGGGCGCACAGTCGGCATTCGGCGCTTTCTGGAACCTTAGCGGTGATATTGTCGTTCACGATCCAACGATCATCAAGGAAGGGAATACATGGTACACCTTCTCAACAGGACAGGGCATTCAGCTGCTGAAATCCAGCAACGGCACGAACTGGACCAGGGCCAATCAGGTATTTTCCTCTCCGCTTTCCTGGTGGAAGACCTATGTACCGAATCAGAGCACGAATGATCTCTGGGCACCCGATATTGAATATTTCAACGGTCGTTACTGGCTCTATTATTCGATCTCGTCCTTCGGGTCCAACACATCCGCCATCGGCTTGACTTCGACAACCAGCATCACCTCAGGCAATTGGCGCGACGACGGTCTGGTTACACGGACGACATCATCTAACAACTATAATGCAATCGATCCCACCCTGACGATTGACAAGGACGGTAACCCTTGGCTCGCCTACGGTTCGTTCTGGAGCGGACTGAAGCTGACACGCGTGGATGCAAGCACGATGAAACCGACAGGCACGCTTTATTCCATTGCCTCACGTCCTAACAACGGCGGTGCCGTAGAAGCGCCAACGATCATCTACCGAAACGGTTACTATTATCTGTTTGCCTCCTTTGATTCCTGCTGTCAGGGCGTGAACAGCACTTATAAAATCGCTTATGGCCGTTCTGCCAATATCACGGGCCCTTACGTAGACAAGAACGGAACCAGCATGATGAACGGCGGCGGCACGATCATGGACAGCGGCAATGCCGTCTGGAAGGGGCCCGGACACCAAGATGTGTATAACAACATCATCATTAGACATGCTTATGACGCAACGGACAACGGTACGCCGAAGCTGCTCATCAATGACCTGAACTGGGACGCCCAGGGCTGGCCTACTTATTGAAGGTAAAGGGACAGAGCGTTTAATCATTGGATAAAAAAATAACCTGCAAGAGCGCACGTTTGTTCAAGCGTCCACTCTTGCAGGTTACGATTCTCCTATCGCTTTATCGGCTTCGATAGTGGAATGAATATCGATGAATCTCCTCATGTAAAAGAGGCCTTCACCCATGAATATGCTTGGGCGAAAGCCTCTTGTTCATTGAATAACTCGTTATTTCTCCACTTTCTCGAGCATGCGAAGAATCATCATAACCGCTTCCGCGCGAGTCGCGGATTCAAGTGGAGCAAATCGGTTACCCGAGCGGCCATTCACGATACCGGCATCAACAGCAGCGGATATCTCCTTCTCTGCCCAGGCAGGAATGTTGCTATGATCTCGGAAGGAAGATTCCGCATCCCCCAAGCTCAGTCCCAGGTATCTCACAAGTATGACCGCCATCTCTGCACGGTTAACGGTTTGATTCGGACGGAATGAACGATCTTCGTATCCCTTCACGATACCTTCGGATACGGCCCATTGAACGGCTTCAAGCGCCCAAGGTCCGATGAGGGAACTATCTTTGAAGTTCAGCGTCGCGGAATTCCCGTGGCCCTCCATGGCTTTTGCCAGCATCACCATAAATTCAGCACGGGTTACCTGACGGTCCGGTCTGAAGGTCTGGTCCGGGTAACCTCCAACAATCTCAAGCTGAACGGCTTGTTCAATGGCTGACGCGGCCCAGTGTTCACCGATGTCCGTTAACCCTGCCGGCTTGGGATCGGGCTTCGTTGCTTCTGTCTCTTGCTTAGCTTTACGATGAATGTTCAACTGATAGACCTTTGTCGCGCCATTCTCGGCTTGAACTACCAACCTCAGAATGTTATCCCCTTCCGTTAAGGGGATCAGCTGATCCGGCTTCACGGCTTCATCACCCAGAAGCACCTTGGCTCCGCTGTGCGCAGCGCCAACACGGAGCTGTACCGATTCGGCTTCCGTTTCAAGCCGATACTCCGTTGTATTCTGGTTGAACGCAGGAGATAGTTCTACCGCCTTGCCGCCAATGATCACTTCAAGGCCTTTCAGGTTTGTGTTGCCTGACCGTACGATACCTCCGGAAGAATCGGAACCAGAAGATGGAGGATTCTCCGATGAAGGAACAACCGAAACGTTATAGGCACGGATTGCAGCTTGCAATACTATCACTGCATCCTCTACATCCTTGGCTGTGGCTTGATCCTGTTCCGCTACGACACTGGCACTCGCAATGGCAGTCCGTAAAGCGGATCGTGCCGCTGCCGGGTACTGGCCCGGCGATGAGCCTTCTTGGGTTTCATCGAGCCTTTGCTGTGCCAAAGCAATCCACCTTTTCAGCTCTCTTTTGTCTACAGCTGCCGCCGGAGTTGTAACCGATTGATGAAGTCCATGGCTCTCTCCAGCCGCATTATAGGCTTTTACCGTAAAGTGATACAACGTATCCGGCTCCAGGCTGGAGACGGTATGTGAATACACGTCGTTCGTCACGTTAACCACCGGTTCACTCCGACCATTCTGATAGACGCGATAGCCATCCACGCCATCAGGTGCATTCGCCTCCGGCCAGCCCAAGGTTACACTTATTGGCGTAATGTCCGTAACCTTCAACTCTCCGGATGACCATACAGGCGCACCCGAAATGACCTCAGCATTCGTTGTAATCGTTAACCTGTCGCTTCGATCCGATTCGTTCCCTTGTTCATCCAGGGTAGTTACCTGGAATTCGTATACCGTGTCTGCCATCAGCCCTGTCGCTTCATACACACTCTCCGTTACAGTCGCTGTCTGCTGACCATTCTGATAGATATTGTAGCCCGCGACCTGCTGGTCCGGATGGTTCACAGAATCCCAGCCCAACTGAACCGAGGAGGATGTCACTCGCAGTGCCTTCAGATTCGTCGGAGCAGGAAGCTCCCCGCCTTCGGTTGTGAATGACCAAACATCCGATACGGTTCTCCCGCCGAATTCATCCTGTGCAAGAACATACCAGGAATACGTCGTCCCGTTCGATTGAAGCCCCGTCCATGGCTGCGTCACCACTGCACCGCTGGCAACTTTCTGCGGTGCACCCAAAGCCGCTCCTTTCAGATGATTCACTTGAATCGAATCCGTTGCCACCCTTTTCAGCTTCGGCTCAAGATCCAGATTCATCGTAAACTCGTCCACTCCTGGATTTGTATAATAATTGTACTTATCCAGGTATGGAGAATACGTATTCACGTAAATTTGATTGCTTTCCTTATCAAAATGCAGCAAGCGCAGATAGCCGCTGCCACCATCGGCATGTCCCTGGTAGTCCGCAAGCATCTGATAGACGGTTCTGTCCGGCGTACCGTCACCGTCATCATCCAGCTCATTCTTGAGCAGACTGGCTCCCGTGTAATGCCCGCTCAGAACAGCAACTACATTCGGGTTCGGGACGACCACTTCTTTGTATAACTTGTTTCCTACACCGGAACGCGTTCCATTGGCAAGCATGTAATCATGGAAATTCAGAAACGCGATTCGGTCCGGGTACTCAGCCAGAACCTCATTCATCCACTTTATGTCCTCGTCTTCGACTCCCCATCCCATATACATCATGATGTAGTCGTTGCCTTCGGCGGAGATGAGGTCGTAATGACCGCGATTATCCTTGTAGGAGCCACCGTAGTAGGGCTGATTCTTATAGCGGTCCTCTCCAAAATATTGACTGTAGGTCGTGTAATCCCAATCATAACTACCCACGTCATGATTACCGGCAAGCACGCCATGAGGCAAGTTTGCACTCTCCAGCATGTTCATATATCTGTCGGCTCGTTCCCACTGATATTGCGCCGTCGGATCATTTACGATGTCACCGGTATGGAACAAATATTTAATATTCATATCATCCATGGAATCGACGATCCAGTCGAATTGTTTCTGTTGAATGTGCGGGTACAGCTCTGTCAAGAACTGGGTATCCGATACCCAGACAAAGGTATAGTCATAATCACCTCGGGTGGGAATTTCATCCTGTACGATGACATCCACTTGGTTGCTCCGCACGTAGTCAGCTGCGGCCAATTCTCCACGAAGCGTAAAATCATCTTCGGACTGGGCGATATGTTTCGTGATTTCCGTCCACTTGCTTGTATTGTAATTCCACGCGTACATCGTGACCTTGCGACCAGAAACGGTATGTCCTTCCCAGCCCACTTCGACGACGTCGCCTGGTTCGGCGGCTTGCTCCAGGTCAACCTCGAAGCGGATGTAAGGGAACTGGGATGTAGAATCCACGGTAACATATTGATCGTTGGACTCGGAGATGAGTTTCAATTCCTCTTCTGTCAATACGGTTTCGCCAGCCGGAAGCTTGACCTTGGGCGGTTCTTCATCCGAAGCGTTCTTGGACAACTTCACTCGATCACCGCTTAACGAGTGATACGTATGCGCCTGATGGAAGGAAACCTCAAGCTCGTCATTCGATGGATCACTGACTTGAACCTTCAGCTCTGGCGAAAGCCCTGTTCCTGTCTCCTTATCCGCTGGTGACACCAAGACCGGTGCATTCGGATGCTCCTGAGCAGTGTTAAACGTAACGGAGCGTTCCGAACTGTTGCCGATCTTATCCACTGCGCGAATCTCCAGCTTATGATCACCAGGTGCAAGCTCCGATGATGAAGTCGCGTATGGCACCTCGATTAATCGACCGTCCAGTGTGACCTCCATACGATCCACGCCGGATACGTTATCCACAGCGGACACTTCGATCGGGATGTTCCCCTTATAAGACTTTCCCTCTTCCACACTCACATCGATTTCCGGCCCATGATTATCGGACTGAACGGTGGCAGATACTCCAGACTGGCCCTTTATGTTCAGTTGGACCGTATGCTGCCCGTCCGTAACTTGCGAGGTATCCCACGCATACGACAAAGCTTTTAGCTTATCCGCCGGAATGTCAAAATAAAATTCAACCAGCGGCAGAAACCGTCCGTCATCACCCAGATCATGAATCAGCGCAGGGTCGCTGTATCGCGGATCCCGTATCTCCGTTCCGTCTCCTAACAGAAGTCGTACATTTCGGACATTGAAGTCATCCATGTTCCCAGCAGGCTTGTTATCCTCGAAGTAGGTTCGCTCATTGTCGCCTGCCCGGAGCGTTATTTCGTTAATGCCGCTTGTCAGCCACTCGGGTTCAATCGGGACAGCGATCGTTCGATAACCATCTATATTAGCCTCGGTCTTGTAGAGAACGTCCTTGCCGATGGTTACCGTGTTGATCCCATCATCGATACCATCCGCTTCAAATACAAAGTAGGCTGAGTGCTCCATGACAGGCACACCTTGAACCCTCTGTCCATCTATAAAAAGCTCCAGGTCGTTGGATTCCGCACCATTTGCGGCGCCCCGGATGTACGTTGTGCCGGTTACCGTTTGTTGATGATCCAGGTTCAATCTGGCGCTTGCTCCATTCCCTGTCAGATCGACCTCATACTTGGGGCTCTCCACTTCTTTAAACGTATTGGACACCGTGAAGAAATACTCCAGTTTACGGTGTCCCAGCAGTTCAAGATAAGAGATCGTATGCCGGAAATCTTGCTTTCCTTCCTGGAGCTGAACGACCGTGTAATCATTTTGATCATCGACACGATAAGATAATGCCACAGAAGTGACCATTCGCGCATCATGAGCCTCGGCAATTATCTCCAGATTATCTCCCGGCTCTACGTCCATGGCTGTCGTGCGGTTCGTCACGGTCGGTTCCTTCGTTATATCGATATGTACCGGCTCCGACGGCACCTCAGAATGCTGTAATGAACCCGGCGTTGCCAGATGCTCCAGTTGGGAGGTCCGCTGCATTTTCTGGCTGCCGTCCTCAGGATATTTATAGAAGATCCCCAGATCAGGACCGTTATGGACTTCTCCGTCATTATAGAATGCAGACACGATCGGTCGCCCGGTGTTGGTCACTACCATGAGCTCCCGCATGCGCGAATTGGACATACCGCCTGAGAATATTTTTACCACATCGGTGTTCTCAGTCAGCTGGGTGCCATAGTTATTATTAAAATCGCCAATCGTTGATTTATTGTTCTGACCGTTAATAATCCAGAACACCAGCGTACCGCCGGCTGGAATGGTCACCTCATCAGGGACGTGCGCCCAGAGTGTGTCACTCTCCAAATAACGGTAGCGTATTTTGTAATTGCTGAAATCGATGGCCTGATCGGTATTGTTATACACTTCAATAAATTCGTATCCATCTGCAGTTCCAACATTTGTAGAATCAGGTACAAGTTCAGTAATTAACAGCTCCGGAACGGTATTGCCTGTAGCCAGCTGCTCGGCTGAAGCTTGTCCGATGCCAACGGTGAACGAGGCTGATAAGACGATACAGAGAATCAAGAAGCAGGAAATACATCGATTAAGGACGATCTTAGACATGGAAAACCTCCTAGAAATGATTTGTTGAGCAATCAATTCAGTTTCCCAATTCTCCAGGTCTCCATGGGATCTCCAAATTTAAAATTAAAGCGTTTTCATCACAAGCTCCTTCACAACGTTCGATTCAGGTTGTCCCCTCGAGGAGTTGCGTACCCCATCACCTCCTGAAATCAATAATTGCATATTCTGCCCGGTTTTTAAACCACTTTATGTAAAATTTGATAAATGATATATTAGTCCCGGTAGTCCCTTCCACCTCTAGTCACAGGGAACCATTTGTCAGGCATTCTTTACTATTAGATATGGACTTGGGCTCCATTTACTGCACAAAAAAAAGACCCCGCGAATGATATCGCAGGATCCTTATGAGTGGGAAGCGATTTGAAGTTCGTTATGCAGCAATTTTCCAATTGCTAGGGTGCCTTACCTGAAAAGAATCGAAGAAATCTCGCTCTTCTTCTCCTTTTGCGAGTGTTCATGGCGAATCAACTGCCTTTCGGAATGACATCAAGTTCTTCCGTCCGTCGATTGACAATACCACTTCCCACTTATTCTATATTTACCCGCTCCTCAATAAACGAAACAACTCTCTTTCAAAACCATCTTTTCAGAACGTCGATTGCTCATCGATGCGAGTTCGCCCCATTCAACTATTGAGGCGGCTCATTCTGCATCTCCATGGCCAGCTGTGCCAGCTTGTTCATCGTTTTCCAATTCCGCATCGTGACGGGTAGACTGAGCTTGGACAATTGCCCTGCCAGCTTGGAATTCCGGACGCTTTCCTTAAATAATAAATAGACCTCTTCACCTATCGCTTCAAAGGCTTCCTTGTCGTTCGCATAGTTCTTCAACTTCTCAACCTCTTCAGCTGCAAGAGCCGCAGGCAGCATGGCAACATACAGGCTTTCAAACTCTGAGGCTTCCTCGGCAAGGCGAATACGTTCTTCTGAGAAAGGACAATTCCGAATAATCCCTTCGATTTCCGAGGAGGTTCTGAGCAGCACCGGCACTGGGAAGCCGAACACTTCAAGTATGCCCTGCTCCATCTTTGCACGCAGAGCTGCTTTGGATTCCGCGGATTGAAACAGTACGTTTCCGCTCTGAATGTAGGTTTGTACATGGGTTAGCCCCATGCCCTCCAGCATCTTCCTTAAATCGGCCATTTTTATTTTATGGTGGCCCCCGACATTGATCCCTCGAAGCAGTGCAATGTAGATGGTCATGTGTTTGCCTCCTGATTACGTTCCATAATCTGACCAGCCGTATTCTCACCATTCGCAATACAATCCGGGATGCCTACCCCATAGTAAGAACATCCCGCAAGAATCACGTTAGGATACGAGTCTTTTAGTTTGCGCTCCAATGATTCTACAACCTGTCTGTGCTTCAAATGGTAATTCGGCATGTCGTCATGCCACTTCGTAACTTCACAGGAGACCGGCTCTGCCGTAATACCCAAGCTGCGGTTGATGTCCTCCATCCCGACCTGCTTCAATTCATCGTCCGTTAACCGGATTAACTCCTCATAATGCGGATTGGAGCTCTTGTAGAACAATCTCATCAATAATCGCTTGTTCTCGGAGGTATGCTCCCATTTCCGACTGGTCCAGGTGCAGGCATCACACTTCAAATGTGTGCCTTTGCCCGTAATGAATCCTGTGCCATCATAAGGAAGTTCTTCATCTTGTATATCAAAAGCAAGATACACACTGATGAGGGATTTGGTATACAGCTGATCGAAGTCTTCGTTAAGGTGTGGATCTTGCAGCAATTCCTTCGCAGATGAAGCCAGCGTGCTCAGCACAACATAATCGGCTTCAAGCTTCTCTCCGTTGGAGAGTGCAATTTCATAGCCATCAGCTACTTTCTTCAGCTTCGCTGCTGCTGTTCCTTTGTAAATCTCTGCTCCTGCTTGAGAAACCGTATCTTCCAGGGCATCAATCAAAGCCGAGACGCCGCCTTTGAAGGAGATGAATTTCTTGTTTCCCGCACCCAGATACTTCTGCTTATTCTCTGCGAGGCCGCCCATGATGCTGCCATATGTATTTTTGTAATCAAGCAAATAGGGGAAGGTGGAGGCAATGGTCAAGTCATGAAGATCTCCGGAATACACCCCTGATATGACCGGAGCGATCTGCTTCTGCACAATCTCCTTGCCAAGAAATGCTTCAAGAAACTCCCCCAGCGAATCATCCCTGGTGAATGTCTCATTGGGCGTGTAATAATCTTTGAGCGCCACTACCTTCCCCTCCGCGGATACGAGCTCACTTTCGGCCAGCGACCTCAGGCTAAGCGGTATGCCAAACACACTCTCGTCCGGAATTTTCTTCAGTCCCTCGCTTGTGTAAATAAAAGAGGTTCCCGTGGCATTATACACAACCTGATCCGTTAGCTGAAGCTCCTCCAAGAGCGGTGCCACATTCGTTTTTCGGGACACGATGGAATCCGCGCCGGTTTCCATAATAAACTCGCCATTCTGAACGGTTCGAATTTTCCCTCCAAGCGTTTCGCTTGCCTCAATAAGCACCAGATTCATCTCCTGATGACGAAGCTTTAACTCTTTTTGCAGGTAGTATAAGGTTGTAAGTCCGGTAATGCCGCCGCCGATCACTACTATAGTTGTCACTATATACACCTCAATTATGTAGGTTCTTTACAATCTCATCCATGTTACTTACCATTGTATCCAATTCATAAGTATATCATAGAAGCAGTCCATCGAATGCCGCCATTCCCTCAATATTGTGAACAGTCTTTTCAGCAAAAGATCAGCATATCCAGCCGGGATGCAACGAAAAAAACTCCACGAGATGCCTCGCAGAGTTTTTTAAAGTGGGAAGCGGTTATTACCGTTCACAAACCATCATTACATTACTTAGGATGTCTTCGGAATAATTCAGGCGGTGCCTTCCTTATTCCTCGTTATATGCTTCATGGGTATCAAGTCCTTTCGGTAATTCCGACTTTAACAGTCTTGTTATCCGTCTGGTGTTGATGTGACTCTCACTTCCCACTTAGGATATATATACCCGTAC
This sequence comes from Paenibacillus vortex V453, assembly GCF_000193415.1. Classification (NCBI taxonomy): domain Bacteria; kingdom Bacillati; phylum Bacillota; class Bacilli; order Caryophanales; family Paenibacillaceae; genus Paenibacillus; species Paenibacillus vortex. The sequence continues at coordinate 111,792 of NZ_ADHJ01000037.1, forward strand.
CACTGCCGATGAAACATGTTGCACTTGATATCTTCGAAACAGACTTAACCTTATTTCTCCTCCGTGAATACCTCAAGCAAGCCCGCTGGAAGCTCATACTTGCGATTGTTAATCTGAATGCTCTTCAGCTCCTCCAGCAATGAATCCTCACTCTCTGAATCTTTGATTGCTTGTACCTCATGATGCAATTGTTCCATTTGACGGTCCAGCGCATTGGCGGTATCCGCTGCATTCTTCAGCTCCTCCAGCAGCTGCTGAGGAACCGACTTATTATATTTGTAGAAGATCTTGTGCTCCAGACTTGCCCAGAAATCCATGGCAATGGTTCGAATCTGAACTTCAACGCATACCTTTTCAACCCTGTCGGAGAAGTACACCGGTACTTCTACTAGAAGATGCAGGCTTTGGTATCCGTTCGGCTTCGGATTCTTGATATAATCCTTCACATTAAGAACCGTTAAGTCGCTTTGCTGCTGCAGCATATCGCTGATTTTGTAAATGTCGGAAATAAAAGAACAGGTGATTCTTAAACCTGCGATATCCTTAATGTTATCCTCAATCGAGCTTAGGGATATGTTTCCGCCTTTACGAAGCAGTTTCTTCATGATGCTTTCCGGTGACTTCAGGCGGGATTTCGTATGTTCAATCGGGCTATAATCATGAAGAGCCTGGAACTCCTCTTTCAATATTTCCATTTTGGTTTCAATCTCATCTAATGCGAATTTGTATTTCATCATGAAACGGGTAATTTCATTCCGAATGATTTTGAGCTGTTCGATTTGCAAAGAATTCATGGGATACTTCCTTTCGATTGTGTGATTCAGAGTCGTTTTTGACTCGATCGTAATTAAATATCGCTTGCTGATTACATACTAGAAGTTCCGTTCCCTCTCTAAATATTAGTTGAAAAGGAGGGGTGCCTGCAACTTTAGTGCAATAACGCAAAAAAGACGCCGCAACCATTTCAAGTTGCCCCGTCTTCATCCTATGCCGATATGCTGCTGTTTGACTTACTTTACGCCGCTGTTCGCGCGGACTTTCAAGACTTCTTTTCAACAAAAGGTTACAACGAAACACACATCATAATATAACTATATGATTATATTTAGAATAAAAAAAGCCTGGCAATTGAACAATGTGACCATCGTTAATCACATTAATATTTCATATCACTTTTGTTCAGCTGCTTAAGCATATCTTGTGGAGACGGCATCTCATTCAATACGGCCTGAATGTATGGCTTGTCTGCAACATTGAGCGAGTAATGTACCCATTGTCCGCGCCTTTCTTCATTCACGATTCCCAGAGATTTCAGTTTTCTTAAATGTTGGCTGACACCTGGTTGTGACATATGCAGCACGTGAACGAACTCGCACACACACCATTCCCTCTCTGTTAGCAAGATCAGCATCGTCAGTCTTGTCTTATCTCCCAGCAGCTTTAGCTTATCTGAGATGATCTCCAAACGTTCCATTCTCTGAACCTCCAATACCATCTTGAGCCAGATTCCATCCACCGTTGATATATAATCATATAGTTATCATTCAATCGCAATAAAATTACTATTACTATCATGAAGCGCAGGTTTTATTTCTCGGGCAATCGCAAAATAATCTTGGTTTCGACAACCGAATCTCACTTTGCCATCATGTCGTTACCCGTTCCCATTTTATTTTGGACAGTACCTGCTCCAGCCTGTTCATATCCTTGTGAAAAGGACTAAGAACCGAATGTAAACTCTGGACTCCGTCCGGGCCAAATAACGAATGATTGTGCTTTATGAAGGTTGTAAGTGTTCCCCCTGGCCCCAAATCCACAAAAATCTTATCCTCCATGGGCAGCAAAGTTATCAAGGCATCGCGAAAGCGGATCGGTTCCCGCACCGTGTTCCATAAATATTCGGGTTCAAAAGAAGCACAGGCCCCGCCAGCTAGAGCTGATATGACTCCTGCTTGAGGAGACTTTAAAGAATATGAGGTTGCATAACGCTTATATAGCGCTCCGGCAGGATCTATCCACTTAGAGTGAAAACCATAATGAATAGGTAATCGCTGATACATCACTTTGCGGTCTTTTATATAGGACTCCACTTCAGAGAGGCCTGCTGCTCCACCTGAAACGACAAAATGATTGTCAAAATTAACCGAGGCAATCTCACAGTTCCGATAAAGCTCCGGTTCGCTATGGAACAGCGATACTTTTTCAAGAATAGCGATCATCCCTCCCGGTTCGCAATGATTCTGTACGATGTCCGCTTGAACGACCAAACTCTCCAATGCTGAAGTGTAATCCAGCGCTCCGGCAACGGTGCATGACGCAAATTCCCCCAGACTAGTACCAAACACATAATCAGGGTAGATCTGCTGCTCCATAAATACCTGGGCTAAGGCATATTCGATCATGAATATGGCGGGATGTGTGAGCGGCAATGAGTCAAATGGTTGACTTATTGGATAATCCTTATCGTACAACTCGTCGATGACCGAATTTCCGGTTATTCCGTAATAATATTGATCCAGATGCCGCATCCAGTGGCGGAACACCGGTTGATCTCGATATAATTCCCTGCCCATTTGGTAGTATTGCGAGCCTTGCCCGGAAAATAAAAATAACGATGGATTTCCCCACCTTTGTTCACTCCCCTATCATCGAAAATTAAATACGCTTTTCTGATTCGGCCTCATTCTGAAATCGACAAAATGCTTGCGCGAATCCAATTGAAAGTAAATATTCTGATCGTACAACCTTCTTATGGTTTGGCCTGGCTCGGCCCCGTAGGAATGACCGGGATACACACGCAAGTCCGGGGCAGCCAAAGCCTTGATCTTTTGGATACTCTCAAACATCGCCTCAGCCGAACCGCCTGGATAATGGCATCCCCCACAGCCCTCTATGAATAAAGTGTCTCCAGTAAATACGCAGTCCTCCAGCAAAAAACACATGCTTCCCGAGGTATGTCCGGGTGTCCACAAGCAGGTGACCTTCGTTCTCCCAATCGAGATGACTTCTTGATCCGAGACACTTATCAGGTTTCTGCAATGGAATCCGTAGTCTTCAATTTCCACATTCGACATGAATACGTCACATTCAAAAATCTCCGTCAGCACCAAGGTCAAATTCACGTGATCATAATGGGAGTGAGTCAACATAATCCCCTTCACGTCTGCATTCAAATCGTTCAGCTTGCCGAGGATGGCATCGAGTTCCCATGAAGGATCGATTAACAAGGCAGAACGACTGCTTTTGTCCAAAACAATATAGCAATAATTAATGTAAGGAAGCGAGACCGTTCGTAGTGCAAACACTTCGTAATTAACCATTGTCCTCCCTTTCGCATTGGTATGACAAAATCCCGACTAAGCGCCTTGTACCGCAGCTTAGTCGGGATTCGTTCACACCTTGCTTCCGTGTAATTCTTTCGTTTGGTCTTTAAACATCTGGAGGAACTCCTTGGTTATGCCTTCTCCAGAATATAACGCTTCGCAAAATGCAAAAATCGTTTCGTACGATTTAGCTTCCGACAACAGCACCATATGATTCGAAGGATCGATATCCATGACATGCAGGTCCGGGAACTGGCGTTCCCACTCCTTCCAGTATGCCGCTTGGTCTAGAACCGACGAATCTTCGGTTGTCGAGAAGTACGGCTCCAGCTCTCCGAAGATCAAGCCGCCCTTATTGCGGAAATAGTAGCAGGTTACGGCATCCGGGTCGGGAAGCGGCATCGCCGCATATTGATCGAATTGGTAAGCATGCTGTATCTTGACATTCGCCTCGATCATGGACACAATCTGATCCTCGGTCTTGGTGAGTCCGCGTGTGTTTCCCAGCTTAATAAGCTGCTCCAGCAGTTTGCCCTCTTCCACATTAAAGTCCAGTTCATCCCTATGAATCAGCGTCTGGATAAACTTGTCCGGTTCTTGAAAATTCCTCGAGGCAAGCGCCAAGTTAACGGCCTGCAATACGGCCGTTGTTCTTGAGACGGCTCCTTGCTGGAACTCTTTGCCGTATGGGGAGTCCAGCATCACAACCGAATTCACCGCATGCCCCAGTACCTGCAATTGACGCGTTACTTCATAGGCCAGAACCCCGCCTAAGGAGTATCCTCCCAGATCATAAGGACCGTCGGGCTGAACCGATTGAATAATGTGGGCATAATAAGCGGCCATCGCCCCGACCCCTTTTAGAGGAGTACGGTCAGTCAACCACCCTCTCGCCTGAATTCCGTAAAAGGGACGCTCACTCTTTTGCGCCAACTTCTGGTACATTTCGACACCGCCCAAACCCCCATGAAACCAGAATACGGGCGAACCTTGTGATCCTTTGTTAAGCAGGATGAGCTCGGGAAATTGCGGCCAACTGACGGGTGCAATAGACGCATTCTCAGGATGAAGTCTGGGCTGCCTGTCTTCTGTCGGCGGCAATTCAATCATGGCAGCAATATCCATCACCGTCCTGCATTCCTGCAGCTTGACGAGATCAACCGCGGGATCCAGCTGGTGCTGCAGCTGCTGCAGCAGCTGCAGCAATAGAATGGAGTCAAGCCCGTATCGATCCAAGGGCAGCCCCGGATTCATCTCAGCCGGTGCCATGCCCAGTATGCTCGATACGATATCGATCACGCGGCTGCTTATATAAGGATCAGGATCGGTCTCTTGTACATCGTCCAGCTCAGGCCAGCACCTTCTCTTCTCGAATGGATACGCGGGAAGAGATATTCTATGGACTCGTTCTTCCATATGAAGCCATTCCCAAGGGAACTGCCCGCCTTTTGTCCACTGCAGCGCTATGTTGGTCAAATTGTTTTCTGCAAAAAGCGACTGAAGCGCAGCCGAATCCAGTTTGGAGCTTGAGAAGGTTGTATCCCCGGTAAAAATGGCCGGATTCGTAATGGCCCCACCGGGGTTATCCGGCGATGCATTCAGGAATATCCTGAAACCAGTAATCAGTTCCTCCCTGCTGCTGGCAACCATAGCTAACCGGGACTCCATCTGTTCCCTTCCCACCTGTAAGGTATATGCAAATTCCTCTAATGAGAACTCGGAATGACGTTCTGCATATTCAAGCATCTGTGAAGCGTATTCTTGAAGCCGCTCTGTTTTTTTTGTCCGACAGGACGATAATCTGAGGTTTCCCTGAAGGTTCTGCCCGAAGCAACCCTTCATCTGCAGGGATATACTCTTCAAGAATGACATGGGCGTTTACACCGCCGATCCCGTAGCTGTTTATCGCTGCGCGCCGCGGAAGCGTCTTGCCGTCTGCATCGGTTAAGGCTTCCCATTCATGATGCTCTGCGGAGATTCGCAGCGGACTGCCCGCAAGCGAAATATGTTCACTCAGACTTGTAAATCGGACCACCCCCGGGATAAGTTTATGCCTTATCGCCTGTATGGCCTTGATCAACGAAGCCATGCCGGAAGCCACTTCCCCATGACCCATGGCGGGCTTCAAGGTGCTGATATAACAAGCATTGTCCTTGACTGAATCGATTGCAGACGAGCTGTTCGACGCAATCTCCTGATATCCCGCCCTCAGTGCATTCACTTCAATGCCGTCAGCCATCGGGGACGCAATGCCATGAGCTTCGATATAAGATATCGTCCGAGGATGAACTCCCGAGCCTTTAAAGGCTTGAGACATCGCGGCTTTCATGCCTCCGGCATTGGGAGAGGTCAATGACATCCCCTTGCCCCCATGCGAAACGCCTGTCCCTTTGATTACCGCATAAATGAGATTATGGTCCTTGATTGCTTTTGACAAAGGCTTGATGATCATCGCACCAACCCCCTCGCTCCGCACGAACCCGTCCGCGTCGGACTGAAAGGATTTGGCATGTCCATCCGGGCTAAGATAGCCCATGGCATCAAAACCTATGAAGCCTATTGGAGAGATCAGCAGGTTTACGGCGCCAACGATGGCTTGTTCGCATTCTTGATCGCGAATAGAGCGAATGGCACGATGCAAGGCCACCAAGGTTGAGGAACAAGCCGTTTCGTAATATTCGCTCGGCCCTTGCAGGTTTAAGGCATAGGAGATACGGTTCGGAATCAAGGATGGAACGACCCCTGTCATCGCTTGGGGATTCCCCTGCGAGATCGAAGTGATGTTCATATAATCGCCTGGACCTGCAGCCACGAATACACCTGTAGGATCTTGCGACAGCTTGCCCGGTGCAATACCGGCATCCTCAACCGCCTTCCAAACCTGGGTGAGCAGGAGACGCTGCTGGGGATCCATAATCTCGGCTTCTCTCGGGGAAATACCGAAGAATAACGGATCAAATTCTTCCACGCCTTCAATGAAGCCTCCCCATTTTAGACTGGAATGCCCTTGAGCCTCGGAAGGATCATCCAGACACTCCCTCCAGTCCCATCGCTCCTTCGGTATTTCCGTGATACAATCCTTGCCCTCCACGATGTTCCTCCAAAATTCATTCACATCCTGTGCCATCGGAAACAGACCGCTGATACCTACGATAGCCATCGGCTCAGGTTCAGCTTGAGTGTCTTGGGCAACCTGGGTTAACTGGACAGGCTGGACAACTTTCGGCGCCCATCGGGAGCGAGGTTTTCTGACGGGATTCACCTCTTCCTTCTCAACCTCAACCTCTACCTCTACTGCGTTTATCTCTATTACGTTAACCTCTGGAGCGTCCGACTGCATGTCCGATGGAGTCCCAGCGGCAAATGCAGCCGGATGTTCCGCGATCAGGTATTCGGCAAAACTATCCAGCGTTGTATATTCAAAGAACACGGTCGGAGTCAATTCAAGACTGTAGGCTTCATTCAACATGTTGGCAAATTGCGTAAGGGAGATCGAGTCGAATCCATACTCACTGAATTCCGATTGAATATCGATATCTTCCAGCTTGACCTTTAATAGTGTGGACACGTTCTGTATCAACACGGTCTCTACTCTTACCCTCTGCGTGCCGTCATCATGCTTGACGGTAGCTGTCATCATGCTCGGCTGTGGAGCAACGGCATTGGTTGGAGGGAGCATTCTGGGTTTCATTCGTGACATCATGCCTGTCATGACCAGAACCTGATGTCTTCCCGAGGCAAGCCCCTGATACAGGGCTTGAATTCCCGCAGAAGTCTGCATCGGGACGGTGCCCAGACTCTTCAGCATGATTTTTTCGACGTCATCGCCGACGCGCATACCGCCCTCTTTCCACAAGGGCCAATTGATGGATAACATTCGACCATGTCGCTGCTCGGATGCGGCAAGCGTATTTCTATACTCTGCGAAGGCATCCATGAAAGCATTGGCGGCAGCATAATCTGTCTGACCCGGATTTCCCGTCGCCCCAGCCACAGAAGAGAAAGCAATAAACAAATCCAGATGAATATTTTTACTGGCTTCGTCCAAATTTACGAGCCCGTTAACTTTGGGGGCCATCACCTCTTGCAGTTCCCCCACATCTTTTCTAAGAATAAGATTGTCCCGGATGATGCCCGCTCCATGAATGATCCCGTTCAGACGTCCATATTCATCCTGGATACTTCGGATCAAGGCGAAGACCTGCTGCCTGTCCGTCACGTCCACTTGTCTATAATCCACCTTGGCACCGCGAGCTCGCAGTTCGTCCAGCTCCGCCCGCGCCCCTGCTTGCAGCGCAGAACGTCCGGTAAGAATCAACACGGTTTCTTTGGCTGTATTCGTAATCTCTCTGGCAAAAATAATGCCCAGACCGCCAGCACCACCCGTAATCAGATAGATGCCTTGGTCCTTCCACGGAGGAACTGCTTCCTTAACATCAGCATGAAGCTCGCCCCATCCCGCAACCCATCGTTTGCCGTCCCGATATCGGATGCGCTGATCCGACGGCTGGCCGCTGTTCTCCATGGATACACCTGTCAATTTTGCAATTTCAGCAGAGCCTGATTCTATTTCGATAAATTGACACACAAGCTTGGAACTTTCCGACTGTGCTGCCTTCATTAATCCCGAAAGACCCGAGAACAACAACCGGTCATTCTGCGGAAGGGATACAACCTGAATCAGAATTTTATCTTTCGGTTTCTCTTGCAGGACGGCTTGGATTTCCTCAAAAATCCGGCTGGCATAATTTGTATACCGTTCTTCCATTCTTTCCTGAGATGATTCCAGCGTGATACAGCGTGCTTGAGTCATCTGTTGGTTCATGCCCTGCTGCAGGTCCAGACCGATCTCGCACAGGAAGACCAGATGTTTGGCATAACCCTGGGCGCTGGTGATGATAGGGACAGGCTGCTCCCTCCAGATCGGCTCCAGCATAAGAGTCCCGGGTGTCTCTGAAAGACCCTGTGACTTCACCTCACCGTCTAGCACCCTGGTTGAAAAACCTTTCATTATTACAAATACAGTCCCTTGAGCATCGCATAAATGGATATCCAGCTTCTGCACTTTGCTATCTGCTTTATTTCCTTCGCTGTACCGGATCAGAGCCCACATTTCAGACGGGCAGCGGCCAAATACCTCAAGCTCCTGAAGTGCAAACGGAAGTCCCGGCTTCAGGGCAGCGGACGACGCTGGATCTGAGCTCATCATCATGGAAATCGTTGCCTGCAGGGCCGAATCCATCAAGCTGGGATGCAGAGTATACATTTGGGTTGTTTCAGAAACCACGGCGGGAATGGACAGCTTGGCCAATGCCTGACCACTTCCCAAATAAACCTTCTGTATTCCCTGGTGAGCCGGACCGTAATGAATGCCCATGGCTCTGTATGTTTCATAGATCTGGTTTGATGAAATGACATCTCGATTACATTCAGACTGAAGGGCCTGGATATCCAGCGATATATGATCCTCCATACTGCCTAATATCGCACTCCCTTGACTGTGCAGTACAGCTTCTCCATCTGCTTCTGGTTCGCTGCTGTATACTTCATAGGCAATTTCACCATTGTCCTCATGAACAAGATCAATATAGACTTGAACGGGTTCATCTCGCACCGCAATAGGCCGAGCCCACACCACGTTCTTGAGCCGTATTCCCATGCGCTCTTCCTTCAGTATCTCTCCGGCCGTTTGCTCAACAGCCGCTCGCGCCATTTCAAGATAAGCCACACCAGGCAGGACAGGCGCCCCCTTCACCACATGATCCTTCAGGAAAAACTCGTTCCCCGTATACATCGAAGTGAAACGCAGCCCCGACAGGTCAGAGGTATTCCGATGAAGCAAAGGATGAACAACAGATGCTGCCGATGCTTCAGCAGGTCGGCTTGTTTCAGAGTCTGCCCCAGCTTCAGGGATCCAGTACGGTTCACCGGCAAAAGGATAAGTTGGCAAGCCGATCCGAGAAGGTTTAACCTCGCCATAGATCTGGCCCCAATCAACGCTCAGCCCCCTCACCCATAAATTGAGAAGTTTGGCGTGTTTTCCTCGCTGGATCCATCTAACGATGGCATCCTGGATTTCTTCATCAGCCTCAAGAAGCGACATCGTCTCCTTATTGCGCTTGACCTGCCCTCTGAACGTATCCTTAATCGAATCGCAGCCATTCGCGAACTCGTGTAATTTTGCCTTAAGATCGTCCACGGAGCCAACGATCATGGCCAAGCGATCCTCCATGGCCTCGCGTCCCACTTGAAGTGTATACGCTATATCCCGCAGGCTTGCATCCGTCAGCTGTTCTTCGCCGATGGCGTGCATTAGCCTTCTGGCCTGCTCCCGGAGCCTGTCTTCGTTTTTGGCAGATAAGAGTATTAATGCAGGGCTATGTGAATGAACGGCAATAGGAGCCTTATGGCTGTCCTTAGGGATATACTCCTCAACCACGATATGGGCGTTAGCTCCTCCTGCCCCGAAGGACGAAATTCCGGACCGGCGAGGTACCTCCTCCCCATTAATCGTGGGACGCTTCCAATACGACGTTTCACTCTGCACGACAAATGGCGTCTGATTGAAGTCGATGTTAGGGTTCAGTCTTTGTCCGTGCATGACATTTTTCACAAGCGTTTGATGTTTCATTTGAAGCAGCACTTTCGTAAGCTGCGCGATGCCGGCCGCTGCCTCCGCATGTCCGATGTTCGATTTGACCGAGGAGATGGAACAATAGCCTGTTTCTTCGGTATATCTACCAAATACGTCTGTCAAACCTTTAATCTCGATCGGATCACCAAGCGCCGTTCCGGTACCGTGAGCTTCGATGGAGCTGATGCTTCTTGGGTCAATTCCACTTTGGATGAGCGCATTCTCAATGGCCTGTGATTGGGATACCGGACTTGGAACGGTATAACCGTTCGTTCTGCCCGCATGACTGACTGCCGTGCCTTTTATGACTCCATAAATGTAGTCCTGATCTTGGATTGCCTCTTGCAAAGGTTTCAAAAAGACGGCGCCTATCGCCTCGGATGGTACATAGCCTGTGCCGCCTTCACCAAAAGCACGGCATCTTCCGTCTGAAGCGCTGAATTGCCCCTGGCATAACGTAATGTATTTGCTTGGATGAAGGGATAGATTAACGCCGCCTGCAATCGCCATCTTGGACTGTCCGTTTCGGATGCTCTCGCAAGCCAGGTGTACAGCATAAAGCGATGAAGAGCAGGCCGTATCCACCGTTAAGCTTGGACCCGTGAAATTCATGATGTAAGACACCCGGTTCGCTATCGAGAACATCTGGCTCGTCGCCAGATACATATCTTGATTGGCTTGCTTGGCCGCATCGGCCATAAACAGCTGATAGTTGTTAAATGTAGCACCTACAAAAACTCCGATTTGATTGCCATAACCGTCATGCTTCAACGATTCGCGCGTATAACCCGCATTCTCCATGCATCCCCAGGCAACCTCCAGAAACAGCCGTTCCTGTGGATCCATGTACATGGCGTCTCTTGGCGAAATATTAAAAAACAAGGGATCGAAATAGTCAATACGGTCCAAGAAGCCTCCCCATTTGCTATAACTCAGTCCCTTGGCAACAGCTTTAGCCCGGTCCGGCTCATAGAAGCCCTCCAGAGACCAGCGGTTTGCCGGAATCTCTTCAATGCAGTCCTTGCCTTCGTACAAGTTGTTCCAGAACTGCTCCAGCGTCTCCGCTTTCGGATAACGGCCAGCCACTCCAATGATGGCAATATCCGCAGATTGGCTTGGCTGACGTTCCGTTAGAGATATTGATTGTTTGTTAGACGGACTAACGGATGAGATGGAGGCTGAAATAGCTGGCTTTTTTGTTGTTTCAACCTGCTTTAGACTCTTCAGGGGCTTCCCCGCAACGGCCACAGCCGTATCGGCTGCGAGTGCGAAAACCACGTCTTTATACTCCCGGATTAAATAAGCGGCTAATGTCTTGACGCTGTTGTACGTATAGAAGAGGGTGGTATCCAATTTCCCGATCCATAACTCCATTTTCCGATTCAGGGCAGTAATCATCAGGGAATCAAGTCCCAATTCTTCAAAGGAGGCTTCCTCCTCCAATTTATCATGGGGGATCCCGGTAACCTCTCCAAGGAGCATTCTTAATCGTGCTGTGGCTGCCAATACCATCGCTTCCGTATCCACGCTGCCCTGAAGAGGAGTTTGTTCTTCATTAAGGTCATCTTCCAAATCTTCTGTTTGGCTAGCTAATGGAAGCTCTTCTACTTCCGCCACAGAATCGAAGCCCGTCTCTTTCTCCATCCCTACAGCAGCTGGCTCGTTCACGGCTGTTTCGGCAGAATCCACCCAATATTCCTCTTTTTCAAAAGGATAGGTTGGAAGCTTTACCTTATAAGGTTGATCTTCGCCAAACAGCAGATTCCACTCGATGTCGTACCCCTGGCAATACAAATCCGCCAGCGCGAACAGTGTCTCTTGGAATTCGCTTTTACGATGACGCTGGGTGAGGCTCTTCGTAAGGAGCTCCTGGATATAAAGCTGCATCGCTTTTTGCCCGGTAAAGTCCCGCGGAACCCTGCCTGTAAACAGATTTGGCACTTTCTCGCTGCTGGAGGACAACTTCAGTACATACTTCGCATCACCTAAATCCTGAATGACCACGGCACAGCGATGACTGAAGTGGCGGCGTCCCTTTAACAGCGTATAGCTTATATGCGGAAGATCTTCATCATTCCATGTCTCTTGATCAAGCGTTTGGATCATATCCCGGATTTTTTCGTCGAGTGCTTCCTTCGTTTTTGCCGACAAGGCAAGCAGATGGTATGGCGGACGGGCCTTGGACACACCACCTTTTCTATCTCTTGCATAACTCTCAAGAACCATATGCGCATTGGTCCCGCTCATGCCAAATGCGCTAACTGCCCCGGTACGAACTGTTCCTTCCGGTCTGCTCCAAACTTTGGCTTCCCTGTTTACATAGAACGGGCTCGCACCCCAATGGATATAATCGTTCTCTTGTTCAAAATGGAGGCTTGGCGGAATCATTTCATGGCGTAGGGAAAGCACCAGGTTGATCAGACTGACCAGACCGGAAGCTGCAAAGGCATGTCCGAAGTTGGTCTTGGAGGAAGTGAGTGCACAATAACTCTGTTTCCCCGTATGCGCCTTGAAAGCTTCGTTCAAGGCATTGATTTCTACAGGATCGCCTAGCTTTGTCCCTGTGCCATGGGTTACGATGTATTCGATTTCTTCGGGATTTATTTGATATTGTGCATAAATTTCTCTCAACAATTTGCTCTGAGCAACTCCGCTTGGGGCCGTAATCCCATTAGTTCTCCCATCGTAGTTCACCCCGCTGCCGCGAATAACCGCCTGAATAGGATCTCCATCCGCTTCCGCTTGCGACAAACGCTTAAAAACCAGGACGGCAACGGCTTCTCCCGGAACGGTTCCGTTCGCCCGATTGTCGAAGGCGTAACATTTGCCGTCCGCGGATAATATCCCTGCCTGACTAATGCCTGCATAGGCTTGGGGAGTAAGCAGCAAGTTAACGCCCGCCACGATAGCGGTATCGCATTCTCCATTCCGCAGGCTCATACAGGCCTGGTGAGCAGCAACCAATCCCGATGAACATGCCGTATTTATAGCCATATTCGGTCCGCTCAAGTTGAGGAAGTAAGACAATCGAGCTGCCAGGATAGCGTTATGATTAGAGGTTATAGTCCCCTTATCCTTGACCAGCAGATGATAATCGCCATCCTCAACCCCAACAAACATTCCGATCTTGCCTGTACCAAGCCGGTCTTCACCGTACCCGGCATCCTCTAACGCCTTCCAGGATTCCTGGAGCAGCAGCCGCTGTCTCGGGTCCATCGTTTTGGCTTCATTCGGCGAAATCTCGAAGAACATCGGATCGAATTCGCTAACACCCGGAATGGTGCCACACCATTTACAATGAATCTGCCCTGATTCTTGCTCGCCATCCCCGTAATATTTCCGCCAATCGAACCTCTCGACGGGAACTTCCGACACTGCACTTCTGCCTTCAGCCAGAATCGTCCACATCTCATCGATATTCCGTGCTTCCGGAAAGCGCCCGCTCATGCCGATAATCGCGATAGGCTCATGCATGGCCGGCGGTGAGAGGTTCGGTATGGCCTTTCTCACAGACCCTCGTGCCCGCTTAAATGCTGTTTGCTCCGATTCCGACCTATTCAATGGTTGTCGTAAATCCGTATGCTCGATCTGACCTTCCTGATAGAAATCAGCCACCAATTCCTTATGTTCATCCAGGAAATAGCCGATTAATTTCCCAATCGTGGATTGTCCGAAGAACAACGAAGGTGTTATATCCAAGCCATAATGCTCTGTCAATGCGTTTGCGAACTGCGCAAGATTGATGGAATCGAAGCCGAATTCAGCCAGGTTCTCTTCCAGGTCCAGCTTATCGCGAGGGATTTTTAGCAATTGGCTGACGATTTCCTTCAAATCCCGCTCCAGACACTGCTCAAGGCTCAAGCCCTTCATTTCACTCCTCCAGCCCCTGCCTGGAGCGGATAACGCTTGAACGGTCTTCGACTCCTGTTCTTTCGCTTCAATAACGGCGCCACGATCAGCGAGCCCCAAAAATCTGTGTACGCGGCTTCGCTGCCCAACCAGTATCAAATGCTGCGAGTGGCTGTTAGATAAAATGCGCTCAAATATCTGTAATCCCTCTTCGGTCTCCAGAAAGCGCTGACCGCTCGATTTTAAATACAGCTCCGTATTAGCTTTATCCTGGAAGCCCATCCCGCCGTCCTTCCACAGCGGCCAATTGATTACGAAGGTGCGACCGCTGCGTCTCTGTTCGTTCCGATAGCGGGCATAAGCCATCTGAAAACGATTGCCAACCGCATAATCGCATGAGCCGAAATCTCCGAGCACGGCCGAAGTGGACGAAAAATAACAGATAAAGTCCAGCTGCTGTTCCCCTTGAAGCAACGCCTCCAGCGCAAGTGTTCCTTCCACTTTAGGAGCGAGAATCTTATGGAAATCTTCAATCTCTTTTTCAAGAATATTCTGACTGCTGGACATGCCAGCGGCATGAATAACCCCATGAATAGCCCCAAAACGATCTTTTGCAGGGGCCAACCCTTCCCGCATGCCTTCTGCATCGCAAATATCGGCTTGAACGTATACGACATGGCCGCCCCTATTCTTCAACTCCTCCATGCTGACCCGCATTTCGTCGTTCATTGGAGATCTGCCTGTAAGGATTAAATTTGCGCCATATCGCTCAGCCATATGCCTGGCGAAGAGAAGCCCAAGACCTCCACATCCGCCTGTAACAAGGTACGTGCCTCCATTCTTTAACATGTTGGAGCCATTCGCCATCACGGTGGGCTTGATCTGCCTAACATGGCGCTTACCTTTTTGATACCAGACGCTTGTGGCTTGATTGTTGCTTATTTCCGCCAACAGCCTTTGAGTCACTTCTCTCCAGGAAACTTCATGCGGCTGTGCTTGCGACTCCAATGATATGACGCTCACGCTAATGTTAGGCAGCACAAGACCGAGTGAACGTTCAAAGCCTGTCCAAGATTCCATATAACACTGTTCAAGCCGGTTCTCATATTGACCTGCCAATAACAACCGCTTCGGCTTCAGCCTTGCAGAGGCGATGGCTTGAATCAGGTGCACAACGCAAGAAACGTCCTTAACGTAAATGGCATCTTCCATAGGCCACAGATACAGAACCGCATCGATTTCTTTGAAATCTTCCTTGATGCTGCTCAATGCCTGCACGTACGTCTCCCGATCCGTCTCGGAAATGGTGTAATCATACGTTGTGTTCTTGGCAAATCCTGTACTTCGCGAAACAAAAATAACATGGGTGTCCCCACCCAAGCCTGTCGCGGTCTCCAAAAATTTCTGTTGGCTCCCATGCTGGGAAAGGAAACAGATCATCGTCTTCGTTTCTGTATTATGGGTACCCGTTAAGACTTCTTCCTCCCATACCTCTTCAAATGTCATCATCTCGTAGGATTCTTGTGTTTGTGTTTGTTTCATTGAAGCTCCCGTATTGTCCTTGCTCGGTCTGTTTGTGATCCGCATGCTTCGTGATTTGGTTCCGGCAGCATCCGCTTTGACGTCGTTCCGGGACGTCCAATACCGTTCCCTGGCAAATGGATACGTCGGAAGATGGGTTAGCCGAGCCGAGGTGCCTGCATATAAATTTTCGCCGCTCAGCTCATAGCCCTGACAGTAGAAATCAGCTAATGCATGCAGAGCTTCCCGATATTTGTCCGGATCTTCCATCAGAGAAGGCATGGTTCTCATAAGGTCTTGGACATACTGCTGAATCATGCTTTGCCCTTCAAAATCTCGCGGCACTTTTCCGCTGAACAGGCTTGGCAGCCGTACCTTGTCTGCGCTTGTCGACAATGCATATTCCGCATCCTGTTTGTCCCTTACAACAATGGCAATCCGATGGTTAAAATGCTGTCGTCCTTCCAGCAAGGTATAACCCAGATGGCCCATCTCTTCTTGTGATAGCTTCGTGTTCCTGAACATAGCGAGCATGTCTTGAATCTTCTCCTCCAGAGCTTCACTCGTTTTGGCGGAGAACGTAAGCAAATGATATGGAGGACGGTCAGCAGACTCTTCAATCGGCTCTCTGGCGTAACTCTCCAGCACCATATGAACGTTGGTCCCGCTCATTCCAAATGCGCTTACTGCTCCCAAACGATTTTTGACGCTGTTGGAGGGCCAGGGTTTGTTCGTTTTATTGACATAAAAAGGACTTTCCGTCCAATGAATATAATCATTCTCCTCTTCAACATTCAGGCTTGCAGGAATCATTTCATGGCGGAAAGCCTGTATCAAGTTGATCATATTGACTAAACCGGAGGCGGCAAAGGTATGGCCGAAGTTGGTTTTGTTGGAAGTAATCGCGCAATAGCCTTGTTTATCGGTATTCGCTTTAAACGCATCTTGCAAAGCGTTGACTTCAACCGGGTCTCCTAATCTGGTTCCGGTGCCGTGTGTAACAACATATTCAATGTCTTCCGGTGTTACCCCGGACTGCTGATACACGGCTGTTACAAGATCCCTTTGCGCCACTCCGCTCGGAGCTGTGATACCGTTTGTCCTGCCATCATAATTCATGCCGCTCCCGCGGATGATCCCCAGAATCGAATCCCCGTCTGCTTCAGCTCTGGATAAACGCTTGAGTATCACCACGGCAACCGCTTCGCCGGGAACAAGCCCGTTTGCCCGCTGATCAAAAGCAAAGCATTGTCCATCCTTGGAGAGCATGCCAGCCTGACTCATCCCGATATACGGCTCCGGGGTCAGCATCAGATTGACACCTGCTGCAATAGCCGTGTCACACTCCTCGTGCCGAAGACTGAGACAAGCCTGATGCGCTGCTGCCAGCCCAGAGGAGCAGGCGGTATCCACCGACAGCACGGGACCGTTCAGGTTCAAGAAGTAAGACAGCCTTGCTGCCAAAATGGCATTGTGGTTGGAGGTAATCCCCGCTTCCCCTCGGACCAGCTGCTGATAATCTCCTTGCTCTGCCCCAACAAACATCCCTATCTTCCCGGCTTCGATTTTCTTGGTCCCATACCCAGCATCCTCCAAGGCATTCCAGGCCTCCTGAAGCAATAAACGCTGCCTCGGATCCATCAGCTCCGCATCCCTGGGTGAAATTTCGAAGAACAAAGGATCGAATTCACCGACACCCGGAATACAGCCACACCATTTGCTGTCTATCCTTTGAGACTCCTTACCGGAGTCTGTGTAATAATCACGCCAATCAAACCGATCCGAAGGAATTTCTTTCACCGCACTCCTTCCTTCGGTCAGGATGGTCCACATTTCTTCTACATTCCTCGCATCTGGAAATCGCCCGCTCATGCCAATGATGGCAATAGGCTCGGGGACATCCGGGGAAGCGCTGCGTGATATTACCTTAGGCCTCTCAGACGACCGTGGTTTCGTTTTGGAGACGGATGCAACGGGCTTGCTCTCTTCAGCCTCATAATAGAACGCTGCAACCACCTCTTGATGCTCCGTCATCAAGTATTCCGCTATTTTATTTATGCTGGAATGCCCAAAAAACACCGCCGGGGTAAGCTCGATCCCGTAAAGCTTCGAAAGCGATGCTGCCAAGTGGGTCAAGCTTATCGAATCAAATCCAAAATCCGCGAGATTGATTTCACTGTCCAATCGATCCCGCTGGATTTGGAGTAAAGCACCTATCTGATCCTTCAAATCCAGCTCTACGCACTGCTGTTCATTCAAACCTCTCATTTCTCTTTTTCGGCCTTTACCTGATTCGGTTCTTCGATGATCAGCCTGGCGATCCGACTGTTCCATATTTTCATTGGCATCGAATTTTACAGACTCATCCGAACCCAACGGTTCGATGAAGGATGCGGGCGTGGATATTATACGCTCACCATCCAGCTTATCAGCTATAAAATATCGTTCCCTCGCAAATGGATAGGTCGGCAGACTCCTGCGGCGCGGTTTAGGCCCTGTGCTATACAGGCTGTTCCAATCCAAACTTGGCCCTTCGACCCAAAACCTTGCTATACTCTGATAATCCCGTTGCTGCAACCAAATCTCCATGTTTGCATTCACTTCTGTTATATCCTTCAGCTCTTTGCCAGCCTTGTTCTGCCCCTTGCTCAGCCCATCAATGTCTGCCTGACCTTCCAAATAACGCATCAGCTTAGTTTGAAGCTCCTGAATAGAATCCACAACAAGCGCAATCCGCTCCTCCATGGCTTCTCGTCCGATTTGAAGGGTGTACGCTACATCCGGCAGGTCGCTGTCCGATAATTCCCCGGCCCGGATAACCGACAAGAGTTGCCCTGCTCTCTCTTTTAGACCCGCTTCGGTTTTGGCTGACAAAGGAACGATGACCTTCACATGTTTAACTTGCTTCACTTGCATCAGGGTTGGATCATTCCGGGATGCTTCCTCGGGTCTATATTCTTCGAGTATGACATGGGCATTAGAGCCTCCCGCTCCAAAGGAGGATACCCCGGCAATTCTGGGGAATTCCCTCAGCTCGCCGTCGAAATGAATGACCGGTCTTTGCCATTCTTCCAGTGATTGCTGGACAACAAAAGGTGTTTTGGCAAAATGAATATTCGGATTCAGCTCTTGGGCATGCAAGCTGGGCACCAGCATCTTATGCTTCATTTGCAAGACGATTTTGGTTAACCCCGCCATGCCAGCCGCAGCTTCCAGATGCCCGATGTTGGATTTGGCTGAACCGATGGCGCAATACCCTGTATCGTCTGTGTCTTTGGAGAACGCTTGGGTAAGCCCGGTTATTTCTATAGGGTCACCGAGATCTGTGCCGGTTCCATGTGCTTCAATATAACTGACCGCTCTCGCATTTACGCCTGCCTTGTCCAGCGCAGCACGAACAAGCTCGCCCTGAGCCACGGGATTGGGCACGGTGTAACCGTTGGTTTTACCACCATGATTCGTGCTGGTGCTTTTAATGACGGCATGGATCTGATCCTCATCCGCAATGGCGCGTGACAAAGGTTTCAGCAGCACGATGCCGACACCTTCGCCGGGAACGAACCCATTGGCTCCTTGACCAAAGCTTTTGCATTTACCGTCCTTCGAAAGCATCTTCTGTACGCTCAGCCAGTGGTAATTGGAAGGGTGCAAATACAGATTTACCCCGCCTGCAATTGCCATTTCGCAATCACCAAGATGAAGATGTTCGCAGGCTTCATGAATCGCGGTTAGCGAGGAGGAGCACATCGTATCAATCGGCATGCTGGGACCTTGCAAATTCAGATAATACGAAACCCTGTTGGCGACGGAGCTGAAGGATGTGTACGGATTGAGATGTTCCCCCTGTTCCCATAATTCGGGGCCGTACAGATCGTAGCCCGTCTTCGTAATACCTGCAAAAACACCTACCCGGCGGTTATGCTGAACCGCCAGCTGCTCCCGAGTGTATCCCGCGTCCTCTAACGCTTCCCAGCAGGACTCGATGAACAGGCGTTCTTGAGGGTCCATCAGCATGGCTTCCCGGGGAGAAATGTTGAAAAACAGGGGATCAAAATCCGCGTATCCGTCTAGAAAACCGCCCCATTTACTATAACTCTTGCCCTGTGACGCGGCCTCCTGCGGATCCGGATGGAAGAAGCCTTCCATCGTCCAGCGGTCTTCAGGTATTTCAGAAATCGAGTCTTTGCCGGCCTTTAAATTCTCCCAGTACTCGCTCAGATTGCGGGCTCCCGGATACCGTCCGCTTATACCAATGATGGCAATGGGTTCCCGCGTGTTGCGGGCAGGCTTATGGGCAGGGAAGCTATTAGATCGTTTCGTACCTCGTCTGCGTGAAACGAGTGCCGGAAAGGAATTGTCCGGATGCGAAGCTGTTGGATTGCTTGCAGGTATTTCCCTGACGACCTGCTCTTCTCCCATCCCCGTCCACTTCACGCACAACTCCGTATATTCAGCAGCCAGATAATCAATGACTTCTCCCAACGTCTGATACTCATAAAATAACGTTTTGGAAAGAGCTCCGAAGATCCTTTCCAAGTTCATATTCAATTGGTTGATCATGATGGAGTCGATTCCGTAACGCTCAAGGGGTTCGTTTATATTTATTTTGGAAGCATCGAGCTGCGTAATCTCCCCGAATAGCGCTCTGAATTGCTGAGCCGTTCTATCTCTTAAACGTTCCCGATCCACCTGGGATCGATCTGCCGTTTCGGAAATCACTTGCTTAAGGGCGGAACTTGAGAGCAAAGTATCCCTCATCTTAGTGAGTTCACCTGGCAGAATAAGCACTTGATCATGGCCGGAAGCCAGTGCTTGAAACATAGCCTGAATGCCAGCATTCGTCTCCAGTGCCGTCACGCCCCAGCTATGCATCATCCGGTCCTCAGCTTGTGGATCAATTCCCATCCCGCCATCCTTCCATAAGGGCCAGCTGACAGACAAGGCTCGGCCTTGGCGAAGCCCGGATGCCGCCAGACCGTTGCGATGCATCGCGTAAGCATCCATAAAGGCATTCGCCGCAGCATAGTCGGCTTGTCCCGGATTTCCAAAACTGCCCGCTATCGAAGAAAAGAACACAAAGAAATCCAAAGGAAGCTCCTTGGAGGCAAGATCCAGATTCACGAGACCCGCTACTTTGGGATCCAGTACTTGCTGTACCTCTTGTCTGTCCTTCTTAATTATGAAATTGTCGCAAATGACGCCCGCACTATGGATGATCCCGCTCAGCTTCCCGAATTCCTCTACAATATATCGGAACAGACCTTCTACTTGATCCCTATGGGTCACATCCGTTTGCATGTATACGATTTGGGCTCCGCTTGACCTTAGTTCATGGAGTCTGGCATCTGTTTCCCCTGACAGCACAGAACGTCCCGTTAGAATCAGCACAGGGTCTTTCACTTGCCGCACAATATCGTTGGCGAATAGGAGTCCGAGTCCCCCCGCACCCCCGGTAATTAGATATATCCCGTTGTCTTTCCATGAAATCCTCGGCTCTAACGGTGAAGCTGCAATTTCATTCCAGTCTGCCACCATTCTTATACCCTGGTCATACTGCACGCGATCATCAGGCTGTCCCTTGCTTTCGTTCAGTTGCTGCACAAGTTGGTCTATAGTCTCATCAAGTTCTGTTACGATCAATTGAACTCTTAACTGCGGATTCTCCAAGTGGGCCGTTTTCAAAAATCCAAAGAGCCCGGTGAGCAGCTTCTGTTCACCCTGCGCAGACACCACCAGTTGAATAAGGGTCTTCCCTGTCTCTTTACGCTCTAATATCGTTTTTACCCAATCGAACATTTGCTGTGCATAGGTTTGGAATCGTTCATGAATCTCCATATATGGAGAGGATTGCAGCATATGAACTTCTGCACCCGACATTCTAACCTGAACGCTTTCTTGGTATACGTGCTCCATATCGCACAGGATAACCATATGCCGGGTTTCCTCTGCTGGCATGTGTCTGTCCATCATCCCTGCTTCTCTAAAATGCGGCGTAAACAAATGAACCGTGGACGCTGCTACGGACCTATTAGAACCTGAAAGAGTATGTTGATTTCTCATAGTTTTAACCCTCCCCCAACCATGTCGTGTCCTACAGTATATTTATCTTTGCTCTCCGTAAACCGGACTGTAAGTCCCTTCAATCTTGCATATACCTTACCGTGTTGATCATACAAGTCCATATCTACTTGTATATCCTTATTCCCCTGCACGCGATGTTCGCTCTTTCGTACATGGATCCATACTTGCGGTGTGGGTTCACCGATCATTTGCATCTCTTGCAAGTAGAGCGGCAGCATGGATTGGATAACATCACTGCTCATTCGAGGATCCCTATCCGCCAAAAGACCAATAGCCGCCTGCAAAGCGGTATCTGTAATACATGGGTGCAGAATAAACGGATGAGACGAATCCGTCCAGGTTGCATGCAGTGAAAGTTTGGCAAGCACTTCATTCTGTCCGACAAACAGCTCGTCTACCACTCGATGCTCAGGGCTATAGACGGCTTCTGCCTGATCGTATGCCTTATACCAGTCTTCTTTTGAGAAATATTTCACGTTGCATTGTTCCCGTACGAGGTTCAAATCAATTGTTTCAGCTCCTGGTACAGGATAAGACGATACGCTCCCTTGATTGTGTATAACCGGTTCTGTGCTGCTCAGGTCAGAACTGCTGTAGATTTCAAACGAAATACCCTCCTCATCAGGAAAGACGTCGATATGAATCTCCAAGCCTTCCATCCCTAATTCAACCGGACTGGACCAGACCATATCCTTGATCTGGATGCCTTCATGAGGTCCTATAAAAGCTCCCGCCGACATTTCCGCCGCTTTTCGTGCCATCTCGAGATAGGTCAAGCCAGGTATGGTTTTTGTTCCATTGACATTCCCATAAACCAGATAAGGTTCGCTGCCCTTAAACGTCGTGCTGTAGCGAACTCCTGACAGATCCGAGGTATTCCGATGAAGCAAGGGGTGCAGCATGGCCTGTCCTGGTGACGCTGTATCATGGGATGATAAACGTTTGTTTTTCTTATCCGGTACCCAATAGCGTTCTGTCGCAAAAGGATATGTTGGGAGGGACAAAATTCTATAACGTTCACCTGAGAACAATGCTTCGTAGTTAAGCGCATATCCTTGAACGTATAACTCAGCAATCGCAGATAACCGTTCCACGTACCCATTCGGATCTGCTGCGAAGCACTCCTCAATGCATTGATTTCCGTACCGTTTCAGCGAAGGCTGCTCCCGCCGATCATTTTCATTCCGTTCTGAAACGTATACCTGCGGTACTTTGCTCCTGGCCAGCCATTTGCTTAAATACGATATAAGTTCATCCACACTGCGAACAACGCAAGCTAAACGATGGTTGAAATGTTTTCTCCCCGCCAATAACGTGTAGCTTAAGTTGCCGCAGTCCGCCTGCTGATTCCGTTCACAGTATTCGATTAGCTGGTCAGCCTGCTGCCGCAGCTGCTCTGGAGTGCGCGCGGATAACGCTAACAGATACCCTGGTTTCACGGAATGGCTCCCTGCAGGTTCCGGTGCTTCCTCAATAACAATGTGGGCGTTTGTGCCACTGAATCCGAAAGAGCTGACAGCAGCCCGTCTTCTGTCATTGGAGCCGGTTTCCCAATCCCTGAGCGTTGTATTGACATAAAACGGGCTGTCCTTAAATTGAATATTGGAGTTGCCCGACTTGAAATTAAGCGTAGGCGGGATTTGTTGATGCTTCATGGACAGCAGAATTTTGATGATTCCCGCGACGCCAGCCGCATGGGCCGCATGCCCGATGTTGGTCTTGATTGAACCGATGGCGCAGTATTCCTTATTGTCGGTATATTTCCTGAATGCTCTGGTAAGTGCCTGGTATTCAATCGGATCTCCCAGCTTCGTGCCCGTTCCGTGGGCTTCAACTACCTGGATGCCGCTTGGATCAATATGAAACGCATCATATACGCTGCGTTCCAAACTCTCCTGGGAAATGGCGCTTGGCGCCGTAATACCATTGGTGGTTCCGTCCTGATTCATTCCCGATCCGCGGATGACGCCGTAGATATGATCTCCATCATCCATCGCTTCGCTAAGACGCTTCAATACAAGCACGCCGGCCCCTTCACCGGGAACAAATCCATCCGCACGGTCATCAAAGGTATAGCTGTGTCCTGTTGCAGAGAGCATTCCGGCTTTGTTGGTGCTCAAGTAGTACCAAGGCGTAGACTGGATAAACACGCCTCCCGCCAGAGCCATTTCCGTCTCTCCTGCCCACAATCCCTGACAAGCGATATGAACCGCAACCAACGAACTGGAGCAAGCGGTATCGATAGCAATAGCCGGTCCCTTGAGATCAAGGTAATAGGCAATCCGTGCCGGAATGACCGACCCGGCTATGCCCCAGAAGGCCTGCGCGGGTGCATCGTCACCCGACAGCTGGTGATAATCCCCCGCTCCTCCAAGGCAACCGACATAAACGCCGCATTGGCGTCCCTGAATCCTGGAACCGGCATAACCGGAATCCTCCAGTGCCTTCCAGCACTCCTCCATAAACAATCTCTGCTGGGGATCCATATAATTGGCTTCAAGTCCGTTAATATTGAAAAAAGAAGGATCAAATTGATCGATGTTCTCTACAAAGCCGCCGCGGTTGCAATATTCGGCATCCTCCGGATAGTATGCCGTGAGATCCCAACGCGGTGACTCTTCGATAAGCTCCGCTCCATTGGACAGATGTGTCCATAATTCATCCACGTTGGCCGATTGGGCATACTTTCCGCTCATTCCAATTATGGCAATCGGCTCTTTTTGCATGGATGTCTTAAGGGCGACCCCCTGCTGTTCAAGATTAGCCATTTGAGAGTCAGGCAGTGGAGCCGCATCCATAAACCTGCCAAAGTAAGACCTAGGGGCGGAGGCGTCCTCTATATCAGATTCACCCGGCTTAGCCTCAACAACGACAGCTTCGTCTTTAAGGTTTTGTCCGAATTCACTGGCGACCGCATCTCTGTGATCCGATAAAATATATGCTGTGAGCTGCTTCACGGAACTATAATCAAAGAGGCTTGTCGTATCAAGTTCAATGTTTAAGGCTTGATTAAGCACTTGTACCAAATGAACACCGATAATAGAATCCAGACCGTAGTCGGCAAAAGAATCCTCCAGCTCGATTTCGTTCCTGTTCACCTTCAATGCCTCCGAGAGCTTCTCAATGATGGTCTCCTTCACATGATCCTCCAGCATCTGTTCGGTCACAGCCCTGGTTGTTTGCGTAGCCGCGACGTTCTTCTCATGTCTTTTTTCTGCTATAATCGTGGGCTGCAGCGTGGTCTTCGTGTCGATTCGGTTTAGCTTGGACATGCTTCTGACCTCGGCATGCGGGGAAGCATCCTGGAGTGCTATCTTCTGTCGTACAACCCCGTTGCTTCCCGCCGCAATGATCTGCTGTCCCCAATCGTGAGCTTCTTGTGCCGGAAAGAAGACGCCCTCATAGCCTTCGGATTCCAACACGGCTTTCCAGGTTGCGGGATACAGGCCGGGGCTGCCGGGAATGCGTAGAGCTGCATCTTCATACAGCCACCACCCTTCCAGAAGTCCGAAAGTTAAATGAGTGAACAGCCGATTATCGCTGAGCTCGTTGATCAGAATGATGCCGTTCTTTTTTAACACGGCTTTGGCATTTCGTAACGTGTGGCGGATATTGCGCGTCGCATGAAGAACATTGGTTGCGATCGCAATATCGAATGCTCCCGCAGGCGCATTCGGACCGGATGCCGGTGCGTCTACATTGAAGATTTTATAGGTCAAATAGGCATGCTCCGGACCATATTCTTTTTCAGCAAACAATAAAAATGCTTTGGATATATCGGTATAGCAATACTCCTCAATATGGTCACGGTAAGGCTTCAGTTTGTGGAAAAGCATGCTGCTTGTCCCTCCGGTACCAGCCCCGATTTCAATAAGCCGCAGCTTTGCCGAAGGATCTGCCTTGATCCTGTCCTCCACATATGCGATTAAGGCATCTGCAAGAGCTTCATTGAAATAGTCTGCAACCGGATTATTTTTATAAATGCCTTCCACCATGCTCATCGAGGAATTAGGAAACAGGATATCGGTCGCGAGGCGCTGACCCGTTAGAATGTCAGGTAATGCGCGCAGCACCGCCTCCGTCAGTGTCATCCATGCTTTTAAGCTTGGATCTGCCAGCCATTCCTTCTTTCTCAGCTCCCATTCCTTCCACATTGAATCCCTGTCAACGGTTACCGATTTCATGGTTTGGTACGTCTCGCCATCCTGATAAAGGAATTGATTCTCTACAAGAACACGGTGGCTTTCCTCAAGCCATCTTTCGTACATGGGAGCCAATCCCTTGCGGGCGTTACCATCACTCGCCGCCTTTATGCCCGACTTCAATAGCCCCATAGCCGTAAGCTCGCTCAAGAGCATTCTGGATAAGAGGTCAATCATTTCCTTATTCAGGCCCTGACCCTCGTTCAAGCCCGGAGCCTGGTAACCTGCCGCAGCGCTATTCCCCTTGAGGTTAAAACTGTGGATGGTTGGCGGTACGTTGTCCGGCCGGATATCGAAACGCTCCTTAGGATTCATCCCTTCCACCAGGAGGGGTTTGGTTGTTGTAATCATGGCCATCTGATGGATGGGGTTCGATACCAGCAGTTCCACGGCCTTCATTCCATCCTCCGGTGTTATGAGTCCCAATCCGATTCGAGACAGCTGCTGTACATCCTCGGAAGCAGCAGCGTCAGCGCTGCTCCAATACCCCCAGTTCATCACCTTCACCTTACACGGCCACTCACTCGCGAGCCGATGGGCGAACGCATCCTTGAATGTACACCCGGAGGCGTAAGAGCTTTGCCTTGGGTTTTTGATGAGAGCGATCAGAGAAGAGAAAAACAAAACAAAATCCAAAGGTTCCTCACGAAACACCTGAGCCATGCGTACGCTCACGTCAATCTTAGCCGAGAGGCCCGCCTGGAATTGCTCCTCCTCCATATCCGCAAGGCTGCAGTCCGACAGAACCATCGCTGAGTGAACGATGCCGTTAATTCCCGGGAATTTTGTCTTAATTGCTGTGTAGGCTCCTCTGAGTTCTTCTAAATGGGTTGCATCTGCTGCGATATAAACAGGTTTCGGGCCAAATTGTGAGATTCGATCCAAATCCGACTGGATCTGATCATCCATAGGTCTGCGGCCAATCCATACCACGTTAGCCTTATACGTCCGGACCATGTATTCGCTCCATGCTTTACCGATTCCTCCGGCACCACCAATTACGATATAAACGCCCCCGACCCTAAAGCTTGATTCCACCATTGGAGGCGGGTTCATAGGTACGAGATGCTGCCTGTACCACTCCTGATTCCGGTAAGCCCAGGGGTGTCCGCGCCGATCGGCAGGCAAGGCCAATAGATCGGTTACGGGCCAATCACAACCAGCTTCCAGATCGACGATCCTAATGTTCCAGTTGGGATATTCTTTTGCCATCGAACCTACCAGTCCGTGAATACTGGCATGTGCAGGATTAATCGTATCTGTTCCGTGAACGGATTGCGTGTTAAATGTGATTACAGTCCACCCCAAGCTGCGAGTTGAATAACCCAGACGGATAAGCGATTTAATCATTCGGAACAACGGTTTAACGCCTGACTCCTGTCCTGCGATCCATTCATCTCCCGCGGTGGGTTCAAGTGAATGTTCAGAAGGAGCCATCCATATCACATGATCTATCAAACCGCGAGCTTCCATTTGGGCTGCAATGCCTGTAATTGTATCTTGGGACGTGATGTCGATGAATTGCATCTGAGGGTATATCTGCTGGATCGTACTTCTGTTTTCCTTCCCGCCGACAACCAGAACACGATCCAACGCTTGGGGCATCCTCTCTCCCTTATCTGGCAGCACCGCATCCCATACCGGGACGAGATGAATATTCCCAACAAGGAAGCTGTGCATGGGACTCTTGCCTAATGGCATTCGACTGGCTGCTTGCTTGAGATTCCCCCTCCAGCACCCTTGTTGAGAACCCTCTCATACGGACACGGATACGGCCCTGTTCGTCGCATAAATCGATGTCCAGCTTTTGAGTTTTGCCTATCGTCGCAGCCGCATACTGATCACTGCTTCGTATCCATGCCCACATATTCGGAGTGCAATCGCCCAGTATGTATAGCTCCTGCAGGGCAAAGGGCATCACGGGTTTAACCGAATCCGGGATCCTGCCTTCGCCTTCTGAGCTCATTAGAAAACCGATGGTAGCCTGTAAGGCTGAATCCATCAGGCTCGGATGAAGAACATACTCGTTCAGGGTGCTGGTTACAATTGAAGGGATGGACAGCTTCGCCAGTATTTGCCCTGAACCCTCTTCCTTATAAGCTTCTTCAATTCCCCTGTGCGCCGGTCCATAGTCCATGCCCATCGCATTAAAAACCTCATAAAAACGAGAGGCGGGAATGGATTGTTCGCCAAACTGCTTCTTCAACTCATCAATATTCAGGACAACCTGCGTGCCAGGCCGTACCAGCTCCGCATGGCCTTTGCTGTGTACAGTAAATTCAGTGCCGGTATCCCCTCGAGGCGTGCTATATATTTCGTAGCCTATCCCTCCGTGTTCCTCGGGAAGCAGCCGAATATTCACGATGGCTGGCTCCCCCTCTACGAAGATTGGCCGAACCCAGACTACATTCTTCAAGCGAATTACTGTCTGGTGATCCGGTAGTTTGCCAAGCGATTGCAACATCGCCATCCGAGCCATCTCAAGATAGGCCACCCCCGGCAATATCTTCTGCTTCTTCACAACATGATCGGACAAGAAAAATTCATGTCCGGTAAACCTGCTGCTGAATCGCTGCTCCATGAAATCGGACGTGTTTTTGTGAAGCAGCGGGTGTATGCCCACTTCCGCTGCAGGCGCGATCGGCTTACCGGTAACAGGAATCCAGTAGCGCTCCCGTGCAAATGGATAGGTTGGCAGGCTGATCCGGGAAGCTCTGTTGTTGTCACCATAGAGCAAATTCCAATCGATCTCGATTCCCTTAACCCACCACTCAGCCAAATGCTCCATACGTCCCTCATGAATCCATTGGCTGAGGGATTCTTCATTTGCTTCTCTCGCAGAGGATAATGAAACTGTGTCCTTATCCGGCTTGATCGTCCCTTTATAGCCGTGTTCAAGTACATCTTTATTTTGCAGGAAAGCCTGAAGCCCCTTAATCAACTCCGAAATCTCCCGAACAACAAAAGCCACCCGTACTTCCATAGCTTCACGCCCTACCTGCAGCGTAAAGGCCACATCCTCTATGGAGGTTACATTGTGGTCCTGCTCCCGATCCCATGCTTCCTGGGCAATCGTTTCGTCATGAGCCGCAACCTCACTCTGGGCTCGCAATCGTTCTGGATGCTCGTCCAGAAGATGTGCCGCAACCGAAGCGATCGTGCAACTCTGAACCCATTCCCTATCGTCCATCTCAACGGCGAATTCTTCCAGAATTTTGTCCTTCAGCTGTCGGATGTGAACGGGTTCGACTCCGTATTCACTCCATGGAACACTGGCTTCAATAAGTTCTCCGTCAACATGAATGATCGCGGCTAAGATCCCCCTGATTCGCTCTTCCAAGAAGCCCGCAAGTTGCGACTCTGTATGCTCGATATCCAGCACTTTCTCACGGATAGGCAGCCCTTGCAGATGTTTGAGCAGCTCTACGGCATAGGATTTAAGCCTCTCATTGTTTTTAGCCGAAAGAGGAACAAGCACGGGCCGGTCTTGCTCACGCTTCGTCCGTGCAACTCCTCGAATTTGGGTATCTATGTATTCTTCTAGAATCACATGCGCATTTGAACCAGTGGCTCCGAACGAACTTAATGCTGTCCGCCGCGGATAACGAACCTGCCGCCCATCTTCCATCATCACGGATGGCTGCCATTCTTCGGTGACACGCTGCACATAGAACGGCGATTGCTCAAAATCGATATAAGGGTTCAATTCCTCAGCGTGAAGCGAAGGAACAAGGGTTTTGTGATAAATTTGGAGCGCTGCTTTCTGAAGACCGATCACCCCGGCTGCCGATTCCGCGTGCCCTATATTTGATTTTACAGAGCCGATCGAACAAAACTGCCGGTCTTGGGTATAACTTCCAAAAGCTTTCATCAATCCTTCAATCTCAATGGGATCGCCGAGGGAGGTTCCCGTACCATGCGCCTCCACATAACGAATCGTCCGCGGGTTAATGCCGGATTGCTTCAAGCAATCGGCAATCGCCTCCCCTTGTGCCACTGGACCAGGCACCATGATTCCACTCACAGTTCCAACATGGTTAATGGCGCTGCCTTTTATAGTCGCGTAGATTCTGTCATTGTCTTCAATGGCTTTATTTAAAGGCTTCAAGAGAACCGAAGCAACGCCTTCTGCAGACACATAACCATCGCCTCCTTCACCGAAGGTATGGCAGTAACCATCACTTGAATGCATCCCCCACATTCCATAGGTCATATACTTGGCCGGGTGCAGAGATAAATTCACACCACCCGCCAAAGCCACTTCACTTTCACCGCGTTTTATGCTTTCCATAGCCAGATGGACAGCCGTAAGGGAAGAAGAACAGAGTGTATCTACGGTCATGCTCGGACCATGAAAATTACAAAAATACGAAACCCGGTTCGCGATAGGACCTGCATTCAACGAGAGTGGAAACGCCTCCCCTTGGGACAACGCCTCTGCCCCCACCAGGGAATAATCCTTGTGCATCACCCCGGCAAAAACACCTACGTTCCGTCTCTTGTTTTTCCCGCGAGGCGTCACCAATGATTTAGGTGTATATCCGGCATCCTCAATGGCCTCCCAGCACGTTTCCAGAAACAGTCGTTCCTGCGGATCCATCGTTTCCGCTTCACGAGGAGAGATTCGAAAGAATTTGGGGTCAAAGCAATCCGGATCTTCAATAAATCCACCCCATTTGGACATTTCTTTACCGCCAGGCGATTTAATTCCGGCCAGCCGCTTCCGATCCCACCGAGATTCTGGTATCTCACTTATGCAATCTTTTCCCTCCTGCAAGTTCGTCCAGAATTCCTGGAGGTTTCTGGCTTGCGGATATCGGCCGGACATACCGATGATGGCAATATCGTCATCGGCGGCTGTCCTTTCCTTGGGAGTGGAACTCAAAGCAGTAGGGGCTAAAGGTTTAGGCAAGTCATCGAATCCAGGATGGGAAGGCGATCTGGATACGGATTGCTCTGATGCTGCTTCGATTTGCTTAAATTGTGATGCATAATGCTCTTCCAGGTAAGCAGAAAGCTCGGCAATGGTTGTGTATTCAAACAACAAGGTGGGCGATAAAGAGGTCTTGATTCTGGACTCAATCGATCTCACGATCCCCAACAAGCCCGGGGAATCCAATCCCATCTCATAGTAACCGGACTCCGGGTGGATATCCTCCGCGGAACTATTCAAAACATCTGCCATGAGCTGCCGCAGGAACCTTTCGATAGAAATAACGGGTGCCGCATCACCTGCGGCACCCGTATCGAGAGTGATCTTATCGGAGGTGGCCGGAGCTCCGCTTATAGGCTCCTGCCACGGAGATGATGGAGACGACAACTTCCGTTCCGGATTGATCAGTCCCGCTTCACGGACCAGTTTGCCCGCGAAATTTCTTAATTCTCCGACTTTTTTTCCATCCCGATTAAAAAACTCCATCGTCCAAAACATCAATTCGTTCTTATGGATCACCGAGGATTTCTGCACTCGTGTAATACATCGCTGCTGAAGAGGTTCTGATGCATGAAACGCTGCATAACTAAGAGGCAAGAATAATCGCTGTTCCTGCTCAGTGGCAGGCGCAAACATTCTCCCGGCCCCAACACCGCTGCCGTCAATCAGCGCAGGGTGGAATAAGAACTCTTGCGAGCTGGACTGAGCGTCCGGTCCGATAGAAAGATCCAGAATCACGGCGGCCTCCAGTTCATAGACCTGACCTTCTGCCTTCATAAATCCGGTATGAACCAGCTCCTGGCTTTGGTATTCTTCATATAAATCATATATGCCCAGCTCTCTGATTGCCGAGCGCTTCACGGAGCTCACGTCCAACGTCTCATCATACGACACCGGTTCTATAAGAGACATTTCGGCAGTAGCGTACAAGGTTGTCTCCGGTTCCAGTATGCCATCACGCTGATTCTGCCCTTCGAGACGAATCTTCCACAAGCCGTCAGAGGTTTCATTGCAATGAACGCCAAGTCTGACAGAGCAGCCTGGGACGGTTGCAAGCGGCTTGAAAATACTCAAATTACGAAGTTCGAGCCTGTCGAAAGAATAGTGATTTTTTTTGTAAGCTTGATATATAAGATCAATATAAGCCAGTCCAGGCAATAATTCTTGTCCATACACTTTATGATTGCTGATAATCGGATTCTTTGCAGACAGGTTAAATTGTTCGTACATCTCACTGGCTCCTTCCTAGTCGAATTTCTCCCAAAAAATATCTTGCGGAACGTCGGCTGCTATTCTGCTGCTTGGTATCGTCATGGCATGCGTCTCCCACAGCCGCTGCTTGTTTAACGCCGGAAGTGGGACAGGCTGCCTTGTATTGCGTTGGAGAGCCAAATCCGCAGCCTCCTCCAAAATCACGTGGGCGTTGGTTCCCCCATCGGCAAAACAGTTAATCGCTGCGATTCTTGATGTATGAGCATGAGTCCACTCGGTATTTTCTCTGCCAAAATACAGCGGAGATGATTCTATGTCATAATGTGCCATAGCTTCTCGGCCAGATAAGAAAGGAACAAATCGTCCATGCTGCAGCATCAATACCACTTTAATAAAACTCGCGATGCCTTCGGCACAGAGCGGATGCCCGATATTGGGTTTCATCGACCCGAGCCCCAGCGGAATCGTGCTCGACTCCCGATAAATCGTATGGATCGCCTTAAGTTCCAGCAGATCGGTCACCGTCGTACCGGAACCGTTGGTTTCAACATAACTGATCTCCTCAGGTTTCCTGCCGCTCTTGCGCAACGCGGATTGTAAAACTTCTCTCTGCGCCTGGATATTCGGAGTTGAAGGACCTGCTGTCCGTCCGTCATTGTTAACGGCCACTCCCTTGATGACAGCGTAGATTCGGTCGCCATCTGCAAGCGCCTGCTCCACGGTCTTCAACAGAACCATACCCGCACCTTCTCCCAGCACCACGCCATCCGCTCGCTTGTCAAACATATGGAAGTCCTGCACCGGACTTAAAATTCCCCGCTGCGCGAATATTCTGTGAGCACGATCCGTTGTCAGCAGACTTGCGCCGCCGACAATCGCTGAATCGATATCTCCTGCAAGGAGCGCTTGGATGGCCATGTTCATCGCTACCAGAGCTGAAGAACAGGCGGTATCCATCACAACGCTTGGACCACGGAGGTCAAGAAATTGCGAGATATTGGCAGCCAGATAGTTCTGCCCCACGGCCACAATGGGATTACGTGCTTGATGTAGGCTTGATTCTTCCGGCTGATGCTGTGTTCGCGCACCGAGGTAAACCCCGGTCGGCTTTCCCTTCATTTCTTGCATCGTATATCCCGCATGAGATAACAGCTTCAGACTTTCTTCCAGTACCATTAACGCCTGGGGATCCATGGCTTGGGCATCGGCTTCAGGAATCAGGAAGAAGGAGTGATCAAAGCTTGTAATGTCATTCAGCGTGCCCGCATAGAAGCCGCTGGAGTAACCCCATCTTTCATATGGGACCTGACGAATCGCTGATCTTCCCTCCGATAGAATCCTCCAATATTCTTCAAGTGACTCGGCACCCGGGAGTCGGCATGACAAACCTACCACGGCAATATCTGAAGAAATAACTCCATGAATGCCTTTATTGGATGGTCTTCTTCTATCTTCTGAAGCCGCTGGTACCTGTGGTGGAGATTCTTTCCCTTCGTGTTCATAACCTTCCATATTCATAGACCCAAGCAACTGAGATACGGCAGCGGGATGGGCACTGACAAGCCACGCGGCCAATGATTCTATGGTTGGATATTCAAATAGCAGAGTTGGCTCCAGATCCAGCATGGCTAATTGATTCATTCGGCGCAGTAATTGAGCGATCATAATCGAATCTACGCCGTAATCCTGAAATGCTGTATCAAGCTCCAGCCGGGAGAAAGGGATTTTCAATTCTTCTGCCAGCAATTCGGCGAGCCAGACTTGCGTTTTATTTAATAGGCTATCGCCGCCAGGCTTGGGAGATACCAGCACTGCCTTTTGCCCGCCGTGCTGCGATCCGGTGTATCCTTCCGGGCGCTCCTGAATCGCATTTTGCATAAGAATGCCAGGATTCCATATCTCCGGATTAACAACAGCCGGCAGAATCACCGATTCTGTTCTGCTGGAGAGAATCTGATCCAACAGCTGCAGCCCCTCTTCATTTGTGACGCTCAGTAAGCCTGTCTGCGCATAAGCCTTGCTCCTTACCTCGCCCATACCAGCCTCTTTCCAGCTTGGCCACTGGATACTGATTACGGGATTCGCATGCTTCTCCTTCGCCGCAAAATAGTCCATATAAGCATTTGCCATGGCATAATCGCTTTGTCCGGAACCTAAAACAGGAATCGTTGACGAAACGGACGAGAAAAGCACAAAAAACGATAAGGCTTCATGTCTAAAGCAATCATAGAGTACTTGAAGTCCCGCCACCTTCGGGTCAAAAACCCGCTCGATTCCTTCAACCGGCTTCCTTACAAAGGCAGGATTATGCGAATCAATTACGCCGGCACAATGTAAAACGCCTCCAATTGGCCCCATCGTGCTTTTAACCGCTTCCAGGCTATGCCGCATCTTACGTTCATCCGTTAGGGATACGGAGAGGACCCTCACTTCTACCTGTTGTGCTTCCAAAGCCTGGATCGCTTGAATTTTGTGGGCCACAGCCGTATTCTGACCCTTGTAAAATCCCCATTCCTCTCGGGGAGGCAGCTCTTCCAGTCCAGTTAGAACCAGCTTTCTAACTCCGTATTTCCTTACAAAATGCGCGGCGCATACGTATCCAATTCCCCGCGTCCCGCCTGTGATCCATAGTACATGGTCCTCTGGAAAAGCGAACGGTTCCTTGCCGGGGCCGAAGCCCTGCAACTCATCCAGCGCTGCACGATATCGCGTACCGCTCCGGTAACCAACTTCCGCATCCTGACTTTCAGCTGCGAATTCGCTGACGATTTGCTCAGCTAGGGCAAGAACATCATATGCTGCATCCACATCCATATGACGTGACCTCAAGCGGCTGTACTCACTCTGCAGCATTCGATACAGCCCCGCCCGATCAGCGCCCGACAAATTCACTTCGGTACTGAGAAATGACTCCAGCCCTTGCGTAACACTAAGGAGTGCCAGACCACCTGCGTCCGCATGCTCAATTACTTTTTGAAGCCAGGGAATCCACCCGGTCAACCCCGTCCCATTCCTGCCGCAGCCAACAACGTCGATACAGCCGCCATATTGCTTCCAATCCCGCTCGGTCTGATGAAATTCCTGTGCCATATCCTGAACATCAATGATCCGGCTGCGTGTGAAATGTCTCGACACATGCGCAGCTAATTCCATCGTTTCCCGGGTCGTCAATATGGCAATCGTTTGATTCTCGAACCTGCTCATATCAAGGGATGTTTCTATGCTTGCAGGTATCCACGTCTTGTTCAAAAAGCACATGTTACGCTCGACCGGATGATTTGGGATGACAGGAGGAGCTGCATCCTGTTTCGTTCCCGAACTTCTGTCCAACCGATCACGGCGATCATGACTCCCTTGGGGATACCAGTAACGCTCTTGAGAAAACGGATAGATCGGCAGGCTGATCCGTTGCGGGAGATTCTCGCCATATAGCAAGCTCCATTCCACATTCAACCCTTTCACCCAGAGACTGACGAGTTTGTTGTACTTTCTGCGCTGTATCCATTTAACAATGGCTTCCTGCAGTTCTTCATCCCTCGCAAATACAGATAACGTATCTTTATTACGTTTAACCTGGCCATAATGCACGCCGTCCCCATGCTCACGACCTTCGATGTAATCCGTTAGTTTATCCACCAGTTCTCTCATCGTGGATACAATCACGGCCAATCGTTCCTCCATGGCTTCCCGTCCGATTTGAAGGGTGTAAGCCATATCAATGAGGCTGTATTCTTCATACTGCTGGACCGCGATATCCGCCAGAAGGCGCTGCGCCTGCAACTTCAGCTGCTCCTGATTCTTCGCGGACAATACAATGATGGCCGGATAATGGCTATCTGCTATCACTGGCGAAGGTTTCTCGTATCTTGGGATATATTCTTCAATCACGATATGGGCATTAGACCCGCCCGCTCCGAAGGACGAAACGCCCGCTATTCTCGGGTATTCCTTCCGTTCTCCGTCTATTTCTAACACGGGTCTTTTCCAATCGGCAAGATCCTGCTGAACAACAAATGGAGTATCGGCAAAATCGATGTTGGGATTCAGCACGCGGGAATGAAGCGAAGGAACTAACTGCTTGTACTTAAGCTGAAGCAGCACTTTGGTCAAACCTGCAATTCCCGCAGCACTCTCGCAATGCCCGATATTTGATTTAGCCGAACCGAGCGCACAGAACTGCTTGTCGCCCGTGTACTCCCGGAATATGCTGTTCAAGCCGGCAATCTCAATGGGATCTCCGAGCGATGTTCCGGTGCCGTGCGCCTCCATGTAACTGATCGTCCGCGGCTCAATCCCTGCCTTCTTAATAGCCCGGCCAATTACGCTCGCTTGAGCCTTGGGATTTGGAACCGTATATCCGTTCGTTTTCCCCCCGTGATTGATTGCGGTCGCTTTTATAATTCCATAGATCTGGTCCCGATCCTCAATGGCTTGGGCCAGCGGTTTAAGAAGCACCGCGCCTACGCCTTCACCGGGTACGTATCCCTCTCCTCCCTCGCCAAAACTCTCGCATCTGCCCCTGCTGGATATGAACTTCCCTTGAGACAGGTAGAGATATTTATTGGGATGAATCGAGACGTTGACCCCGCCTGCAATGGCAGCCTGGCATTCCCCTCTCTGCAAGCTTTGACAAGCCAGATGGATCGCTGTGATGGAAGAGGAGCACATCGTATCTACGGTCATGCTCGGACCATGGAAATTGCAAAAGTAAGAAACGCGATTAGCGATGGATGCCGGAAGTCCGGGCAGCGCGAGAGGATTCCCCTGTATTTGTTCCTGAGCCCCATACAGCTGGTATTCCTGGTACATGGATCCGACATAAACGCCGACATTTCCCTCCAGACCAAA
Source organism: Paenibacillus vortex V453 (assembly GCF_000193415.1). Lineage (NCBI taxonomy): Bacteria > Bacillati > Bacillota > Bacilli > Caryophanales > Paenibacillaceae > Paenibacillus > Paenibacillus vortex. Next base: position 148,395 of record NZ_ADHJ01000037.1, read on the forward strand.
ATCATTGTATAGGCCCAAATTCTCCCGGGTATATCCCGCATCCTCAAGCGTTTCATAAACGCATTGCAAAAAGAGGCGCTCTTGCGGATCCATCATTTCCGCTTCCCGCGGCGATATATTAAAAAACAATGGATCGAAGCGGTCTACGCCTTGAAGAAATCCGCCCCACTTGCTGTAGGCTTTTCCCGGTTTGTTACGATCCTCATCAAAATACAACTGGGAATCCCAGCGGTCTTTCGGTATTTCCGTAATGCAATCCTTGCCATTCTTCAACACCTCCCAGAACTGGCCGATATTCTCGGCGCCGGGATAACGTCCGGACACACCGATGATGGCAATATCCATCGCTTCGGTTGTCCGTTCGTTCCGCTCGCTCCTGGTTGGCGACAAGAACCTTGAACGCCTGAGACTGGCAACGTTCCGAAAGGCCTCTCCCTGTATTGAAAGGGGGGGCTCCGCTTGCTGAACAGCAGCAGGTTCTATGGGCTCTGCATCTTCCCTCTCTCCCAGAACCTCCTTCAATTGATCCCGGTAGGCTGTAATGAAATACCCCGTTAATTCCCGTATATTTTGATATTCAAAAAATAGCGTTTTGGACAATGAGCCGAAGGTTTTCTCCAATTCGTTGGTCAATTGCGTGGTCATGATGGAATCGATGCCATACTGCTCCATCGGAGCATCCGTTTCTATTCGCTGAACGGGCAGCTTCAAGACGGCTGATATCTGTCTCTTTATAAAATGTACAGCTTTTTCCGCGAACACCTCTTCGCTCTTTTGAAGGGAATGGTCATTGTCCGAAGCTGGCAGCGACGCCTGTAACCGAACTGCAGGCTTCACGACTTGCTTCTCTGTCAATTTGGCATAGAACAGCTCAGGATTACCTGCCATGACAAGAACCTGGTCTTTACCGGACGTCCATGCACGATGGAAAGCAATCATAGCTGAAGGTGTCTCTATTGCGGCCATTCCCAGCCGCTGTTTCATCATCTGTGCGGACTTTTCATCAACCTGCATGCCGCCATCTTTCCATAAAGGTCCAATTGACGGACAGCGTATGCCCACTTCGCTCGTTCGCGCGTACAAGTTCATTTCGGTATGAAGCGTAAGCGTCCATAAAAGCATTGGCAGAACAATAATCTGCCTGTCCCGGATTGCCCAAAACCCCATATATCGATGAAAAAACGACAAAAAGATCAAGCTTCAAATCCTTGGTTGCCTGATCCAAATGGACAAGTCCTGTCACTTTTGGCGCCATCACCGCCTGCAGTTCTTCCGCTGTTTTATTGAGAATAAGACGATCCTTAATCACGCCAGCGCTGTGAAGGATTCCATTCAGCCCGCCAAACTCGGTGGCAATGTTACAAACGAGTTTCTCCACCTCTTTGAAGTTCGACACATCGACCTGCCTGTATTCCACCCTAGCCCCTTGAGTTCTTAATTGCTCCAGTTGAAGCGCTGAGTCGCTACCGGACGCAGATCGGCCGGTAAGAATTAAGGTCACATCCTTCGTGTGCCGGGCGATCTCATTCGCAAAAATAAACCCGAGACCTCCCAGCCCTCCCGTAATCAAGTACGTTCCGTTCTCTTTCCAAGGAGGGCTCTCTTCGAATGCCGGTGTCTCCATGACGTCCCAGCCTTTAACGAAGCGCTTCCCTTCCTGGTATCGAATATGAAATTCCTCCGGGCTGCAATGGTTCTCCCTCAATACGCCAACCAACCGCTCCGCCGATACATGCGGCTCCATCTCGATCATCTGTCCTACGAATTTGGGATTCTCCAGCCTGGCCGTCTTCAGAAGTCCCGATAAACCGGATAACAGACGATGTTCCCCCTGCGCAGGAATGACAATTTGAATGAACACGTTCTTTTTGGAGCCGTCTTTAAGAATACTCTGAATTTCATCAAGCAGATTGCCCGAGTATGCTTGAAACCGGTCCTTCTATGTTTTTTCGTTTTCGTATTGCAAGGACAGGATGCGGACACCCTCCATTTGCGTTTCAAGACTCTTCTTCGCCGTTTCGTCCAATTCACACAGCACGACACAGTGGTCATCATAACCGGATAACACCTCATGAGCCGCAACGTCCTGTTCCTGCCATGTGGGATGCAGCATGATCATGCCCGTGCCTGCCCCGGATTTGAGCAAGGCCTCCTCTTTACTGAGTATCCTCCAGGATAACCCCTTCATCCTGACGCATAACATTCCTTGTCCGTCATAGAGTTCAATATCAACTTTCTCAGACTTTCCTGATGTCGTGTCCTGCAGACTATACTGAACCTGAGCCCACATGACTGACGAGCATTCGTGTACAATATCGAGCTCCTGCAGTGCAAAAGGCAGGAACAGCCTTGATGCAGACTTGCCCTCCAACACACCCAACATGTCCGAACCAAGCATCAGAATCATGGCGACCTGGAGGGCCGAATCCATTAAGCTGGGGTGCAGGATAAACGGATCTTCGGTGCCCCGAATGGAGGAAGGAATCGACAGCTTAGCCAGGACTCCGCTTGCTCCCGTATATACTTCTTCAATCCCTTGATGTGCAGGTCCGTAATGAATTCCCATAAGCCGGAAAACCTCATAGTACTGCGCTATTGCAGTATCGGGTCTGACAAACTGTTTTTTTAATCCATCGATGTTCACCTGTGGCGTCCCGCCAATCAAGTCGGCATCCAACACGATATGGCCCTGGCTATGAACAATAGACTCTTCAACGCCATCTTCCGGCTCGCTATAAATTTCGTAGGAAACATCGCCCTGTTCATCTGGATAAAGCGCAATGTTCACATGAGCATGGTGATCTCCAACCGTGATCGGCCTGGCCCAGACCACATGTTCCAGCCGAATCGGCGAGTATGCATCAGCTGATTGTCCTGAGGCCCTCGAAGCAGCTTCCCTGGCCATTTCAAGATAAGCGACGCCGGGCAAGACACGCTGATTGTTCACGATATGATCCCTCAGAAAAAACTCTTCGCCCGAAAAGGTTGAGCTGTATCGCTGTTCTGAGAAATCGGACGTGTTCCGGTGCAGAAGCGGGTGTATACAGGAAGCTGCTGCACCCTCGGATACCAAGCTGACATCCGTGGTACCTTCTTCGGGTTCGGATATCCAATACCGCTCCCTGGCAAAAGGATAGGTAGGAAGATGAACATGCTGTGTCTTCTCGGCCGGGAAGATGGCCTTCCAGTCCACCTCATACCCTTTTACGTATAATTCTGCCAATGCCATCAATTTACTGCCGTATTCCTGCACACTGCTCTTCTTGATGGATTGAAGCTCGGTGACAAGCACCTTGCCCAGATGTTCAAAGAGCGGCTCCTCCTTCTTCCCTGTTAAAGGGATTCGATCGTGGAAATACCCCTCAGGCTCATTTTTAGCAACTACCTGCTGCAGCTTCTCCCGGAGCTCACGTACATCCCTAACAACATAAGCAGACCTTACTCCGAAATGCTCCCGGTGAAGGAGGAGGGTTGCGCTAACCTCCGTAAGCGCGATGTCCTGTTCTTGTTGGTCGAGCCAGCGTGCCAGATCCTGTTCCCGTTGGCGAAGCGATCCTTCTGTTTTGGCGGATAAACAGATTACGTACTGAGGAAGCTTTTTGCTCGATTTTTTCTTGGCAGCGGGGGCTTCTTCAAGCACGACATGCGCATTCGTTCCACCGAACCCAAAGGAACTGATCCCAGCACGCCTCGGATAGGTCTGTCCATCTTCGCTCTCAAGCAGCTTCCATTCCCTGAGCTTGTCCACCATGTAAAACGGGCTTTCATCGATTGAAATACGGTGGTTCAGCTTTTTGAAATTTTGCAATCCGGGCAGCTGTTTATATTTCATGGACATCAGGACTTTGATAACCCCGGCAATGCCTGCCGCTGATTCCAGATGACCGATATTCGTTTTCACCGAGCCCAGTCCGCAGTAATTGGTGTTCAGCTTTTGAGGCTCTTCCGGATGGAGTAATTGAAAAGCTTTCACAAGCCCTTGAAACTCCATGGGATCTCCCTTGGGCGTACCGGTCCCATGAGCTTCGATGTAACTGATGCTTTCCACGGGTACACCGGCTTTCCGATGGGCTTCGGCTATAACATCCGCCTGAGCTTCCGGATTGGGATAGGTGAGCGTATGCGTTTTTCCGCTATGATTAACGGCCGTTCCCTTCAGGACGCCATAAATGGAGTCCCCGTCTTCCAGGGCCTTCACCAGCGGCTTAAGCAGCACGACGCCTGCGCCTTCACTGCGCACGTAACCGTCAGCGCTGTCGTCGAATGTTTTGCATGATCCGGTTGGGGACAGCATGCCCGCTTTGGAAAAGGAAATATGGCGGGAAGGGGTGAGTATAAGGCTGATCCCGCCTACAAGCGCCATGTTGCTCTCTCCAAGAAGTATGGACTGGGCTGCGGAATGGATTGCGTTGAATGAACTTGAGCAAGCGGTGTCGATAGGAAAACTCGGGCCCTTCAGGTTGAAATAATGCGAGATCCGATTCGCAATTACGGCCGAAGCTGTCCCTATGGAATGATAGGTTTCAATAGTCTGATTGCTCTGCTCCTGCAATCCTTTGTAATCAAAATTAAAGACCCCCATGTAAACGCCGACCTTGTCCCCAGACAGTTGTGAAGGACGAATCCCGGCATCCTCCAGGCAGGACCACGATAATTCCAGCATAATCCGCTGCTGAGGGTCGGTCGCCTCCACTTCCCTTGCTGAGAGACCAAAAAAGCCCGGATCAAAGGCATCTGCGTCTTGTATAAAACCGCCCCACTTGCTGTTGCTCTTGTTCTTCCCTTGGGGATCGCCCCAATATTCCTTCCAGTCCCAGCGCTCCTTCGGTATCTCCTGAATGCTTGAACGACCTTCCTTCAGATTATCCCAGAATTCTTCATAATTCTGCGCTCCAGGGAATCGGCAAGCTATGCCAATAATCGCGATCTCGTTCTTCATTTATACGGTACACCTCACTTTTAATAAACCTCTTGTGTGCTTCGGCTGTTCTCCATTGCGATGTCATCCGTCTCCGAAAGCTTGGAGAAGCTCTTATATCTTTGATTGAGCAGTGCTGCCGTCTCCACCATCAGTTTCTCCGCAATCTCATCAACGCGCCTGTTCCGCCACTGCTCAAGCTCGGTTCCTTTAACCCATTGATTAAAAGCACCTAAGGCCGGTCCGCAATGAATTTGATAATCCACTTTATTTTCAGGGTCGCCCTGCAAAGCCAACCGTGTGCTGTAACTGAAATACCACCGGAATATCATGGCCATTTTGTATTTCGGGTTCCGCTCCGCCTTCTCGACGATTTGTGGATAGCGCGTTCTGACCATGTCATATACGCTCTCAAAACTGCGCTTGAAATACTTGTCCTGTATCTGTGCCTTGGTCTTCTCGTCGATTTCATCAATGGAGTTGTACTGACGGTACAAATCGTATAACTTATTGGAGCGCGCCGGGAAAAAAAGCCCCTTTTTCAGCACCTGCACCCTCGCCCCCATCTCAAACATATCTCCCGCAGGCGCGTATTCCGTGTCCTGGACGTTCATTTGCTGCAGCAGGTCCTTTGCTTCGTCGCTCGTTCCGGCCTCCACGGTGCATTGATTGATTGAACCGGTAACAATAAAGTCGGCACCCAGTGTAAGGGCTGCCGATATCGCATCCGGTGTACCGATCCCACCTGCTGCGCCTATTCTTATTTTTTTGTGATATCGATACTTATCCATCATTTCATCCCGTAATTTAATCATGGCCGGCATTAATGCATAAGCCACTGCACCGTCCGTATGACCACCGGAATCCGCCTCGGCGCAAATATCATCGGCAACCGGCATTTCCCTAAGCATCAGGGCCTCTTCCGGCGTGATTTTGTTTTCCTCCCGCAGCTTTGTAATGATCCGCTCAGGCGCCGGACTGAGAAATGCTTCCGCAACTTCCGGCCGCGATACCTTGGCAATAATTTTCTTAGAAGAAACAATCCTTCCATGTACGTCACACGTCAAGCCTTTGGCCCGGTATTTAACCAATGCAGGCGTAATGTTCATGAAAGCCGCCGCCTCCATAACCCTCACGCCGCTTTGCAGGAACAGATCCACGGTTTGTTCTTCGATCTCCGGCTCGGTCGGATTGTGAACCAGGTTCATGCCGTAGGATTGGCCTTGAGAAAGCTCTCGTTGTATGTATTGGATTGCATCCGCGATCTGCGGTAATTTCAAGCCGCCAGCCCCGAAAAAACCCCAATCATTCCTGCTTGACCCACTTCTTACAACCATTTCCTTGGAAGCAATGCCGCGGTACATGGCTCCGGTCATATAGGCGTATTTAAGGTTATAGTCTCTGCGGAATTCAATGCTTCCTAGGGAAGAAGGGAGAATATGATATTCTGCCGATGGTACCGGAGCGGGCGGTTCCGCCCCCGATGCTTCCATAGTCGTCGATTCCAATACTGACGGTATCTGTGCGGCACTCTCGATTAGTTCTTCATTCACGCTTTCTGCAACGGACTCCTCAACCACTTCCGGTTCATCCACGATCAGCGGACTTGCCTCTGTCCTGATTCTCGCTATTAGATCCGTCAGAACCCTCCCGGGCCCAACCTCTTCATATTCCTGTACGCCAAGCCCCATTAAATAGCGAATGCTTTCCGTCCATTTAACGGAACTTGTAATCTGTTGAACCAGATTATGTTTAATTTCGGTTGGTCGATAACGTCTGGCATGCACATTGGAGATGACCGGAATCCGCAATGACTGGAACGTAAAGTTTTCCAGGAAAGCTTCAAATTCTCTCGCTGCATCCTCCATATGCCGGGAATGAAAGGCACCGCTCGTTCGCAAGGGGATGCACATCGTCACGTCCTTGTGGGACTCAAGAACCTTCATGGCATGATCCATGTCTGCTTTCGCCCCGGAAATCACGATCTGATGGGGGCTGTTCAGATTGGCAATGTCAATGCGGTCCAGTTTATACTCCTGCAGCACCTCTGCAAGCTTATTTTCACTTAGGCCGATGACTGCTGCCATGCCCCCCGCCGGCAGCCCGGCTCATCAATTCGCCCCTTTTTTGCACAAGCTTCAGTCCTGTTGCAAAGTCGTAAGCTCCTGCTGCCAGCAGGGCGTTATATTCCCCCAAACTATGTCCGGCAACAAAATCGACCCTGCTCCCGGAATCCATGACCTTCTTGAAGTAACTTAATGCACTAACGGTGTATAATGCGGGTTGGGTGAATTGCGTCTTATTAAGTTCAGAATCCGGATCTTCCAGACATAGTCTCTTAATCGAATATCCCAGAATACGATCCGCTTGCGCAGTCAAATCCTTGAATTCGTCAAACAACCCTTCGCCCATTCCTTTTTTCTGGGCACCCTGCCCTGGAAATACGTAAGCCAGCATAAGTTTCTACCATCCTCCCAATTAGATTTGTATAGGTATGTTTAATCCTTTTTTGATCGCCTTCATGTTCAGCCGCATCCCCTTCGGATAAGTCATGGAACAGACAAAGGAATCCAGCATGAAAGAAGTCGTTTCATATTGAGAAAAGTTTTCATAATAACTCACAAAAACATCATCCTTGAGGTTGATTTGCTTCAATTCAAAGATAGCGAAGGGGTGGATAATCCCGTTTTCAGCACCTTGGATAGCGCCTCTTTAGCCGTCCAGACCAACGTCAGCATGCTGTCCGCAGAATAAGGCAGCGATTGTATCAAGCTTAATTCTCTCGCGGTTGCTTGATCTTGCAGAACCTCCCGATTGCCCTCACAGATTTGTTCGATATCGATTCCCATAAGGAACTTCTCCGAAAAAGCAACGGCGGCGGCGAGATGGCCAGAATGCGTTATACTAACTTGCGCATTCTGTGAATGAACCACGAGGGGCTGGTTAAAAATACCCCGTGCAATGAGAATTTGTCTCAAATCATCCTCGTTTTTGTACAGAGCAATCGCTTTTTTGGCTGCGTACCTGCCTGCCAGATAACTTCTGATCCTTCGTTCAAAATGGAGTGAGCGATAATACTGCCATTCTTCAACATGAAGAAATTCTGTCGTCTTCAACAGCTGTTCCTCTTCTGAACAAGAGAAAAAACATAGACTTGCCACGTTCGAACCCGTTCCTTCTCCAGACATTAAATGCTCAACCGTCATTTCCCAGGATGGACTTGTCATTCCCTTCAGGAGGCCTCCTCGATACAGAATAAGGTCGATTCATGCGCATCATTCTTTTTAAAAATGAACATAAAAATGCCTACGAGGTCCTCCCCTAAATTGCGGGAGGATTCGTAAGCATTAACACTAGTCACGTGTATGTTATGGCCCTTAAATGCTCTTAACGCGCCGAAACGTCGATTAAGTTGATTTAAGTTTCTGTTAATTAAAGTCATTCATTACCAATATATTATTATATAATTATTTATTTGTAAACTATTAATCTTATATGATTAGTAGTTTATTTTTTGTTTAAATTCCTTATTTCGACATTTTTTTCTCGAATTGTTTGATATGATCTTCATCATCCAATAAGAAGGGAGGATCACATATGTCATGGTACGCTTTATTTGTTAAAACCGGTTACGAATCTTCCATCAAACGATGGCTTGATACAAGGTTCGATAACAACTTGCTGCATAGTGTGATTCCTAAAAGAAAAGTGCCGGAGAAAAAGGACCGTACCGTCCAGCACGTAATAAAAACACTTTTTCCCGGATATGTGTTCATCGAAACCAAAATGAGCTTTTCCATTTATTATACATTAAAAGAAAATCCTTTCATTTACAACACACTGAACTATCTCAATAACAAGGATAAAAGATCAACCCTCCCTGATGTGCAAATGGCTAGCGTCGCTTCTGAAAGACCAGCAGCAGAATCGCATTTTTTCAAGGAAATTCCCAGTGAGGAGATGCTTGTCGTGCTGCAGCTGATTAACGAGAATGAGGTTATCGAGTATTCCCAGGTCTATTTCCAAGATTCCAAGGTGATCGTCCAATCGGGTCCCTTGAAAGGTTTGGAGAGCCACATAAAAAAAGTCGATAAACATAAAAAGCGAGCGAAAGTGCTTATGAATATTATGGGGAAAGAACAGTTGGTCGACGTTGGAATTGAGATCATTGAATAATCCATCGAAGTTTACTTACACAAAAAAGGGGCTGCAAGCAGCCCCTCATTCACAAACGGAAGCGCGGTAACGACAAAAGCCCCCTCTCCAGCCCGCAGAGTAGCCACCCGTCGAGGTGTACAAGCTTCGGGTAATCGGTGACTTCTGTTATCCCATAGCTTATTTAGTCAATTTTGCATAAATCTCTTTCAATTTAGCGACAGCCTTAATCTCCAGAGCTTTGATATCCTCTACCAACGTTATCGCCTTGGTCGATTGATCTTCGAGATTGGGCTCGCCCCCTACCGGGAAAGGGAACATCTGATGCAGCACATTGAACCGTTCACACATCCCTGCATACAACATGTTTGCCTCCTCGAACAGCCCCGTAAGCTCCGGCTCTTCACCGTTCTCTTGCGGCCAAGCTGTAATCAATTCCTTGAAGAACTCTGCCGCGTAATAACGGGCATCTCTCAGCACTTCAATGTTGTAGGCGTGACCATTGGGCTCAATCTGCCGCCCCTGCAACGATTCAAGCCAGGCATCATATGCCGCGATTCCTTTGACGGCTGTGGGTACGACGCTTTCTTTTCCTTCATATTGCTCAACGGCAGTCTCAAGGGCAAGTCGAAGCTGCTGACGGAGCGTTATATCAACGGAGCCCTCGATGACCAGAACGAATAGATCTTCCATGACACTCCTGCCCAGATTTTCGTAAGGCAGCGTATCCACTCTGCCGCACTCCTCCGCGTACAGGGTTCTGGTCTCATCATCGTACCCATACAGCGTACCGAACTCCGGGAAGAAAATATCCCATGCCAGCACAGGGTATCCCCGGTCCAGCGAGCTGTGAATGAGATCGAGGGCTCTTGGCAGCTCTTGGTGAATGCTGCGTTTGCTCATCGCTCCTTTTTCCATGAGGGCAGGATCCAGCAGGTTGGTGTTAGGTCCGATTCCGTCCGACATCCCGTCAACGAATTTGGAATGGAAACCGATGTTATGAAGTCCACGGGATAACGCTTCGCCAAAGAAATAAGCGGTCGGACCGGCAATATGAACATTATTCGGTATGATGTTGATCCGGAAAGCATGCCCTGTAAGCCCCATCACCATAGGCAGTGAGAGCTTCCGGTCAGTGAATTGTAGTATTTTATAGGTGGCATCTGCAGCACTCGTCCAGGTTTTTGTTTCTTTCAGCGATCCTTCATACGGCAAAATTTTCTTTGTCATGATTCCCAAATCCCTTCTCGTCTTAATATAAGAGTCAACGGTGATACGGATTTTTTCCTGAATCACTTTCTTGCGTGACCTGGATATTATCTGATACACATTGGCCGAAGAGAGCTGAAACAGGTTGGCAATTTCTTGCGGCGACAGCTGATCGAAGAAATGGGATTCGAAAATAAGCCGTTCGCGAGGCTTGAGGCATTGAATGATGCCTGTCAAGACACGCAGCGTTTCCTGCTGGAGGATTCGTTCCTCCGGCACGCTGGAGCCTGCGCTTGCTTCATTTGCGGAACGGTGGAGCCGTCCTAGAATGCTGTCCAGATTGCCCCAATTGTGCGAGCCTCCAGTGCCATCTGCTCTTCCCACGCCCTCAAGCTCGGTAAATGTCTGCTCTTTAACAGCAGAGCTCCCTCTGAGTCGGGTATAGGCCTGGTTCCGGACGATCCGGTGCACCCATGGCAGGAACCGCTCTACATCAACCAGCTTGCCAAGATGCATGAAAGCGCGGATGAGCGCATCCTGCACAACGTCCTCTGCCAGATAGGACTCCCGGGTTATAGCTCTGGCATAGCCATACACCTTCGACCGATGACGCCGGACGAGTTCCCCGAATGCTTCCCGCTCTCCTGCCTGCGCATATTTCACCAACTCGCGATCTTCCATCTCATCCCATTGGACCTTGCTGTCTGCTGTCGTTGCCAATTGCTTAAACCCTCTTTCGTATCGTTGACTACTTATATGACCGGAGAAGTTCGCCATTTCTGACAATGTGATTGAAAAACATTATACCTTTTTTTGATTTTCCTTTCCTGACAAAAAAACGTCCCAAGATGACCTGTACTTCAGTCACTTGAAACGTCTCTTTAATCCCCATAGGTTATCTAACATCCACTGCTGCGCGCTGGACCTCTTGGCGGAAGTGCCCCACATCCGGGCGCTGAAGACCGAGATGCTCTCTCAATGTTCGTCCGCTGTATTCGGTACGGAACAATCCCCGTTCTTGCAGCACAGGGATGACGGTATTCACGAAATCGTCCAGATCGCCCGGCAGAACCGGAGGCATAATATTAAACCCGTCACAGGCGTAACCTTCAAACCAATCCTGCATCATGTCAGTCAATTGCTCGGGGGTTCCGACAAACTGCATATGTCCCCTGGAGGTTAGTATCTTTCTGCCCAGTTCCAGAATCGACAGATTGTCTTGATAGGCCATATCCATATATAACTGGACTCTGCTCTTCATGCCGTTGGAAGCCGCTACAGGATCCGGAATGTCTCTTGGCAAGGGTTGATCCAGCGGATAACCGCTCAGGTCATAATTAAGGAAACCCGATAGAACGGTAATCGCGGAAGATGGCGGTATCAACGCCTGCAGCTCATGAAACTTGCGCCACGCTTCCTCCTCGGTAGCTCCAATAACAGGTGAAAGACCCGGCATGATTTTCAGGCTTCCGCTTGCTCTCCCATACTGCGACAGCTTGGAATTGACACTGGCATAGAAATCCTGTGCAGCCTTCTTGGACTGCTGTGCCGTGAATATAACTTCACCATATTGGGCGGCAAAATCCTGCCCTGGTCCCGAAGAGCCAGCCTGAATCAGCACAGGATAACCTTGCGGCGGCCTCGGCACATTCAGAGGACCCTTCGTGGAATACCACTGTCCGGTGTAATCCACAGGCTGCACTTTGGCTCCATCGGCAAACCTCCCCGACTCACGATCAAGAACAAGCGCATCATCTTCCCAGCTGTCCCATAAACGGGTGACCACCTCCACGAACTCACGCGCCATCTCATAACGAAGACCATGTTCTGGATGTTTCGGCTTGCCATAATTATGGGCTTCAATATCAAGCTGGGACGTGACGATATTCCAGCCTGCTCTTCCTCCGCTTATAAAGTCCAGGGAGGCAAACTTCCGGGCTACATTATATGGCTCGTTGTACGTGGTGGAGACAGTTGCGGTAAGCCCCAGTCTGTCCGTAACGGTAGAGAGGGCCGATAATAACGTCAGCGGGTCCAGCATGCCGGAAGCGGAATTTTCGACCTGTGTCACATACAGCAAATCGGCAAAAAACATCATATCGAACTTTCCCCGCTCCGCGGTGGCGGCGAGTTTCTTGTACAGCTCGATTCCAAACATCCCCTCCACATCGGAATCGGCATGACGCCATCCGGCATGATGATGACCGGCATAATAGATAAACGCACCCAGATGCATTTGATGATCTCTGCGGCTCGTTGTTCCCATCTGTGTAACACCCCTTTTTTCCATATGGCCCAGCGAACGATCGCTGATCAGCCTTTATATGTCTCTCTCCACCTCAGAAGCTTGGATTCCAGCAGACGCACAACCGAATCCGACAGCTTGCCCACGATGGCAAAAATAATAATGCCCACAAACACGATATCAGTCTGCGAATACGCTCTCGCGTCTTGAATCATGTACCCGATTCCAGCACTGGTGCCCATCATCTCCGCAACAACCAGGACGAGCCAGGATACCCCGAGCGACAAGCGGATGCCCAGCAGAATGTTTGGCAGCGCAGCCGGTATGATCAGGCGGATTACCAGCTGCAGCTTCGAATATTGAAAAATTCTTGATACATCATACAGCTTCACATCCACACTGCGGATGCCAAGGAAGGTGTTCACATACATCGGAAAAAACGCCCCAAGCGAAATCATGAGAATCTTCGAGAATTCCCCGATGCCAAACCAGAGAATGAACAGTGGAATCAGCGATAGCAGCGGCACTGTACGAAGCATCTGCAAGGAAGGATCAAGCGTGCGCTCTGCCATTTTGCCAAGCCCTGTTGACAATCCAAGTGCCAGCCCCGTCAATCCCCCCAGCACAAAGCCGGAGAGCGCCCGAAGGATGCTGATCTGAAAATGCTCCCACAGCTCACCGCTTAAACCCAAACTCACAAATTGCTTGGCAATCGTTAACGGTGTCGGGAGCAGCGTTGCCGATATCCACCCCAGTCCACCGGCTATTTGCCATAACGCTACAATGGCTATCGGTACAAGCCAGGCATGAAGCGGTCCGGGTACCGCCCTCAGCCAGTCCTGCCCCGCAGCTTTGCTGGCGGCTATTTCACTTTTCATGACTTGTCACCACCCTTGTAGCTATCCTGCCAGCGCAGCAGCCTGCCCTCAAGCCATTTTACGAGAGAATCCGAAAGCTTTCCGACGAGTGCGAACACTATGATTCCAACGAATACGACAGTCGTCCATGAGAAAGAACGCGCATCATTAATGATGTAGCCGATGCCGGAGCTGGAACCCATCAGCTCAGCCACCACCAGTCCAAGCCATGCTACGCCAATCGAGAGACGGATTCCGAGAAATATGTTAGGCAGCGAGGCCGGAACGATCAACCTGCGGATCAGATCCCACCGACTGAACTGCAGCACACGCGCAACATCAAACAGCCTGTTGTCCACTGATCGTATGCCAAGGAAAGTATTCACGTATAACGGGAAGAACGAGCCTTTGGCGATTAACAGTATTTTCGATGTTTCGCCGAAACCAAACCATAGGATGAACAGCGGCGCGATCGCTAGATGAGGAAGCGTCCTCAGCATTTGCAGCGATGGATCGACAAGCCGTTCCGCCTTATACGAGAATCCCACCCATATGCCAGCTGCCAAACCCAAGCTGCCGCCGAGTAGAAATCCGAGCAGCGCGCGCCAGGACGATATGCCAAGATGTTGAATCAATTCGCCTGTGCTCGTTAAATGAACGAGCTCATTCCAGATCGCAAGCGGAGTCGGCAGCAGGATCGGATTGAGCCAGCCCAATGCTCCCGCAGCCTGCCATACCATGACGATAACAAGGGGGACCATCCAGCCTATCAATGCATTTGTGAACTTGATCAGAAATCGTCGATCTATTCGTTTCTGGCGCCTCATCGGTTCGGCGGGTATGGCAACCGCCCCTTTGCTGATCCCTTCTTGGAGCATGTAACACGCCTCCTCTCACCTTCGTATTGTTTGTTTGTACTATTTGGATACGGCCTCTATATATTGATTATCAAAAACCTCCTTAACCTGGATTTTCTTGCGAATGGTTTTCTGTTCGAATTGAAAATCAGCCGTTTTCTGCTGCTCAGCTATAATTTCGTCTGTTACCGGTATGTTGATGGATCTGGAGCGGTCAAAGGTCCCCTGGATCACTTCCTGGGGAACGCCCCGCTCGTCAGCATATCGCTTAAGTGCCTCTGCTTCATTCTCCTTCTCCCAAGCTAGCGTCTGGTTCAGCACTTTAAGATAGAGCGTGACGAGATCCGGGTATTGCTCGGCAAAATCCTTCCGGACAATATTGAAAGATGGGGACAGAACGCCAAGCTGCTCACCATCGGCCAGCACTTTGCCTTTCCCTGTCAATGTATTCAAGGTTATATAAGGGTCCCAAGTGGCCCATGCTTCTACTCCGCCCGATTCAAACGCAGGCTGAGCTTCATCAGGCTGAAGCTGAATAATCTCAATGTCAGACACCTTGACCCCCGCGTCTGCCAATCCCCGGTAAAGAAAGTTAAACGCGTTGCTTCCCTTCGTTACGGCTACCTTCTTGCCTTTCAGATCACTCAGAGACTGCGCCGTACTGTCAGGCGGCACAATAATGGCCACATTCTTCTGACCATGCAAGCTTTGGGAAATCACCTTAAATGGAATATCTGCCGCCTGGGCCGCGATAATCGGCATATTCCCTAAACCCGCAAAATCGAGACGATTCGACGCCATCGCTTCCGTCATCGGCGGTCCGCTCTGAAACTCTGCCCACTCCACCTTGACACCCAGCTTGCCAAACTCCTCCTCAAACCACCCTTCCTCCCGGGCCTTGCCAAACAAACCTCCGCTTCCCTGTACGCCGAGCCTGACAATCAGATCTCCATACTGGCCGTCCGCTCCCTTCTCCACGGCACGAGTCTTGGATTGACTATCTGTGCTTGCACATCCGGAAGCCAGTACAGAAATGATGAATAGTAGAATAAACACGACTTTCTTGTTCATTGGTCTCATGATTAGCTCTCTCCCCTGTTATCTATCGTTCTGCCCGTTCAATATCGAATCGTCATGGATATTAAATGCCCGCACCTGTATCGAACTCCGGCTCTTCTACTTTCTCGAATTCACGCAGTACTTTGGTCCGCAGCTCTTGAAAAGATGATCCCGTCCGCTTGCGTGGAAACGGCAAATCGATTGGCAGGATGGAACGAATATGGCCAGGTCTGGGGTTCATAATGACCACGCGCTCGCCGAGGAATACCGCCTCATCCAGATCATGGGTAACAAAGAGCATGGTCGTGCGGTTGTTTTGCCATATATCCAGCAGGACCTCTTGCATATGGGAACGTGTGAAGGCATCAAGCGCACCGAACGGCTCATCCAGCAGCAGCACATCCGGATTCCGCAGCAGCGCTCGGGCAATTGCTACCCGCTGGGCCATTCCTCCGGACAGTTCTCGGGGATATGCCTTTTCAAAGCCTTGAAGCCGAACAAGCTCGATGAATTCATCCACTTTTTTGCGTACAGCTGCCTGCTTCAACGACAAATTTCCGGCGATATTCTTCTCCACGGTCAGCCAAGGAAACAGTCGCGGCTCTTGAAAAATGAACCCCTTCTCAATGCTTGGACCCGATACAGGTTTATCATTCAGCAGGACATTCCCCTCATACGAGGTATCGAGGCCCGCCACGATTTTGAGCAAGGTGCTCTTTCCGCATCCACTCGGTCCGATCAATGTAATGAATTCCCCTTTTCGAACCCGAAGATCAATCCCTTTCAATGCCATGACATTTCCTGTTGGGGCTTGGAAAATCTTGTTGACCTGCTCAATGATCAATGTATCCGCAGACATTCCGCTCACCATCCCATACATTAATTATTCTTACCTGATTACTTGGTTAAAAGAGTGCAAGAAAAACGTCTAGCGACGTAATTTCCCAGAAGACAGACCGGATAATAGCGAAACGCTTTCTTATGAGATAAGGCGACAAGCCTCTTCAAATACATGCATATGCTTATCTCAATAAAAAAGGAGATATTACGCTTGTCTAAGTACTTCCAATAGCTCGTACTTGTTCACAGGCGCGATATCTCCAGTTATCTGGTCGATTATCTTGGTATTCATTTGGTATGCCGTTATATTACAACTGCTGATACAGGTTGTCAAACCTTTTTTCGTTCCGGACTCACTCCCCTGCATGTCAGAATATGTTCATACCTGCCAATGGACACCGGCGCCCAATAATGCGACAATATACTCTGCATGTCATACGATATATAATGTAAAAAAAGTGTTTCTACGCAACACCCGCACGCTTATGCTTCAAGTCGCATTTATCAGGAAAGGAACGAAAGCATGGCTCAATTATTTTTCAAACACGGTTCTATGAACAGTGGTAAATCGATCGAGATTCTAAAAGTTGCTCACAATTACGAAGAACAGAACAAACCTGTGCTTCTCTTCACATCCGCCATTGATGACAGGGATGCCGTCGGTTATGTATCCTCACGCATCGGTCTGCGCCGGGAAGCGATACCCGTTACGGAAAGCACCGATATCTACGGCATCGTGAAGGACCATCAGCCTAAGCCATACTGCGTTCTGGTGGATGAATGCCAATTCCTTACCAAGGATAGCATCCTTCAGCTTGTTCGGATTGTAGATGAGCTTGACGTGCCTGTAATGGGCTTCGGGCTGAAGAATGATTTCCGCAACGAGCTGTTTGAAGGCAGCCGCTGGATGCTGATTTACGCCGATAAAATCGAGGAAATGAAAACGATCTGCTGGTTCTGTGAGCGGAAAGCTATCATGAACCTTCGGGTCATTGATGGGAAGCCCGTATATGACGGCGAGCAGATTCTGATTGGCGGGAACGACACCTACTTCCCTGTCTGCCGGAAATGCCATACCAATCCCCCATTATCATAGGACGTTGTATTCAATCCATCATTCAAACTTAAGGAGCAGAATGATCCATGCCTATTGTCAGACCATTATTGACCGATCAGGATTTTCAGGAAGTAATGGAGCAGCAGATCCGTATCCGCATATTCAAGGACAATCATCTGATCGATTCCGGGAGTCTCGTTATTCGGTTTACCGACGACACCATCATTACGCAGTCCAGTGTCAGTTCGCTCGGTTATCATAAACGGGATGCATGCGAATTTTTCGAAGTACGGAAGTAATGGAGCGATTGCCTGAGCGATTGTCCGAGCAGACCTTGATCTTAAGTCTCTCCCATAGCTTCAGGCAATCAAATCTCCTCCCCTCCCCAATAAAAAAACGGTCTTCTGCAGAAAAAATCTGCAAAAAACCGCTGATCATCCATCCATAACTGCTGTAACGGCTTCTAGTGAATATCGGCCTTCGCCATACTTCCACCAAGCACGTCCGCTACATTCTGAATCGAAATAAACGCATTCTTGTCAATCTCCTGCACTACGGTCTTCAGCTTCGCAATCTCAAGCCTTGTCACAACGCAATATATCATTTGCGTGTCCTCTTGAGAGTACCCGCCCTTTGCATATATCATGGTGGTGCTGCGGCCCAGACGCTGCACGATCGCACTTGAGATTTCTTCGTATTCATTGGATATAATCGTAACGGATTTGGACTCGTCCAAGCCCTCTACCACAATATCCATCACTTTTGCCGCTATATAGTAAGAGAAGATTGAATACATGGCTGAATCTGCACCGAACACAAACCCTGCCGTGATGAAAATAAAGACGTTGATGATCATGATGATCTGTCCGACTGGCATTCGCAGCTTTTTGGACAGCAGAATGGCCACGATCTCCGTCCCGTCAAGAGCCCCCCCATAACGGATAACAAGGCCTACTCCAAGACCCAGAATCAGCCCACCGAACAGTACCGCCAGAATTTTCTCGTTCGTAAACGGTTCTACATGATGAAGGAATGTTGTCGCGAGCGACAGCACTACGATCCCGTACAAGGTCGAGAACGCAAACGTTTTGCCTATCTGCTTGTAACCGATAAACAGAAACGGCAAGTTGATGATGAAGAGGAACACACCGAGTTTGATAGGTGTAATCGATGATAATACGATAGAAATACCGGTAATACCACCGTCGATAATTTCGTTTGGCACGAGGAATATCTCAAGCGCCACGGCCATCAGGATAGCCCCGATCGTAATAAAGATGAACCTTTTTAGAATCTCGCCGACTGTCATTTTTTTGTGATGTTTGACCATGCCATTCTCCTTTTGTATCTTTTTTCACACGATAATACCTGTCGAAGAACCATTGTATTAAAAAATTGATCGGCATGTCAATATTGACACAGTAATACGCACGGAACTTTAGGGCATTATCAGCTCATCGATACACAAGGATTGCAGATGCTGATCGATGATCTTCTCGATCTTATCCTGCGTAAGCTGCTGCGGTCTCATGATATGGTGAATCGCCAATCCATCAACCAATGCGTATATTCGCTCCTTCTCATATTCAAGATCCAGCTCCGGTTTAGCAAGCTTATGGGTGACAAGGGAATCGATGACGAAATGACATGCTTTCGTTAAACCATCATACATCTCATCGTTTATCTTCCGTAATTCGGGATAGATGAGCGCTTTGGCAACAAACGACATCCATACCTCCATTTCCATCGTTCTATCCTCATCCATCGGAAGAAATTGCATCAGCACCAGCTTCATATCCGAGAACACTGGCCCCTTCAATGATAAGGACGTTAAGCGTTTCTCAATCCGTTCAATAATGAGGTTCATGCAAAAGGCCAGCAGCTCAGCCTGACTTGAGAAATAATGCCGCATGGAGCCTACGGACAAGCCGGCCTCTTCCGCAATATTACGTACCGTCGCTTTTTCCAGTCCACCCTTCTGAATAACCCGCAGAGCCGCTTCGGCAACCCATTCTCTTTGTTTATCATGATCTACTATTTTTGGCATACCTCCATTATACACCTCCAACTTTTTTTAATACAGCGTACTATAATCAAGCATTAATCTCTCTTCAGCTGGAGCCAGATACTCCTAAAAATGGGTTTCCTCTGTGGAACACCTTGATAGAAAAAATACTATACATATTAATGGTACAAGAGAAACGAACACCGCATCGTGTTCCAGGAGAGGAGAGATCTGGTCATTCGTACATCAACTGAATTGAGTACTCATCATGGAATATCCCGGATATTCCGTGATCAAGAAGGCCGATTGAATTTGTTCTGGCGTATCGCCTTCGGCTGGCTGGCATTTGTAATAGGGCTCGGACTTGCCGTAGTCATTGCCACGGCCGCAGGCACTTACGGCATTCCCACACTCGGTCTGCAAATCCTCCTTGCCGTTGTAACGACTAGCGTTACAGTGCCGCTGATTTATCTGCTTAGGCGTTATGCGGACCGGCGTCCATGGAGCGGGCTTGGTCTAAGCTCACCGCCATCGGGGCTTCGTTATTTCCTTCTCGGCATTGGCTTTCTGGCACTTGTTACGGCAGTGGCCCTGCTGCTGGGAAGCGCCTTCGGATGGCTCCGGGTTGTCGCTCTCCATTTACCGGCAGTTACTCTGCTCGTCATGCTCATCAACATTCCCATTGCCTTTTTCTACGAAGCCTTTCCTGAAGAACTCACCTTCCGGGGGTATTTGTTCCGTAATTTAAACACCCGTTATCCGCGCTGGCTTGCGCTAATCCTCCAGGTCTTCTTATTCGTTCTTGCACCCATCGCCGTAACTGGATTCATGGTGGCGGCAGGACTGGGTACTTGGGATCTGATTACGGTAGAGTATATCGTTAATTTAATCGCTTTTGGCACGGTACTGCAGCTGCTCCGTATCGTATCCAACAATCTGTGGATAAATATCGGCTTTCACCTGGCTTGGCTTGAGATGGTCCGATACGTTGTCGTGCCTTCCGAATATGCCATCGTCGAGATCGAATACGTATCCATCTGGGGCAATTATATGGTAACGATAGGTTCCGTCATCATCGGGATCATTGTACTCATTATTTGGTCCCTGCGGGGCAGGCACAGAGTCGACTGGAGCCGAATAGAACCGGATTAATCAAACATGAAGCAGATAAGCTCAAACTCAACCGAAATCGGAAGAGTTTGAGCTTATTTTGTAGCAGGACAACTGCGATTTATAATATAGCTTCCGGTTATGCTATAATGTAATTCATCTGTAATCGACCAGAAATTACATAATTTTACCCTAGGCAGGGAGAGGATTCACTCATCATGTTGGAATGGCTTCAGAACGTATGGACCCATATGAAAGATATTGATATGGATCAAGTGCAGGGATGGCTTCAGCAGTACTCCCAGCTGGGACCCATCCCGGGCATATTGCTTCCATTTATAGAGGCGTTTCTTCCCATCCTGCCGCTTATCGTGCTGGTGATGGGGAATTCCGCTGCTTATGGCTTATGGTGGGGATTCTTCCTGTCATGGATTGGCGTCTGCCTTGGATCCATTACGGTGTTTTGGATTGTTCGCAAGCTGGGAGGCAAGCTGGGCCTGCTTATCCAAAAAAGAATGCCGGGATCTCAGCGTTTTTTCCACTGGATTGAGGAGAAGGGATTTACCCCCATCTTCATGCTGTACTGCTTTCCCTTCACCCCGTCCTCGCTGATTAACATCGCCTCTGGCATCAGCACGGTATCGGCAACAACGTTCACGATAGCCGTAATGGCGGGAAAGTCCGTTATGATCTTTATGGTCGCTTTCATCGGACATGACTGGAGAGCGTTCGTTGAGCAGCCCTGGCGCATTCTCATCGCCGCTTTGGTACTGTGGCTGCTGTGGCTGGCCGGCAAGAAGATGGAGAACCGCTACCACCATGAAGACCAGCCTGACGGCGCGTCAAGCAATAAGAATACGAAGCCATAGTGGACTCATGACAAGACCCGCCCATCCCATAACAAGGACAGGCGGGTCTTGTCGTGAAGAAGCAAGCGTTCATCCCGTTATCTGATTACACTCCACTCGATTTAACGCGCAGGGCAGTAAGCTTATGTACAGTGTCAAACCCGGTGCTGCGGTACAGCTGGATCGCTCCTTCGTTCCCCAGTTCCACGCATAACGAAATCTCCTCCAACTGGATGTTATGGAATAAATAATGCAGCGCTTGTCCGAGCAGCGCGCGTCCGTAACCTTTTCTTTGGAATTGGTCGGACACGGCCAAGTATTCAATGCTGCCTTCCTTGAATTCAGGATCTCCTTCCACATAAACATAACCAGTGAATCGGCCTTGTTCAGTAAGGATAAACAGCCTGTGATTCTCATCCAGCTGCTGCATAATGTGCTCTGCACTGTAATAGGTATTCGGAAAGCTTGCTGCATGGAGTTTCTTAAACTCTTCCGTGTACGCAGGCGTCATGTTCTGCAGAGAAATGGAGCCATCCGGGATGAAGTCGGCGTTTCGCATTCGCAGAATAGCGTGATCTCCCGATCTCACCCCGCCTTTGGCCTCCAGGAATTTAATGGCAGACTGATTATGAATATTATAAAAACCAAAATATCGATCCACGCTGTCCTTAATCTTTTTAATCCCGGCAGTCCATAGCTGCTCCGCCATCCGATCCCACTCAGCGCCTTCCGCATCGATGAAAGGGCCCCATAATTCAGCTGCACGCTCTTCATCGTCCACGTTGAATCCTAGAGCTCCTACCATCTCATCTTGATCATACATAACCGTAAACCATCGGTTTAGCTCCCCTGATTCACCGAACTCCTCCTGGAGTGTGCTGTATATCTCCTCTTCCTGTTCACCGCAATAGCCTACATGATGTTGATGGATCGCATTCAATCTTGCAATAAAGGATAACAGCTGCTTCAGCTGGAGACGACCGTTCTCACTGCTTATTGTCATATGAATTCTCCTTGCCATGAATAATCTTATTTCTGGTGGACAGCCATCAAAAGCATGCCCTGCACCATGGACCCGGACCACGCATCATGCGGACAGGGGACACTACGCACGATGTCACACCCCTGTCCTTGCTGCCAATGATTTACTTCATGATCCCCTATTGCAAATTCTACCACATGAATGAAACTACCTGCCTGAAACAGAAAAAGGGCTGCCCCGATTCTGGTATGCTCCCCTTACGGTAGACAGGTGAAATAATAACACCTGTTTTCGTGAGGGGAGCATTTTTTATGTGTGGAATAAAGCGAAGTGCATCAGAGAAATATGCCATTATTCAAGAGATCAGGTTGGGCAAAATTGGAGTTAAAGCTGCAGTTGAAAAATACGGTATTTCTAAATCAACCCTTGCCAAATGGAGACGCCGTTATGAGATTTACGGCTATGAAGGGCTAGAAGATCGGACCCATAATCGAAGCTACTCTGCGGAACTCAAACTTCAAGCCGTACTGGATTATTTAAATAGTGGACGATTAAAGTATCAGATTATCGACAAGTATAAATAGTCATAGCAGCTTAAAAACCTATTCAGGGGGAACAAAAGCTATGACAAAGGGTCGATCTACAACATGGCAGGAACGGATCGATATCGTTCTGTATTGCCTTGCAAATCAACACGATTGCCAGAAGGCAGCAAAAGAACATAAGGTCTCCTACCAACAAGTGTACCAATGGGTGAAGAAGTTCGAAGATGGTGGTGAAGATGCATTACAAGACGGATGGGGAAAAAAGAAGGCCCTGGAGGAACTAACAGAGACCGATCTCCAAAAACTCGAAATCAAGAAGATGAAATATGAAATGGAGCGACTTCGGGCGGAGAATGCTTTCTTAAAAAAGTTACAGGAACTCGAGAGCGAGGCGTCATTAAGACAGTATCGCCGGAATAATATTCACCTTGCTATTCAAACGCTTATTTGCATACATACCCTACCTTTGAGGAGCTTGAGAAAGACATTCACGCATATATTCACTTTTACAATAACGAACAATTACAAGTTAAATTAAACGGCCTTAGTCCGATGGAATTCAGATCTAAGGCCGCCCGCATTCTATCCGTAAATCGTCCACTCATAAACTTCAGCTTTCTTCATTTACCCCTGCTTTGGAGGAATCCACCGCCTGAGACTCGCGCATCCGCTCCCGTTCGCGTTTAAGTGCAGGCTTCAGGTCGTCGTGGACACTTTTGTCCCACATGGATACACCCGATCGATAAGCGGCCCTTCCGTTCAGGTGACCCGCCACCGGTCCCGTAATGAACACGAATACGATACCCAGCAGCAGCTTGGCGCTGACATGCTCCAGGTAGAACGTGAAATACAGGAATGCACCTGCAAGGATCAAGAGGACGCCCAAGGTAGCGCTTTTCGTAGCTGCATGGGAACGCATGTAAACATCCGGCAGGCGAATCAGGCCGAACGCACTCAATGCACCGAGCAATGCACCGAGCAGCACTATGAGTGCAATGATAAACTCACCGATCTGACTCATCATTTGTGCGTTCAATGACATCACCCCTCTCAATATATCTCGCTAGTGCAGTTGTTCCGATGAAAGTCAAAATTCCAATTAACAGGATAATGTCGAAATAGACGGTTGTCCGAAAGAGCATGCACAGGACAGCAATCATGGATAACAGAATAATACCGATCGTATCCAGCGACATAATCCGGTCGTTCATCGATGGCCCCTTAATCAAACGGTACAAGCAGCCCAGTATCGCAAGAGACAGTATGACCAGCGAAGCAATCAGCATACTGTTGATCATGTGCGGGTCACCTCCTTGATCGCCCTTTCAAAGGTACCACGGATCTGGTTCGACAGCTCTTCAACATCCTCGATGTCCATCGCATGAATGTACAGCGTCTGTCCTTCACGCGACACCTCCAGTGTCAGTGTTCCCGGCGTCAGGCAGATCAGGCAGGACAGCACCGTGATCTCCCAGTCCGATTTCAGCTCGGTTGTATAGGCGAAGATGCCTGGACGTACGTTCAGCTTCGGCCGAATAATCTGACCGATGACGGTGATGCTCGATTTAAACAGCTCGCTTAGAAACAAGAGCAGCAGCAAGATGACCGACCACAGCTTGCGCAGATAGAAATCATTCGGCCAGAAGCGTCTCAACAGGTAAATCAGCAAGATTCCGATCAGATATCCGACAATAAACTGCTGAGGGGACCAGTTATTGTTCAGAAACATCCAGACAACGGCAATGATGATATTTAACAGGATTTGATGGCCCATATCCACTACTCCTTTAATACGGCATTAATATATAGTGATGGATCGGATAATACGGCGCCGGCTTGAGAGGTATAGGAATAAATCCACTCCGAGCCGACTCCAAGGACAATCACCATAACCGATAACCCGATAACGGCCGCATAAGCTGTCCGATGGATTCTGACCGGCTGCTGCGTATCACGCGATCCAGGGACATCTCCCCAGAAAGCTCCCATGAACACCTTTATCAGGGAATACAATACAGCTAGGCTTGATGCCAGGGCCAGTCCAGACAGCCAATAATGTCCCTCGCTCAGCCCGCCGCGGATAATAAGGACTTTTCCAAGAAAACCGCTGAGCGGCGGGATGCCAACCAGAGCAAGTGCAGCAATGAAGAACATCCATCCTACCAACGGATGACGCTTCATCAGACCGCCCATCTCACTCAGTTTATTCGTGCCACCCGATGCTATGATGATGCCGCCCAGAATGAAGAGCAGTGCCTTCGCAATCATATCGTGCATCAAGTAGAATACGGCTCCATTCAAGGAATCGGAAGACGCGACTGCAACCCCAAAGGCAATGAAACCCACACTGATAATGATGTTATAATTCAGGATTCGTCCAAGATCCTTGTAGGCAACCGCACCCAAGCTGCCTAGAATCATCGTGGCTGCGGCCATCCATCCGATGATGGCATGAATGCCGCCAATATCATGATAGAAGATCAAGGTAAAAGTACGGATAATCGCATATAACCCGACCTTTGTGAGCAGCGCGCCGAACAAAGCGGTCACTGCCGCTGGAGGCGCACTGTAGGAGCCCGGCAGCCAGAAGAACAGGAACAAGCCGGCCTTCAGGGCAAATACGATCAGGAACAAAATGCCGATGACCGACAATACGCCATCCTGGTGCACTTCGGCCACGCGTTGGGACAGATGCGCCATATTCAACGTACCCACCGTACCATACAAGTAGGCAACGGCTGCAACAAACAGGGTGGATGAAATAATATTAATCAGCATGTACTTTAGGGTTTCTCTCAGCTGACGCTTCGTTCCGCCCAGCACAATCAGTGCATAGGAAGCGATCAGCATCACTTCGAAACAGACAAACAGGTTGAACAGATCCCCCGTCAGGAATGATCCGATTACGCCAGCAAGCAAAAATTGAAAAAAGGGATAGAAGTAGTGCTTCTCTCTCTCTTCCCCAATACTTCGAAACGCGTAGAACAGACAGCCTGCAGCCACAATCAGCGTTGTAAGAACCAGCAGTGCCGCGAGCATATCCGCAACAAACACAATCCCGTATGGTGGCAGCCATCCGCCCATATGAAGCGTCTGAATGCCTTCATGGTTCACTTGATTTACGATGAACAGAGCGACCAGTACGTTCATCACAACGCTGATGGCGCTAATCAAGCGCTGCGCGCGGACGTATTTGGAGCAGAAGATGAGAATTACGGCTGTAACCAGCGGAATGAGAAGCGGAAGAACGATTACATTATTCATCCTCCGTCCCCCTTAACTCTTCCATGTTATCAGTGCCGAGGCGTTGATACGCTTTATATGCCAATACGAAGAAGAACGATGTGACACCGAAGCTGATGACAATGGAAGTTAGAATTAAAGCTTGCGGAACCGGATCGACGTAAGCGGATGCCTTTTCGCCAAGCAGCGGTGCCGCTCCGGTCTTCAGCCGCGACATGGTGAGCAGAAGCAGGTGGACACCATGGGTCAGGAGCGATGTACCCAGAATAATCCGCAGCAAGCTTTTGGACAGAATCTGGTATATCCCAACGGCAAAAATAATCCCGATAGCAAGTGACATATAGAGTTCCATGGTCAGTTATCCCTCCCAATCGAATTGATGATGGTCATCGTTACGCCAACAACGGCTAAATATACGCCGAGGTCGAAGATAACGGCAGTAGCCAGCTCGGTTTCTCCAAGCAGTGGCAGGTTGAAATATCCGAAGGAATGACTTAAGAACGGTGCGCCAAAGGCAAATGAACCGATGCCCGTAAGCAGAGCAATGAGAAGTCCTGTCGCCATAACCTTCCGGAACTCGAAGGGCACGATTTTCCGGGTCATGTCCATGCCGAAAGCCATCGACAACAGAACCAGTGCCGCGGAAGTCATCAATCCTCCAACAAACCCTCCGCCAGGCTCATGATGTCCAGAGTTGAACAGGAACCATGAGAAGGTTACCACGATAAAGATGACAACTTTGGAAACAGTCCGCAGAATGACGTCGTTGCTGTTGGGCAGATAAACACCTTCGTAGCGATCCCGCTCGCCTAGAATGCCTTCACCCAAATCGACTTTGATCAAGGCGTAGATTCCAAGGGAAGCAATGCCCAGAACCGTAATTTCAAGCAGGGTATCGAAACCGCGGAAGTCCACCAGAATGACATTGACGATATTTTTACCGCCCGCGGAGTTGTAGCTCTCTTTAATGAAATAGTCCGCAATCGATTCAAAGGCCCTGCCGCTGCTGGCAGCGAGTGCAATCAAGGTAACCACGGCCCCGACGCCGACCGATATGAGCAGATTTCTCCACTTCAGGCTCATCGGAACCTTTTCCCGCTTCAGCTTCGGCAAATGATAGAAACAGAGCAGGAACAGCATGACGGATACCGTCTCTACAACCATCTGCGTTAGCGCAAGGTCCGGCGCACGGAACAGGACAAAGAACAAGGTAACCATGTAGCCGGCAGCACCGGTTAATATGATCGCCATCAGTCGTGTACGGACGAACGGAAGCGCAATGACCGGAATGACCAAGCCCAGAATCGCAACTGCCTCATAAAAAGACATTGGCGCGTATGCAGACATATCAAACCCGATATTGTCTATCAGCAGCAGCCCTCCGCCAAGAACGGCAATAAAGAATACAAAGATATACATGACGTAATGACGGATTGAACCTGTCATGTAAGTCGAGGTCAGCGACTTGCCGCCTCTTTCGAGGACGCGCAATCCACCGTCATACAGACGGTTTAATGTCATTCGCTTACTCAACGGACGGTTCAGCACGCTCACGCTGCCATGAAGTTTATACAGAACGGTACCCAGAACAATAATGCCGATTGTCATATAAATTTCCGCAGTCCAGCCGTGCCACATCTCGATCTTCACGTGGAAGCGGTCGCCTCCTGCCAGCAGCCCCGGATGAATGGCAGCCATAGCCGGTTCAATAAGGGAGTAGGACAACAAATTCGGAAACAGACCGAAGACGATGGCCAGCGAAGCCAGAATTACTGGAGGAATCAGCATCCCCAGCGGTGCTTCATGCGGCTTCTTCTCCAGCTTCTCAGGCTGGAATTTTCCGGTGAAGGTTCTGAATACCAGAATCATGCTGTACAGGAACGTAAACACGCTGGCTATCCATGCCACAACAGGGATCAGCACACCCCACGTATCTGCATTCCAGAAATTCATATGAGATGCCTGCAGCACGGCGGTGAAGAACATTTCTTTACTTAGGAATCCGTTAAACGGAGGCAGTCCGGCCATGGAAAAAGCTCCAATGACAGCCACCGTGAACGTAATCGGCATGAGTGACATGAGACCGCCGAGCTTCCGCAGATCCCTGGTGCCCGTCTCATGATCCACGATGCCGACCACCATAAACAAAGCGCCCTTGAATATCGCATGGTTGATCAGGTGGAAGATGGCTGCTGTGGTCGCTTTCGTATAGAGCAGCGTGTCCACGCCTCCTCCATAATAAGCCGCCGCAGAACCCAGTCCGAGCAAACTCATGATGAGCCCCAGTTGGCTGATCGTAGAGAATGCAAGCAATGCCTTCAGATCCGTCTGCTTGATCGCGCGAATTGAAGCATAGATCAACGTGGTCAAGCCTGTAATCGCAATGATCCAGAACCAAGCGGCCTGACCGGCAAATACCGGACTAAAGCGGGCAACCAGGTAGATTCCCGCCTTGACCATCGTGGCCGAGTGCAGATAAGCACTGACCGGAGTCGGCGCTTCCATGGCATCCGGCAGCCAGATATGAAATGGAAACTGCGCGGATTTGGTGAAGGCGCCCAGCAGAATCAGGATCATGGCTGGAATAAACAGCGCTTCGCCGCTGATGCTTCCCACATTCGCCACAATCTCGCGGACACTGAAGGTGCCTGTCATGGTATACAACATAATGAATCCAGCAAACATGGCTAGGCCACCGAATACGGTGATCAGCATGGATTTCAATGCCCCGTACCGGGAACGGTCGCGATGGTGCCAGAATGCAATCAGCAAGAATGACGAAATGCTGGTCAGCTCCCAGAAGCCGTACAATACCATCAGGTTATCGGAGAGCACCACGCCCAGCATGGCCCCCATGAACAGAAGCAGATACACATAAAATCTGTGCACGGCTTCCTTCTTTTTGTCCATATAGAAGATAGAATACAATACCACAAGCGAGCCAATACCCGATATTAAGAGTGCAAATATCAAACTTAACCCGTCCAAGTAGACCGTAAAGTTAATTCCAAGGCTTGGAATCCATTCCAGAACGGCCTGAACTTGTTCACCTCCCTGAATGGTTGGGATAAGACCCAAAAAGTAGGCAAACAGGATAACCGGTACCGGCAGAATCACCCATCCGGTATGAACACGGCCTATGAGCTTGTAGGTCAGCATAACCACAAGCGCTACAATAAAAGGTGCCAGAACGGCGATGTGCAGCAAAGACAAAGTCTACTCCTCCTATAGTCCGAATTTTCCTTACATTAGTATTTCCCCATTAATTTAGGAATAAGTCCAAAAAAACACAAAAAGAGCCCGCTGATGGCAGGCTCCTCCGGGTAAAACCATATGGTATTTTTTCGAATCACACTGAAAATCAGTATATCTTGTGAGCAAAACTTTGTCAAAGGTTATGTTGGAATGAAATGTGATCAATCAGGAAATCACTGTATATAAAGGAGTGGTTCCCATGATAATCAAAAAAACATTGGTTTGCGCTATCATTTTTGTCGTTATTTTAGCTGCAGCCATCCTAACCGATAGTCGTACACGATCACGCTATCAACCGGACAACACGTCTTATATACAAAGGTATCAAATGCAGGATTTCCAAGAGGAGTCCCGATGGTTCTCGCCTAGAGAATATATAAAAATCATTCGGAAATCGCCGGAATCCGGACCGGATCAGCCATAGTCCTTGTCCTGTGGCTGTCTATCCGTGAAACTGAATTTCACTGTTTTCTTTGCTTCGCTTTTTTCTCCGGATCAGCCACGATATGATCATGATGACGGCGAGACCAGCAACTACAGCTGCCACATAGTAACCGTAACGGTTAATCATCAGTCCAATGTGATCAACCACCTGATCCCCAACAAACATCCCCAGAGAAAAATAACCGATGGTCCATACCAAGGACGCGGAATAGGAGAACATCGCAAATCTTCGATAGGGCATCCCCTTCATGCCTACCGCATAGGGAGTTACGTTGCGCAATATCGGTAAGAAAGCGCTGATGCAGATCGCATAGTTGCCGTATTGGTGAGTCAGTCGTTCGGATACATTAAGAAACTCGCGAATTTTCGATTTTTCCCCAACGCGGTTTAACAGTTTGCTTGCGGTAAACCGACTGAGCATAAATCCTACCGTCGAGCCTGAGCATACCCCGAGAAAAGTCATAAAAAAAGACGGTACCGGTGATAAAATCTCGGATGCCGCTAACGCTCCACCGGTCATGGCCACGACTTCATTAGGCACAGGAAGGCCGACCAATCCAAGGCATAATACAAGAAATAGCGCATAATGCCCGATCTGTTCAATAAAATCTAATAGCGTATCCACGCCTTGGCCCCCTAATCCGTCCCTTAAAATATATAACCAGTTTATATGCAAGCGCCGCATTCGCACACGTGCTGCAGACGAGGATATGCACTGGACCTGAGACTAGGATCAGTCCATCACGATCTCTTATAGATTTTTAAAAGCTGCAATAAAAGACTGCGGATCATCCTTCACCGTGTAAGAGTACACGCCTTGCTGGGTATGCAAATATAAAAAACCACCGCCGCCTCCCAGAGGCCGATACGAGAGGTCAAACACCTGCTTAATCGGGAACTCGCGGTATTTCGTGACGATTCGATCCTCATACAAGAGCATCTCCCGGCCTTGCTCCTCGGTTCGTTGTTCGATGCCATCCACGACTCGGTTGATTTTGTAATAGGGCTGCATCGCTATACACTTCATAAGCTCCCTCCTTGCTGTCTGTGTCATCCTCGCTTCGAAGATTGCACTTCCCCTCTCTTCTTCCTGCGGTTCCTGATTCGTTCCATCAGCTCCAGGGCTCCAATGAATAGAACGAAAACTACGAATAACCCGATCGCCCGGCCTGGTTCAATCAGGCCATATAAAGAAGCAGCGATGCCGGTAATCCCTACAATAATAATACCTAATACTGAAAGTTTCCAACCTGTTAACATATGTATGCTCCTATAATAAACATAATTGCCATTCATTAAATCGATAGCTTTAAGATTGTCCAGATGTATATTTCCAGACACAGGGAATGTATCATAAAGAAGCCCCTACATTCAAGTTATAACGGAATCGGCAATTTCAATTGCCAAACACTCGTGACTCCTGCAATAATTTACTCAAGGAGAGGAACGATAAGCTGGCTCCGGACACAAATAGACAGGAGGAATACCTTATGAACACATCCATTTGGATCCTGATCATTTGTTTTATTTTGGTGGATTTATGGATTATTGCTTTATTTGTCTTCAAGCGCTCGTTGCGTAATATTAATAGTCAGCGGCTCCCTAAAGAGAATAAGCCTCGACGCGGGAAAACACCCGATTTGCCGCCCATCGTGAAAGCGGGAAGCCCTGCAAGTGAGCTTGCCGGCAGACTGGAGGCCGCCCTGCCTTATACCTATCAGAACATGCTGAAGCAGAGAGTAATGAGTGAGCATCCGGACATGTCAGAACCGGAATATGAATGGCGATGGCAAGAGCTGAAACGTTTTTTTATCCTGTGCGCTGTTCTGGACCGAGTCCCGATGTTCAGCAAAGACGTGGACGAAGTGTGGCATGAAATGCTGATGTATACATACGAGTATCAACAGTTCTCGGAGCGCTTTCTTGGCCGTATGCTTCATCACGCTCCCAACACCGGAAGCGAACATGTTCCCATCCCGAATGAACGGGCATGGTTTGACACGGTCTATGTCCAATTATTTGGCTGGCATGAATACAGCGCCAAGCTATGGGGAGCATTCTTCCGCGTCCCGCTGCCACGCGAAGAGCTGAAGGACTACGGTTCTGGCCATTTCGCCGGGAATCATGGTCAGAAGCGTTTTAACGCTTGGACTTATGAGAGCATGCCTGCGGCACGTACGGCGATTGATGCCGTCATTCATGATTTGCAGGATCGGATTAGAGCAGCCGAGGCGGAGCAGCCGCGTAATCGGAAGCTGGTTAATTTCCGCAATAGCGATGTGCTGCTGGCGGCGGCCGTTTATTATGCTTGGAACGCACCCGAGCAATTCTCAGATCATATGATCCCTGATGAGCGGGAGCTTTATAAGAGCAGCAGCAGCTCCTCTTGCACCGCTGCTTCGGCTTGCGGGTCCGGCGGTGGCTCGGACTCCGGCAGCGGATCCTCCTGCAGCAGCGGTTCGTCCTGCGGCAGCAGTTGCGGAGGCGGCTGCAGCAGCTAATGTGAATCGGGGCCGCAGCAGGTGTGCCAGAGAGTTTATCAACTATATGTAGAACAGGGCCTGGAATAATTCCAGGCCCTGTTTATGTTATGGATGCGTTATTTCCCGCCGTCTACAATTTCACCTTTTCTTACCTTTACATCTCCCAGCCAGTTGATGTTAAGAGATTTCGTGCCGTCTCTAAACAGATCTGGATGATCCGACACTTGAAAATGCAGATGTGCCTCACTGGAATTGCCGGAATTGCCACACAACCCAATCCGATCACCCGATTCCACGTCCGTCCCCTCCAACACGCACACCGATCCCAGCTTAAGATGCGCATACAGGCTGTATTCATGGCTGCCATGATCGATGATGACATAATTTCCTGCAGGTTCGGTTTCGTTTACCACTCCGACAGGCACGTTATCCGCGATGTTGTTCTCAATGGCAATCACTTTACCGCTGGCACCTGCTAGAATTTCTTCTCCAAACGCGAAGTAACTTTCGTTCAAATCGGGATCCCCATGGTAGGTCATCCCTTCCTCCGTTCTCACAACATCGATGGCATACCGCTGGCTCTCCTCCACGTAATGATAATTGTCCATCACATGCTCGCCTCCCCAGAACACATACCATTTCCCCTTAAACGGCAATTTGAACGTTGTTGCCGAATAACGGCTATCCGATTCCGAAAATCTCTCAAGAGGCGATAACATGAATCCGACAATCATGCCCGCTTCATCGATCATGGCTTGGATTCCTTTTGTCCCGCTGTCATCCATCCAGTGAATCATTCGAAGTTTGTTCATCGTGTTGTCCAGAACGAGATGGAACGCACTCACTCCAGCCGTATATTCCTTGGACATCGCTTCGAATTGTTCCACCGTTACAAGTGCTCGCAATTCCTCCTCAAAAAGCTCATACAGCACGCGATGTTCCCCATCAAGCATTAATTTCGGAGCATCTACCATATTCAAGTCCTCCTCCATATGTATACGGGTCCACTATGACCCAAGTATACCTGATGAGATTTATCTTGATCGAAACAGAAGCTTAACTTTAGCTAAACTTTCTTCTGCAGCGAAAATTACAATGATCAATGATTTCATATTCCATATAAAAAGCACCTGTAACCTATCCTTCGACGGTTCAGGTGCTCCTATTCACGATGTGACTTGGCCATATTATCCATTGGACGAGAGAATCATGCCGGAACGGGTCTGCGGCCCGACTTTGCGGATTGAAATCTGATTTTGTTCGGCCCAGCGTGTCAGCTCCCGAATTCCTTCGCAATTCTTCTCTTCAAATTTAAAACAGCAGTACATAGGGGGTACGCTCTTATCCTTGAGAATGAATTGAAAAGCGGCCTTGTGACATCCGGAAACCTTAATCTCACGAATCTGACCGGCATGAACTTCAACACCATTAATTGTAATCGTATCGGAATTCCCGTCAATCTGGACTTCACGCTTTACCAAACGTGCATAAGCTTCAATTCCTAATGCCGCAACAATAACGACATTCACAACCATCTGCATATAGAATAGGACAGGATACGAATATTCCGTCAGTGTCGCAACTTGAAACATCATGATGCTAATTACCAGAGCAAATAAAATAATGTCTTTCATTCTTGTAGAATAGTGAATTGCGAATTTCATAATCATCAGCTCCGTTCGTTCTGTAAGGGTTTTCATTTTCTTCTTTCCTTATTATAACACCATTGTACATAATTTTGACACATATCATTCACATTTCTGTCAAAAAAATATTTGCTTCGCTCCATATTCTATGCTTATTCGAATGGCGCAGTGTCGTCCATGGTCTAGCCAACCGCATAACTACTCGGTGATGATCAGAACCTGTCCCCAGTGAATGCGGAAAAAGTGGGTATGAGCGATTGGTTCCTATGGCATCTCTTAACAACAAAAAAAGAGCATCCCGCCAGATCCAAAATCTGTTGGGATACCCTTTGTTTCAACCTGTTGTCTTTACTTGGTTAACGCCGTATTTCCTTCCTTTCTCCGAAACCGTTTCATCACGACAGATACGGTATCAATAAGGGCGATGACCACAATAATGTAAATGAGGCCGTCCCTGGATCGATCCCAAATTAACTTTACGGTCTCATACGATCCATCTCCCGTTGTTACAAGTCCTGATTGAACGAGCTGATCCATGAATATCGGATTCCAAATCGTCATATCGGAGAACAGGATCACCGCAACGATAACGGAAGCAATGTTAAATATAACATGCATGACGGCAAGCTGCGGCGTCCACTTTCTTGTGATTAATTTCCTGGCTTCATTGAATATGCTGAAGGCGGTAAGAAGCCATATCAGCGGCAAATACTTGGCGAAGGCAGCCTGTTCAAACACCGGAATGGCGATCGAGTGTTCAGCAAATCGATGAACACCGATCAAGTTAATGGAAAACGTGAACAGGACAAAGAACAGCACGGAAAAGAGGATGCCAAGCACCGGCTCGCTCGGTTTAATCCGGGTGGCTGGTTCTGGAATTGCAGGCAATTCCGAGGGTTTCCATGGATCATTGGAGACTTGGCGAGCCCCGCGGTATTCGATAAAGGCAAAAATAACGGTTACCCAGGCAAATCCGTGGATTCCTACGCTAAGCAGCGAGACAAGGTATTCCAGCAGCTTCTCGGCAGTGGGTTCCGTGCTTATAAAGAAATTAACGATGTAGACGATCCCAAGAGCAACGGCTATCGAATACAGAACAATCCTTAGGACGGACCAATAGCTGTCAATCAAACCAGGACCAATGAGATACCTTTCCCTTCCTCTGTATCTGGCTGCCATTTCCACGGGGGGGCCGAGCTCAAGCAGCACCTGCTCCACTTCTTCCAAACTAGCGGTCTCCCTGTCGGCTCCCCGATCTTCCAGCATGTCTTCGACGAGTCCTTGAAGCTCCTTCTCAATATCCGCCCGCTGCGATTCGGGCAGCTTCTGGGTCACCGCATAAATATACCTGTTAATCAGATCCATCACTTTAGTCCCCCTTGTCATTTATAAGTCCCTCCAGACTTGTCATCATATCTTTCCATTCATGGTAGAGCTGCCGATATATATCCTTGCCTGTCTGACTTATGATGTAATATTTCCTCGGCCGGGCTTCATTTGTATCCCACTCGCTGTTAAGCAAGCCTTGTTTCTCCAGCCGTCGCAGCAACGGGTAGAGCGTACCCGCTTCCACGTTGATCCCCCTCTCCTGCAATATGGTCACTAATGAATAACCATACTGCGGCTCGGACAACTGGCTGAGAACACCAAGGATGATCGTACCTCGCCGAAGCTCCTGCACCATACTGTTTAAAATGTCCTGATCCTCTGGCATATCATCATCTCCTGGAAAGGATTATACTGTATGTCACACACTAATGTAAATAAGACATTAATGATCATTTAAAATTATTTTAGATGGCCTTATGTTAACTACTGCCAAGTTTGATGACTTACCAAATCCGGCCAATTGCTTGTACGCAAAAAAAGGTTATCCTACAGCCGTGACGGACCGTAAGATAACCTTCTCTATTTATGCTCAACCCATTACAGGGATACTGTGGATGTTCACGTCAGGGAACCTGGTATACCAACATTATCGTTCATTGGCAGTTACATGTTCATCTTGCCTACCTTATCTCGATTTTCTGGGAAATCCGTTCTGATACTGTGTCGGAATTGCCGTCTCCTTCTGCAGGACAGCTGCAGCCTCCAATGCCCAGTAAGGGTTCCGAAGCATTCCTCTTCCAACGGCAACGAGATCTGCTTCTTCATTGCCAACGACCGCATTCGCCAGTGCAGGTTCATCCAGACGGCCAACAGCTATGACCGGTACTTGCAGCGCTTCTTTAATTTGTCTGGCTAGCGGAACTTGGTATGCCACATGTGTGCCCGGTCTGCCTTCAGCAGCAATCGGTCCCTCGCCGCCTGCGCTGATATGGAACATGTCGACACCGGCAGCCTGATATTCTTTGGCGAAAGCGATGCTCTCCTGAATGCCGTAACCGCCTGTCACGTATTCTCTTGCAGAGATTCGCATGATTAATGGCATATCTTCCGGCATTTCACTTTTTGCGGCTTGAATGACTTCTTTACCAAACTTCGTTAAATCCTGGCCATACTCATCTTTTCTTTGGTTCGTTAACGGGGAGTGGAACTGATGAATCAGATAACCATGTGCACCATGCAGCTCAATTGCATCAAATCCCGCCTTCACCGCACGGCGTACAGCCAGACGGAACTTCTCCACCATCTGCTGAACTTCTTCAGTTGAAAGAGCTCTGGGCGTTTTGGAATTCTCGTCAAACGGAATAGCCGATGGAGCCACAGGTGTCTCCGCATCCTCTGCTTTCCGGCCGGCATGTGCAATTTGGATCGCTGCCTTCGCACCATGCTGGTGAACAGCATCAACGATGCGAGCCAAAGCCGGGATATGATCATCCGACCATAAACCGAGGTCATAATCGGAAATCCGTCCATCCGGTTCGACGTCCGTCATTTCAACGATAACAAGTCCCGCTCCGCCAATCGCACGGCTGGTATAGTGCAAGTAATGCCAATCCGTCGCGATTCCGTCCTTGTTTGTTACGGAGTATTGGCACATCGGCGGCATGACCACCCGATTTTTCAATTCTAAAGATTTCAGTTTGTATGGGCTGAATAAATGTTCCATTGTAACACGCTCCTTCTATTCAAAAAGATTGATTCGCAAA
The DNA here is from genome assembly GCF_000193415.1 of Paenibacillus vortex V453. Lineage (NCBI taxonomy): Bacteria > Bacillati > Bacillota > Bacilli > Caryophanales > Paenibacillaceae > Paenibacillus > Paenibacillus vortex. Next base: position 185,245 of record NZ_ADHJ01000037.1, read on the forward strand.
CTTATTAATGCATGCGCATGCATCTAAAATAACAAAATAAGAACCATCCGTCAATAAGGAGACTGAAAAATGGTCACGCCTGCACCTGTTTTAATACATCCTGAAGTCCATGCTTCAGCTTAGGCGCAGAGAATTGCTGCTCCAATACCCCTTGGACAGTAGCTTTCGCTTTTTGCAGCTTCTCTTCACCGATATGAGTTAGCGATGTATAGATCCCTCTTCTGTCATCCTCGCAGATGGCTCTCTGCATCGCACCGCAGCTTTTGGCTTCAAAACGGCTGACGAGTCTCGATATCGCACTTTGACTAAGGCCCACCATGGTTTGCAGCTGCTGAAGGCGCAGTTTTTTCTCAGGCGACTCCGATAGAAATAACAGCACATAAAATTCATTCAACGTTAAATCATGCTTTTGCTGCAAGGTTTGTTCCAGCTCATGGGTAATCATCGCCTGAACCTGCGTTAAAGATAGCCAACTGGTTATAAGAGTATGCGTTTGTTCTGTTGACATAAGGTCTCCACCTGTTCTAGGTATATTTCCATCAGATGATCCACTCTGCCACCATCCAACGGCTCACTATTAGTTATTAATAATAACAACTCCCCCTTTGGGACGTCAAACCTATCATTCGTTAAATCGTTCCGCCAACAACCAACATGCCAGTCTATAACCCTCAAGAGAGAGCTTCAACTGACACGCTGTAACGGACTTTTTTCTCTAAAAGAGACTAAACAATCTCCTGCGGTTCCTTATCCAACAGTCCCAGCATTTGAAGGCCGTGCTTGATCCCGTCCTGAGCAACATCCCGGGTCACGTATCTTGCTGCCTGTTTTACAATCTCCGGCGCATTCCCCATTGCTACACCGTGACCCACGTACGACAGCATCTCCAGATCATTCAGATAATCGCCAAAGGCGATAGTATCCTCTAATTGGATACCAAGCATATCAATCAATGGTTTGATTCCTTGGGCTTTTGAACCTCCCGCAGGAAGAACATCGATTCCATAAGGCCCCCAACGCACAAAATCAAACTGTCCCTCGAAACTTTTCGCATAAGCCGATTCCTCTTCCTCCGTACAGAAGACAATGGCCTGATAAATATCTCTGCCCAGATAATATTCCGGATCATATTCCGGGATTGTAAGTTTGAGCTCTCCCCAGCTGGAATCGATATGAACATGCTCGGTTACGTTCATCTTCATCGCTTCGCTGCCGGCATAGATAATCGGATGGTCAAGAAGAACAGCCTGTTCCGTAAGCTGCTGCAAGGAATCCTGCGCTAATGGATTGCCGTAGATCGGTTTGCCTTCATGCACCACATACTGGCCATTCAAACAGACATACGAATCGATACCCAGTTCCTCACGCAGTTCTTCAAAATGATACGGAGCACGCCCTGTTGCAATGGCAACGATGTGTCCGGCTTCCTGTAGTTGGCGAATGGACTCCCGTGTCGTTGCAGGTACCTTCTTCTCATGATCCAGCAGGGTTCCATCAATATCAAAAAAAAATCATTCTCTTCATCAATAATGCTCGCCTCTCTTCCGTATACTCAAGCTTGTAACTACATTGTAAATGATGAAAAGCATTTCAGAGCAAGCATTATTTTCAAACAGGGCTGAAACGGCAAGACGCCTAAGCATACAAAAACCGCGCCCGGGCGCGGTTTTCACGGTATATGGACTACCTTTTATTCATGGTGGATTATACGGTTCGCTCAGCCGATTCTACGGTATGCTTCAGCAGCGTAGCAATCGTAACAGGACCCACGCCGGCAGGTACCGGCGTAATCGCGGAAGCAGCCTCCGCGCAAGCTTCATAATCGCAGTCACCGATATTCCCTTTGTTATAGCCTGCATCCAATACAACGGCCCCCGGCTTGATCCAGTTCCCTTGAATAAAATTGGGTTTGCCTACGGCAGCAACAACAATATCCGCCTGCGAGACAATATTGGCGAGATCCTTCGTTCTCGAATGACAGATCGTAACCGTAGCATTGCGATTCAGCAGCATCATCGATACCGGCTTGCCGAGAATCGGACTGCGTCCAACAATGACGGCATGTTTCCCTTCAATCGGCAGGTTGTAATAATCCATAATCGCAAGTATCGCCGCAGGCGTACAGGAAGGATATTCGGCAAAACCAAACGCATTTTGCGAGAACCCAAGCGTGGTGACCCCGTCCACATCTTTTTCAATACGGATGGTATCAAAAGCCGCTCGTTCATCGATATGATGGGGTACCGGATGCTGCAGCAGAATGCCGTGAACATTGGGATCCTCATTCAGCTCTTGAATGGCAGCCATCAGTTCCTCCGTTGTTGTCGACTCGTCTAGCACCACTTTTTTGGATATAATTCCAAGCCGCTCACAGGCATTTCCCTTCATTCGCACATAGGTTGCCGAAGCCGGATCTTCTCCTACCAATATCGTTGCCAGACATGGGGTTACCCCTTTCTCCTTAAGCTCCTGCACCTTCACGGCCAGCTTGGCCTTGATATCGTCGGATACCAGCTTTCCATCCAAAATCACAGGTTCCTTACTCATTGCACATCCGCTCCTTCGCCATTGTTATTGTAATAAACATAAAGAGGCAAGGCGACATCTCTGTCTCCTTACCTCTTGCCCAGGCGTACGGCATATGATCCTATGTGCTCCCTCTTGGTGACCCAAGTTACGCCAGTAACACATAGATAACTTTTTTTAATATACCATGACTTTGGACTTCACGCTACCAGGATGATGCGCCTGTTCCAAATCGTAATCTTTTTGATTAAATTATTAAAAACACGTATGTTGCCGATTGTCCAAGCATAGAATGTGCTAAGAACATTTCGCTTCAGGAGGACTTGATGAAACATCCCGTTGTATTCAAAATGCTGCCCTTCATCCTGCCGCTTGTCTTCGTGATTCCGGTCTTAACGATATGGCTGCAAAATGGTTCTGGTTCCAGGCTCGTCGAAATCCTTGACATGCAGCAGGTCAAAACCATTTTTACTGGCATCTTCCTTGAGGCGCTACCTTTTGTTTTGCTAGGCGTGCTGCTCTCGTCCCTTCTGCAAATGTTTGTAAAAGAGCAATGGGTGCGCCGTCTTATACCCAAAAATCCGCTCATCGGCGTCTTGTTTGCTTCCATGCTGGGCATCGTGCTTCCCATATGTGAATGCGGGATGATACCGGTCGTCCGAAGGTTGATGTTAAAAGGGATGCCTGCCTACATCGCTGTCACCTTTATCCTCAGCGGCCCCATACTGAATCCGGTCGTGTTCGCCGCAACCATCATGGCCTTCCGCTCGCATCCCGAAGTGGTGAGCGGCCGGATGGGACTAGCATTGGCCGTTGCCGTGACGATAGGTTTAATCGTATATGTATTCTCCAAACATAATCCGCTCAAGCGATCCTTTCAGGAGTTTACCGAACAGGGCTCCGTCAATGGGGGACGGAAAATGCATGAGCACCCTAAAACATGGAGGAGCATGTTTGTTCACGCCGGAGACGAATTAATTGAAATGACCAAGTATCTGGTTCTTGGCGCGTTCTTGACCGCCTGTATCCAATCCTTCATTCCAAGGGATGAATTGTTGGCATTAGGAAACGGTCCTGCCGCCTCATATCTGTTCATGATGGGGTTTGCGTTTATATTGTCGCTCTGCTCGACTTCGGATGCCTTTGTCGCGTCTGCGTTCACGCACAGCTTTTCGGTCGGTCCACTGGTTTCCTTTCTTGTTCTCGGCCCGATGCTGGATTTCAAAAGCTTGCTTATGCTGTCCGCTACGTTCAAGACCAAATTCGTAATCGGTCTAAGCCTGCTGGTTATCACTCTGGTCTTTATCGGCTCTATAGCCGTTGATGCTCTGTTTCGAGGTTAGCTTATTGGGGAGGAGGCTGATGTAAACGATGATTTCCAGCTTGGCTATACGGGGCCATTATGTGCTTCGGTCGCTGCTCATTGCAGCTCTTGCCTTCTATATCATGCATCTGAATGCTACAGATTCTCTTCATTATTACCTGGCTCCACACATGCAGACCCTGCTGCTGCTCTGTCCGGTCCCGCTTCTATTCATTGCATTCGGTATGCTGTGGCACGCTCTTGGGGGTGATACCGGAGAGGTGTGTGATTGCGAGCATCCCCTGCCTAACGGCTTTGTCAAAAACATGACCGTCTACGGGTTGTTCGCAGTACCGCTGCTGTTCGGCCAGCTTCTGCCGAATCAAGCTCTTGGAAGCGACATGGCTTCCAAAAAAGGCATGATCTACACCTATCCGAACCCGGATGTCCGCCGTAAGGCCGAGGACCAGAACGCCTCTGCAGCCTCTGAGACAAATAACCACTCTCTATCTGCTGATCAATCGGCGACCCAAGACGCCTCGCAGCAGGAGCTGTTTATTGCCAAGGACATCTACAGCGTGGAATTCGCAGAGCTCGCCAAGCGTTTATATACGCTTTCCGTCATTTCGGTTGAACCTGACATTTTCTCGGAGACCGTCGGTGCCATCGATATGTATAAACAGCAGTTTCAAGGAAAATCCATTACAGTCCAAGGTTTCGTCCATCGGGATAAACATATGTTAGAAGACACGTTTGCCGTCAGCCGATTCCTTGTCATGTGCTGCACCGCTGACGCCATCCCGTTTGGCATTATTGTCCGCGGCGCGAATGCTTCGTCTTTTGACAATGACACATGGGTTCAGATCGATGGCACGATCCAGGTGAGTACCCTAAATGGTGAGAAAACTCTTCAAGTGCAAGCCGAAAAAATTCAACGGATTGAGCAGCCGGCATCCCCGTACATTTTTACAAATGCGGACTCCGTGGCGGAGTTTGATGAACTGTATTCCAATATTAAAGATACCGGGAGGTAAGGAACCGATGAGCAAAGTGCCTGTAATTATGATTAGCGGTTTTTTGGGAAGCGGCAAAACAACGCTGCTGCTCAGACTGCTGGATTATGCCGCCAAGCAGCAGTGGAAGACAGCCGTATTGATGAACGAGATGGGCGATCAGGACGTGGATGGGGCTATCGTATCCGGCGAAATGCCGGATCTTCCGATCGAGAAGCTGCTTGACGGCTGCATCTGCTGCACCAAACGAAGCGAGCTTGGGCAAGCTCTGAACACCCTGTTAGATCAGAAGCCTGATCTCATATTTATTGAGACCACCGGAGTCGCGAACCCTGAGCAGATTCTTGAGGATCTGCAGGATCCGTCCCTTGTGGATCGTATATCGATCCAGCGCAAAATCGCTTTGGCCGACGGCAGTAAATTTCTGGAATACAACAGCTTCTTCGCATCCAGCCGCGAACTGGTCCGTACCCTACGGGGACAAATCAGCTTCGCGGATATTATCATCCTTAACAAAGCGGGGGAATGCGAAGAGAAACATCTCAACAAGGTCATCACTTCCATACGAAAAATAAACACGGCCGCAAGCCTGTCCGTGACCGATTACAGCCGTATAGATGAGCTGGAAGTGTTTCGTGAATTCTCACTGCCAGCGGATGTTCTCACAGATCAAATTCAAGACACACCATGGAGTGAAGAGGCCCTCAAACATGAGCCTCATCCCCAGGGAGCCCCAATATTCGCGAATCACCGCCATCAACATGGAGTGGAGTCAGAGCAGACAAATCCCTCCTTCTCGGGTCTGGATACCTTAACGTTATCCGCGCCAACCCCTATCCCGCTTCGCATAAGTGTGATCGAAGCCTTTTTGACCGCGCGCAGGTCCAGCCTGATACGAGCCAAAGGCTATATTCAGCTCTCGACTGGCCCCACACTTGTTCAGTGGGCGGGTTCACAGCTGGAATGCCAACCAAGCACCCTGCGGCTGCAGCGCGGATATCTCACACTCATCGGCCATCGTCTGGATAAAACGCGCATCGTACAGGAATGGGAGGACTTACTGAGCGGCGTGGTGCAATAAAGTGAAAATCATGTGGAAATAATCCCAAGAGATGTGAGTGCAACCGCGATGGGAGGAACGTTTCATACATGGAGCATCTTCCAGCAGGAACAGGGGCATCTCACAAGATCTAAGATCTTATGAGACACCCCTTGCGGTAACTGGTAGTTTAAACACATGCGTAATTCCGATAGAATCATAATTTATTCCCGGGGATAATTCACTTCCATGATGTCCATAAATGAAACTTTAGTAACCTCACCATTATGTTTCATATGTACCTTCCCTGTTCGGGAGTCCATTTGATCGATTTGTCCGCGAACCGTCTCTTCCCATCCCCATACCGTTAATACAATCACAGATTCCTCTTGGTAAGCTTCTGTAAGTTGATTGCCGAGCTCTTCAAGTACAAACTCATCTCTAGTAGGTCTCTTTGGTACTTTTGCCTTGGCCATATCCTTGCCCTCCTGATTTATGTTGTTCATGCTGCAGCATTAAATTTCGAATGAACGATTTCTTTCATCAAAACGATGAATTGGGAATCTTCTTCCTATTATACATCAAAAACGATCCAGAATGCTCAGTCCATCACTTATCTCAACGGATGATAGGCAGAACAAAAAAACAAGCCTTGATAATCAAATCAAGGCTTGTTTTTATGCGTAATCATTACGATTAATTTCAGTCAAAAAATATAGTCCTACATAAGGGACTCATTCTCTTCTAATACCATCCATGGCAGCGGATTGTTAAATGTTGACCATTCAAGCTGCATTTCCTCGTCCGTTAACAGACATCCATCCAGGTCCTGCTCGATTTGCTCCCGCTCCATCTGAATGCCAATCATCACGAGCTCGGTCATCCGATCTCCCCAGACGCCATCCCATTTTCTCCGGATATCCGGTTCGCTCTGAATCAGCTCCTGCTGCTCCTGCTCGGTTAATGCAGCAATCCAGTATCCTGCCGGTCCGAACTGAATGGAGGGACCCGCCTGACTTAAGCTTGCAGCCACATCCTCACGCACAGCCAGCCATGCGATTCCTTTGGCGCGTACGACCTCTTCGGGCCAATCCCCCATGAATTCGGCCAGCCGCTCGGGATGGAACGGTCTTCTTCTCCGGTAAACAAATGAGCTGATGCCGTATTCATCCGTTTCCGGCACATGCTCTTCCTTCTGAAGCTCCTGAATCCATCCGGGCGATTGACTCGCTTTTTCAAAATCAAAAAGCCCGGTGTTCAGGATTTTCGCAGGGGAAACCTGTCCGTTCACTGTACGAATGATGCTGGCACTTGGCTGAAGCTTGCGCAGTATGCCCTCGACCTTGGTCAATTCCTCTTCGCTTACCAGATCACATTTATTCAACAGCAGCACATCACACATCTCAATCTGATCAATCAACAGATCGACTACTTCCCGCGTATCCTCTTCGCCCAGCGCTTCCTTCCGATCGAGTAGGCTTTGGCCGGAAGAGAAGTCTTTCCAGAATCGGTTGGCGTCCACTACCGTTACCATGCAATCCAGCCTGGCGAGGTCAGACAACTGCACACCCGAGACCTCATCCGGATAGACAAAGGTCTGCGCGACAGGCACGGGCTCGCTTATTCCCGTTGATTCAATCAGAATGTAATCAAAGCGCTTCTCTTCCGCCAGCTTCTGTACTTCCTGCACCAGATCTTCCCGAAGCGTGCAGCAGATACAGCCGTTGGACATTTCGACCAGCTTCTCATCTGTGCGCGACAAGCTTCCCTCTCCTCGAACCAGATCTGCATCAATATTCACTTCACTCATGTCATTAACGATGACAGCTACCTTCAATCCCTCACGGTTATGCAATACATGATTAAGAACCGTTGTTTTCCCTGATCCGAGATAGCCGCTAAGTACAGTAACCGGTATTCTTGTATTATTCATTTATTGAACTCCCTCCATTCATTAATCGTAATCATTACGATTAATACGTTTTGATATTATATCTCCTCCGTTCAAATGTCAATCCTTCTGTACAAAAAAACACGCCTCAAGCAGTAAAAAACCTCCGGCGCCTTATGTACCGGAGGTTTATACCATATTACAGCGAGGGCGTGAGTCATGATGATGAGCTGCCCTCTATGATTTAACATGCTCTTTTATCTGCTTATCGTTAGAGTTAATCCTCTGCTGCTATCATTTATGTTGAAGCCATTCATATGCGATTTTGAGGTATTACAGCTTACAGCTTTTCAACTGTAGCTTGTCCTGAACCTTGCTCAGCAGGCAAATCCCCGTCTTTCCAGATAACCTGCTCGCCGTAATCTTTTCCCCAATCGTACATCAGTTTCAGGATCGGCATTAAGCTCTCCCCATAAGGCGTGAGTGAGTATTCGACTCTGGGTGGAACCTCGGGGTAAACCACTCGATGCACCAGCTGATCCTCTTCCAGCTCACGAAGCTGATTGGTCAGCATTTTTTGCGTGATATGAGGAATCATCCTGTTCAGCTCACCGAAGCGTTTGACGCCTTCCAAGCCAAGATGCCATAGAATGATCAGTTTCCATTTGCCGCCGATGACCGCAAGGGTTAACTCCTTATGGCAGTTTATTTCTTTGAGATTAATCCGCTGCTTGACTTCACTAGCCATAATTAACACCCCTTCCTCCCTATAGTATACAACGGGCGCGGCCATATCATCAAAATGGAAAACCTCACATAATCAAGCTTCTATTCCAGATTGGCGTGCAGCCCAAACATATTGTCCGACTGCAGTTTCTTCTGTTCCATCAATCTGAGTATGACGGCATCCAGCACGATCAGCAAGGTCTGCTCAAATAAGGAAGCCATCGGTTGAACGGTTACGAGATTATCCTGATTCTGGTCTTTGGTTGCGCCTGGAAGCACAACAACCGTATCTGATAGTTTACCCAATCGGGATTCGGGCTTAATGGTTACAACCGCTAAGGCAGAACCGATGCTTTTGGCCTTCTGGGCCATGGCCACCAAGCTCTGCGTCTCGCCGGAGCCTGAACCGATCAGGATCAGATCCCTCTCTCCAATAGCCGGAGTTACCGTATCACCCACAACATGGACCTTGTATCCCATCTGCATCAACCGCATGGCAAAAGATCGGATCATCAGACCGGATCTTCCGCCTCCCGCTACAAAGATAGACTCGGATCTCATAATTCGTTTGATCAATTCCTTAATCTGGGTACCATCGACCTTCTGTACAGATTCCGAGATCTCCCTGGCAATCACATCTGCATGTTGAAAAATCGGTTTATCCATCGTCCTTAAGCCTGCTTAACCCATTGCTGCATTTGGGCAGCAGCGGCTTTCTTATCCGATTGGCCCGTGATTCCACCGCCAACGATTACGAGATCGGGGTTCGCTTGGATCACCTCAGGCAGAGTCTCCAGCTTGATTCCTCCTGCAACGGCTGTCTTGGCATTTTTGACTACACGTTTGATCGCTGCCAATTCTTCGAAGGAGTTTTTGCCTTCCGCCTGATGGTCATAACCGGAATGCACGCAAATGTAATCCACACCGAATGCATCAATCTCCCGTGCTCTTCCCTCGATATCCTTCACATTAATCATGTCCACCATCACCTGTTTGCCTTGCTTCAGGGCTTCAGCCACGGCGCCTTTGATGGTAGAGTCATCGGATACACCCAATACCGTGATAATGTCCGCACCAGCCTCGGATGCCTTCATCACTTCATAACCGCCAGCATCCATAATTTTAAGGTCAGCAAGCACGCGCAGATGCGGAAATGCCTCCTTGATAGCTTTTACGGCGTGAAGGCCCTCGTTAATGACAACCGGTGTTCCAATCTCCACGATATCGATAAACTCGGCTACCTCGGCCACCACTTCCTTTGCTTCCGAAATATTCACCAGGTCTAATGCCAATTGAAGTTCCATATTGTTAATCTCTCCTTATGAGCGTATTGGTTAGCTGTTACACGCTCATTGTAGAGCCATTACTTTACTTTATGGAAGTACGTACTTATAAGTGAGATACTTACGGCGAAGTAAGTAATGTGGTGGGACAAGGGTTTGCAGGCTCTCCTTTTCCGCGAAAATATTTTCGATAACATGCTAGTGCCCAGGTAAAAAACAATTAAGGTCATTTATTCGCTTCTGTCTCACCAGCTGCTGTGGTTTAATATAGTTGTCCGGCCGGACTAAATGATCGGAAAGGAGGCTGAACGAATTGATTCAGAATATGGAGGTGGCATCTGCGTAAGCGGATGCCGCGTTAAGGGGAGTCCATCTTGGACTCCCCTTCATTCATTTTATTCATAAATAACGGCTTTGATTTCGTCACTATCGATGTTGTTTTTATCATACCAGTAGAAGCCCGTATCAATCTGCGGTTCTACCTTCTCTCCTTTGATAGCGGCAACAGCCGCTTTCACCGTCTCATATCCGATGCCGACCGGGTTTTGCGTGATGGCTCCCGCCATCGTTCCGTTCTTGATGGCATCGATCTGCGCTTTTCCGGAATCGAAGCCGACCACCACGATCTGGCCTTCCTTCTTCATCTCCGTTACCGCATTAATGACACCGACCGCAGATCCTTCATTCGCCCCGAAAATCCCTTTCAAATCCGGGTGTGCCTGCATCATCGCTTTGGCAAGGTCCGTGGATTTCAGATGATCTCCGCCCCCATATTGGATATCAACGATCTCAATATTCGGATACTTGTCTTCGATCTGCTTCTTGAAGCCGTCGCGACGGCTTACGCCCGTGACACTTGTCTGGTCATGGACCACCATCGCGATTTTGCCTTCATTCCCGATGAGCTCCGCCATCTTATCCGCTGCAAGAGCAGATGCTGCCAAATTGTCTGTTGAAGCAGTGGTTACCGGAATGTCGCTCTCCACGCCGGAATCAAAGGCGATCACCGGAATATTGTTCTCCTGGGCTTTTTTTCAGATAAGGGATCGAAGCCTGACTATCCAGTGCAGCGAACCCGATCGCGCTTGGTTTCTTGTCCAGTGCAGCCTGCAGCATTTCGATCTGCTTATCCACCTGGGATTCCGTTTCCGGTCCTTCAAAGGTAATCCGTACGCCCAGCTCCTGCCCAGCCTGCTCAGCTCCAGCTTTCACCGCCTGCCAGAATTGATGCTGAAAGCCCTTGGAAATGATCGGGATATAGATTTCACCTTCGGCACCGGTGCCTGAGCTTGAACCGCCTTCACTTGGACTATCGGTACCTGTCGCTGTACTGCCTGATCCGCCGCAAGCCGCCAGCAAGCCTGCAGTCAGCATGAGAAACAGAGCCAATACGAAAAGCTTTTTCATAATCTCAATCTCTCCTTATGTTTCAGTAATGTACATCTATAGAACTCCATTCCGGAAGTTTCTACACAACCAATCTGCTTCTGATCGAGCTTAATTCCGTCATTGAAACGCTTGAAACGCTTCACGCTTTACGTCTGCGAAGAATATCCGCATACACCGCAAGAATGATAACAAACCCGACCACAACGGTCTGCCACTCCTGAGGCACAGACAGAATGCGCAATCCATTCGTCAGCACACTCATGATCAGAGCACCGATGACCGTTCCGATAATGGTGCCCTTCCCTCCGCTGAGTGAAGTTCCCCCAATCACCACCGCTGCGATAGCTTCCAGCTCATACCCGGCACCCAGCGCCGGATTGGCCGAATTCAATCTCGATGCCATCATGACGCCGGCCAGGCCGGTAAAGGCGCCGGTTAAGGTGTAGATTACGATTTTCCAGAAGCCTACATTAACGCCCGACAATCGGGTCGCCTCTTCGTTGCTGCCAAGCGCAAAGTTATATCGGCCGATAATGGTCTTCGATAGGATAAGATATCCGACAATAGCGGCAACAAAGAAAATGACCACTGCATTCGGAATATCGAGTCCCGGTATCAACCAGCCCAACACGCTGCCTTGGGAGACCTCTGCAAAACTCTCGGCGTCGTTGAAATATACCGGCTTCGCCCCTGAGATGATTAACGCCAGCCCTTTTGCTATCATCATCATCGCCAGCGTGGCGATAAAAGGCGGGATCTTCATTTTCGCAACCGCCGTTCCGGACAGAAGTCCGCATAAAGCGCCCGTCAATATGCCTCCAAGGATACCAACAGGAACCGGCAAACCCCAGAACGTAATGCATACCCCTGTCATAACGCCGCTGAGTGTCATGACCGTACCAACCGATAAATCAATGCCTCCCGTAATAATGACAAAGGTTGAACCCAGAGCCAGCACGCCGATCACGGCAGTGGAGAGAAGAATCCCCACGATATTGGAGAACTGAAAAAAATTGCTGGATGAAATCGTGAAGAAAACAATGAGAACGACCAAACTTGCAAGCGCCAGCACTTGCTGAAGCGCACCTGACTTGATTTGAATGTTCATCTACTAATTCCTCCTGACGTGTATGGATAACGGCTTACATTCTCGCTGTTGCCAGATGCATAATGATTTCTTGGGTAGCCTCTTCATGATCCAGTTCGCCTGTAATCCGGCCTTCACACATCACGAGAATCCGATGACTCATCCGCAGAATCTCAGGCAGTTCCGACGAGATCATGATGATTGATTTGCCCTGCGCCGCAAGTTCGTTCAGCAATCTGTAAATTTCGCTCTTCGCCCCCACGTCAATCCCGCGCGTAGGTTCATCGAAGATCAGAATATCGCAATCGCGCGTCAGCCATTTGCCAATGACCACTTTCTGCTGATTGCCGCCGGAGAGGAACTTTACCTCCTGGTCAACATGCGGCGTTTTTGACCTTCAATCGTTCGACCATATCCTCCGCCTGCTTGCGAATCTTCTCCGTATTCATCCATCCACCGGGACGGAGAAATTCAGGGTAGGAAGCAATGACCACATTGCTCTTCACATCCAGGTCAACAACGCATCCGTATCGCTTGCGGTCTTCGGATAAATACCCGATGCCTAGACGTACCGCGTCATGCGGGCCTCTCATCTTTACCCTGGAGCCATGGATGTATATCTCTCCGGATTGGATACGGTCCGCACCGAATATCGCTCGCGCAAGCTCGGTGCGCCCCGCACCCACCAGACCCGCAATGCCTAGAATCTCTCCTTTTCTCAGGGTGAAGCTAATATCTCTCAAGGCTCTGCTTTGATTCAGCCCCTTCACCTCCAATACCGTCTCGCGCTCGCCTGCCGCGGCTTCCGGCTTCGAGGTCTCGTAAATCTGCCGGCCAACCATCTTGGATATAATATCCTGGGTGGTGACTTCAGCCGTCAACACCGTATCGATGTACTGCCCGTCGCGCATCACCGTAATGCGATCCGTAATCCGCTTGATTTCGTCCATTCGATGCGAAATGTAAACGATTCCAACTCCGTCGGCGCGAAGCTGACGAATGATGCGGAACAAATCTTCGATCTCGGTCTCGCTTAAAGCTGCCGTCGGCTCATCCATAACCAGTACATCCGCGTTATAGGACAAGGCCTTGGCGATCTCCACCATCTGCTGCTTGGCTACCGTTAATTCCGATACCTGAACGGCTGGGTCCATATCAAGCCCCATTCGCTGGAACAATGCCTTCACCTGCCGGTGCAGCGCCTGATCATCCAGAAACAGACGGAGCCTTCGCCGTGGCTCACGACCGATGAATATATTCTGAGCAACCGTCAAGTCCGGCGCCAGGTTCAGTTCCTGATGAATCATGCTGATTCCGGCGTCTTGAGCCGCTTTCGGATTCGTTAACTCCACGGGTTTCCCCTGGTACGTAACTGTACCTTCATCCTTCTGGTACACGCCGGTCAAAATCTTCATCATGGTCGACTTGCCCGCACCATTCTCACCCATCAGCGCATGAACTTCGCCGCGCCGCAGCTCAAATTGGCAGTTGTTCAATGCCAGCACACCCGGAAATTCCTTCGTGATTCCTTCCATCTGCAGCAGCACTTCACTCAAAATCTCTCACCTCTCCAGCATTGATGCATTTATTCATCATTGTATAAGCCGTTAAGTTTCACGGGAATGGAATATTCTCTGTTCCATGTTGAATATTCTACGATCCATCCATAAGCTCAAAAAAAGAAGCTACTCTTCCACAAAGGGAAAGAGCAGCTTCTGATTTTCCTCGGTATACATATTGTCCTTGTTGATAATTACGGAGTCCGTATAAACATTAGGAGACACCTTATCCCCTTCGATAAGGGATACGGCTGTTTTTATCCCCAAGTAACCGATACTAAACGGCTTCTGAACAATGGTAGATTGGAGAACTCCCTCTTCCAGCAGCTTCACTTCCTTGATCGAGCTGTCGAAACCAACGAGTTTCACCTTCCCGACCAGTCCCTGTTCTCCAATCGCCCTGCCCGCCCCAACCGTGGAAGGCTCATTCAATCCTACGATTCCATCCAAATCAGGCCGCTCCCGCAGGAGCTCCATCGTGATTTCATAGGCCCTCTCCTCCATGCCCTCACTGTAATAGGTGCCGACAATCTCAGCGCCTTCACGCTGCTCCAGTATACTTCGAACTCCTTGTTCCCGCTCGATCTGCGTTGAGGTGCCCTGAACGAAACTGACGATAGCGACCTTGGCATTTACCGGAAGCCGTTCAGCAAGCTCCACAGCAGCCTTTTGCCCCGCATTGAAATTGTCCGTAGCGATCAGGCTCTGTGCATAATCACCATTTACGGCAGAATCAATCATGATCAGCGGAATACCTGCTTTTCGAATCGACTCCACAGTGGGGACCAAGCGGTTATAATCGCCTGCGGCCATTACGATGGCATCCGGCTGCTGCTTAATGGCTTCCTGCAGCATTTGGATTTGCAGGTCAACCTGAATTTCACGAGGAGGTCCTACCACCGAAACGTCCACGCCGAATTCACGCGAAGCCGTGTTTACCCCTTCAATCAGCACTCTCCAGAATTCGATCTCTTCCACGGCTTTGACGCCGACAATGATCTTCTTGGGCCGGGGTTCATCTTTAGACCATTGAAGAATGGCATAACCCACTATCAAGGCAGGGATCAGCAGCATCACAATATAACGCATGCTCAAGTAGGACTTCAAGGCAGTTCCCCCTCCTTTTCCCGCCGTTCCTCCGCATGAATAGCCGGAATGAGCAGCTTTACGCACGTCCCCGCACCAGACTCGCTTGTATAACTCAGGCCATAATCCGCACCGAAATATAACTGAATCCGCTGATGGACATTCGCAATCCCAACGCTATTCCTCGATTGGTTCCCACCACTGGACGTTAAGAGGGTCTCCACCTTGGCCTCATCCATTCCGATGCCGTCATCCATGACTTGAAATACGATCATATGGTCTTCATGCGCACCCGTGATGGTGATCGTTCCCGGGCCTTCCTTGTTCTTGATGCCATGATAGATAGCGTTTTCCACAAGCGGCTGCAGCAGTACTTTTAGCGTGAGATAAGAATAAAGCTCCGGATCCATATCAAGTGTATACCGGATTTTATCCTGATATCGCATCTGCTGTATTTTTAAATAATTCGTAATGTGTTCCATTTCCGTGGCAATCGGTATCAATTCCTTCCCCTTGCTTAGTGACGCCCGGAAGAGACGAGCTAAAGCCGATGTCATCAGAATAACCTCATCATGCTTCTTGCTCTCGGCCATCCATATGATGGAGTCGAGTGTATTGTACAGAAAGTGGGGATTGATTTGGGCCTGAAGGGCATTCAATTCGCTTTTCCTCTTAAACTCCTGTTCGACCATAATCTGCCTCATCAATTCTTTGACCTTGGATACCATCACGTTAAAGCTGCGGGCCAGGCCGGAGATTTCTCTGGAGTGCCCGACAGGAACGCGGATATCGAAGTTCCCCTTCTCCACCTCCATCATTTTCTCCTGAAGCTTCTTGATAGGCCGGGTCAGGTTGCGGGAGATGACAACAGAGAACAGCACGCCTAACCCGAGGCATAACAATCCTGCTACGGACAAAAGAAAGTTGCATTTGCTTCTTATTATCCACCAGCTCATTCTCGTAAAAGACGCCGACGATTTTCCAGCCGAAATCCGTGTCCTTAATGCTATAAATCCGGCTTGCACCATCCTCCTTCACAACAAATCCCCCTTGCTTGTCCTGAAGCACCTGTTCCAATCGCTCCGTCTTCAGATTGCTGTAGAGCAGTTGCTGCTGAGGGTGGTATACAATCCTCCCCTGGCTGTCAATCACAAACACATAACCCCGGTTGCCCAGATCGAGCTTGCTGAGCATGTCGTTGATGACCTTGAAATTGAGGTCAATCAGCAGGATTCCAAGCCCTTGGGTAGGGGTAATGCCGCTGAGCTCTCGGCTGAGCGATACAACCCAGCGGTATTCTCCCTTGATGACCGGCTGCACATGCGACGACGATATGACCGTCTGCCCCTTGTTTTCCTGTGCCTGCCGATACCAGGGCTGCTCGGAAACCTCAATATAAGGATTTAACTCTGCATTCGTCCGATCGGAAATGAAGGTCCCGCCCTCGCCGAAGATGTTGATCGAAGCTATATCCTTGCGAGAGACCCGGATGGAATGGAAATATTCCGATATTTTCGCTTTCAGTTGGGCTAATTCAGCCGGCTGCAATTCCTCGGAAGAGGCAAGATATTCCCTCACGTTCGGGTTGTTCATGGTCGCAAGCGAAATGTCCTTCATGCCCGTAATGTAGGTTTGGATGTTCGCATTCACTTGATTGATAAGCTCGGAGGTATAACTTTCCGCCGTTTCGCGAACAGCTGATTCGGATAACCGATAGGAGATAAAAATAAGCAATAGTGCCGTAAACAGCACCAGCATCACAAACGAGCTGGCAATGCGGGACTGAATGCTCTTGATCCGCTGCGAGGATTTCATGAGTTTGTTCCATCCATCGTCATTTTGTTCCGGTATTCCGTGGGGGTAACTCCGGTATGCTTCTTAAACAGCACGCTAAAATATTGAGGGTCCAGGTAGCCGGACCTTGCCGCAATTTCATAGGTTCTCATCGGCGAATGCTTCAGCAGCTCTTTGGCTTTCTCCATTCGAACTTCCGTTACATATTCAACGAAGGTCTTCCCCGTATGAGCCTTGAACAAGGAGCTGAAATAACTTGTGCTCATGAAGATTCGGCTGGATACCGACTTGATCGATAGCTGCGCATCCTCATAATGTTGGTGAATGAAATTCACCGCTTCCAGCATCTGCGAACGCGTAATATCCTTCCTCGTCTTGGCCACGTCCCGTATAGCTTGCTCGCACACTTCTTGCAGCCAGCGCTCAATCTCATCGAGGGAACGAAATGAGTATAAATCGGATAGCAGCCTCTTTTCCTTGCCAACCCACTCATTCTCGTTGCTGCCGATTTCCGTTAGGGTCTGAAGTACGGCCAGCATGACCCGTACAATTCTCACATAACATAGCTCAATCGATATTGAAGCGCTTCCAATTTCGCTGATCAAACGCTTGATGCACGCCTCCACTTCATTCGCAGTTCCTGCACGGATTGCGGCTATAAGGGCTGCTTCATTTTCACTCCCGTCATGCAGCGGGCTGGTCTCCCGCTTTTCGAGATCCGTAATGCTGACCACCTGATCATGGCCCATCAGGAGCCGATATTCCAGCGCAGCCTCTGAGGCACGACAGGAATAACGTATCGCATGAAGCTGATAGCAGATCGTTCCTATTCCTAAGGTAACGGTGAATTTCATAAATCGTTTCGTAGACACGCGAATTTCCTCTGCCAGCTCTTGTGCCCTTGCGTACAGCTCTTCCTCGCCAAGACCGGACAGAATAGTCATGACTTTATTCTCCTTATACCGAAAGACCGCTGCTCCCGGCTCCTCCGCTAATATCTCCTGAGTGATATTGTATAAGGCAAAAGCGTGCAGCTCATGATCCACACACCCTTCATCAGAACGGAGTTCATCCATATCCGCCAGCATGGCTATATAACACGGGCCATGGAGTGGAATTTCAAAATACGTCAGCTTGTTCTCAATCTCCGTGATTTTCATCGGAGATGTTGCCAGTCGCTCCAGGAAACGTTCCTTGAGGAGAACCAGGCTTTCGTTCAACTGCTGCCGGAGTTTTTTCAGGTGCTCTGCATGTCCGCGCTCTTCATCCATTTCCAGCTTCAGTTTATCCAGCAGTTCTCTTAACTCCGCGGATGTAACCGGTTTCAAAATAAAATCCGTCACCTGCAGCTTCACGGCCTGCTGGGCGTATTCAAAATCGTCAAACCCGGTCAAAATGATAATTTTGGTCTTGGGGTGCTGCTGCGTAATATGTCGGGATAATTCCAGACCATCCATATACGGCATATGAATATCCGTCAACACGACGTCCGGTTGAAGCCGGTTCACAGCTTCCAATGCATCACGGCCGTTCTCGCAATCTCCAATACATTCAAAGCCGTGCTCTGCCCACGGAATCCGGTTTCGAATTCCTTCCCTCACAATCGGTTCATCGTCCACAATAAGGATTGTATACAATCGAAGCCTCCCCCGTCCGAAGCAAATTCGCCTTTCTTTCACATTTCATGGATATGAGGAGAATATACAGGAAAAGCCCCTCGGCAGGCAACTGCCAAAGGGCTTCATACGTTAACATTATTTGCGGGAGTTCATCCAGTTTATGAAGTTGTTCACCACGATATCGATGAAACCAATCGTCGGTTCATGGATCAGCTTACCGGTCTCATCCATCTTCTCATGTACCGCACCGATATATACTTCATTATTGGGAAGCAGCGGTGACGTAATGCCGACGGAAAAAAGGATATCCCGAAGATGCTCTTGAGCACGAACCGTGCCAAGCTGACCCATCGATGCCCCCATGATCCAGGACGGCTTCCCGTTCATGACCTTATCGACGCGGGATAACCAATCCAGTGCATTCTTAAGCACGCCAGGTATGGAGTAGTTGTACTCCGGCGTTATCCATAACACAGCATCAGCTGCTGCAATCCGCTCCTTGAAATCTTTGACCACCGCAGGCGGATCCAGCTCCACATCCTGATCGTAATGCGGCAAATCGCGAATGCCAACGATCTCGAATGTAATCTGATCGGCATAACGGAGCTTCAAATATTCCGCAAGCTTCATATTGTACGACTGTTTTCTGATGCTTCCTACCACAATTGCAACCTTCATGATACCCTCCAATTCTTATGCCTTAAGCACAAATGTTTCAGATTCTAGACAACTCTATTCAGCCTAACACCATATTTTACCATTGTCAAAATAACCTTCGTCCTACTTCATCAAAGAGAGCAGTTTACACACATCGCGCTCCAGCTCCACTCTTCGACCTTGCGGCACATAGGGGATAGGAGCGCCAGTGCAGCGTAGGGCACTTTGATTGCGTGAGGATCTTCATAGAGCCCGCTCCAATAGGACGAATCCATGATCGAAGCTTCATCCGATACCTTAATTTCCTGATGCGCGAGTTCTTGCGGTCTCAGACGGTTCAATATCGTCTGCCGCTGGTGGTTGCCTTGACCCAGCCTGGCCAGCTGGGTGTATCCGAGCCTTTCCAGTTCAATAAGCGCATGGGCATGCGTAATGCCGTGTTCAAGCTCTCCTGCAAAAAAGTAATACTTGCCCTCATAATGCTGATCCGGCAGCACCAGCTGCAGCTCCGATAGGGCACGGGAGGCCAAGTCAGACGCATCCTGGTAAGGTGGTATGTCATTGAACGAGAGTTCCGGCAGACTTTGCCGGGTATAATCCTCAATCCCATAATACCTGGCAAGCTTATGCTCATGCGCTGCATCTTCCATCAGCTTGAGCAGGCCCCTGACGATAGACGGAGTCAGCAGATCCGGCCGGTCCCGCAGCGCTTTAAGGCCGAGGACTCCGAGGGTCACCCCATGCCCGGAGGTGCTCAGATTTGTCAGGTTCGGCAGCAATCCTTCTACCAATTGATCCATTAATTCAGGCTTAGCCAGCTCCGATGGATAGGGCTCAAACCAATCCTCATGCTGACTGCGCAAGTGCCGGCAATTGGCGGCCAGCCCCTGCCGCACGTCCTGCGGAAGATCATGCTCCTTCTGCATGTAATAAGCCGCCAGATACGCCCCGCCGACATGTCCTTCAAACCAACCCACCTCACCCCCGCGGCTTAGTGCCGTGAGTCCATCCTCCAAATATTGGTCGCTGATGTCCATGTCGTCTCCCTTCCCTTCACTCGTGTCCGGCAAATTCAGCCTGGATGCAATATCCTTGGGCAAACTCGTTTTCTTCAAACGAATATTGTAGCCATACATTCTAAACTGCAGACCATTTTCGTTATCCGACACGATGATCCGGCGATCCAATGAGGAGCGAACCCGATCCAGAAAGCGATCATCCGTAACCCCATAAGTTAAATCTAACGACGGTGCCAGCGCATACATCGCGATTGGAATCCATTTGCGCTTGGTAGACACGACGACCGCATGGGCCGTTCCCCCAATAACAAATGCAAACTGCTCCGAGTCCTTGGCAATCGTTAATCCCAACGTCCGTTTCATCCATAATCTAGCGGCTACCGGATCCTCTACAGGCAATCCCACTTCCCGCAAATACAGGACACCGTAAGGGCCATTCGGAGTCAGAACCCCTTCTTTCAAGTCGTGATGGGCTATAAATTCAAGCAGATTGCCATCGCCGTCTTTGAAATACGCGTTCACACCGGAATCAAACCATTCAACCACCTCGCCGTCGGGCCATTGCAGCAGTGGCAGCTGCTCTGCGAGCTGCTGAATCGTAGAGTTGAAGCGGGAATAGGAGACTTCAAACGCGATATGAACCGGGGATAAGGGTTCGAACACTTCTTCGAATACAAGCGAAAAATCAGGTGTAGGCTGAAATTCGATCTCGACCTCATTTTCCCGCGTGATGGGGAAGTGAAGCAGTCCATGATAGAACTGCTTCACCCCCTGAATGGATAGGGTCTTCAATTTCAATCCGGCAAAATGTGTAATCACGATGGAAAAGCCTCCTCTTTACCGCTGACTTTCTTGACCAGCTCCATAAAGATGGAAAGGGCTTCCTTGGCACGGTAATCCAGCACAATTGTACCTTCTGCCGATTCGTTTTCATAAATGGCACGCTGAGAGCCACCAATGGAGATCCATTCCGGACTGTTAATTCCATGCAGATTGCGAATGGTAGCCTGCATTTGCTGCAGTGAACTCACACCTACTGCGCCGCCCGCCGAGCTTACGGATAGAACCGGCTTGCCTGAGAAATGCATCTGTCCCATATGATCCAGCGCGTTCTTAAGCACCCCGCTCATTCCACCGTGATATTCGGGAGTTGTCAAAATAATGCCGTCTGCCTCCATTAACAGCCGCTGCAGCTCACGCACGCCCTCATGACGGTTGAATATTTCGTCCGGCGAATAGAACGGAACCGGGCTTTCATACAGATTGAACAGGTTTACTTCCACGAACAACCGCCTCAATTGCCCCTCCAAAGCTTTTGCCAAAACGGTACTGGTTGCTTCCTTGCGATTGCTGCCTGTGATCATCACGATTTTCATAGCACTGCCTCCCTTTTAGGTTGTCGAGTGATTTGTTAAGTACATTGTATAGGAGGCAAGCCATGGAATTCGTCATCACAAGGAGTGATTTCACGTGCAAAAACCCTCAAACCTTTGGCTGAGGGCTCTACAACTATAGTCTTAGATACGATCACTATGTAAAGTAAACTTTTATACGATTCCGTGCTTGAGCGCATAGATGGCCGCCTGAGTCCGGTCGGCGACACCCAGCTTATCAAGCAGATGGCTGACATGGGTCTTGACTGTCTTCTCGGTAATATACAGCGCTTCGCTGATTTCTCTGTTGTTCATGCCCGAAGCGATCAGCTGCAGCACTTCCTGCTCCCGGCGGGTGAGTTTATCCAGCTCCTGCACAGCTTCTTCCTGCCTGCCTGGCCCGCTGGACGACTCCGCTCCTTCGGGTAATGTAACGTGTGTCATTAACAGTCCTGCTGCATCCGGATGCAGCTCGACCATGCCTTGGAATACGCGTCTGATGGCAGCTACCAGCTCCTCCGGTTCAATATCCTTCAAGAGATAGCCTCGTGCGCCTGCCCGAATGGCGGGCAGAACATGGTCGTAATCGACAAAAGAGGTCAGTACAATCACTTTAATGTGAGGCTGTTCTTTTTTCAGCCGTGCGGTCGTGTCGATTCCATTCAGCACAGGCATGTTCAGATCCATTAAAACAACATCCGGCTTGAGATGAACCACCCGTTCCAAGGTCTCCTCGCCATTGGCGGCTTCACCCACCATTTCGATATCCGGCTGCGTAGCCAGAAAAACCTGCAGTCCCCGGCGTACCATGGCGTGATCGTCAGCAATTAACAATCTGATCATCGCATATCACCTCCATTCTCTGTTGATTTCAACATCAAGGGCAGCGTAACCTCAATGATGGTTCCTCCTCTGTACACACTATATAGACGGAATTGTCCTCCCAGTGATTCGGCTCGTTCCCGCATGCTGGACAGTCCAATGGAGTGTCTTGTGAGCTCGCTCAATCGTTGTTTGGTAATGCCTCGCCCGCGATCTTCAATCCGAAGTTCCACTTCACCATCATGCAGGGTTAAAGCTACCGTAACTTCCTTCGTATCCGCATGCTTGCTTACATTGTTGAGCGCCTCTTGGCCGATCCTCCATAAGGCTTCTTCTATTAGCCTCGGCAGCTCGTGAATACCGCTGATATGTGAACGCACATGAAGCTTCAATCGTTCGCCGTATTGCTTCAGACCTGTCACAAGCCCTTCCTCAAGCCCTGGCGGACGAAGCTGCATAATCAGCTCCCGCATTTCCTTGAGGGCGCTTTGTGATAACGACTGTATGTCGTGAATCGTGTCCTGCAGCAAGCTTGATTGATCATTGGATTCCGCTGCAAGCATACCGCCCACTCCCCTGGACATCATCACCAGCGAGAATAAGGTTTGGCTTACCGAGTCGTGCAGGTCGCGTGCGAGGCGGTTTCGTTCATCCATCCGGGTAAGCTCTCGCCGGTTCTCCTCGAGGCGGACACGCTGAAGGGTCAAGCCAATATGTTCAGCCAAAGCCTCGATTACTTCGATATCCGCCCGGTACTGATCGCCGTATTGATCATAACCCACCAGAAGCAGGCCGAGTGAAGAGTCTCCGGCGACAGTGACAGGGGTAGCCACAGCACGGGTCAGGGATGAGACCCAGCCTTCCTGAACGAGCTGGTCTGCCAGCCGCTGCGCATCTTCTGCGCAGACCGGATCTCCTCCTGAGCGCTTCCTATCGTTAGGGTGGGGACGTGCCATCTCGGCGAGTGGAAATTTGGCATGGGGCAGCGTTGTTTTTCCCTCGCTGTATAGTGCCCGGAGTGTGATTTCCTTTTCAAGCGGCTCCAGCAGCGCGACGACCGGCCAATCAAAATATCGGCCCATTAAACTCATCACCTGCTCTGTTAACTCAGCCCGGTTAACGGCTTGTGAAGCATAGGCACCGAGAGCGCTGCTGTATTCCCCGAGCCGGACGAACAAATCCGCTCGACGCTGCTCGGCCGCGTACAGCCGCATGCGCTCAATGGCGCTGCCAATCTGATATGCAACCGACTCCAGCAGCGCCAATTCCTCTTTGGAGAAATGCAGCTTCCCGGGCGCAGCCACATTCAGCACACCGAACCTGCGGCTGCCGGATCGCAGCGGAACCGTTGCATGGTGGGTAATGCCTTCCGTGTCACCCCACTGATATCGAACCGCGTTATCCAGACGTTTGCAATTTAGAATGTTGACT
This sequence comes from Paenibacillus vortex V453, assembly GCF_000193415.1. Lineage (NCBI taxonomy): Bacteria > Bacillati > Bacillota > Bacilli > Caryophanales > Paenibacillaceae > Paenibacillus > Paenibacillus vortex. Next base: position 208,862 of record NZ_ADHJ01000037.1, read on the forward strand.
GCATTCTTCAGGCGTCCATCATCGTAGCGCTCCAAGCACCAGCAGCTGCCGCATCTCATAGGCTCGTTATCCTCCCGGCTCAGTGCAGGCGGCAGATTTCGATTCGCAACAAATTCATACGTTCCCCGCTCATTCACAAGGAACAGCCAGCCGGTCGTAAGTCCTGTCAGCTCCAACAGCTTGCCTATGACAACATCCAGCATCGGGGTCAGCTCATTGGATTCGTTCAAGGTTTCTGCGATCGTCTTCAGCGTAATCAATTCCTGAATATGCGGATCCTGATTGGACATACACGAGAACTCCTTCTTTTTTTTGCATTCTGAAGTAACTATATTATATAATCCAGTCACATACCATCCAATCCCTCATCCAGCATCCTCAGCCAGCCCGATACTTCACCCCATTAATTTTGGTAAAAAACAATTAATATTGTTTTATCTCTTGCATAATTCCACCTACATATGGCTTAATATAGAAGTCGGGCCGACGAAATGAGCTGAAAGGAGGCTGATTGAAATGATTCAGATCCGTGAGGTGGTATTCGCGTAAAGCGAATATCCGTTAAATGGGAGCCCGCTGCGGGCTCCCTATATCTATTTTAAAATCCAAAAAAAATCCTAAAAAACTAATTTCACGAAAGGAGGAGGGCAAGCATGATCAATGCAATTGTTTTGAAACTCAGCGATAGCTTAAATATGTATACAGAAAGAGGAGGGCATCGATGGGCCATTACAAGAACGGAAGAGAAGTGCTTCCCCCCGAGCTGCTGCAGCAAATTCAACAGTATATAGATGGAGAATTACTCTACATACCGAAACAGAGCGAGCAAAGAGCCGGCTGGGGAGAGTTAAGCGGTTCCAAACAACGCATCGAAAGTCGCAACAAAGAAATGTATCGCGCTTACTGCAAAGGAAGGTCTATTGAAGAACTGGAACGGACCTACTTCCTGTCAGGAGAAAGCGTGCGCAAGATCATAAGCAAACTTACCCGCGTAGGGACCTAAAGCGATGAGGCTTAACGGACTGCATGCGGATTAACATAGGACTGTTCCCCAGGGGTGCAGTCCTTTTCATGTGACTCAGGCTAAACTGGCGTGGAGCCTGGCTTGTGTTGAACCGTATATCGGAATTCGAGATTCGACTACATAGAAAAAAGAATGCCCGGCTGTAGATTGTCTACGGCCGGGCATCTTCATGTCCAACTATCCTTCCTGCGGCTCACCCGCTATATCCCATCGATGGCGGAATTTCTCCAATCTCGGATGCAAGTATGGAGGCTCGGACAACAGAATCAGCCTCAGCTTCACAATCCATTCCTCAAATGAAGAAAAAGACGCAAACACATTAGCCACCTCAGGCGTCAAAACAAGAAAATGCGGTCTTCCGTATTTCTCGACCAGATGACGAAGCGCAGTATCGATTGGCGTGTACTTTTTTCGTTTCGACTCGAAAGCTTCAATTACAACCGAGGAGTCTTCACGCTCCCCGACCCATTCCTGAAGCCGTTTCTCCCGTTTGAAATAAGGACTCACCGGCTCCTTGAACATCCGTCTTACCGTCTCTTCATGCAGCGGATACAGCACCAATTTTGAAAACGCCCGTTCTTCCAGAATGGCTACAGCCTGCTCCAGATCCTCCTGCACCTGTTCGAAGGAGTCGTAAAATATTAATGTTCCCTTGGTTGCCGGCTTCGGGGGTTCGTAGCCGTAAGGAACATGCACCAAATTGCGCGGCATGATGGAGCTTCACCTCTCTTTACTCTGATGACTGGGATGAAAGCTTTGGCGCTACGCGATGTCGCGTCGCCTGTTCAAAGCCATAGGCCAGCTTGATTAGCACGGGCTCACTATAAGCCGTTCCGATGAAGGTAATGCCCTGAGGGCCCTTCGTCATGTAACCGCCCGGAGCAATGACGCCATTCTCCGCGTAACCTCCAGGAACGGTAATCGAAGGATAGCCTGCTCTGGCTGCCAGATCCGGTCCATATTCATTACCCAGGAACAGCAAGGCATCCAGCTGGAACTCCTGCAAAACCTGGTCAATGCCCCGGGTCCCTGCCATCTCCCTGTTCTTCTGTCTGCTCTCGAGGTACTCTTGCTCGGTCAATGTACCGCTGGTTTCCTCGGCCCAAATCAGCGTGCCCTGACCATATTTCTGGGCCCTGTCGGCATGTGCCTCATTATAAGCGATTACGTCGGCCAATGAGTGAACCGGCAGCGAAGAATCCACATTTACCAAATAATCATTCACGTACTTCTTAAACTCATAGCGGAGGACATTGGCATCCCACTTCGTATTCTGGCATGGCAGATCGACCGGGTCGATTATGACAGCTCCCTGCTCCCGCAGCACTTGAATGGCGGATTCTACAATGTCTAGTCTATCCCGATCGAGATGCTTATAGTAGTGTCGGGGAATCCCGATTCTGGCCTGCTTCAGATATCCAGCATCCAGAAATTCGGTGTAATCCTTGATCCGATGCTGAGGATCTATGTTCGTGGCTTCGTCCTGGTCATCAGCCCCCGTGATGGCACCAAGCAGAATAGCGGCATCCGCGACAGTTCTGGCCATTGGGCCTGCTGTATCCTGCGTATAGGTGATCGGGATGATACCCGAGCGGCTAACCAGACCCATTGTCGGTTTAATTCCAACCAGACTATTCTGGCTGGATGGGCTGATAATCGATCCCGAGGTTTCCGTCCCGATAGCCGCCGCGGCCAAATTCGCCGCTACCGCTGCACCGGAACCGGAGCTTGAACCTCCAATAAACAATTCACCCGGACCATATGGATTTAAGGTAAGTCCTTTTCTCGAGCTATACCCAGCCCACATGGAGGCTGACATGAAGTTGGCCCATTCGGTCATGTTGGTCTTTCCAAGAATGACGGCACCAGCCTGGCGCAGCTTCTCTGCAACGAAGGAGTCCTTGGCTGCATAAGAGTCCGCAAGCGAGATAGAGCCGGCGCTTGTATGCAGCTTGTCTCCTGTGTCTATGTTATCTTTCAGCAGAACTGGAATTCCGTGCAGCATTCCCCTGACTTTCTTGACGCTGCGTTCCTGATCCAGGTCCTTGGCGATCTGCAGCGCGTCCGGGTTCACCTCCAGAATCGAGTGAAGCTGTCCGTCGTACAGCTCGATCCGCTCCAGGTACAATTGAACCAGCTCCACTGAAGTGATCCAGCCTTGTTTCAATGCATCCTGCATATCCGAAATGGTTGCTTCCACAATCCATGTTTTTTTATCCATAATCCTATACTCTCCCCCTGATTCATCGTTTTGAACTTGCCATAGATAACGGGGATTACATTTTCATATTCTAGCCTCCAGACTGCTCGTATCCGTTTTAATTTCGAGATTCGGAAGCAAAATCCCTCTAATATCGGAGTATTTCAATCCTTTCGATCCATACTTTATACTTGTATAGTATCGTACATCCCATGATGTTGTTCCCAAACAACAAACAAGCCGACCAAGAATAAACCCTTGATCAGCTCGCTTTCGTTAGGAAACCGGGTGCTACCGGTACCACTGTGCCTGTTTGTTAAACATCTCGGCATAATGCGCGTCCTGCTCAATTAACTCCTCATGCCTTCCCTCTTCAACGATCCTTCCATCCTTAAGGACCAGAATACGATCCGCTTGTCGGCAGCTGCCCAGCCGGTGAGATATGAAGATGGCGGTTTTCCCTTCCGTTATGGACATCAGGTTCTCAAATATAGCAGACTCCGTGAGCGGATCTACCGCAGCCGTAGGCTCGTCCAGATAGATCACCTCGAAATCCCGGTAAAATGCGCGGGCAATCGCTACCTTCTGCCATTGTCCCTGCGACAGTTCACGCCCGCCCGAGAAACGCGTGCCCAGCTGTGTTGACACCCCATCACGGAGTGAATTGACCAGCGAGGTCATCGATGCCTTATCGATGGCATGAGTCAATTGGCGCTCGCTTTTCCAATCATCCGTCTCACTCTCCTGCAACGTGATGTTCGCTCCAAGGGTCAATTCATATCGGTAGAAATCCTGAAACACTGCCGTCACTTTACTGCGGAAGCTCGTGGGATCATAATCATGAATCGGGATGTTATTGTAACGCACCTCACCGCTGGTTGGCTCATACAACCCCAGCATAACCTTGACAAGGGTGCTCTTACCCGCACCGTTTTCACCCACGATGGCTACCTTTTCACCAGGCTTTATGCGAATGGACAGATCGTCAAGGATATTCCGTTCCTGGCTCGGATAACGAAAAGAAACACGATCCACTTCAATGCCTTGAAACAGCTGCCCGGCCATCGGCAGTTCTTTGCTTTGCTGTGGTACGGGCGTATCCAGAAACTCAAACAATTCATGAATGAACAGACCGTCATGGTAGATCTGTCCCATGTTCTGACTAATATTCTGTATGGAATAACGCGTATCCTGCACCGCTTGATAGAGTGCAACATAGCTGCCAATCGTCAATTTGACGCGGGAGCCCAGCCATATGAATACAGCCAGAATGCTAAATGAAAATATCGTAACCGCGGACTCCACCACAAGGCGATTTTTCATATTTTTCCGCTCAACACCCAGCATTTCATACGTGTTCTTGAAATAGATGTCCCTCCATCTGCTCAGTAAAAAATCCTTGGCATCAAACAAGCGAATTTCCTTCGCCGCTTCCTTGGTTTGCAGCAGCTGGTTCATATACACCGCCATCCTTGACGAAGCAGTCTGCTGATGAATGACTATAAAGCGGGAAGCCCCCTCCTTCTTCTGGATGACCAGCAGCGGAATAATCAGAAGCAGCATCACGATGGGCAATATGTAATGGAAGCTGAACAGCAGCACAAGCAATCCCGCAAGCGTAATGACACTCTGAATGATGGAGAATATGTAGAACACCATGTTAATGCCGCATATGCTCAGATTGCGAAGTGCTCTCTGCAGCTTGTCATAACTTTCCGGTGATTCAAAGAACAAGAATGGAAGCTTGCTCAATTTTTCGGATACTTGAAGATTAAACCAGAACGATACATACGCGTTCATCTTGCGTTCCGTATACTTTTGAAAGGAGCTCAGCGCGATTCCAAGCAATATGACCGTCAACTGAAGAACCAACCAATACAGTGCGCTAAGAGGCGTTTCACCACGGGTCAGCACACCCGTAACAGCGTTAATGACTTGAGCCGTAATATAGATCTGTGCTACAGGCAAGAAGGCCTGAGCCAGATAAATAACAGTGGCCCTTGAGAACATGCGTGGAGAAACACGGTACACCTGCTTCATAACCTCAAATATCAGGTTTGCATATTTCATGGTGTATGGCCTTGAGCCTCCTTCACGATTAAGCTGATTTGTTAAAGGCTGAAGGTTTTGCATGCGGTAGCTGTGTCATCATTTGCTCAAAATGATGCAAGTAATTGGTGACACTTTTGTTGAGGATAACCTGCTCATCGGATAAGTAAAACGCAAAGGGAAACCGGTTCACTTTATACGAATCGATAAGTGCCCGATCCGCCCATACCACCTGAAAATCTGCTAATTCATTGGTGTTGACCATCTCTTCAGCCTCGTCAGCATCCTGTGCGTACAGAAATAACGTGACGGGAAGCCCAGGATGCGAAGCAATGAATGTTTTAACGGCGCTATAGGTTTCCTTGCAGGCATTGCAATTGTTCATGGTGAACAAGATGATTTTGGACTTGCCATCATACAGATTCACGGATTCTCCCCCCATACTCATATAGGTTTTACGGGGAATCGCCACCCCCAGCTCAAGCCCTTCCTTCGGGATTGTCGGCTCCTCCTTATCGGTTATCGCTGGCTGAGACTTCAAACTCCGAACATGTTGATACAATTTAATTACGAAGAACGCCAAGCTGAATATGAGTACATATTGAATAACAAGCACGGTAATAATCAAATCCATGGATTATTCCTCCCTCCTCGGGTGCAATTGGGCTAGCGTATAATAGTTCAATACGACCAAGGCTAGAACGGCAACTCCGATGGCTGACAGCACGGTGAGAACCACTTCTTGTGCCGGTAGGCTCCAGAAATCCACAGACTCAGAGAAGATCGATAGCAGCACATTTAACAATCCTAATAACCCGATCTTGACGACCGTGCTCATTCCGAGCGTTTCACTGGACCACGAGCCGAAGCAGCTGCAGACAATCTCCTGTTTCCGCACAACCTTTGCCTGATAAACGGCGAATCCGAACCCTGCCAGCATGATGAAAATCGCGATCTGCGCATACATCCTGCTTCCTGAGAACAGCAGACCTGCCCCTGCCGCTATCTCAGCGGCGCATATGAGAACAGGTACAATGGGTGAGCGACCTGCAGGCATCTGCAATCGTTCTATCGTTGTCCTGAAATCCGGTAACGATAACAGTTTCGACACTCCCGAAAACACAAATATCACGGTAAGAGACAGCAGACCAAGCGCGGTCATCGACACGGTTCATTCTCCTTCCCGACAGCCAGGGAGACCAGGCACCCATTTGATGACATTGAATTCTTGCTGACATCGGACTGTACTCATCATGCCTGCTCACGGCTTCTCTTCCATACTGCAATGGACCAGCAATCATAATCGATACCTCACTCTCCAACAGTGTTATGAAATAGTAGATTCCGCATGAAATATAAACAGCGGAACAAGAAGTTCCGCTGTTTATACGATGAGTGCATGCGTTTTCAAAAATTAGCAGCCGCAGCTATATCTTGCTTCGGAACCATTGCCGCAATCCCATACTTCGAGAAGAACGCCAAATTTGTCACGTCCGCATTGCTCTGTTGTGTTACAAGAAGTGTGACGAAGAATACACATTAATCTTCACCTCCTTTCAAACCATGAAATACATGTGCATTTATGTGAAAGGTGCTCTGGCAGCCGTGTTGAGATGTGTAAACCGCTTGATGTAGGGAGTCGTTCAGTCTAGTAAAGCGCATAGTTTAGTGAATAAATCCAGAGGTTGTTTAAGAGGAGCTTGATCTAACTAACTAGCTTGCAAGATATGATTAATATACTATATTTATCATTTCTTACAAGGATAATATCTTATAGTAAATAAATAGAATATTATCCCTTATTCAATAAATTACATATCTTTTACGGCGTTTATACTCCATTCTCCATTCCAGCTTTCGCCATGCGAGAAGAACATGACAAAAGGTTTCAATGCGGACTTGGTTTGCGTAACCCCTACAAAAAACATTAGGAAACAGAGGCCTCTTAGGCCACCTGCTTTGCAATTTAAATTAAGCATTTCCGATCGTAGGATTGTCTTCCTGCCCCCTTCATGCAACCAATCCCCTTCTGTCAGCGTAATAGAAGAAAACACCCGCTGGAAAAGGTATTTTTATTCGTAATCGCTATAAAAAACTAATTGAAAGAAGGAAGATCGTATGATTATTACAACAACATCTACCATTGAAGGTTACCCGGTTAAAAGGTATATCAGCGTTGTGACAGGCGAAGTCATTATGGGCGCTAATGTAGTGAGGGACTTTCTGGCCTCCATTACCGATTTTGTTGGCGGGCGCTCGGGTGCATACGAGAACAAGCTGCAGGAGGCAAGAGATGTAGCGTTTGCCGAGATGAAAGATAAAGCTGAGCGGATGGGGGCCAACGCCATTGTAGCAGTGGACATCGACTATGAAGTCATTCGCGAGGGAATGCTGATGGTGGCCGTCAGCGGAACAGCAGTGGTGATATAGCCGGTCCTGTAACAGACGACGAACGGCGCAAATCAGCCAGTAATCGGCATATCGCAAGATTGATGCTATAAGTCGAGCTGCAATTGAAAAACGGCGTGATCAAGACTGGAAAGCTGCTCAATACATTTCCTTTCTACTCCCTTGTATCCACATAATCGTTTGAAGATTTCGATCAAGTCTTTTCTCACTTGATTACAGATCTCTTTCCGTCTATACGTCGGGTGAACACAATATGGTACTTGCACAGTGGTTTCATATTTCGCACGCTATCGCGTGCTCAACTGACTAAACTCAGAAGAAAACCCTTGATTTATCAAGGGTTTTCTTCGTATAGGACTCAGAGGAATTTAACCCCTAACCTGTTTGGCATTCTCAATTAAATCACAACGCCTTTTTTCAGAATGATGTTTGCATATAATGCTTTTTCGCCTGTCGAGACGACCGCGTAAGCATTTTTTGCCCGTTCATAGAATGCAAACCGCTCCATTTCCTTGAAGTCCATATGCACAGCATGAAACTCCCTCACGATCCCCCTGTATTCCTCCCAGATCGGTGTCTGCACCGTATCGCCAGGCATGACAGCCATCAGCGCAACAGGGGACTCAACGTACGTATCCAGAGGAAACAGCGGCAATATGGCGCTCAGCAGCGCAGGGATACCATGTCCGTCTGCCCGGACCAACCGCCGGGCATGACTTGCTGCCGGGAAATTGGCGTCGCCGAGCACGATTTCATCCGCGTGCCCCATTTCCATGAGGATCTTCAGCAGATCCGGGGAGATCACATTGGATATTCCTTTTAACATGGCACGAGCCCCCTTCTATGGCAACAACAGAATAATAACGCATCAAGCAGTTGGGACGTCATGTTGCTTACATGAATAAAAGAGTGCAATAGCCTATTTCACTTGCTGCTGTGCGGTTATGGACTTGTAATGAGAGAAGGCTGCGTTCCAATCCTCTGCAGACGCTGGTTCATACCAGGCAAGGGGAAACGATCGCTTGACCAGCTCTACTCCCTCTTCCCGATTGCACAGTGTGCCATTCGCCACAAATTGAACCAGCATATTGCCGATGGCGCTGGCTTCGACCGGTCCAGCCCACACCGTTCTGCCCATGGCATTAGCCGTATACCGGCATAACAGCTCGTTTTGAATGCCGCCGCCTACCATGTGCAGCCCATCATAATGGCATCCGGTAAGAATCTCCATTCGTTCAAGCACTTCCCGGTATCTTAATGCCAAACTCTGCAAAATACACTGCACAAACTCGCCAGTACTCTGCGGAACGGGCTGGCTCGTCTCCTTGCAATACTCCCGGATCTCAACCGTCATATCCGCCGGATTCATGAAGCGCAGGTCATCCGGATGGATGAAACTCCGGAACGGTTCTGCCTCTTGCGCAAGTTCAACCAGCTCTGCGTATGAATACGTCAGTCCCTGAATCTCCCATTGGCGTTTGCATTCCTGCAAAATCCAGAGGCCCATAATGTTCTTCAGCAATTGAAAGGTCTCATAAGCCCCGCCTTCATTGGAGAAATCCTCTTCCAGCACCTCCATGTGCACAAGCGGCTCAGGAAGCTCCGTTCCAAGAAGCGACCAGGTTCCGCATACCAGATAAGCAAACTGCACCGAATTCGCCGGTACAGCGACCACGGCGGATTCCGTATCATGCGAGGCAACCGCAATGGCCTCTATCGCCGGAACCCCCAGCTCTTGTGCTACGGAATCCTGCAGCTTCCCTATAACCGTACCCGGTTGAATGGGATCTATGAACAGGGCCCGGGAAAGCCCGAGCTCTTCGAGGAGCTTCTCGTTCCATTCGCCATCCGTCACATGATACAGCTGCGTGGTTGTCGCCATTGTAAACTCGCATGCCTGTACCCCTGTCAAATAGTAATTCAGCAAATCCGGGGTGAGCAGGAGTTTATCCGCAATATCCAGCATCGGCGATTGTGACTTCAACATCGCATTTAATTGAAATATGGTGTTAAACGGCATAAACTGCAGTCCGCTTTCTTGAAACAGGCGTTCCTTGCCAACCTGCTCACAAGTCTCCTTCACCATTCCCTCGGTCCTCAGGTCCCGATAATGGTAAGGAACCCCGATCAGCTCTCCGTTGCAATCAATCAGCCCATAATCGACACCCCATGAATCAATGGCGTAGCTAACCGGTTGATGACCGGCTTGAAAAGCTTTGCGGATGCCATGCTTAACCTCCTGCAGCAGCATCGGAAAATTCCAATGCAGATGCTCTCCCATCTGTACAGGGATATTGGCAAAACGGTGAATCTCGGTAATCTTCAACATTCCGGGCGAATCATGATCAGAAGAGGTGATTTCTCCCAGCAGCGCCCGGCCGCTGCTCGCCCCCATATCAAAAGCAAGCACCGCCGATGATTTGCTCATAAGACGCATCCTTTCTCACCTTCAGTACTGTACCCATCCGAATTTGAACCCATGGATCTGAACACAACAATCGTTTATTTCATCTTCTGCAACAGCTGGATTCGATAATCTTCACTTTCGAGTGCAGCGATGTCGTCCACTTCCTGTTCCGTCAGCGGCACCAGCGTGCCGGCAGCCTTCGCGCTCAAGTAGATTTTGGCACTCTCTTCCACAACCTGGGTCCGGTAATAGGCTTCCCGAAGATTCCGGCCGGTGGTGACCAAGCCGTGGTTGCCCAGCAGAATGGAACTGGCCGTTGTAACCTTCGCCGCAACGGCATCTGCCAGCAGGTCGGTTGTCGGGATAATATACGGAATATAAGCTGTTCGGCCGACCAATGCCGCTTGATCGGGGAACATCACCGGGAGCTCCCGCTCAACCAGCGTGAACGCAATGCAGTGTGACGGATGTGTATGCACCATGGCCCCGATATCCGGGTTGCTACGATAACCATACAAGTGCATCAATACTTCGGAAGAGGGTCTCAAGCCAATGTCGGTAATATCTCCCGTCGGGATGTCAACCTCAATCCATTGCTCCGGCTCGATCTCCTCCAGCGCAAAGCCGCTCGGGGACAAATACATTTTGTCCCCGGCTCTTGCACTGATGTTCCCTCCCGGACCCACAACAAGTCCGCTGTCGACGATTTTTTTGGCATACTTGCAGAGCTCGTTTCTCGTTTCTAGGTTCAGCATGATTCCTTCTCCTCTCGAATGACCCGTTATTTATATAGGGGTCCGAAGTTCTGACAAGCGCGGAAATCAGCGCTTTCCGGGTCAGACGTTCCGAACATGCCCCATGCACGCGGACGGAACACCTCTTCGGCGGACACATTATGCATGTTGACCGGAATCCGCAGCACGGAAGCAAGGGTTATAAGATCTGCACCGATATGACCGTAACTGATGACGCCGTGATTAGCCCCCCACTGATTCATAACCTCATACACGCTTGTGAACGCTCCCTGTCCTGTGAGGTTCGGCACGAACCAGGTTGTCGGCCAAGTCGGGTCGGTACGCTTGTCGAGTGTATCGTGCACCTCCGCTGGAAGATCCACCGAGTAACCCTCGGCAATTTGCAGGACGGGGCCAAGTCCCTTCACCAAATTCAGACGGAACATCGTCATCGGCATTCCGCCGCGTGTCAGATAATCGGTCGAATAACCTCCGCCCCGGAAGTACTCTAAATTAGCCGGTCTCCACTCCGTTGCCCTCAGCGTGCGGTCCACTTCCTCGTCCGTAATCTCCCAGAACGGCTTCATGGCCGGTTTGCCGTCCTTCTCCTGCTCGCCCGTGCCATCCAGCGCTGCCGAGCCCGAGTTAATCAAATGCAAGATGCCGTTCTCCGCCTTGCCTTCTAGCTTGTAACCCGTGACCCGTTCAACCGATGCCGGACTCCAGTATGTTCTAACATCCGCGAAGATCTGCGCCGTGTTGGTTAACAGATGCCCGAAGAGCATGCCCACGCCATTCAAGCTGTCATTCTCGGTGGCGACAACATAAGGAGCGCGTTTGCCGTTCCAGTCGAAGGAGGAGTTCAGCAAGGTCTCCAGGAAATCACCATTCGGCGAATGATCCGTCCACTGGCGTTGTCCTTGAAAACCGGAAGCGATTGCGCTGTGCCCCTGCGCTTCCTCCTCGAAACCCAGCTCAGCCAGGCGCGGATTGCCAATCATTAAGTCGCGGGTAATCAGCGTCATTTTCACAACGGTTTCCCACTCCAGATCCTTCCGCTCCCGGCTGTTCTGAAGATGGTCCGGATTGTTGTCCGGTCCTTCCGCACAGTTCTCCTTCACCCAGGCTAGCGCCTTTGTATATTCTTCAGGATCGTAAATGCCTTCTGCTAGGCGCCGCGTGAATTCGCTCATATCCACATATTCATTCCGCATGCCCAGATATTCCTGGAAAAAGCTGTCGTCTACAATCGAGCCGGCGATGCCCATTGATACGGAGCCCATGGACAAATACGATTGTCCACGCATATATGCAGCGGCCAAGCCGCTTCGGGCAAAGCGCAGAAGTTTCTCCTGCACATCGTCCGGGATGCGGGTATCGCCTTCGTCCTGAACGTCCTCCCCGTAGATACCGAATGCCGGCAGTCCCTTCTGTGCATGGGCAGACAGTACGGCAGCCAGATAAACCGCACCTGGACGCCCTGTTCCATTAAAGCCCCACACTGCCTTGGGACGTGAAGGATCCGCATCCATCGTTTCGGTTCCGTAACACCAGCAAGGCGTAACGGTTATCGTTAGACCGACCTCCGCATTCTTGAATTTTTTTGCGGCAGCTGCTGCCTCAGCGGCTCCACCGATGCAAGTATCTGCAATAACGCATTCAATCGGTTCGCCATTCGGGTATTTAAGCTCGCTGGACAGCAGCACAGCGACGGCCTTGGCGAGGTTCATCGTCTGTTCTTCGAGGGATTCCCTTACCCCTCTCCGTCTTCCATCTATCGTAGGGCGAATGCCGATTTTCGGAAATCCGTCCCGCCATCTGTAATCGTTTTCAATTGTCATGTTGCCACGCCTCCCAATCAGGAATATGACCTCATTGTAAATTGATTCAGCGCAGAGGATAACCCACTATTTTGTTGTATCGGACCATAATTTCAGCAAGACAGTGAACCATTCCGGCTATTCATGTAAACGATTTCCGCATGATGAGCATTATGCATTATAATGGATACAGGATGCTGCTTTCCAGGAGGGACGAGACCGTGCCAAAGATCGAAATCTCGCATAGCAAAAGCGATCAATTCCGCTTCATCAAAAATCCGCAGCTGCTGTTTGCCGGGCAAGTGGTGGACGAGGATTTTTTCTACGGGCCGCCACAAATTCACGATTTCTGTGAGATCCTCTATGTGGTTGAAGGACGCGGGGAATTCACCATCGCAGGAAAAGTATATGAACTCCGCAAAGGCGATGTTGCGATTTACAACCCCGGTGTCCCCCATGAGGAACGATCCATTACGGACGGGCCTTTTAAAGTAATCTATTGCGGCGTGGATTCGCTCCACATTGAAGGCGTTCCGCAAGGAATGCTGCTGCCGGCGTATGTCGAGCCGGTTATTTCCTGTGAGAAATACGCCTATAAAGTCGAAAGTTATCTTTCGGAAATCATCCGCGAATGTGATTCGCAGGTGCTGGGTTACGAAACGCTGAGCACGAACCTGCTCATGTCATTGATCACCGTGATCTATCGCATCGTGGATGTAAAGCATCAATTTCAATCCCTGAAGGGCAAGAATGAAATCGCGCTCCGGACCAAACAGTTCATCGACGCCAACTATACCCAAAGCATCAGTCTGAAGGACATCGCGGATACGATGTACGTCAGCCAGCATTATTTATCCCATCTGTTCAAAAAAGAGCTTGGCGATTCTCCCTTCAATTACTTGATATCCCGCCGGATTGAGGAAGCCAAGCGCCTGCTTGCCGATTCGGAAATGCCAGTGCATGAGGTGGCCTCACAAGTAGGCTATGGCAACGATAAATACTTCTCGATGTTATTCAAGAAAATTACCGGTCAAACGCCAAGTTCCTTCCGGGAACAGAACAAGCTGGCCTTGGAATAAAGGATTTACATGCGCAGACTATTTATATGAAGCCGTCTTTAAAGAACCTTAGTCCGGTGCTCTCACTCGACTAGGTTCTTTGCATTTTTCTGGTAACGTTATGGATTTCCCTTGCGTGAAATACCCCCTTCATTTTTTCGCGATTAAAAAAAGCATGCAAAAAAGGCCTGCCCTCCTTATCATTCAAGTTGGAATAAGCCTTTGAAAATTTCGCTCAGTGTATTGAATAGCTATTCTAATCTGCAACTCAAAAAATAGTCGCCAGATAATATCGTTCAAAAGTACGGAGCATGCCTGATTTTGATGGGACCCACCGCTTCGATACGGCTCTGACATCCCAAACGGTAGCCTTCCTCAATCTCTTCCGGATCAAGGCGCCCCTCTTCCGCAAGGTTCGGCTCGGACAAATATTGAATACCCTCCGCCACCAAGCAGCGGCAGCGCGCGCAAGTCCCTCTTTTGCAAAAGGAGTTCCAATCCACGTCATTCCGCTCCGCAAGATCCAGCACGGTCATACCAAGAACAGGCGCCACATTACGCTGAATCTCTCGTCCCGTAAGCTCGATAATCAGATCCGGTACAGCCTCAATCGGTTCTCCTTCCGTACTCAACGATGTATCTCCGCGTTCACTACCCTTTTTATTCTTCCAGAATTTAAACACGCCGTTGTCCCCCTATGCATGTAATCATCAGGTTATGTATGAATTCCTGTATTTATTATACTTGAAAGTTTAAAAAATCAACATGCCTGCTCTTATCTATTCTATGACATCATGTAATTGGAACTCTATGAAAATTTTGCTATAATTGCATATACTAGATTACCATTCCATGCAAGGCCAATCTACTATTATATGATGAGTTGGAGGAATACGGAGTATGTTACATAAACATGTAGGAAAAACAGCGGCCGCCACCGTTCTGGCCCTATCCTTGCTGGGTACTGCCACGAATATCAGTAATGCCGCCGCAGGACCGGTTATTGCGGTCATGCTGGATGATGTTCCACTGAAATTTGATGCTGCTCCGAGGATAGACAACGGTGTCACTTATGTTCCATTCCGGACCGTTGGCGAAGCGCTCGGAATTGAGATCACCTGGAACAGCAAGACGCAAACGGTGAAAGCGATCGGCAGCCTGAAGGGGCAAGCAACGGAGGTATTGCTGCAGGTGGGCAGTAAAACTGCAACCGTGAACGGGAAAAAAGTTACGCTCGCGGCACCACCAGTACAGCGGGAAGGGCGCGTGCTGATTCCGCTCAGCTCGTTCAGCAGCCAATTCGGTGTCGACGTGGGCTGGAACCAGGCTACGCGTACGGTTTCCCTGACATCTCCGCAGCGGGAGATGCATTTGAGAGCCTTCTATGCTCTAGAATCCTATCAGGAACGCGATATAATACCTTCCATGAACTCAGTCGCTTTCGGGTGGAGCCGCATCGACCGCGAAGGTCAATTTACGCTTGAGGGTAAAGAGTACCGCTTGCCTGCATCTGCCGGTGATGTAACGCCACAATCCATTGTGGCGGATGCAGCGGATCAGAACATTAAACCGCATCTTATGGTTTATGCTTTGGATGGTAATGGTGAACTGACCAAGGTTCTGAGTGACAGCACCCTTCGGCAGAAATCGATTGAGGGCATAACGACAGCCGTTACGGACAACGGCTTCGGCGGAGTTGTTCTCGATTTTGAAGGGCTCGGCTTTAAATTGGATGCAGGGCAGCAGCAGAAGCTGCTTAACGATTATGTCAAACAGCTGAAGGCTTTTTTACCGAAGGACATCTCCCTGTCATTGGCCGTGCCGCCATTGAACAGTGCTTATAAAGGCTATGATTACAAGACTCTTGCCTCCATAGCAGATGATCTCATCATTATGGCTTATCAGTACAACCCGGTCGGCACCAAATCGCAGGTACCCGAGCCTAACAGTCTTGTAGATCAGGCGATTCAGCTTGCACTCCAAGCGGGTGTTCCTAAGCAAAAGCTCCTGCTCGGCATCAGCTTAAGCAGTGAAACTCCGTCTTCCGTAGATGATAAGCTGGGTCTCGCCAAGCGCTATGATCTAAAGGGAGCCGCCTTCTGGCGTCTGGGACTATTCCGGACTTATAATAATCAGATGGAAGGCGCTGTGAATGCTTCTGTTGTAAAGGAATAAAGTGATCAGGTCTAGCATCCCTCAATAAAAGAAAGCCTGACAAAGATGGATCTTTGTCAGGCTTTCTTAATATGTATTATACTTCCCGAAAAACTGCGTCTCTCAATTAGCTTGGACTGCCTACCAGTTTCGCATAGTTTTCTTGACTCAGTACACGACGCGCCGTTACATAACGCGGCTCATAATAAGAATCGCTAAGCTTGCTGATTCTTACACCCTTGCTGCTGGAAGCATGCGCAAATTGACCTTCGCCAATGTAAACTCCTGCATGCGAAATTCCGCTGCCGCTTGTATTGAAGAACACCAGATCTCCAACCCGCAGGTCTTCGCGATCCACATAAACCCCGGCTTTAGCCTGGCTTTGGGATGTGCGTGGAAGATCTATATCAAAATTTCTAAACATGTACAGTATAAATCCTGAGCAATCAAATCCACTGGTGGTCGTTCCGCCCCATTTATATGGAGTTCCTACCAATTGTTTCACTTGATGCTGAAAGTTCGGTTGTTGATCAGCAAATGCTGTTACGGCACCTGAAGAAAAAATAATTGCAGACCCAAGCAATGTGATGACAAATTTCTTCAAAATATGTTCTCTCCTTCGATGCCTACGGAGTTAGCTAAGGGTTCGGTTGAAGGTTCCCTATACTCTCTTTAGTACAAGAATAATTCACCCAAGACGGTTCCCCCGTTTTCACAAACGAAATTCGGCAAAAATTCATTAACATTTTGTAACTTCTCTTAATATAGTATACAAGCAAGGATGCTGTCAATAATATCCTAAGAATCTATCGTTTTATGTTACCCGCTGTCGGAATAATCGAATTTCGCAGCCTGATTCCTGTTAACAATCTCACATAGTCATGACAATTATGTAACTCTAGCGTATTCCTCTTACTCCATTTTCTTAAAACGTTTAGCAACTTTTTACAGGATCCTGCGTTTAACTATATCAGAAAAGAAATCATAGAGGTGATCCATTACGAATGAGTCAAATCACAATGGCTGAAGCTTTAGCCGTACGGGCAGCAATTCATCGTCTTATGAGCCAGCTGGCGTCGGAGCGTCTGAATAACAGCAGTACGATCATTGAAAAAGGAGAAACGGCTGAGTATCCCGCGCGGAGTGTAGATGTCATTACGGAAGAGATTGAAGCGGCGGCGGCGGATTTCAGAAAACTGGATTTGCTGATGGCCCTCTCCAACACAACGAAGACGATCTCCTGGAATGGTTCCGACATAACGATCATGGAAGCAATCGAGCTGGCGAAACACATTCGCGGTGATATCGGACAGCTTGCACACCTCGGCTCTCGCAAGAAGCTTGAGCGTCAAAGCAGCCGGGGAAGCGGAGACAACGCCACGACGCTGTTCAACGTCGCTCTGTATGATCCTGAAGCTTATCAGGCGGCAGCGCGCAAGAAGGAACGCGAGGTAACCAAACTCTCGTCACTGATAGAACATGCCAATCATAACGCCATGATATCGTTTGACGCATCGAAGTATATGGGGTAACGGCAGCCGCCGGCTCCAAGCCTACAGGTATTCCTCACGTGCGGGTTTGGAGCCGGCGGTTACCGCCGGCGGGCGGGAAAGTGCGGGCAACCGCTTGTTTGTCGGATACAAACAAACCATAAGAAAACCAAAAAGTCGAATCCTATGCACAAACGGATGACGGTTTACGGTTCACACTTATCACTCATTACATGTGACGGACTCCCCAATAGCAAAAAAAAAGATCGCCCCGTTTCCCGCTTCCCTGATACATAATGAAAGCCGCCCTTCTATGGGCGGCTTTTTTATAACTACTGGCTATAAGACCCGTCTAATTCCAATTCTATTTCCCTGCCAAATGAACTCTATCTAAGCTTTATTCCATCCACTGCTCTATCCACTACCCAAGCATTGCATTTGTCATCACCGGAACAAGGCTGCGGCACCAACCAGACCCACATCATCCCGCAGACCGGCCGGAACGATCTCGTACGTGCCTAAATAGGACGGCATGACCAGTTTATCTGTCATTTCCCGCAGCTGCGGGAACAGCAGCTCTCCTGCTCTGCTGACACCTCCGCCAATTACGATGCGGTCCGGGTTGAAGCTGTGAATGACATTAACCAGACCTAGTGCCATGTAATAAATAGCACGGTCGATGACCTCCACCGCTACAGGGTCCTGAAGACGCTTAGCTTCAAATACGTGCTTTGCATTCACTCCCCCATCTGCTGCAGCCAGCTCTCTGATCACGCTCGGCTGATCGAGCATCCGCTGGGACGCTGCATGGCCGATCGCTGTCCCCGAGGCAAATACCTCCCAGCAGCCATGACTTCCGCAATTGCATCTGGGACCGCTCGGATCGATGATATGATGCCCGAGTTCGCCTGCAAAAGAATTACTGCCCAGAAACAGCTTGCCGTCCAGCACGATTCCTGAACCAATGCCTGTACTCAGCGTCACATACACCATGTTAGTTGAACCTCTGCCGGCTCCTCTTACATATTCCCCCCACGCGGCTGCATTGGCGTCGTTCAGCACCTGAACTTCCGTATGCAGCTCACGCTCCATCCAGGCTTTGAGGGGGACATTGGTCCATTCCGGCAAATTCGTTCCATGAATGACAATCCCCTCTCGGCTATTCACTGTGCCTGGTGAGGCCATCCCTACCCCTCGAAGCGGATGGCCGCCCGACACACTGCGGATCATGGCCGTAATTCTGCCGACCACCTCCTCCGCCGTCTGTGCGCCGGCGGTTTCCATCTGCTCCCGGTTCAGCAGCTGTCCTTCGGAATCAAAGAGCGCTGCCGCGATCTTTGTACCCCCAAGGTCAACGCCAACCACAAATTCTTGCTGTTTATTCCATTCGGTTTGCAATTTTTGTTCACCTGTTTCCGATAGGTTTGCTACTACTTCTATTGATGTATGCTGTCTGCCAGCGATCTCAATTCAATCGGATCAATGGGCTTCAGCCCTGACCGACCATATCGAACCGCCGAGCCGAAATGCACCTCGCTCACACCGGTCTGATCGATAAATTCACGAATAATTTCCCATTTCAGGCCATTGCCGGCCAATATCTTAAGCTCGCTGCCTTTGGTTTGTTCCACAAGCTCCCGAATTCTCGGAATTGCTTGTGGCGCTGGCTGGGGCCCTCCCGATGTCAGTACACGGGTAACGGACGGGTATTTCAGCAGCGTACGCAGACCTTCGAACTGTTCCTCCAGCTCATCAAAAGCACGGTGGAAGGTGACCTGCATGCTGCCCGTCCATTCCAGCATGTTGGCCAAGGAAACCTCGTCAATCTTCCCATCCGGTGTCAACATGCCCAGCACTACGCCGGCTGCCCCGGCCTTGCGGATCGCCTTGACCTCCGCCGTCATGGTTGCTATATCGTGTGTGCTGTACACAAAGGACCGACTGTGTGGTCTTACCATCACATGGACAGGAATTTGAACAGCCTTCACAACCTCTTCAACGAGACCGATTCCAGGCGTAAGTCCGCCCTCGGTTATGGCCGTAATTAATTCCAGACGGTCCGCACCATTCTGCTCTGCGGTGATGGCATCATCCACGCAAGTTGCGATAATTTCTAGAAGCATCATCGTCACTCCTCATCTAAAGTTCTGTTCTCTATGTCTTGAGAAACTGCTTCTCCACATAATCTGCCAACAATCTGGCGCCATAGCCGGTGGCTCCCGCAGCGGAATAGGGAAACTCCCGTTTATACTGCACGGTGCCTGCCATATCGATGTGCACCCATTTCATAGACTCGGCTACAAAATGGCGGATGAACAGCGCAGCCGTTATGGCTCCAGCCAGCGTAGACGTACCGACATTTTTCAAATCCGCATAATCGCTTCTCAGCTCCGAGGCATACTCATCCATCAGCGGCATGGGCCACAAACGCTCCCCGTTGCGTTCCCCGATATCAACCAAATCAGCTGTAATATCGCGGTCTCCCCAGATTCCAGCAATCTCCAGGCCAAGCGCTGCGCCGACATTGCCTGTGAGGGTAGCGATATCAATGACCTTATCGGCACCGAGATTCGCTGCATGCAGCAGAGCATCCGCAATAATCAATCTCCCTTCCCCATCCGTATTGGCTACCTGAACACTCAGCCCGTTCGGATAATGGATAACGGAAGAAGGAAGCATGGCATCCGGTCCAGCTAAATTATCAGCCACGGCGATCAGTGCCGTGACTCGCACCGGTGCTTGGCGAGATACCAGAATATCCATTGCACCAACGACGGCAGCAGCACCGCCCATGTCCATGCGGGCATCGCTGATATCTCGGCCAATCTTGACGTTCATACCACCCATATCAAAGGTTACGCCTTTGCCGATGAGCACGATATGAGGACTCTTCTCCGATGAAGAAGCTCCGTTGTAGGATAATTCAATCATGGCAGGGGCGTATTGGCTGCCAGCGCCTACGGCAATAAGCCCGTTCATCTGCCGATCATGAAGCTCTTGTCCGCGATACACGTGAAGCTGAACCGGTGCCTTCTTGAAGCGTTCCTCCACGACCGCAACGAACGCTTCCGGATTTAACGTTTCCGGTGATTCGTTAACCAAATCTCGCGTGAGCCGGGTTCCTTTTATGCGGATGGAAGCCTCCCTCAGGATGGATTCCATATCTTCACGGGTGAGCCCCTGCCAATCTTTCACTCGGAGATTCAAGGAGAGGTCTTGATGATTGGCTGTAACGCCTCGATGTTTATTGAATTGATATAATCCGTACATCCAGCCTTCCATCCATGCTTGAAGCTCCTCCTTCACCGATATTGCTGCAGAAGCCTCTCCCTCGCGGAATGAGGCGCGCACCAACACCGCACTTGCTTTTTTCTCCTTAAGCAGTGCTCTCGCTGCGGATGCTCCCGTTCTGCGCACTTGCTCCAATGTCAGGCCAGAGCGCGGACCCATTCCGGCTACGAGATCGTCTGTCTCATGATGAGAACGGCCATAGAACCAGGTCAGTGTATATTTTTGCTTCTGGGATTCCGTTACCCGGAAAGGGGGCCCCTCCCCTTCATAAACCGCATAAATCGAAGTATCTACCGATTGCATATCGTCTATTGTGATTTGCATCTGAGTCCTCCTCCTCAACCGAACATCCATATCAAAGCTGCTTACACATGCTTCATGATCTCTTCATCATATAAATGACAAGCCACCTGATGCCCTGGTTCAACCTCACGGTATACGGGCGTTACCTGCTTGCACACTTCCATGCAGGAAGGGCAGCGCGTGTGGAATCGGCAGCCTGTTGGCGGATTCACGGGACTTGGCAAATCGCCTTTCAGAATAATCCGTTCCTTCTTCTGTTTCGGATCCGGAACCGGAACCGAGGACAACAGCGCCTGGGTATACGGATGCAGCGGACGATCGTACAGCGTATCTTTATCCGCCGTTTCCACCAAAGTCCCTAAATACATCACACCGATCCGGTCGCTGATATGCTCGACAACACTCAGATCATGCGAGATGAACAGGTAAGTTAGCCCATACTCCTCTTGAAGATCTTGCAGCAGGTTCAGCACCTGCGACTGGATGGATACATCCAGTGCCGAAACAGGCTCATCTGCTACGATCAGATTCGGACGAACGGACAGTGCTCTGGCAATGCCAATCCGCTGACGCTGGCCCCCGCTGAACTCATGGGCAAAGCGTTCGGCATGGAAGCTGTTCAAACCCACCGTTTCCAGCAGCTCGCAAGCCAATTTATCCCGCTCTTTCGTGCTCATCTTGGTATGGATCAGCAATGGCTCTGCCACCAGCTCTTTCACCTTCATCCGGGGATTGAGGGAAGCGTAAGGATCCTGGAAAACCATCTGCATATCTTTACGAAGCGGACGCATCTGATTATCGTTATAACCGCTGATGTCTTGTCCGTTAAAAATCACTTCGCCTGCGTTTGGTGTCAGCAACCGTGTGACCAGCCGGCCTGTCGTTGACTTGCCGCATCCGCTCTCCCCAACAAGACTGAAGGTTTCGCCCTTCTGAATAGCGAAGGATATTCCGTCCACGGCGCGCAGCTGCTTGGCGTTACCGAAGAATCCTTTTTTCACGGTGAATGATTTCTGCAGGTTCCTGACTTCTAACAAAGGTGTTTCTTTCATGCGGTTTCCCCTCCTTCCGGATGCCCTTCCTGCGTCAGCCAGCAGCGACTTTGACGATGCGGTTCATTGGCAACGGGCAGCAGCCCAGGCTCCTGTGACAAACAACGCTCCATCACGAATGGGCAGCGCGGTGCAAACTTGCAGCCTTGAGGCATATTCATCAAATCCGGTACGTTCCCGGGTATCGATTCCAAGCGGCGAACCTTCTGTCTCAGCTTCGGCACGGAATGAATGAGCCCTTTGGTATACGGATGTTGCGGATTCTCAAACAGCTCCTCCACCGTTGCTTCTTCCACCACCCGGCCGGCATACATGACAACCACACGATCGCACATTTCCGCGACGACGCCAAGGTCATGTGTAATGAGCAGCATTCCCATTTCCTGCTCCCTCTTCAGCCGGTTCATCAGATCCAGGATTTGAGCCTGAATCGTTACATCGAGCGCTGTCGTTGGTTCGTCAGCTATGAGCAGCTTCGGATTACAGGACATGGCCATTGCAATCATGACGCGCTGCCGCATGCCGCCGGACAATTGGTGCGGATAGTCATCCACGACTTCGTCGGCTCTCGGAATCCCAACCAGTTTAAGAGACTCAATCGCATGATTACGCGCCTTCTTGCGGCCGTAGCCCAGATGGAGCATAATCGACTCTTCCAGCTGCTTGCCAATGCGCAGCACGGGATTGAGTGAGGTCATCGGCTCCTGGAAGATCATTGCCAGCTCGTTACCGCGGTAACGACGCATTTCTTTTTCCGACAGCTGCACCAGATCCTTGCCTTCAAAGCTCACGGAGCCTCCGGAGATTCTGCCGGGTGTATCTTTAAGAAGTCTCATGATGGACAGGGAGGTCACGCTTTTACCGCAACCGGATTCACCTACGAGCCCGAGCACTTCGCCTTTATTAATATGAAAATCCACTCCCGCCACAGCGAGCACCGATGAGCCCTCGCGTTTGAACTCGGTTTTGAGACCTTTCACTTCAAGCAATGTTTGCGCCACGATTTATCCCCCCTTTTAATTTTTTGTCTTCGGATCCAGCGCGTCATTGAGGCCATCCCCAATCAGGTTAAAAGCAAGCACCGTCAAAAAGATGATGAAGCCTGGAAAATACACGATATGCGGAGCAATGCTGAGGTAATCACGCCCCATGCTTAGCATGGCACCCCAGTCCGGTTCAGTCGGCTTCGCTCCAAGTCCAAGGAAGCTCAAGGATGCCGCTGCCAGAATGGCGCCACCGATTTTCATCGAGACGTTAACAATGATGCTTGGTACGGTTTCAGGAAAAATGTGCTTCCAGATAATCCGATTATTCTTGGCGCCCATCGATTGAGCTGCTTCGACATACAGCGATTCTTTGGCAGACAAGGTTACGCTTCGGATGATCCTTGCGAACGACGGCGTCCCGAATACGGCTACTGCTATAACCACGTTGGATAAGCCCGGCCCCAAAATCGCCACGATACCGATGGCAAGCAGCAGATCGGGGAAGGAGAACATAACATCGCTGCCCCGCATGATCAGACGATCGATCCAGCCGCCGTAGTAACCGCTGATCAGTCCGAGAATGGTGCCCGCAATTGCGGAAATGAATACCGCGCTTAAGCTGACAGCCATCGTGAGCCTTGTTCCATCGATCAAGCGGCTGAGAATATCCCGGCCATACTCGTCGGTACCTGCCCAATGCGCTGCCGATGGTCCTTCCATCAGGGCGTCGTAATTCGGTTCATTTGGAGGATAAGGTACAATATGCGGACCGATTATTGCTACTATGAATAACAGCAGGATAAACGCACTGGATATAACGGCAAGCTTTTGCTTCATAAACTTAGACATAAACGCTTTGAATTTGCCTGTTGCCGGCCTGTTCACAAGCGTCTCCTCTGGTACAGAAATGACAGTCGCTGTCGAGTTGTCGCTCATTGGTTCCCCCTCCTATTTCGATGCATACCGGATTTTCGGATTCAGTACGCCATAAAGCAGATCAACGATCAGGTTGATTAAAATAAATTCAGCTGCAAACATTAACAGCAAGGCCTGGATCACGGTATAATCACGAAATGCGATGGAATCTACCAACAAACGACCCATGCCCGGTATGCTGAATACCGTCTCAACCATAACCGAGCCGCCAAGCAGGAACCCGAACTGCAGTCCGGCAACGGTCACTACTTGAATCAGGGAATTGCGCAGCGCATGTCTTCCGACAACGGTAAACTCGCGCAAGCCTTTGGCGCGTCCGGTTCGGACATAATCCTCACGCATCGTCTCCAGCATGGAGGAGCGGGAGTATCTCGCCAGCATGGACATAATGCCGGCTCCAAGCGTGAAGGAAGGCAGAATATAGGATTGCCATGTATCAATGCCCCCTGTCGGGAACCATCCCAACTGAACGGAGAAAACTTGTATAAGGACAAGCCCCAGCCAGAATCCAGGCAGCGAAATACCGGATATCGCGGCCAGCATACCGATATAATCCGGCCATTTGCCTCGATTAACAGCGGTTACAATCCCGATTAGCAGTCCAATAATAAGTGCCCAGCCAAGACTGGTAAAAGTCAGGATAATGGTTGGGAGAAAACGGCTTTCCAACATCTCCATAACCGGTATTCCGGAACGTACGGATTCACCCAAGTCACCCTTCAACAGATCACCCATGTAATTAACATATTGCTGCCATAACGGCAAATTCAATCCCAGCTGCTCACGAATACCGTTGATCTCCTCAAGGGTGGCATCCTTACCCGCAACAAGTCTCGCCGGATCTCCAGGAATAAGATGAATGAACATAAATACGAGTATCGATACAATGAACAGCAGCGGGATAACCCCCAGCAGCCTCTGAATTGCATATCTTCCCAAGGGATGAGCCTCCTTCCGCAACATTTGAGCTCTTTTTAAAATAAGATGGGCCGCATCCTTAATAATCTTAAGAAGCGGCCCACCACAAGGTATACGTTCAGTAAGCTCTTCGCTGTCTGATTACTTTATTTCGGCATTCAGCACATTGATGGAACCATCAGGGAATGCCTTCACGCCTTCAAGATAAGCTCTTTTACCCGTAATGACCTGATCTACACCGAGGAACGCCCATGGCGCATCTTCCCAGATTTGCTTCTGGATGTCGGCATAAATGCTTTTTGCAGCCTCTGGATCTACAGACTTATTGGCATCCATGATCCACTTATCTACGTTATCATTCTTGTAATATGCTGTATTAGAGCCAGCTGGCGGGAAGAATTCACTGCTGAACAGACCTTTAGTGGCTCCATCCGCATCGCCTGAAGATGGTGACCAGCTTACATACCACATTTGAATCTTCGCATCTTCCGGCGTTGCCGAATTGATTTGATCGGACAGCGTAGCACCCTCCATCGATTTCACTTCGACTTTGATTCCGACTAGAGCAAGCTGCTGTTGAATGAACTGCATACCCTTCATCGTTTCGGAGTCGTTCTCTCCCCAGATTTCTGCTTCGAATCCTTCCGGATAGCCAGCTTCCGCAAGGAGTGCTTTGGCTTTCTCCGGATCGTAGTCATAACCGGATTGCTCTGAATAATACTGTGTCATTCGAGGACATGGAGGAAGTCAGCTTGGAGCCAAGACCGGATTTGACAACCTTAATGTATGCTTCTTTATCGATTGCATAGTTGATCGCTTGACGGACTTTCAGATCGTACGTAAGGTTTCTTCATCGTGTTCAGTGTGATGTAACGCACGATGGTGGAATCGATCTTGTCAACAACGATGTTCTGATCGCCTTCGACCTCAGATACCTGCTCTGTCGGCATCGGGTAGATGAAGTCCGCTTCTCCGGTCTTCAGCATGGCAATACGGGAACCATTCTCAGGTACAGGCTTGAACGTGATACTGTCGACTTTGGGCAGACCCTCCTGCCAGTAGTCTTCGTTCTTCAGCACAACGAGACGATCACCTTGGACCCATTCTTTGAATTTGTATGCTCCGGTACCCACGGGGTTCTTCGTGATATCAATACCGTCTTCAAGCGCTTTCGGACTGATGATCAGCGCCATGGCCGTCTTGTTCAAGAACGCGTTGTAGGGCTCGCTGAGAGTAATAACAACGGTATGTTCGTCCGGTGTTTGAACATCTGCCACTTTCGAGAAGCTTTTACGCATACGAAGGTTGTTCTCTTCATTCATAATGCGCTCCAGATTGACTTTTACCGCTTCAGCATTGAAATCTGTTCCATCATGAAACTTCACGTTCTTACGCAGGTTGAACGTATACGTCAAACCATCTTCACTGACTGTGTGGTCTTCAGCCAGCATAGGCACGAGTTCCATTTTCTCATTGAAACCCATCAGGCCTTCATACATCGTGCGTGCACCGGAAATCGAGTGCGTGTCTCCAGCATTGTGCGGGTCAAGCGTGATGAAGTTGGCGTTGATGGCAATGACCACGTCTTTATTATCTTTTGTCACCGGCTTGGTTTCGCCGCCGCCTTCACTTGCACCTTCACCGCCTCCGCTATTTCCGCCGCAGCCTGCCGCAACAATCGTGAATGCGAGCAGCAGCATAAGCAGTGACCATGTTCTACCTTTGAATCTCATTGTTTACTCCCCCTTTGATGTAATAATATCTATAGATTCACTCGCCGCTTAAGAAAATAACATCTCTTCCTTAAGCCTTGAGTTCCTCACAGCTTAATCATTCCAGTCATACACGGCCCGCCGCTCGCCAACAAGCGTACCGCCATCGTTAAAGATCGCATTCGGCACAAGATCATACAATCGATCAATCGTAGCTTGATTGTCATAACCAAGACGCTCCAGGATGGAGGCAATGATACAAGGCCATACTTGTTCGGAGCCATCGGATACTTTAAGCGAGATGGCCAAGCGCTCCTCCCGAAGTCCGATGCCGTATACGCCTTTGGCGCCGCCCTTGGCAGCCAGATTGGGATCCCGGAGCAGAGCCGAGCACACAAATCTCGTATCTGCGATGACATCCGGATACTCGTTCATCAGCTGTGCCATTCTTGCAGCTGCATCCGCTGTCTCCGCATCGTGGATCAAATCCGGACAAGCCAGCTTAAGGAACGAGTACCCTATGCGATCCAGAGGAAGTGCGAAGATGGGAAGCCCACAGCCGTCGATGCCTTGCGGAATCGAGGAAACCGGAACTTCAGCAAAGTAAGCCAGGGTTTTAAGGATTTCCTGCTGAACCGGATGCTCCGGCTTGTAATACGTGCTCTCGTCCCAGCCCATATGCTTGCTCAGGGCAATCAAACCGCTGTGCTTGCCTGAGCAGTTATGGAATATCCGGCGCTTCTCCTCATGGTTGCGGTGCCTCTCTGCCTTTGCATCCTCATTCAATGGATAGGTTGCACAGCAGTGGAGGGCCTCCTCCTGAATCTCTGTTTTTTTCAGAATGGATTCCAGGGCATCGATATGAAAGCGTTCGCCCCGGTGGGAAGCGGCAAACAGTGCCGTCTCTTCCCCCGTAAGTCCGTAGACTTCGGCAATTCGGCGCTTCATAACCGGTATCGCCTGAAATGGTTTAGCCGCCGATCTCAGGAATGTCATGTGATGCGGATCACCTGCTGCATAAATGACCCCTCCGTTCTCGTCTACAACGCTGATCGCTCCGTAATGGACATTCTCCAGTACATTTCCGCGATATTCCTCTACCAATGGCACAAAACCCATAATCATGCCCCCCCGATCTTTAGATGAATTAATTCAATTGAAAATAACGATCCTGTGCCACAAGTCCCGAGCCAATGATGACGCCATGCTCATGCAGCTTGGAGCGGACGATGGTGAAGGAATCCTGAAGCGGTTCCCAGATATACTGCGTATAACAGAGATTGGTAATCTCCTCATACACTTCGGGAAACTTGTCCAGAATTTCACCGCTCAAGATGACGCTGTCAGGATTGTACATGCTAACCACGTTGTTGATTGTAATGGCCATATAAGCAAGGGCTCGATCGATTAAGTAACACGCCCATCTTGTTCCTGCACGTCTCTCCGCGAATAACTCTTCTATAGTACGAACCGGTTTTATTTTGCTGGCTTCTGATAGCAAGGACGGTATGTTGATATAGGTTTGAAGACAGCCGGCCTTGCCGCAGTCACACATCATGCCTTCAGGGTCCACCGTGGTATGTCCGATTTCCCCCGCACTGTTGGTCACCCCCCGGTAAATTTCCCCTTCCAGGATCAGTGCCGAGCCTACACCATTACCAAATCCCAGCAGAACCGTACGGTTGGAGCCATACGCTGAGCCTTTTAATTGTTCCGCCAATGCTTTCACTTTCAGCTCATTGTCTACGACAGCTTGAAGCCCCGTTAATTCCTTCAGTCTCTCGGCAAGCTGCACATTCTTCCAACCCAGCTGAACGGAAAAATTGACAATGCCTGCTTCAACATCGATGATGCCTGGCAGCCCAACGCCGATTCCCACAATCCGTCTGCGATCGATATCGCATTCAAGAATCAGCTCTTCAATAATGTCTGCGATCCGAGCCACCGTTGCTTCTGGCGTATCGCCCGAAGATCTGGGAAAATTGCCGCTGCACAGCACATTCCCCTGTACATCGATGAATCCGATGTTGGCCTGGTGACGATCCAGCTCGACGCCGATCGAGATCACGGCAGTATCCAGCAGCCTTATTAAGGAAGACTTTCTTCCTCGTCCGGCCGAAGCTTGTTCTTCCGTCTCATGAACGTATCCCTCTTCTGTCAGCTCTGACACTATGCGGCTGACGGTTGTCGGGCTCATTCCGGTTTGTTTGGCAATAGCTGCTCTTGAAATCGGCTGTTCATTCTTGATGATTTGGAATACCGTGAGTCTGTTCTGCCGCTTCATAAAGTCTTGATCATGCTTTTTCATGAAGACATCCCCTATTTAATTTCACCAGTAGATTAATTAGATCATTTTTCCATTTAAAACGACCTGTTATCATCAAAAAACAGTGATTTTTATCAATTTTATTATTTTTATTCTCCAGTGATATTAATAATAAAACGTCTTTTGTAAAAGTGTCAATATATATGACACATTTAAATTATTATTTTTTTATTTTGGAAATGTAAGCATTTCAATTTTTTGCGAAAGTGATACAATCCCTTGCATAGACACAGTTGCCCCTCTCACGCGCACAACATGACATTAATATGACACGAAATCTCCTGAAATGTAGATAACACCGCGGTTTGACTTCCATAATAAAGCCAACCGCGAAACGAATTATTGTATGTTTGCCAGCCTTGTTTGGTCGACATCCATCCAAGCATGCCCCGAACCTCGCATCAGGAAATTTTCCCATTCTAAGCGCCTCAATAGGTGGTTTTACAGGGGTTTAAAGTAATAACGATGTTGATTTGAGGCATGCCTCCGTCGAACACTTCATCCAAGCGAAATAAACCACCCGAGAAATAAATTAGAGAGGTTTCTCTAATTTTAAAATGCACCCTATAAGATGACCTTTT
The DNA here is from genome assembly GCF_000193415.1 of Paenibacillus vortex V453. Classification (NCBI taxonomy): domain Bacteria; kingdom Bacillati; phylum Bacillota; class Bacilli; order Caryophanales; family Paenibacillaceae; genus Paenibacillus; species Paenibacillus vortex. The sequence goes on from NZ_ADHJ01000037.1 coordinate 238,312, forward strand.
TTAAAGTGTCTGTCTTATGGGGTACATTTTATTTCCCGAATGGCTTTAAAATTGATGATCTGTGATTGTAGTATTATCACTGGTTGTCATTGATTCTTTGTTTTTTGTTCCCGCTCGCTAGAAATCAGCCCGGTCCCCATGGAGCGAGTTGACCATCGCCCCGCAGCGCGTGATCGGCGCGGGGGCGAATGGTTGCCCGGGTCGTTCGATGCTGTGCGTGCGGTTTGGTGGCTGGTCATGGGATTCGGTAGATGGCTATACGGCTCGGTGGCTGCCCGTGAGGTTTGGTGGCTGGCCATGGGGTTCGGTAGATGGCTGTACGACTCGGTGGCTGTGCGTGCGGTTTGGTGGCTGGCCATGGGGTTCGGTAGATGGCTGTACGACTCGGTGGCTGGCCGTGAGGGTTGGTGGCTGGCCATGGGGTTCGGTAGATGGCTGTACGACTCGGTGGCTGTGCGTGCGGTTTGGTGGCGCCGTGCGGTACGATGACTTCTGCGTGATTTGTTGGATGCTGTGTGGTTGGATAGATTTCCGTCGAGGGATGTACATGCAGTTTGGATGCTGCCCGAGGAGTTTGCTGGCTACCCCCTTACGTCGATGGCTGTCCGCGTGGGTGGATGGCTGCAGCGTGGTTGAATGGGTGGTTCCTGGGTGGTTGAGTAACTGAGGACGCTAACGGACTGGAACACTCCTATCTACCTAAAAAACCAGCTTTTGATTTTTTAACGGACTGGAGAGCTCTTATTTACTCGAAAACACCCCCAAAGGTGCTTTTCAGTGACGAATAAGAGCTACGGTGTCCGTTAATCCCTGCAATCGCTCGATTTCGCTAGAATAACGCCTGCTAGGTCCGTTAGGGTGATGCCTCGCACACATCATTGATTGGTCACGCTATTCTCGCATTCGATCTTTCAACCTCTCGATCCCTTAATCTTTTGATCTGTAGATCTTCCCCCACAGCGGAGGTTTGAGGATAGCCGATCCTTTGGGAGTCCGTTTCACCCCTGCCTATTCCAATCCAAGAAACGGACGGACAACAGAGCGGATAGCCTCAAACCGGAGCGCTTGCTAGCCTCAAACCGGAGCGCCCGAGCGCCCTACTTGTTTTTATAATATTCAACCGCTTTATCGAAGTAATGCTTCTCTTCTTCCGGCAGGTCCTCGAAATAGAAAATAGCGGCCACCGGGCATGCTGCCTCGCAAGCACCGCATGAAATACAGATATCCGTGTCTATGTAGAACTGGTCATCTCCTTCTTCTATACAATCCACAGGGCAAACGTCTACGCATTCTCCCGCTTTCTCTTCGATACAAGCCGAACCAATAACATACATTCGTGATTCCACCTTCCCATGTTATAATTTTTCATTGCCTATCATTTCCAAATAAAGTTCCGTGACCTTGAGACACTTTGTTTTTTTATACTTTTTATACTAAAATATATCATAATTATGTGGTCAAACATGTGGATTGTCAATAAACGGCGTCACATCAAGCTTATAAAACTGCTATTCCGGTTGACTTATAGAAGGTAAAGTCATAAGATGAGACATATTGCTTTTTAACGATTTTTAGTTGTAATAGAAGTAATTCATCGAGAAACAAGGCGGTGATTTTAGTGGATCAGGAAGTCGCATACAGCACTCGCGAGTATATCATGCAAATGTTAAAAATAAATGGTGAACTGAGCACAAAATCCATTACCGAGACATTAGGCATTACCGGCATGGCCGTCAGGCGTCATCTGGAAAGCTTGAAAAATGAGGGCTACATCACATACAGAACCGTGAAGCAACCGATGGGAAGACCCGTTTCCTTATACAGTCTTACCGATTCTGCGGAGGATTTTTTCCCTAAGAACTATCACGCTCTTGCTCTTGACCTGCTCAGCGAGCTGCAGGACGAAGCTGGTGATGAGATGATTTCGCTGCTGTTTGATAAACGAAAAGGTACACTGTTGAACAAGTATACGCCTGCTGTTAAAGCGGATGCCCTGGAAGAGCGTGTTATAGCGCTTGCCCAAATTCAGAATGACAACGGATATATGGTCGATTACAAAAAGGTAACGGAAGATGAATATATATTCGAAGAATTGAACTGCCCGATATCCCAGGTAGCCAACCGGTTCCAGCATGCCTGCCGCTGTGAGCTTGACCTGTTTCAATCGCTGCTGGAGGCCGATGTGGAACGTACCGAATGCCTCGCCAAGGGCGACAAGAAATGCGTCTACCGTATCCGAAAGCAGGTCGAAAGCGGACAAACATAATATCTGTTATTGCCACTTAAGGCCTCTTCCATACAGGAAGGGGCTTTTTTAGAACGGTACGGTACGCTTCTTCTATCCTATTCTCTCAAATGACAAGACATGTACAATTCTCTGAATTATTCCAGTACAAGCAGCCGGTCATCGTTATCGGAGGGCACACCCCGCCCATCGGTGTTGTTGGTAATAACATAAATTTTGCCGTTATATACTTTCACGTCTCTTAATCTGCCTTCATCCTCCAACACAACATCGAGTGAGGTACTCTCCGGCTGGAACCGGTACAGCTTCTGACCGCGCAGGGTAGCAACATACATCTGATCCTCTTCATCAAAAGCGATGCCCGAAGGAGCAATGGCCGTATCGCCGCTATGGTACACCGGGGTCTTCAGGCCCTCTTGCTGCTCATCCCCAAGAATCTCGGGCCAGCCATAATTGCTGCCTGCGGTGATCTCATTAATCTCATCGTGTCCACCAGGCGTACCGGATGGTCCGTGTTCTGAGCTGTAGAATTCTCCTTCGGAATTCCAAGCCAAGCCTTGCGAATTTCGGTGACCTAACGTAAACACATAGGAGCCTGCTGTGGGGTTATTCTCGGGAATTTTGCCATCCAGCGTCAGCCGCAATATTTTCCCCGCAAGATTCTCCTGGTTCTGCGCAAGCTCGCCCTCTCCTGAATCACCGGTAGTCACATAGAGATGATTGTCGGGTCCAATCGCTATTCTTCCGCCATTATGCACATTGGAGCCCGGGATTTTCTCAATGAACGATTCCGCTTCTGTCCATTCATTCCCCTTCTGCTCCAATAGAACCAGCCGGTTCATAATCGATCCGTCCTGATCATAGCTGTGATAGGCGAAGGCTCTTCTGGATTCCTTGAAATCAGGGGCTAATACAAAGCCCAAGAACCCGCCTTCTCCTATCTGGGCAACCGGCTTCTCTGTATGTACAGTCTGTCTGTTGAATTCGCCGTCCTGGATCTGTACGATATTCCCTTCCCGTTCGCTGATATAAATCGTTTCTCCCTCAAAATCAATCGCCCAGGGTGTCTTCAATTGTTCGGCAAGCACTTGGTATGGAGTATCGGAGGACATTTCCTCCCGGCTGACCTCCTGCTCCTGTTCCTGCCGCTCTCCCTCCGTTGACGGGGATGAAGGACTGGTACAAGCTGTCACAGTCAACAAAATCGCTGCTAACATGATGCCAATCGTTGTTCGTTTCAAGATTACACCTCCCAAGATCGCTTAAGCTTATTGTTCGGGTGACATCATCTGGATGCCGTGCTCCATGACCTGAAGGGAACTCAGCACAACTTCCTCGTCGCTGAACGAATCAACCTGGCTCCCCGCTACATAACGGGTCTCATGCCCCCGCCCGGTAATGATAATCCTGTCCTGGTCCCCGGCCATCTCGACCGCTCGTTGAATCGCATCTTTGCGGTTCGGCACTACCTCCCAGTTGACGGCATGATGAGAGCTCAAACCTCCGAGCATCTCAGCTATGATCTGCTCCGGGTCCTCGGAGAACGGATTGTCCGTTGTGAACAACACATAATCCGAATAGGATGCTGCAATATCCGCCATGATCGGCCGCTTGAGCCGATCCCGTTCGCCCCGACAGCCCATCACGCATATCATTTTGCCCGAGGTAATTTCTTTAGCGGACAGCAAGGTTGCCTTGAGCCCATCCGGATTATGGGCATAATCTACAACTACGCGAAAACTCCTGTCTGTCTTTATTTCTTGAAAACGTCCATGAACACCTGCAAAATCCTGAAGACTGTTCCTGATTTCTTGGATCGGAATCCCTTCGAGCAGACAGGTAGTAATGGCCGCCAGCGCATTGTACACGTTGTGTACGCCATAAACCTTCATAGTGAAGTCGCTACTCCCCCATGGCGTCTCTACAATAAATCGGCAGCCGTCGCCGGTATTTTGAATATGCAGAGCACGAACATCCGCCGGGTTATGAATGCCGTATGTCACAATCTGTGCGGATGTACGCTTCCCGTAATAGGATGAGGCCGCATCATCAGCATTCAGCACCACTTTTTTCTGCATGTCACGATCACTGTTGCCTAGTTGGGTGAATAGCAGTTCCTTCGTATTGCGATAACTCTCCATGTTCTGATGGAAATCGAGATGATCATGGGACAGGTTTGTAAAAACAACGGTCTGAAAATCACACCCCCGCACTCTTCCCATATCCAGTCCATGCGAGGACACTTCCAACACGCCATACGTGCCGCCATGCGCGACCATCGCATGAAAATATCGCTGCAGCTGGATCGTATCCGGCGTGGTATTCAACGTTTTCTCTACATGATCTCCGATTTTCATATAGAGAGTACCAATAATTCCTGTTTTGCGGTTGGAATCATTCAGCACCTTATCAACCATATGTGTTGTTGTTGTTTTGCCGTTCGTCCCCGTAATCCCGATCAATTTCAGCTGCTCGGTAGGATTACCGAAAAAGGAGTTGGCTAAAATGGGAAGCACCCTTCTTGTATCCGGCACAGTAATCCGCGTAATGTTCCCGGGAAGCTCCGGAAGCTCCTTCTCAGCCATAATGGCAACAGCACCGTTCTGTATCGCATGCTCGATATAATCATGGCCGTCTACATTAAATCCCGGAACGCAGACAAACAATCCGCCAGGTCTGATGGCTCTTGAATCCGTATCGAGATTCGTGATTTCCACAGCAGTGCTGCCTGTAATTGTCTTAAGAATCAGCCGCTCCGTCAGTGATTTCAGGTTCATGTAGGGTACCTCATCTCGTGATGTAATCCATTCAAGGTCCGTTGTGATATTAAGGCGTAGAATTCACGACGATGTATCGTTTTAAACCAGCGTTTCTTATTAACCTAACCAAGCCAGCCCGTTATGAAACAAGAATATGATGACTGGAAGAGATAACCATGTTACGCTGGAAGTAAGCGGTTGCAATTCCAATATCGAATATCGATACCAGCCGCTCATATGAACATCAGATTCACTTATTCGTTCTGTTATTTTCATCACTGCTTGAAAGGAGAATAATCGATGGGACCATTCACCGACGATTTACTTCAAAACAAAGTCGTATTGATCACAGGAGGCGCAACCGGACTGGGACGTGCCATGGGCGAGAAGTTCGCACAGCTTGGCGCCAAGCTGGCCATATGCGGACGCCGGGAGGAGGTTCTGCAGCAGACGGCTGATGAGCTAAGGCAATTGGGATGCGAGGTATGGCATCAGACCTGTGATGTACGGGATCCTGCGCAGATCACAGCACTAGTCGATGCAGCAGAATTGCATTATGGAGGCATTGATGTGCTTGTGAACAATGCGGCTGGCAATTTTATCAGCCCGACTGAACGTCTTTCGCCACGAGCGGTGGATGCTGTGTTAAATATCGTGCTTCATGGAACTTTCTACACGACCCTTGAGGTTGGCAAGCGCTGGATCGAGCAGGGGAAAAACGGAACGATGCTCAACATTGTCACTACCTACGCTTCAACAGGCTCAGGGTACGTGGTCCCTTCCGCAGCTGCGAAAGCGGGAGTGCTCGCTCTTACCCGATCCTTAGCTGTGGAATGGGCCTCATACGGTATTCGTCAAGTAGCCATTGCGCCCGGACCGTTCCCAACTGAAGGCGCATGGTCAAGATTATCGCCGACGCCGGAGCTTGAGCAGAAAATGATCGACCGCACTCCCCCTGCGACGCGTTGGCGACGCGGAGGAATTGGCCAACCTGGCCGCCTTTCTCATCTCGGATTATGCCGGCTATATTAATGGGGACGTCATCACCATTGATGGCGGCGAATGGCTGAGGGGTGCAGGCCAGTTCAATGACCTGTCAGAAGTAACCCATGAGCAGTGGGATCGACTGGCCGAGCTGACGCGAAAAGGAAAATAATCTCACAAAAAAAACAACGAGCGACCGAGTAAACTACCATCGACGTGCTTGCGGAAAAACAGAACCCGCTTGGGGGGATGTTCTTCTTGCAGCTACCGAAATTTTTACCTTCGCCTGAAAATGATAGAATTCCGACATGCTAAACAGCCCCTTGCCTGGAGTATAAACATTCCTATTCCAGGCAAGGGGCTTATTGTTTATCTAATGATTACTCATAAGAATCTACTAGTACGGCATAGACGATGCCGGGTCCGTGAACGCCGATCGTCAGATCATTCTCGATATCGGCAGAACGGCTGGGACCCGAGATGAAATGGATGCCGGCAGGAAGCTGCTCACGTCCGCCTTGATCAAACTGAACCAGAATCTCGCCTAAACGGGTATACATCCGATCGACAGGAATGACGGCAATCAGCACCGTGGGCAGCAGGCTGACCGACCTTCCTTTATGCGGGGCAGATTTCACCGTAATCGAACCCGTGTAGGCCGCTGCATAATCAGCCATCACCACGCCAAAATCGGCCTTCGCGGCGACAGCTCTCCAGTCCGTGTCGGCAGCTTTGTTCCAGGAGAGAATCATGGCCTCCGGCAAACTCTTTTCAAGTTCTAAAAGGTCCAGAGCCTCTTCCCGTTGACGAAGAATCGTGGCCGCACTCATCTCCAGTGCCTTATCTCGAATAAACCGTCTTACCTCTTCACGATTGCTTACCCTGACCGCATGGCCTCCGGCCGCTTCAAAGTTCGCGGTAAATTGCGTAATCTTCTCTTCCAGCGGCCACTGGAATTCATGCCAGAAATCAGGCGCACCGCGAAAAGGATGCTCCGGAGCTGACCGAACGCGGTCTCTTCCCAGCTTCGCGGCAATCCCATCCATGAACAACTCCTGTTTCTTGCGCGAGCGTTCTTCCAGTTGGCTTAACCACCCGCCGTCTGCATGGTTACCCATGGGAGTCCTCCCCCTTTCGCGACTTCTGCTGCTGAAGCCGTTCCTTCAATCGGTTTGCGATTTCAGGCTCCATCTGCCCGGAGGTTCGGCGGATATCCCGCTCCATCTCCGGCCACCGATCCCGGAAGGACTGCTTAGGAAGACTCGGGGTCACTCGGTACGAGTTCCATCCTTTCAACGGGCCGATCCGTGTCCGAATCTCCCCGTTTCGAACGACAAACTTCTGCCCCCATTTCCCCAGGGATACCACGCTGCGATAACGTTTGGCATTACCCATTATCGCGGAGAAGCCCTTCATCCCCATGGCTTCCAGCTTGTCACCCCGTCCGGCCTCAATCTTTCTTCGCCGTAAGGATACCAGCATATCGTGGAGCGGAATCTTCACAGGACATGCCTCATAACATGCTCCGCACAGACTCGATGCGTTGGCGATATCATCCCATTCCGCGACATTCTTGTTTAACGCCGGAGTCAATACGGCACCGATCGGACCGCTGTAGGTGCCTCCGTATGCGTGACCGCCAATATGGCGATATACGGGACAGGCGTTCAGGCATGCGCCGCAGCGAATGCAGTTGAGCAGCTCCTGGAATTCCGGATCGCCGAGCTGGAGAGAACGCCCATTATCGATGATGATAATATGCATTTCATCAGGTCCATCGGCGTCCAGCTCTCTCTTGGGACCACTGATTCCAGACATATAGACTGTCAGCTTCTGGCCGGTCGCTGACCGCGGGAGCAAGGTGGCCATCACTTCCAGGTCAGCCCATGACGGGATGATCCGCTCCATTCCCATAAGCGTTATTTGCGTCTTGGGCACGGTGGTCACCATCCGGGCATTGCCTTCGTTCTCGAACAATACCATCGATCCCGTCTCGGCAATTGCAAAATTACAGCCCGTCATGCCAATATCCGCTTCGAGAAACTTCTCGCGCAGCTTCATTCGTACAAAACCTGCCATGATCGCCGTGTCGGGCGGCAGCGTTTCGCCCGCCTCCTCAGACAGAAGCTCTGCGATCTGATAACGGTTCTTGTGGATCGCAGGGATGATGATATGGGATGGGGTTTCATCCGCAAGCTGAATAATGTACTCGCCGAGGTCCGTTTCCACGGCCTCCACGCCGATGGAATCCAGTGCTTTGTTCAAATGCAGCTCCTCGGACACCATCGATTTGGACTTTACGACGGACTTGGCGGACTTGTGCTCCGCGATCTGCAGGGATAGCGCGACCGCTTCCTCCGCCGTCTCCGCAAAGTGGACATGAGCCCCGTTCGCCCTGGCCTGTTCAGCAAACTCATTCAAATAGTAATCCAGGTGAGCGATGGTATGAAGCCGGATTTGACGTCCTCGCTCCCTCCACTCATCCCAGTTACCATGCTCCTCCGACGCCAGCTTTTTGCCAAGCCGCAGCCGCTCTGTTGTAAACTTCACCGCATTGCGCAGAAATTCGTTGTTCAGAGCGTAACCTGCACGTTCCTTAACCGAATGCGCTTTCGATTCAGCTGTGTTCATGCACGCTCACCCCCTCGTACAGAAGTTCGGCCAAGTGCTTGACCTGCACCTTCTCGCCCCGATGACGCAAATTGCCGGCAATATTCATCAGGCAGGCCATATCAAGACCGACCAGCACGGTCGCTTCCGTCTCCAGCACATGATCGCTTTTCTCGGTGACCATGGCTCCCGAAATATCCGCCATCTTCACGGCAAACGTGCCTCCGAACCCGCAGCAATCCTCTGCAAAAGGCAGCGGTACAAGCTCCAGCCCCTTCACCTGATTCAACAGCTTCATCGGTTCATCCTTAACGCCCAGCAGACGGCTGCCGTGACAGGAGGGATGGTAGGTTACCTTTTGCGGATAAACGGCTCCCACATCAGTCACACCGAGCACATCGACAAGGAACTGGGTAAACTCATAGGATTTGAATTGAAGCGCTTTCGCTTTTTTCAGGTAGAGGGGATCGTCCTTGAACAGATCCGGATAATGATGAATCATATAGGTGCAGGAACCGGAAGGGGAAACAACGAAGTCACTATCTTCGAAAGCGTCGAGAATCGTCCTCGCGCTTATTCGTGCATCCTCCCAGTAACCGCTGTTATAGGCCGGCTGACCGCAGCAGGTCTGAATTTCCGGGAATTCCAAATGAACACCGTACCTGGCCAGCAGCCTTGCCATGGATTCAGCCACCCGCGGGAACAAGGCATCACTGAGGCAAGTAACAAACAACGAAATCTTCATGATTTTCACCCCGCTATCATCAGGATATGGACCGATTGATCGGTCTCTGGCAAGAACCCCCCGACCTCGGGGGGATTCCAATGTTGATGTCCATTCGCTGCTCTACACAGATTGAATGGTGATGCCTAAAGCTCGATAAGGATCGGCTTCCTCTTCCGTTAATCTCCTATCCGTAATAATCAGATTCACTTGAGACAAGTCGGCCACCTGGGCAAAAGCCTGAGCACCGAATTTGCTGGCATCGGCAAGCACAATGGTCTCATCCGTCATTCCAATCATTTTATGCTTTATTCTGGCCTGAAGCTCGTTGGATTCGCTAAGTCCCCTGTCCAGGTGCACGCCCTTGCAGGACAGAAAGGCTTTATCCACGTAATAAGCATCAAGAGAGCGTTCCGCAAGCGGACCGACAAAGGACAACGAGCGGTGTGCCAGAATGCCGCCGGTAGATATAACCTGGACGCGCTCCTTGGTGCTTAGCTCGGCAGCCACCTTGATTGAATTCGTCAATACCGTAATCGGAATATCCGGTATGATTTTTGCCATATACCAGGCCGTTGAGCTGGCATCAAGCAAGATACGGTCATTCGGATGGATTCGCTTGACCGCTTCCTCCGCAATGCGCTGCTTCTCCAGCGCATTCATGATTTCCCGTTCAGCATACGGTATCTCCGGCTGCGAGCGCTGAATTTCCGGTTGATCCTTCACACTAACCGCCCCTCCATGGGAACGGCGCAGGCGTCCTGCTTGCTCCAGCCTGTCAAGGTCACGGCGAATCGTTTCCTCCGTTACGCCGCATAGCTGACTCAGCTCGGAGACGCGGATGCTCCCTCTTTCGTTGACCAACTGTACTATTTTCTCATATCGTTCTGCAACCAGCATATTACCGCCCATCCTTACTATTCGATATATTCTATCTCTTCCGGGTCAGCTGACCAAACACACCACAGGCATCCTCCCATAGTGGAGTATCCTCGGGCTCGTAAGTCTTGACCGGGAATGATTCCCTAATAACGGCACGAGCCTCCCATATATCGGACAACTCGCCCTGTGCAATCCACTGCACAGCCATATTGCCAATGGCGCTGCCCTCTACAGGTCCAGCCCATACAGGCTTGCCGATGGCATTCGCCGTCCACTGGCATAATGTTTCATTATGAATGCCACCGCCTACCATATGCAACCCTTGAAATTTCTGTCCGGACAATTCCTCGGTCAAATCCAGCACATAACGGTACTGCATGGCCAAACTCTCCATGATGCAGCGCACGATGGCACCTTCACCTTGCGGAATGCGCTGGTTGGTGCGAGCCGCATACTCCCTTACCCGCTTCGGCATGTCTCCAGCCGGGAGGAATAAGGGATCGTCCGGATCAATGAAACATGCAAAAGCAGGTGCTGCATCCGCCATCTTAACCAATTCGGGGTACGAGTAGGATAACCCTTCCCGCTCCCAGGTCCGCTGGCACTCCTGCAGAATCCACAGACCCATGATGTTCTTGAGCAGCCGGTAAGTACCGTATGCCCCTCCCTCATTCGTGAAGTTCAGCTCTCTGGCCCGTTCATGAATGGCAGGCTGCTCCACCTCTGTTCCCATCAACGACCAGGTACCGCAGCTTAAGTAAGCAAATGACCGATCCAGTGCCGGTACCGCCACCACGGCGGATGCCGTATCATGCTCGGCAACCGTATAAACCGGAACGGACGCGATCCCCAGCTCCTCTGTTACGGAAGATCTCAAAGATCCAACGGGGGTGCCGGGTTGAACGACTGGATGAAACATCCCATGAGGTATATGCAAAGAATTCATCAGATAATGATCCCAGCTGCCTGAAACCGGATTATACAGCTGCGTCGTGGTAGCATTCGTAAACTCATTAGCCATCTCACCGGTCAAGAAGTAGCGCAGCAGATCGGGAATCATCAAGAACCGCTCCGCTTCTTGAAGCAGATAAGGCTTCTGCTGCCGGATTGAGGCCAGCTGATAAATGGTGTTAAACGGGAGGAACTGAATCCCCGTCCGTTCAAAAATCTCGGAAGGCGGCACGCTTTTCATGACCTGTTCCATCACACCGTCCGTGTGCGTATCGCGATAATGATACGGATTCGTCATAAGCTCGCCATTCCGATCCACAAGACCGTAATCCACCGCCCAGGTATCGATGCCTATGCTTGTCGGCAGTCCGTGCTGCCCTTTCGCCCGCAGCAAGCCCTGCTTCATCTCATGATAAATCCGGAGAACGTCCCATTGTAAGCGGTTGCCAACTCGAACAGGGTCATTCGGAAATCGGTGGATTTCCTTCACTTCAATGGTTCGGCTGCTTAACTGCCCCAGCATAGCTCTTCCGCTGCTTGCTCCAATATCAAATGCAAGAACGCTCAACGTTCTCTAGCCTCCTTGTCAGATCAATTTCCACTGCCCGACACAACGATGATTGCATAAAAAATGATCCTGCTCTACTTATGACCCGAAGCGCTTCAGTAATACGTCCTGCTCATACCGCTTCACTTCGGATAACCATTCTTCCCTGACGGGTACCCCCATGCGTTCGCAGTAGTAATCCCACACCGCTCCAAAGGGATAGGATTTAAACTCTTCCATAAACGCAAGACGGGTTGTGTAATCACCCTCAAGCTCGGCTTGCTTCAGCGTCTCGGTCGGTTCGAGCTTGGCACGAAGCAGCGCCTTAATCGTATTGCGAGTACCGATAACCCAAGCGGCAATGCGGTTAATGCTTGCATCGAAAAAGTCCAGCCCGATATGGGTGACACCAAGCAAGTCATTACGCACAAGCTCGCGTCCAATTTCAATTAACTCATCATCCATAATGACAACATGGTCACTGTCCCACCGCATCGGCCGGCTTACATGAAGGAGGAGCCCTTCCGTAAAGAGCGCGAGTGAGGACAGCTTTCCGGCAATGCCTTCGGTTGGGTGGAAATGACCTGCGTCAAGGCAAATCAGCTTATTATTCTGAATGCCGTACCCCATATAAAATTCATGGGAGCCGACAACGTAAGCCTCGGAGCCCAACCCGAACAGCTTGCTCTCTACGGCATCGAGGTTCCAGTCTGGATTGATCTCCTCGGCAAAAATCTCATCCAGCGATGCCTTCAGCCGTTGTCTGGGCGCTAAACGATCAACCGGTATGTCTTTATAACCATCCGGGATCCAGATGTTGGTCACGCAGGTCTGACCCAGCTGTTCACCAAAATAAGCCCCGATTCTGCGTGAAGCCTTGCAATGGTCAATCCAGAATTGGCGAATAGCCGGATCGGCATGGCTTAGCGTAAAACCGTCCCTCGACTTGTCGTGGGAGAAGCAGGTTGGATTAAAATCAAGCCCGATTCCCTGTACTTTGGCCCAATCCACCCAGGACTGAAAATGCTTGGGCTCCAGCTGATCCAAATCCACCGATTCCTCGGTGTCCGCATATATGGCATGGAGGTTCACCTTATGCGATCCCGGAATAAGCGACATCGCTTTTTCCAGATCGGCCCGAAGCTGCTCCGGCGTTCCTGCTGCGCCGGGATACTCGCCGGTTACGGAAATCCCGCCAGACAGCTCCTGATCCCGGAACAGAAATCCGCGAACATCGTCTCCTTGCCAGCAATGGATGGAGATTTTGATACGTTCAAGCTCCGTCAAGATTTCATCTACCTGGATGCCATGCTGCTCATAGAGCTTTTTCGCTTCTTCATAATTCCTTGCAACATCCTGCCTCATCTCATAACCCCCCGCTTGAATGAGGATCGCCGGGTCATAAGAGACCCAGCGCCCGATTATATGAAATATGATATCATCATGATTCCTTGTGGATCGCGTATGTGCATGTGCTTCTATCCAAATTAACGAGTAAATGCAGCCGGCACTCCGCCGTCAATGGTCAGCATGCAGCCGGTTGTCTTCGAGGATCTCGAAGAAGCGAAGTAAGCAATGCCTTCGGCAATGTCTTGCGGATATATATTCACAAGAAGAGTCGTGCGTTTACGGTAATGCTCCTCCAGTTGATCCGGTTCAATTCCATAGGCTGCCGCCCGCTCATTTCTCCAGTTCGAGTTCCATATTGCAGACCCTTGCAGAATCGCGTCAGGCAGAATCGTGTTGACTCGGATTCCGTATTCCCCGCCTTCAGCAGCAATGCAGCGGGCCAGATGCGCCTCCAGTGCTTTCGCGGAGCTGTATGCGGTCACGTTTTTCCCGGCATAGACGGAGTTTTTCGAGCCAACAAACACCATGCTTCCGCCGACGCCCTGTACCTTCATTAATTTAAAGGCTTCTCGGGCTACAAGGAAATACCCCGTCCCCAGAACGTTCATGTTCAGGTTCCATTCCTTCAGGCTAGTCTCATCAAACGGACTGGATGTTGCAAGGCCCGCGTTATTGATAATGATATCAACGCCGCCATAGGTTATTGCCGTTTCACGATAGGCGCGTTGAACCGCCTCTTCATCGGTTACATCCATTTTAACAGCAAACGCCCGATGATCTCCGTATTTTGCATTAATCTCCTCGGCAACCTGCTGCGCTCCTTCTAAATTTAAATCGGCCAGCACAACATGCGCTCCCCCGGACACCAATCGACGGGCCGTTGCACTGCCGATCCCGCCTGCCCCGCCTGTGACGAAGGCAACCTGACGGGAGAACTCCGTCTCGGCAGGAGCGAGGGACAATTTGTACAGCTCAAGCGGCCAGTACTCTACATTGTAAGATTCATTCTCGCTCAGGGACACAAAATCACCCAGTGCCGTCGCCCCCCGCATAACCGCAATCGCCCGATGGTACAGGGCACCGCTGACTTGCGACATTGCCCAGCTCTTGCCGGTATTAATCATCCCGATTCCAGGAATAAGAATGACGCGCGGAGCTGCTTCGAACATAACATCACCTTCATGGCGGTTTCGTTCAAAGTACGCTTTATACTGCTCTTTGTAGTCTGCAATGCCTTCAATCAGCTTCGCCTTAAGGCCTTCCACATCGTCAGCATCCGGTGTCCAATCGATGAAGAGGGGAACAACCTTGGTATGGACCAGATGGTCTGGGCATGCCGCTCCGACCTGGGATAGCTTGGGGGCATCGCTGCCGCCGACAAAGTCCAGCACATCGTCCTGATCGTCAAAAGACAGGATCATCTTCTTGACGTCACTCACAGCACCACGAACGGCAGGCATCACCTCTGCCGCAATGCTGCGGCGTACCTCAGAGGCCAACGGGGCAAATTTGCGCCCGCCAAACAGCTTGTCGTTGTTAACTCGGGCTTCGATGAAAGCCTCTGCTTCGCTAATGATACGAATTGTTTGCGCATAACATGCCTCAGAGGTATCTCCCCAGGTTACGAGACCGTGCTTCTCCATGAGAACAAGCTCAGCTTGGGGATTCGCCAGCACCCCTTCCGCAATCATCTTCGACAGTGTGAACCCGGGTCGTACATACGGAACCCATACGAATCGGTCGCCAAAGATTTCTTGGGCCAGTTCCTTGCCGTTATGAGCGCAGCATAAGCTGATGATGGCATCGGGATGCGTATGATCCACATGCCGGAACGGCAAGAACGCATGCAGCAGCGTTTCAATGGAAGCGCGAGGATGCTTGGCATCCACCATGCAGTGGCCCAGATAAGCCACCATTTCCTCATCGGACATCGATTCCCTCTCGAACAATGGCCGAATATCCTCCAGTCGCAAGCCTGTGAAATTGCCCGATTTCATGGTTGCAAGGTCGGAGCCGCTGCCCTTCACATACATGACCTCTACATCTTTGCCTCGGAAATCCTGAATCGTGGTTTTGCTGGATGTGTTGCCGCCGCCCCAATTGCAGACGCGCCGATCCGCCCCAATCAAATTGGAACGGTATACAAGCTCATCCAATGTATTTTGTGTCTGCTGCGCTGTAGATTGTTCCCATAAGCTCTGAACCATGAAGTTTCCCCTCCGATTGACCATATGAATTTGCTTTCATTTGATTCCTATATTAACATTTCCGTTTATGTTTGAATAGTGTGTTTTTCAAAAATAAACAAAGATCATTTATCTGTTTTTTTTGTTTTGTTATTTAATACACGTTCCTCTGAAAACAAAAAAAAGCAGCTCCGCTGGAGATGCCTCCATACCGAGCTGCTGTGTAATAGAGCTATGATTTATCCGCGCCTGCGGATTGCGCCATTTGATCAGCTTTTTCAATCCCTTCAATCAGCGCATCGCGAAATGCGATTTCATCGTCGTTAATATATCCCCTAAATACAACCTCCGATATATCCTCATGGTTAAAAAAGATGTTGGAATCCTTCGTCAGATTGCCATGAGGGTAGAAGCAGGCGACATAATCCCAACGCTTCAACGTCTTGGAGTCATTCTGCATCCGCCCATATATCATCAGCGTCTGACCCCATTCCTTGAATTTGACCACCGAGCCTATCGGCAGCAGCTGCTGTTCCATGATTATCAACCCTTCATTATGTTTTTGCCTGCCCAATAAACCAACGAAACTACAAGCGGGACTCCCACCAGGTAGGATATACAGATCACTGCCTTTTCCGCGGCCGCATATTCCGCATTCAGTAAATTGGGAACAACCGTGCCGAGCACGCCTACTATGCCAATGACCGTCATTATGTATTTGAACTTCCTCTGTCTATCGTTCATCGGCACTCTGCCTCCTTTTACTTAACCGATACAGATCCGCCCAATCCGAACAGGCTGATGCCTGGACCTATTGGAATATGGAAACGCACGCCACTCTCACCGATTTCTGCGGATCCTCCGACAACGCCGAGTGATGCCGATCCTCCGATATTCAGCGATTTATCGCTCCAAGGCAGCGGAACCTTAAAGCCTCCTTCATATTTGGTGATGGTTCCTTCTGCACCGACACTAAGTGTTCCATCTTCCACGGAGGCTCCAAGCTCAGCACTCATCAAGCTGACCGATCCGTTGGCATAGGCGGTGTCAAAGCCCGCTTCAACGATCGATCCGCTCATTTGAGCTCCTTCGTGAAGGCTTGCGCTGGCACTGCCGTTTATGGCATTCGCATACCAGCCATTCTCTTTATTGCTTACCGCGCTGCCCTTCTGCGACTAAAGCCTTCGATAGCCTTATCCAGTACAGGATTGGAGTCTTTTACGGCGGCGTTCGAGGTCTTGGCTGCATAAGCTGCGCTGCCCACAGCACCGGCTGCCGCTGTCCCGGCCAGGATACCTGCAACCGCAGCTGTACCTCCCATGGCGGCACCATTCACCATTTCATCCGTAGTACGGAATTTGCCAGAGATTTGCTTCAGTTCAGTTGAAATCTTATGTAAGCTTTCGACAAACTGGATCATGATAGATCTGGCCTGCTGATAATCCCCGTAAAAACGTTCCCGGGTCATCCCCTGCCATTGGCCTTCCATTTCATGAATACTTTGCTGAAGCCGCTCCACCATGTCACTGCTTAGTTGACCAGACTGAGCAAATTGTGCCGAGACCTGCTCCAGTTGCTCGGGTGTAACCAAAATTCGATTGGACATAAAAAATGACGCCCCTTCTGTCATGCTGCCCGTTCTCGTTAGGCAGTCCAAATACAAATTTCAAATCCTTACACTATTAACCGATCCTTCAAGTGAATAACCACATTTTTCAATTTTAGTAGGTATTCAGGAAAGGAACAATCAAGCGAAGGGTTCATTTCTAGGCTGCTCATATTAGTTATTTAGCACTGGCTAAGCTTTAATTCCTGCACCACCATCCCCTCCGTTATCCCCTATCCCCTCCTTAAGCCCAGATAGGAACCATTCCCAGGTACGGTAATTGATTACATCCCCAGCCCGTTAATAAGGCAGCCTTTCTCCTGTAAATTATAAGCAATTCATCATTACGGAGAGGATGTTAATCATTATGAATCAACCTTCACACGGAACAACCAACCAATTTGTCAAATTGTATAAGCAGGAGACCTGGCTTATGCTTGCAGGGCTGATCGGCTTCTTATTAGCCGGATTTTGCGGGATATGGGTCCTGCTGAATGGAGGACCTGTCGCCCCCGATGGCGATGTCTCCAAAGCAATTTCCTTTACTGCGGCGCTGGGAATATTCACGATTTCAACCGCAGCGATCTTGCCGGTATCCGGTTTACGACCGAGAAGCAAGTCCATCTTCCGCTGCTGTTATATTTTTCTCGTTTTGTTTTCCTATTTTGCCGAGACGGTACAAAATTTCCGCGGTGTCAATCCGAGGTTCGTTCAGAACGGTTCCGCCTTTGATGTGGTCATAGCGATTTCTTTCTCCGCCGTGGCTTTACTGCTCTTGATACTCTATCTGATTTTTGGGCTTCAGTACTTCCGGAAACAGGCGATGAAAGCACACCCTGAGCTTGTGCTTGGCATTCGTTATGCCATGATCGCGGTGCTGATTTCGTTTGCAGCCGGCATATGGATATCCATCAATGCTGGACGCTTCACCGGAATCGGCGGTAACATCATCTGGCTCCATGGGTTAGGCTTTCATGCTCTTCAAGCAATCCCATTCGTAGCATGGCTGTCCTTGAGAAAATCCTTCAATCCTGCAGCCAAACCGATACTCATCCATATGAGTGGCATCGCTTATCTCCTTGGATTGGTTGCCATCGGCTGGCAAACGCTTCTCGGTTATTCCATTGCCGAATGGTCTTTACTTCCGATTCTGGCCGGAAGCTGTTTTCTCATCGCATTTACTCCTGTCATATGGCTCCTGAGACAAACCAATGCTTCGGCTTCAGCCCTACTCAGCTCCCATGCCCGAAATATATAATCCGGAATTAAAAAGGAGACAGCGCTGGGATATCCCATGCCCTGTCTCTTCTATATAAAACATCATCTGCCGGTGATCACGTGTTCTTTCTCTATTTTAGATAAACAAGAATGGAATGAGGAATAACAGAGCGATGGCTTCCCAAGCAAATACATTGCCTCCCCAGCCGTATCCTCTTCCGTATCCACCGCCATAGCCATAGCCACCGCCGTAGCCATATGGTGCAAATGCGGATGTTTGCGCACCATTTTTAGCTGACTTTGAAGACTTCTTGCCTTTTTTGCCTTTTGTGGACAATATATATGCGGATGGGTTCGCAAATTCGAGTTCGAGGCCTCGATCATGTACACCGCGAATAGTCCCCACGACTTCAGTTCCATCATGCATGACAGCGCAGATGGATTTGCCGACGTAATTTCTGCATCCGTCTGCCGATATTGGTATTGGTTGCACTTTTTTTCCCCCTCCCAAGCGTTTGTGTATTATATTCCTGCTGGAGGGAAGTCGGCAGAGATAAATGTCCACAAAGCCAAAATTCCGCCTTTTCACCCTGCTTATTCACGCGCTTTACGGTAGGCTTGTTCCATCAGATCTTCGTTTATCGCCCCTTGAAACCGCTCCGAAATGATACCGTTTGGCGATATCACATAGGTAGTCGGATAGGCTACGACCTCATAGCTTTTTGTGTTCTCCCCGTTCCGGTCATATAGAACAGGAAAGGTTAAACTGTTCTGCTCGACAAAAGCCTGCACCTCGCTCATGTTAGTTTCCAGATGCGTCATATTAACTGCCAGAATCACAACGTCTTCGTCTTGATGCTTATCGTAAAAATCCTGCATATATGGCATTTCTACCTTGCAAGGCGGGCACCAGGATGCCCAAAAGTTAAGAAGAACCGTTTGGCCGCGATAATCCGACAGCTTTACCTCCTGTCCTTCCAGGTTCAGGAGTGCGACGTCCGGTGCGCGAAGTCCTGGCTTCAAGCCCTCGATAATATGATCCGCTTGTTCTCCTTGACTCGGAGCGTCGGCTTCTCGCTCGCTGGCCGAATTGGAGGCAAAGTCATAGATTACCCATATGAACAGAGCTGACATGAGAAGCAGCACAGCCCTGTTCCTCCCTAAACCGAGCGTGAGGTAATGGGTTAGCGGCTTCTGGAATTGAAGCCAGCTCAGGATAAGCAGAACACCGAACAATACAATGTAGAACAACGAAATTGTTACACTCGCTCCATCCGCCCACAGCCACTGAAACATCGATCCTGCCAGTCCGCTCGCGAATGCCGACAACATAGCCGACTTGAGCAGCAGACCCGAATTTACCCTGCTCTTATTCCATCGAAGACCAACATAGAGAAGCGCAAGGATGCACCCCAGCCAGATGCCTCGGGTTCCACCCGTCATATAAATAAGGGACGTCGGATGCTGAAGGGTTCGGATTGGATCAAACAGCAGCATGCCGAATTTCCACGAGATAAAACCAATGATCAGCGTAGTCAAAAAAGTGTCAAGAACCCATTCCCGCTGCGGCTCCTGGTGCAAGCGGATTCGGAGTGCGGCAAGCCCGGCCGCAGCACAGATAAGGAAGAGAACGATATCTGCCCTGATCATCAAAGGACCTATGGGAATAATACTCAAATGCGAACCTCCTACGATATGACAAGGATTAATAATTACCCACAGGGGTATATATGTTAATCATAGTAGATTGCCGCACGGATGTAAACTTTAAGGGGATTGCCTGAATTATGTGATCTTGTCAATGGAATCCCACAGCAATGCAATCTCGGTATGGGTTTTCCCGCCGATGACAATCTCTTTTCGTTTCTGTTCCTGTCCGCCCTTATGTCTATAAAAGTGTTCTGCCGAATTGCCTTCAAGTACCCAGACCAATAAGGATGTGTATCCCTTCATATTCAAATACTCTTTCAGCCTGGCAAACAGTTGGTTTCCATAGCCTTGCCCTTGAATCTCTTCCAACAGATAGACGGCGTAAAGTTCTCCTTCATGAGGCATCTTCTGCTCGCGTTCTGTGCCGTAAGACATAAACCCGTACACCTTTCCGTCTTCATCGGCCACGACAAGCAGCTGCTCGTCCTCCGGCATGTTCGCCAGCTTCCAGCGCCAGCCCTCTACACGATCGGCGGCAGACAGCGCTTGTAAGAAGCGATCGTCCACAATTCCCTGATAGGTTGTTTTCCAGCTGTCCACATGCACCTTGGCAATACCTTCAGCGTCATGTTCATTAGCGTATCTGATCTGCATGTTCTTCCTCCTGCTCGTTTTTTCTTCTCTTTGTATTCGCTTGACAGTCATTTGATCCTCTTTTTCGTGCAACACCGTTCCTCAGAAATGGCACGGTGCACCGTCCCCGCATAAATATATGGATATACTCCGCATTACGATCCAGTGTATCCGGGAAAGGAGCACATCTGAATGAATAAAGCACTAATACGCCTTGAAGATATCGGGCCAGGAGGAAATTACGAGAGTGAGGAACAACAAGCCAAATTACTTGTCATCGCTCAGTTCCTACATAATGAAGGAATCCCCTTCCATCTTGCGGTCATCCCGCGTTATGTCGATCCAGCACAGGGTATTGACCGGTCTATAACCGATGCGGAAAATGATGTTTCTCTTCGTTTTGTCCTTATGCTCAGAACGCTGCTCACTCTTGGAGCCTCGCTCGGCATGCACGGATATACGCATCAATACGAGGACTCGGTCAGCGGAGACGGGTTCGAGTTTGCCTATCCCGATTGCAGCGCCAATTGTCCCCCCGATGATCGGTCCGATGCTATCACGTCTCTCCTGCAGCTTCAGCAATCCTATGCGTATCAGCGGGTTCAGCTGGCCGAGAATGCCTTCCGAGCTGCCGATCTGGCCGCCGGCTGGTTCGAAACTCCCCACTATACTGCTTCCCCCGTCCAACGGCATATCATCGAGATCTGTAACGGCATTCTATATGAATCCCCGCCTTCCGCACCGGATGCGAGGACGCCTGTACTCAAACTCGACCCTGACGATCCATTCTCGAACGGAACCCTCTATGTACCTACCCCGCTCTATTACGTTGCAGGTGACAACATCGAAGAAGATGTAGCTCGTATCGGGCAAACCATAAAGGACTATACGGGCGGGAAGGATCTCGCGTCATTTTTCTACCACCCGTATCTCGAATTCTCATATATTCACCTTCGTGCTAACGGTACTGTGCATTATGATCCGAACTCGCCCCTCAGAAGAATCATTCGGTCCTTCAAACAGGAGCATAAATCCTTTGTCCCCCTAACGTCGCTGACCCCGTTCATACCGGATTTCAGGGAGAGCGGTTTGCTGAATAAACTCACAATCAAGCACCCGACATTGCTGCTTGCCAAAAGAATTCGGCAGCCAGATCAGTTATTTATTCGAAGTGAAACCGACAACCTATGGTGCATAGCGACTATTCGATTCGATGCTCCCCTTCGGCTCCATAACGGCGTGTTGTCCATACGCCCGTTATTGACGGGTTGGCCGCTCCATCCGGGCGGCACGGCTATGACAGGGGATTATGATGGGGACGGAAGGATGGATACGGCCGTGTGGTATGGGGAGCTTGGATTGTGCGAGGTTGCCCTTGGCACAGGCACCACCTTATGCCCGGCGGGTGCATGGCTGTCAGAAGCTGAAGTCATGAACTGGGAGTGTTTGACCGGTGATTTTGACGGGGATGGCAGGCATGACTTATGTTTATGGAATCCTCACAGCGGAAAAGCCGCCATAGCCTACAGTTTCGGGAGCGGCTTTGCTACTCCTGTTATTCAGAACAAGGTTGCTGTACGTGAAGGAGAAATTCCCTGCATAGGGGATGTGAATGGGGACGGCCTGGATGACCTCGTCGTTTGGAATCCCGCCACTGGAACCTGTCGGGTCTGGCTAAGCAGTTGCAGAGACCTCCTGGATGCCGGTATATGGTATTCGGCTCATAACCTGAGCGACTCGCAGCTGTCGGTGAGGCTTGGTGATGTGGATGGCGACGGGTATGAGGATTTGGTGCTTGTTGATCATAAAACGGGCAGCTGGTCTGTTCACTACAGCTCGGGAGCCGCCTTCGGTCCACGCGAAGCTCTATTTGGCCCATGGATATCTGGAGAACAGATGATCCCATTCGTTGGCGATCTGACCGGTAAAGGCCGAGTCAGTCTGCTGGCATGGTCGCCCCAGCTTCTTGGCGGAACTTTGGATGCTGCGATCAACCTCAAGGACCGGACAATGGATTAAGGACATGATATACTTCTATACAATAAAGCCTGCGATTAGCCGGAAGTTCATCATCCTTATTCCCATTTTGGAGGAAAGATCATGCCATCCAACCATTCAGCACCCGTCAAAATCGTGAAGCCCAAACTCCCCAAGCAGCTTGAACCTTTGATCCTGTCCGATGCAGGTGTCGACGATGAAGCTTCGTTTGAGCAATCCACCTGTCAGGACGAAACCTTATCATATGTTGCAGCCAACAAGGTTCTGTTCGATCAAATGATATTCAATAACGTTACATTCCAGCACGT
Organism: Paenibacillus vortex V453; assembly: GCF_000193415.1. Classification (NCBI taxonomy): domain Bacteria; kingdom Bacillati; phylum Bacillota; class Bacilli; order Caryophanales; family Paenibacillaceae; genus Paenibacillus; species Paenibacillus vortex. Next base: position 260,963 of record NZ_ADHJ01000037.1, read on the forward strand.
CTCCCTCCACCACGCCGAACTTACAGATATCGTGTTCAATCATTGCGACTTATCCAACGTGGATCTCAGCGAGGCTATCATGTACCGCGTGCAATTCAATCATTGCAAAATTCTAGGGCTAGACCTAACGGCAGCCACCATCCGTAATGTGCTGTTTAATCACTGCACAGGGGATTACGCCACGCTTCGCTTTGCTAACATGAAGCAGGTTTCCTTTCAATCCACCTCCCTTGTAAAATCGGACTTTTACCATTCTGAATTAAGCAAAGTGGAGTTTCTGGATTGTCAGATCGATCAATCGCAATTCTCCGGCACGAAGCTGGCAGGGATTGATTTAAGCCGTACGGACTTCCATAACATAGGCGTTACGCTGGAGGATCTGCAGGGATGCATCATTTCGCCGCATCAGGCCATTCCTTTAACCAAAATATTCGGTCTTGTCGTAAAGGAATAACAGCGCGTTATGCTCGCAGGCGGGATGTAGATTGTCAGCCCTGCTGCCCGCCCGCAGCGATCGGGATGACCAGAAGGAAAATGCTGCACCAAGGTGCCTAACTTGGAGGAACAGTTTGTTTTGATTCCGATGGGGACTGCCGGGGAAATCCGCGAGAGCTCTTTATACTTAACAACGGATCAAGCATGTCCCGGTCCACGCATCGTTTTAAATAGGCAGCCGTCCGGACGATAAAGCGGCTTGCCCCGGAGGTCTTATGACCTTTCGGAGCAAGCCGCTTTTTGAATGTCACTCTATTCTCAATCCAGTGTGTACTTCTGCAAATCCAGCGGCAGCGGTGCCGGGACGTCGCAGGAGCTGGCCATCTCATACCGTTCGCCTTCATCGGATGCATCATGGAATCCCCACATGGCTTCAAGCACATGATAGGCCAACTCTCCGCTGGCACGATGAGGTCTTCCGCTCCGAATAGCATAAGCCATATCGGCCGGACCGATGCCTCTCGTATTCTCGTGATATCCAGGAAGCAGAGGTTCTTCCGTCCAATCGCTTTCACCGGTCAATCGATATTTCACGGATCCGCCAAACCCGTTCGGATCCGGCACCAGGATCGTGCCCTCCGTACCGTAAATCTCAATATTCGGAAGCGTGCTGCCGCCAAATGCATCGAAACTCGTAATCAACGTGCCAATGGCGCCGTTATAGAACTCCATGAGTCCAGCCACGTGGGTAGGAACATCCACCCGAATCTTCTGTCCGTGCTTCTTCTCGCTCGTAATGGTCCGCTCTGTAAGCGCCGCTCCGGTCATGCCGCTAATGCTGCGGATAGGTCCCAGCAGTTGGACCAACGCTGTCAGGTAGTAGGGTCCCATATCAAACATCGGACCGCCACCGGCAGCGTAGTAAAATTCAGGATCGGGATGCCAGTGCTCATGCCCGCGGCTCATCATGAACGCGGTCGCTGCAATCGGGGTGCCAATCCGGCCGTCCTGAATCAGCTTCAAAGCCGTCTGGATACCGGATCCAAGAAATGTCTCGGGTGCGCATCCTACCCGGAGCCCCTTGGCCTCGGCAAGGTCCAGAACCGCCTTGCCCTCTTCACGGGTAACACCCAGCGGCTTCTCAACGTACACATGCTTGCCGGCTTGAAGCGCATCCAGCATAATCTTCGCATGGAGTGCAGGAATCGTCAGGTTTATGACCAGCTCAATCTCCGGATCGGCAAGCAATTCTTCGGTGGTGTACACATTCGGGATGTTGTACTTGGCTGCCTGCTCCTCGGCACGGGCACGATCGATATCCGCGCTAAGCTGTCAGCTCCAGAATGTCAAACTTATGGCAATTTTCCATATAAATGCCGCTGATTTTTCCGCAGCCAATAATGCCAACCTTTACTTTCTTCATGATCCAAGTCTCCTCCTGCCGCTTATTGGCTGTCTCCCATGCCTGTGTATCCTTGACCTTCCGTAAACAAACTCATATCCGAGCCAGAGTACAACGATTTGCCCTCTGCAGCCCACAGCAAACCTCTGCGCATCATTTCCTTCACCTGAGGCATGTCGACGATATCCGCATGATGACCGAGCGAATTATAATATACGCGTCCGTATCCCCAGCGTTTGGTCCACGCCACCGGCATGTCAACCGCTTTGTTCAGGAGATGCGGTCCTGCCGCAACCGGAAAACGGGTGGTTGCCAGTACCTCGACTGCCGGGTCCACATGCAGATAATACTGCTCGGACGCCACGGTGAAATCCTCCATCCCTTCCACCAGCGGACTGGAGCTGGATTTAATCTCTACCCGGTAGTTCACACCATCATTTCCCGGATGCGCAACCCAATTGCCCCCGGTCATGAATTGCCAATCCACGTTGCTGCGGAATGAATCGCACATCCCCCCATGACAGCCCGCCAAACCGGTTCCCTGCTGCACGGCAAGCGATACGTTCTCCACCTGCTCCTTCGATATTTCGCCCATCGTCCATACCGGCACGATCAGATCCAGTGCCTGCAGCTTCTTTGCATCATTCAATGCATCAAGCGTGTCCGATACCTCAACCTCATATTGTTCCTGACGCAGCAATTCAGCGAAAATACCGGCCACCTGCTCGGGTTCATGTCCGTCCCAGCCGCCCCATACGATTAAAGCCTTTTTCATACGTAGCACTCCCTTTTATGTGTCCGACCAGGTCGGTCGAATAAGTTAATTACATTTCTGACAGTTGAACCCAGCGACGCTCCTCAATGGATTTATCCACGGCTTCCAGCACGGCCTGACACTTCACCCCGTCGTAGAAACTCGGCACGGGCTGTCTGCCTTCCGATATGGCGCTGGACAGCTCCAGAATTTCATGCGTAAACGTGTGCTCGAAACCAATTGTATGTCCGGGCGGCCACCACGCTTCCATATAATCATGTACAGGATCGGTTGCCAGCACGCGGCGGAAGCCCTGCACATCCTCATCGTCAGAGGTGAAATAAACCTCCAGCTCATTCATCCGTTCAAAATCAAATTTGACGCTGCCAAGGCTGCCATTGATCTCAAAAGAATTGGTGCTTCGATGTCCTGCCGCAAAGCGCGTCGCCTCAAAGCTGCCCAGCGCCCCGTTCTCAAAGCGGGTCATGAACAGCGTCGCATCGTCCACCGTCACCTTTCCTTTGGGTCCTCCATCACTTCCTTTTGCACTTAGCCCTGTCATTTCACTGGCAATCGGACGCTCCTTGATAAAGGTCTCGCTCATCCCGATCACTTCCTGCATATCGCCAACCAGATAATGTGCAAGGTCAATCAGGTGGGCGCCGAGATCCCCGTGTGAACCCGATCCGGCGACTTCCTTCTGCAGCCGCCATACAAGCGGAAACTGCGGATCCATAATCCAATCCTGAAGAAACCAAGCGCGGAAATGATAGATCTGGCCCAATCTCCCGCTGTCCACCAGCTTCTTGGCCAGCCTTACCGCCGGCGAGAACCTGTAGTTAAACCCGACCATGTGGGTCACGCCTGCATCTTCCGCTGCCTGCAGCATCTCTCTGGCATCCGCCAGCGTCAACGCAAGCGGCTTTTCGCAGAATATATGCTTGCCTGCCTTGGCGGCAGCAATGGCAATCTCCTTATGAGCATCGCTTGGAGCATTGATATCGATCAGATCAATATCATCCCGGTTCACAAGCTCCTTCCAATCGGTAACGCTTTCACGCCAGCCCAGCTGATCCGCCGCTTCTTGCACTGCCGATACATTGCGCCCGCAGATCGCTACCATCTCTGGCTTCAACGCCTCCGGGAAGAACATCGGGAGGCTCCGGTATGCATTACTGTGGGCTTTGCCCATAAATTTATATCCGATCATGCCGACACGTAATTGTTTCATCTTTCATTCCTCCTTGAATAAGGGTTCATTAATTTCGATGAAGCGAAGATGCACGAATGACAAGACGGGTGGACAGCTGCCGATGAAGTACCGTGTTCATTTCGCTCTCATCCTCGGACTCGGAGGCGTCCAGCCTATGAAGAACATGTTCCGCTGCAAGACATCCCAGTTCGTAGAAGGGAACTCTGACGCTGGTAAGCGGCGGGGTACAGAGTTCCGCAGCTTCCGAGTCATCGTAACCGACAAAGGCAGGCATTCGTTCTTCAGAAATTCCGAGCGCGCGCAAGCCCTGCTGAAGACCAATCGCCATTCGATCATTGGCAGCAAAAACCGCCTCGATTCGGTCCAGCTGCCTTGCAATCAGCTCAGCTGCGGCATAACCGCTCTTGCGGCTGAAATTGCCTTCGAACAGCAGCGACTCATCCAGCGCGATCCCCGCTTCATTCAACGCTTGAGCATACCCCTTCAACCGGTCGCGACTGTTGGAATACTGGGACGGTCCGTTGAGAAACGCAATCTTCCGAAATCCCTGCTCGGTCAAGTGGCGAACGGCTTGATAGCTGCCATCCACATGATCGGCATCCATGACATGAAATGCCTCGCCTTCAAAGTATTGATTAATCAGGCAATACGGATGATTTCCCTCGCTCAGCTGTTGAATGGCTTGCCGCTCTCCCCCATCATCCCTGGCACCAAGAATGATGCAGGCATCCACCTTCTGGGTGCGGAACAGATTCATGTAATCCATCGAACCGCCCGGCTCACGGAACAGCATTAACAGATCATATTTGCTCTCCAGCGCCTTGCTGCCAATACCGCTTAATATTTCGGAGAAATAATAAGCGGAGAATATGCGGGCTTTCGGCAAATAGGGCATCACAACCCCAAGGTTGCCGCTCCGGCGGCGGGCAAAACTTCTGGCAAGCGCACTCGGGGTATAACCGAGCCGATCCGCAGCTTCCAGCACACGCAGCCGGGTCTCCTCCTTGATCGGTCCGACTCCGTTCAGAACCCGGGATACCGTGGCTTCCGACACGCCCGCAAGCTGTGCTACCTCTTTACGACTAGCAATAATAATCATGCCTCCCGCAATTTATGTACGCGCGTACATTTTCTCATGGAGCTGCACGGTTGTCAACTGCTTCACGACAATTCGTCCATGGTCTAGCGGTTTCCTTCAGGACAATCCCTCTGCCGCTCGGACCAACCTTATCAAGCACCTCTAATCATTCACAATTTGATGTATAATAGGAAAATTGATATTAAACTTACAGCGAAAGAAGAGACACATATGAGTATTTTCATCACGATGTTATTCCTGGGAGGTCTTCTCGGATTTGTAGGTGCTGGTGGATCCGGATTCATCATTGCACTTCTAGTCACTGTATTTCATATTCCTGTACATACGGCGCTGGGCACATCCATTGCCGCCATGGTATTTACCATGATATCGGGTTCTGTCAGCCACCTAAGAGAGAAAAATGCGATACTATCAACAGGACTTGCCGTCGGATTGTTCGGCGCCATGGGTGCTTATGCAGGCAGCTTTGCCGCTCGCCTGATTCCGGAGGACCGGCTTGTCTTATGTACAGCCATCATGCTGTTTCTATCCGGCCTGCTGATTATGCTGCGGACGCGCATGCAGTTTACGCCGAAGCCCATGCTGACCTCCATTCGCTCCTCGAGATTTTGGATGATGGCACTGATCTCCGGTTTGATAACTGGAGGCATGTCGGGTGTGTTCGGTATCGGTTCAACTCCGTTCATCCAGCTTGCGCTTATGGTTCTGTTCAATATGCCAATAACGCTGGCAGTAGGTACAACCATGATGGTTATTATGCCGATTGCGCTCTTCGGGGGCATCGGTTATTTTCAAGCAGGGTACATCGATTGGCAGCTGTTGCTGCAAGTGGTTGCAGGTACGATGATCGGATCGTACATCGGAGCAAAGTATACAAGCAAGGCACCCAGAACGCTGCTGCGATTCTCCATGATTCTCATGCCGATACTGGGAGGGATCATCATGCTGCTTCGCTAATCGTCCAGGCTCCCTGAATCGAGATTGTTCTTGCGCCCCTTTAACAGATATGCAATAATCTTCAGCAGAAATTTATTAAATCAGTTTAAAAAGTCAGGAGAGGCGTGATCATTACGCGAGAAAAAGCTTTGTCGACGCCGCAATCCATGAGACACACTGTTCGGCGCGCACTGCGCTCCTCGCTGCTGGAACTGGGCAGTGGAACCAAGGCAGAGCTTAGCGACAAACTCGGCATCAGTTTCCCGACGGTTGGCAAAGTGCTGGAACAGATGAAGCAAGAAGGGGAAGTCACCCTGCTTGGACTGGATGAATCGAGTGGCGGCAGGCGTGCGAATCGTTATGCTTTTAATCCGGATTACATGCTGGGTCTCGCTGTTTATTACAAGAAGGAGCAGAGCGTATATACCCTTTTCAACTGGAACGGCGACCTTATCGAGCGGACAGTGAAGACGCCATACTCCATCGCGGACCGGAGGCTCTTGCATCCAGCTGGGAAACTGGATCCGGAGCTACCCGAAAATCCGTTCGATTGCCGCTGGCTTGCCGGCCGCCGTTCGTGATGGCGTCATTTTTCATATCCCAACGTATGGAGCCTTTCAGGACTATGACCTCAAGTCGTATCTGGAGACCCTGTACTCCATTCCTGTCGTGGTAGGCCGCCTGAGCGCAACCTTTACCGCGATAATCAATCCCGATGCCATCATGTGGTGTGAGCATGATCTCCTCCCCTCCACCCTGATCTCGATTAAAGAACGGGCTTCCACTTACGTACCGGAACCGCATTTGCCTGAGATGCAACTTCGCGACTGGGAACAAGACTATATAGCCGGCTTACAGCGGCTTGCTCTGGATATGATGATATCCGATACTCGTGCAGTGTAAAATTCAACGATGATGATTGGGGAATAACCGTGAATACTGACCTTCAAACGAAAGCAAAACCGAAATTCAGCAAGGATTACACCCTCCATTTGGCAACCATATTTCTCGGCTTTATCATTTTCGGGATATCGGAAAATATTAAAGGACCCGCCATACCCAGAATTCAATTCGATTTTCGTCTGGACGAAATGCAGATCGGCACATTGCTGTCGCTGAATGCACTCGGATATTTGATCGCTTGCTCCTTCACTGCCCTGTTAACCCGCAAGATCGGGATCAAATGGGTCAGCATGGCTGCCTTTGGATCAATGGCGATTTCCGGCGTGTTTATTTTTCTGTCACACAGCTACCCGATGTTTACTGCATCCTACTTCTTAATGTACATAGGAAACGGCATGCTCGAGATTGGACTTGCGATCTTGGCAGCCCGGATTTTTGTGCGAAATACCGGTACGATGATGAACCTGTCCCATTTCTTCTACGGGATTAGTTCAACGGTGGCACCGATGATTGCATCCGGCTTAATGACCATAACCGTATGGAATCACACGCTGGACTGGCGGGGAATGTACCTGGCTATGCTTATGTTATCCGTACTGCCGATGATCCCGGCATTGATGAGCAAATTTCCCGGGGATGACCTGTCCGAGACGGAACGCGTTCCACTGAAACAATTGGTCAGAGATCCTGCCCTGTGGCTTGTTGTCATGATCCTTTCCTTCGGTGTTGTCTCGGAGATGGCCGTCGGCGGGTGGCTCGTCAACTTTCTTGAAAAATCGTACAATTGGGAGCCAACCGCAGCGGCTGGAATGTTATCCGCGTTCTTTCTCTGTTTCTCGGCTGCGCGTCTGCTGCTGGGCCCGATCACGGACCGGATCGGTTTCACTCTATCGATTATCATTCTGTCTGCTCTGACCGGAGTATGTACCTTTATCGCGATCTTTGGCGGGGAATCCTACGCCTTCCTGTTCGCGGCAGCCGGTATCGGAATCGCTCCGATTTATCCGACAGTTATGGCTTTGATTGCCAAAAGATATCCAAGAGAAAGCGATACCGCCATCACGTTTATCGTCACCATGATGGGGATTGGCAGCGTCATTGGCAATTACGCAATCGGTGCCATTACGAACGGCTTCAAACAGATGTATGGCAGCGAAACGGAGCTGGGTCTGCTGAGAGGACTCCAAGCCGGCTATGGCTTCATCGGATTATGCGCGGTGCTGTGCTCGCTGTTCGGCATCGTCTTGTATCGCTATTTAAGGGTTCGCAAGCAATTGATCTAATTACGCAGCTTTAGAAGAAAAAAGGGAGCCAGCCCGAAAATCGATTCGGGCGGCTCCCTTTTCCTTTTCTCAGCCCAGATCGGGCTTATCAACAAGATGGACGCACGCATCGCCGGAATGATGCAGTTCAAATACCGTGATTGCATTGCGACCCTGCTTCAGCAGCGGTCCAGGCACATAAAGTGTTGCCTGCGGCCCTTCCTTCCAATAGCGTCCCAGATTGAAGCCATTGATCCATACTACGCCTTTTCCCCATCCATCCAGACGAATGAATGTATCACCGATTTCATCAACCGTGAATTCGCCGGTATAGAAGGTAGGCCGATCCTGCTGATCCAATGCACCTTCCAGCGCTTGGAACGATGCCGTATTCGGATTCTCTAACGGCAGCGGATAGATGCTCCAGTCGAACAGGAACTGGTTGTTCATCCGAGCTCCCTCCGTGATGCCCTTATAGTCCTTCAGTTTCGGACCATAGTTAACCCGCCCCATATTCTCGACAACAATCTCCAGCTTCGCCCCGGCTGCCGGAATATCGAGCTGCAAGGCTTGAGGATTCCAGCGCTCAACGGTACCCTGATAAATACCATTCAAGAATACCTGCGCCCGGTCATGCACCTCTTGCAGATGCAAGAATTCACCCTGACGTGGACCCGAAACCACCGTTGAATACACAATGAACCCATAACTTTGACCCAACAACTCCATAGGAACAGGCGTTGTGCGTTTCACCTGCTCCGACAGTACCGGCAACTGCTCCAGTAAGTCGGCATAATGCGTCATGCGAACAGAGCCATAACTTTTCTTCACCGAAGGCTGAGGCAGATTGGGCAGATCCGCAATCTCAAGCCCCTGATGCTTAACAATCGCACTGCGAACGGCCTCATATTTAGCGGTTGCATCCCCGCATTCCGAGAGAGGAGCATCATAATCATAGCTGGTGACTGTCGGTTCATACTTTTCTTGATCATTCGCTCCGTTGTAGAATCCGAAATTCGTTCCGCCATGAAACATGTAAAAATTCACGGATGCATTCAGACGAAGCATCTCCTCGAATACCTGGGCAACCTCCTCGGAGCTCCGCGTATGATGCGGTTTCAACCAATGATCAAACCATCCGTTCCAGTATTCCATACACATAAGAGGATCTTCTGTCCGGTACTCTCGCAGTTTAGCGAAGGCTTCCCCGGGTCTGGATCCGAAATTGACGGTTGCAAGCACGTTCGGTACGGTTCCCCCCTGCAGCATGCCATCCGTAGGACCATCTGAAGTGAACAGCAATACATCCACGCCACGCGCGGACAAGCCGTCTTTTAAATATTCCAGATAGGCCGTATCATTTCCATAACTGCCGTACTCATTCTCAATCTGAATCGCAATTACCGGACCTCCCTTGGAGGTCAGCAGCGGAACTATTCGTGGAATCAGTTCATCGTAATAGTGGTCAACCTTCTCCAAATAGACGGGGTCCATACATCGCAGATGAATATCCGGATACTGCAGCAGCCAGGCAGGAAGCCCGCCGAATTCCCATTCTGCACATATATAAGGACTTGGCCGCAGGATCACGTGCAGCCCCAGATGACCGGCTTTTTGGACAAATCCTTCCAAGTCAGCTATGCCATCAAACGTAAATTGCCCTTCCTTGGGCTCATGCAAATTCCACGGAATATAGGTCTCCACGGTGTTGAACCCACACGCTTTAAGCTTCATCAACCGGTCTTCCCAATATTCCGGAACGATACGAAAATAGTGAACAGCACCTGACAGAATCTGAATCGGTTCATCCCCTAACACGAACTGTTGATTTATCGCTTTCAATTGAGGCTGCATCTTATATTCCCTCCATGATTCATATCATTTCAATTTCACCACACACTGATATCATCTATCAAAAGCGCTTTCTGCTCAATCTCCAAATGGATCATTCTCTATACCTTTTGTGTCAAATTCTCACGATGTCATGAACTTAATATGATAAAATAGAGGGCATACATATTAGAGTGAAAGATGCTAAAAAAGGAGCACGCTGCTATGGATATTACATTCCGCTTTCCCAATATCATTCACACGCTTCAGGTAACCGGATGCCATTTTGATATCCAGCCACCTGGCTGGAGTTATCCGAGGCATCATCATCACCTGTTCGAGCTGCTGTACTGTCTGGAAGGCGAGGTCTTGCAGGAAATTCACCGGGAATCCATTACGCTTCGGCAAGGGGAATGGCTTCTGATCAAATCCGGGGTACCCCATCAAACCTCTAATCTGTCCAATAAGCAGTATGGATACTTCAATGTTCATTTTGATCTCGATGATACGGAAATTCGGAGCTCATTATCCGCTGCCCCTTACCGCCATATTCGCCAGCATGAAAGCGAGCGCAGCAAACTGAACGCATACATCCATGAGCTGGAGGAGATCGTTCGGCGCAGCCAGCCGCCAGCTCATTCACTTCATCCGGAGAACCCGAGAGCCGAATACAATCTCACCTTTGAAGACAGGCTGCTGCTCCAATCCTATACCCTGCTTATCATTCATGATGTGCTCTCTCTCCTGAAGATGCAGGAAACACTCAAGCCACGACATTCCTTACCGGCGGCAGCGGGCACTCACAAACCGTCTTCCTTGCTTGCAGCCGATGCGGCTCATGCCATTGAAGAGAAACTATCCTCGGGGCTCACCGAGGAGATATCTGTCGCGGCGGTGTCCAAAGAGCTTAATTTAAGCCGCAGCCAATGCAGCAAATTGTTTCGCCAAGTCTATGGAATATCGCCAAGACAATATATCAGCCGTCAAAAGCTCAGCTTGGCCAAAGAGCTGCTTATCACGACCCATCTGCCGATGGCCGCGATCGCCGACAAACTCGGGTTTCGCTCCGCCAGCCACTTTTCAAGGCAATTCCGCCGCTGGACCGGACAGTCGCCGACTGAATACCGGCCCAGACACTAAATTGTAAAATCCGATTATTTTTAGTTAGTTACTTGACATTCAATAGCATTATTGAGTATGATACAACTTGAGTTTCTACTATATAAAAGTTAGTTGATAACATTTCAAAACAAAGATAAGGAGTTGTTACATTTCATGCGTAGTTATTCTTCTACGGGCACATTCATTATTCGGGTTATACTGGGGGTCATCTTTTTGGCTCACGGTTTGGATAAGTTCCAGAGCGGCATCGGAAATATCGAAGGATTCTTCGCAAGTTTGGGTATCCCTGCATTTATGGCTACCTTTGTCGCCATTATCGAAATTGTTGGTGGCATTGCGCTGATTATCGGTTTGGGAACGAGAATTGCTTCCCTAGTTCTGGGTGTCGTACTAATCGTCGCTATTTTTCAGGCCAAGCTGGGCATGGGCTTCCTAAATGGCTATGAACTGGATATAGCCCTGCTCGCAATGGCTGTCCATCTTGCCCTTAGCGGCAGCAGCCTGCTCTCAGTTGATTCATTGTTTAGCAAGAAGAACAAAGCCTAAAGTAAACGCAAAGATTTGCCGGTGATCCGAGGCGACGACCTCATGAAAGAAAAACGTCTATCGACGTACTCTCAAAGAAGACAGACCGCATTTAGCGGTAGTTTTTCTTGTGATCAGGCAGCAGATCCTCCGAAGTTTATACTTTCTGATATCTAAGAAAGAGCCGTACCTGACGATCAGTCTCCCATGACCTTGATCCAGATCCGCTTGCTGAAAATCTACTGTAGCCTTCCAATTTTTCACCTTGTCGGCCCCCGTGCATTCTCATGAGTCTCTATCGCTTCACTTGCGTTAGCTTGCCCCTCCTTCACTGACAATGCGACAAGCGATAGTCCAGTGAACAGGTAGCACCCCTCTGGTATATAATTTTATTTAGGTTAATTTAAAAGGATGCTTTGTTATGTCTAGTCCAAAATTGACCGGTTCACATTCTACATTAATTTTCTATAAAGGGGTGACATTTAAAAATGATTGTAAATGTTAATGTTTTAACTTTAATGATATTATAGCGGCATTACTGAGCGCGCAAGACGGAGATATATTCAATTTTTTTTATATAAAACGACATCAATTTCAGCAGCGGTGTTATGATACAACAAAATATCACAATTAACCTGATAAATAGCAGCGGCAATAATAGTGTTACACTTGCGATTACAAATGGAGGAAGTTTTCGTCACTTTTCAACGTTAACAAACGGCAGTTTAACCGGAGTGTCGATGACCATAGGTGTTGGTATCATCCTTGATGGCGGAGGAACAGGCGGCGGCATTTTTATTTTCGGCTCCGGTTGTTCCCTAACGCTTGACGGCTGCATAATTACCAATTGCAGGAACAGTGGCAACGGTGGCGGCCTCCTGGTTCAGGGCAATATCAGTAGAAGCAGTCTGATCATGAACGCCGCGCTCATAGAAAACTGCCAAGCCGGTAGTGGTGGTGGCGTGTTTGCCGCGGGCTGTGACATCGAGATGAACGGTGGGGAAATAACAGGCAACCGTGCGAACAACAGCGGTGGCGGTATTACCACAATAGCGGGAGGGACCAGGCTCGGTTGCACCCTTACCATTAACGGAGGGAAAATCATCGCTAATTCTACCGTGGTGGCTTTCGGTGACGCAGGAGGTACAAACGCGTTTGACACCATCGTTACAATTCAAAACAGTGAAATAAGCAACAATACGGCGGACAACAATGGCGGCGGCATAATTGCTAATAACATCGCATTCATGGACGGCGGCGCTATCATCGCCAATGGCTCGCTCGTTTCGATTGCCGGCGCTGAAATCATAAATAATACCGCGGCTGGGGACGGCGGAAGTTATATTTATTAATATGCTCGCCAATTTAACGGTATTTGCCTCCGTTATATTCAGTGGAAACACCGCGCAGAGATTATTGTCTTTTCTAAATGTTTTTAACAATTACGACATTGGTGTCGGGATGAAGTAAAACAGCGGCGGTACCTCCGAAAGCAGCGTCATTAACGCGTATTCGAATGGTACCGCGACTGGAACCCCTCTCTATCTCCTACTAGTTATTTATGCAGTTTGCTTGACGGGGTGCAGTTCAACTTACAGCCCCCCTGCTAGTATATGACTCCATTTATCGGCACCAACATCCGCTTCCCATTTCTGAATGCCACAAGCTCCTTATAACCCATACGTTCAACATCCGCTTTGGCCTGATCCAACAGCATCCCGATATCATCCGGAAAATGCGCGTCCGAGGACAAAGTAAGCGGAACCTTATATTCAGCGAGCACGGAGAGAAATAACGGACTCGGGCAGCTCTCCCCGATCGGGTAACGGTAAGCAAGTCCCGTATTGATCTCGGTAATGACCCCGCTCTGTACCATTTCCTTCGCCAGCATTCGGTAATAAGGAAGCAACTCCTTCTCGTCAACTGGCCGGAATCCGAATACCTTGAGGTTGTCCGGATGGGCGATAATATGAAACAGCCCCGACACGCAGGCCTGCCTTAACAGCTCGTAATAGTGCTTATAGGTCTGAACCGGATCTCTCCCCTCAAATTTGCTCTTCGTCTCAGGATTGTCAAATCCCCACCCGTCCAAAAAATGAACGGACCCAATGACGTAATCCCACTCGGACCCTGCGAGAATTTCCCTCAGCTCCTGTTCTCCACCTGGAAAAAAATCGGCTTCGATTCCCAGGGCAAGATCCGGTCTGGAGGCCTTTGCCTCTGTTACGAAGCGGACAAAATCGGAAAGCGAAGCCACGCATACCTGATCCAGCCACGCTTGCTGCATTCTCCCGACAGGGGTATCGTCCAGCAGCATATGCCTCTCATAATACGGCCGACATTCCCGAAAACGGTATAAATGATCTACCACGCCAAACTGTCCTATCCCTCTTTTGCGCCCTGTATTCAAATAGCGGTCCAGCCATTCCTCACTATAGCAGCCCTGCTGTATTCTGCGTGACAGGAGCTTTGCCATTTCCTCCCCATACTGCAGTGTATGATGGCCTAATGATGCCTCCCGTTCAGGCTCTGTAGAGGCAAGCGCCTGCAAAGTGCGGGATAACCAGCGCAGCGAATAAGGGCCTTCCTCCAGATGAAAATGCATATCTACCTTCATAAGTCGTATCCCCCTTGATCTAATCCCATGCCAGCATCGCTTCCGAAGGTTTGATTCCTAAATAATGGCACATCAACGGTGCCAAATGCAGCTGCGATATTGCCCCTGTCTGATCCGGCATCAAGGAAGGTGAAGGCAACTCGCCAAACACATAGAGCGGAACATTCCGTTCTTCAGGCTCGGTTCCTCCATGATGACCCATCGCATTCATCCCGTGATCGGACGTGACCACCACATGATATCCCTGTAATCTCCACGCAGGAACCAAGGTCGCCAATATGCCGTCTACAACACGTACAGAACCGGCATATTCCTTGCTTTCACCCCCATGCTTATGGCCCATGTCGTCGATATTCATAGAATGAATATATAAAAAATGCGGATCGTACGTCGATCTCAAATGCTCGGCATCTATAAACAGATGGCTGTCAGGATAGTAATCCTCGAAATAGAACAGCCCATACTGGATCAGCCTGCTGACATCATGCTGATGGCGGTCTGCGACAGGGTTAAATGGAGCGCTGTTATAAAGCTCGCTTACCCAATGATACGCGGCCGCAGCAGTCCTTAGTCCGGCCTCGCGTGCGAGATGGAACACACTCTGTTCATGACTCAACCTCGCAATATGGTTCGCCGTGATCCCGTTTCTCGCCACGTGCGTGCCGGTCAGCAGCACTTCGTACAGCGGACGCGAGAGACTCGGCAGCTGGGATTGTACCCGGTAGCAGTTCGCCTCGCCCTGCTCAACAAGATGCTCCATATATCCCAAATACTTGCGGGCGGCATCGTATCTTAATCCATCCAGTACAACTACGATAAGCTTGGCTTCTCCTTGCAACATCCTTAATCCCCTCTTTTCGTGGCTTCAATCCAATGGATACGGTGGCTTCTAAGCCCTTGCAACCATTCCTTAGGCGGAGCAGTATCGCTAACAATGGTATGAACCCTGTGCATCGGCACAATTTCGATGAATCCTTCTTTATCCAGCTTGGAGCCGTCGGCCAATACGATGGTCTGGGAAGCTGCATCTATCATCCTGCGCGACATCCCGGTCTCGTTCGGATCATAGTCGCTGATGCCCCGTTCCAAGGACATGCCTCCAACAGAGATAAACGCCTTATCTACACGGAATTGGGAGAGGACGTGCTCTCCAAGCGTACCGGACATGGATTGCTGCTCCGGATTCAATTCACCTCCGACTACAAAAATCTTCCCTGAGAATCTCCCGCTGTTCAAAGATTCCATTAAATGATAAGCGACGGCAAGCGAATTGGTCAGAATCGTCAGACGCTCTCGTCCATGTATCGCCTTAGCCAGCTCAAGCGTCGTCGTCCCTACGTCGACCGCAATGGTATCACCGGATTCAATTAATTCCGCAGCCATGCGACCAATCCGCTCCTTCTCTTCCGCATTCACCATTTGGCGTTGTAAATAGGGAGGCTCGAAGCTGGTCATTTTCGTCAAAACCGCTCCCCCGTATACCCGCTTGGCTAAGCCTTCCTTTTCCAGCAGCACAAGGTCACGCCGAACCGTCTCCTCTGAAACCGTAAAATAGGCCGACAAATCAGGAACCTTTACCTGACCCTGCTGCTTCAATTGCTCGATAATCACTCTCTTACGTTGTTCAGATGAAATGGACAATTATTTTATACTCCTTCCTTCTCTAGCTGCAACAGTTGAGAACGATCCAAGGCAAGATTCACAAGGCTCTGCTCTCGAATTCTCAAGGATCGGCCATCATTAAGCGCATCTACGATTAACCTTACGCCGGCGGCATCAATGGTATAACGAATAATATTGCCCAGAGTGGATATCGAATGGACAGTACCCTCAACGATTTGCTTATCTTCACGCGATGCTTCACTCAATGTGTCCGCACCCACCAATAGTAACGCCTCAGGCCGAATGGCGAAGCTATCCCCATCACCATTCGCCTTACCGAATAATTGCAGTACCTCGGGACGAGTCAACACGTTATAGCTTCCCATGAACTGCGCGACAAACTCTGTGCGTGGAGTTGTATACAGTTCTTCCGGAGTACCCTGTTGAACGATGCTTCCCTTATTCATCAGGCATACCCGATCGGATAAAGTTAACGCCTCCTCCTGATCATGAGTCACGAAGATCGTTGTTATATTGAATTTCTTCTGAATCTCACGAATTTCCGACCGCAGGTTTTTTCGGATTTTCGCATCCAGAGCACTAAGGGGCTCATCCAACAGGAGAACCTTAGGCTTAACTGCAAGTGAACGGGCAAGCGCGACGCGCTGCTGTTGACCTCCCGACAGCTGCTGGGGATAAGCATCCCGTTTTTCTCCAAGATCAATAAGCTCCAACAATTCAGCAGATCTTTTTCGTCTGGCTTCCTTGGAAGCTCCTCTCATTTTCATCCCGTACTCTATATTTTCGCTGACCGACAAATTCGGAAACAGAGCATAGGATTGGAATACCATGCCGATCTCACGGCTCCGGGGCGGCAGGTTCACGATGTCCTTACTATCAAGGAAAATATGTCCGCCATCGAGGTCCGTCAGGCCGGCAATGCAGCGCAGCAGCGTACTTTTTCCACAGCCGGATGGACCGAGCAGCGTAACGAGTTCTCCCTCACGAATATCCAAATTCACATTATTAAGCACCGGAGTATCCCCGAATTGTTTGCGGATGCTTTCAAGCCTCAAATATGGTTCCATCCTGATATCCCCTTGTTCACTTTTTTGCCCAGCTTCATTAGGATCATAGACAGCACCAGAATAAACAAAAAGTAGGAAATCGCAATGGCACTGGCCAAATGCCCGTTTTCGTTGACCCTTTGATACAGATAAACCTGGATGGTCTGAATATGCCCGCCAACCAACATGTTCGTTAGAACGAATTCACCAAATAATACGGAGAACGATAACAATGTAGAAGTAACGATCCCTGGCCAAATATTGGGCATAATTACGGTTATGAAAGCTTTCAATCGACTGGCGCCTAGCATCTCAGCCGAGTTAACCAGTTCAACCGCAGACACAGTTAATAGACTGTTACGAATCCCTTGATACATGTAAGGCAAAATAATAATGAAATACGCACCGATCAAAATATACGCTGTGCCTGCAATAGGGATCGGCCCCGAGGAATAGGCCCGAATCAACCCTACCGCTGCAACGACGCCGGGCACGGCATAAGGTAGGACAACAACTCCCTTCATGAACGACTCCAGCTTGGGCAGATAAACGGTAATAATAAACACGGCTGGCAGCATAACGGCGAGGCTCAGCGCCACACTAATGATGCAGAGATATAGCGAGGTCCATAGGGCTTCCATAAACCTAACATCCTGAAGCATCTCCTTGAACCAGGACAGCGTCCAGCTCTCCGGCAGGATCGTTGCCTGCCATTCCTTCGCGAACGCATAAATCAACGTAGCAAGCAAGGGAAGCAGCAAATAAACCATCAAGAGGAGCATTAGTGATCGATGGCCCCAGCTTGCCTTCTTTCTATGGGTTTCCATTACAGTTCCTCCTTCACTGCCGAGGACTTAAGCTTGGGAAATATCCGCAGGCTCCTGGTGTTCTTTGTTGTAAATCCGGATTGAAGCATCTTTGAACGCTGTGTCATTTTATGATTAAGATACACTGCCAGCAGCGTCGATAAAGCCAGTATAACCGCGAGTGCATTGCCGAGCTGCGGCTCATTGACCACATCCCCCGCGACCAATGATCCTATCCGAACTGCAAGTAAATTGTAATTGCCTCCAACCAAGGCATAGGCTGTTGCGTATGCCCCCATCCCGTTAGCGAACAAAATTCCCAACGTACCGAAAACAGCAGGCGTCAAAATAGGCAGCCCGATCGTTCTCCAAAACTGCCATTTGCTTGCGCCTAACAGGGAAGCCGCTTCCTTCCACTGCTCCCGAATCCCGTAAAAGGAAGGGTACAGCAGCAATAAAGCAAGAGGTATCTGAAAGTACACATAAACCAGAACAAGTCCTGTCCAGCTATATAAATTGAAATCGGCGAACACGCTCCAGCCCCACTGCTTAAAGAGCAACGTAAACACCCCATTGCTGCCAAGCAGAATAATATAAGCGAACGCAAGCGGAACACCAGCAAAATTCGATGTCATATTAGACAGCATCAACAACCGATCCCGCATCTTTGGCGAGAATCGCGTAATCGAATAAGCGCAAATCAGTCCGGCTGCAATGCCAATCACGCTAGAAAAAATGGAAATCAGCAAACTGTTCTTAATCGCTTTCAAATAAAATTCGCTATGGATAATCCTCGAATAATAATCAAGCGTAAAGCCCGAACCGTTCCCTTGACTAATGCTTCCCGTCACCATCGACAGGATTGGAGCTAACTGAAACAGGACGATCATCACTACAAAAGGGACTAGCCCCAGTAAAAACCATCGATTCCTACGCTTCATGCCCTCACTCTCCTTCTTGTAAAAAGGGGCGTCGTTCGTCTGAAGACGAAGACGCTCCACCTTTAGGCCTGCTCATTAGTTCATATGAACAAGCACGCGTTCCTGCCAAAGCTGCGGAAGAGTCTTCGCGGTTTCTTCCCATACCTTGTAATCGTTAACCGGCTTCACGTTGGTATAAGCTTCCGCAGGCAAAAGCTTGGCGGCTACCTCTTCAGGAAGCTGTACGCTGTCACGGATCGGTCTCGCATAACCTTTAGCCAGGTTAATCTGGCCTTCGTCGCTCAAAATATATTCACGGGCAAGCTTGGCGGCATTCGGGTGGGGAGCATATTTGTTGATAATCGTTGCATAACCGCTGACAACACTGCCCTCTTTAGGAATAGCTACGCTGAATTTATCCGCACCCAATTGATCCTTATAGTTGAGAGCGTTAAAGTCCCATAACAGCGTGACTTGAACCTCGCCCTTCTCAATGTTGGCCAGTGAAGCTTCTGCATTGGACAGACGACCCTTCTTCGCAAGCTCTTCGAAGTAAGCTATTCCCGGCTCGATGTTCGATTCATCGCCGCCATAAGCCATTGCTGCCGCCAATACGGCCATTTGCGCTTGTGCTGCCTTCGTTACATCGCCAACAATAATTTTATAGTCGCCGTTCTTGAGATCCTCCCAGCTTTGCGGTGCCGATTGAACAAGCTGTGTGTTCGTAAAGATCGAGATAGAGCCCTGGTAGCCAACGATCCAGTGGCCTTCATTATCCTTAGCCCAGTCCGGAATTTCATCCCAATAGGAGGTTTTATAGGCCTGCGTAACCCCCTTATCAACCGCAACCGGTCCGAAGGCAATACCTACGTCACCGATGTCGGCAGTAGGCTTGTCCTTCTCCGCCTCAAATTTCGCGATTTCCTCTGCACTCGACATGTCCGTATCTGTGTGTGTAAGAGAATATTTGCTCTTCAGATCCTCCCATGTATCCTTCCAGTTCGCCCAAGAATCCGGCATGCCGACGCTTACAACAGAGCCTTCTTCCTTCGCCTTGGCTTCCAGATCGGCTACTGAAATTTCTTCCGCAGCAGGATTAGCGCTCGTATCTCCGCTTGTAGTTGCTTCTTTGCTGTCTGAACCTCCACAAGCAGCCAGCATCAAAACAAATAAGCTTAGAACAAGACCCAATCCTAACTCTTTCTTCAACCAATATTTCATGTTTTTTCGCACTCCCTGTGAAATAATGTGGGTTTATCATATATTTACGTTGTTTTTAACCCTCTTAAAGTATAGAAATTGACTGTTTCCGCGGGATTAACTAAAGTGATTACATTTATTAATTGCCGGTAAAAGAAGCAGGTTTTGTATTAGAAGCATAAAAGGAGTGTTAAAAGAGAAGGCGCCAGGAGTTGAAACCGCAACATTAAACTTAGTCACTTAAGTCAAAATGGCATAAAACAACAATGTTGTGATGACCTCGGTAATAAGAAGTTTTTTTCACTCATTACAAAAAAAAGAAACCCTGACGGGCATGAAGCCAGTCAGGGTCTTACGGTATTAGGGCTTGTCTCTCTGGATTCCTTTTGATCAATTTTACGCATTAAGCCGAAGCTTGCGCTTCAAACGGGTTGCGAATACTTCCAATAATATTGCAAATAACAGCATAAAATAAGTAATAATACCGACTTCTCTCAGATCGTAATAGAATACGCTCGCCATAAACATATCATATCCGATTCCGCCTGCACCCGCTGCAGCACCCATCGCAACCGCTACGGTAAAATTAATTTCAAATCTTAAAAACGTCCAAGAAAGCAGGTAAGTCATCGATGAAGGGAGCACTGCCTGAAATACGATCTGCCACCAAGTGGCTCCGCTCGCCTTCAATGCTTCGATCACTCCGTCATCCATCTCCTCGAACGATTCGGAGTAAGCTTTGACCAAATATCCGATAGAATGGAAGCTCATACCGATAACTGCTGCTACGCTCCCGAGTCCGGCGGCTACGGCAAAAATCAATACCCATAGCACCGTCGGAACCGCTCGGATGACGGCAATAATACCTCTAATGATATTAGAAGTTGTTTTTGACGCCAAATTCCGGGCGGCAACCAGGGCCAGAAAAAGTGAAATCGCGGCTCCTAACATTGTTGTCAGGATGGCCAGCCCAATCGTTATGAATAGCTTGGAAATTAATTCAACAAAAGTAAAGTGACTAAAATGCGGCTCCAAAAACATCGTTAGAAACGTCTGCCCTGTCAAGACAATGCCATCAAACACATGTATTCCTTTATAATACAAAAGTAAAAAAGCCCAGTAGGGTCACCAACACCAATACAAGCAGCGTCATTCGGATAACCAGCGTTGCCTTGTTGAATGATTTCACCTTGATTTTCGTTTCGGATCGGGTAATCATTACAGGATCACCCTCCTGACGTAATTTGATAACCATTCTATCAAAAGTATCGCGATGACAATGACAACTACGACGAGACTGGCCGCATGGTAATTCAAACTTTTGTAGTACAAATCAAATGCGAAGCCTATGCCCGTTCCGGTGAGGATGCCTACAAGCGTAGCCTGACGTATGTTGGTTTCAATCGCAAACAACACCCAACTAATCATCTGAGGCATGGTAGATGGAACGACCGATTTAAATACGATTGAGAAATATCCTGCACCAGTAGCTTTAAGGGCCTCCACTGGACCGCCGCTTACTTCATCAATGGTTTCCATAAAGGCCCGGGTCAAAAAGCCAAATGATCCGAAAAACAACGCGAAATATCCAGTCATCACATTCTGTCCGAAAGACGAAAAGCAGAATCATTGCCCACGCTGAAAAATCAATGTTACGGAAAACAATTGCAATCCCTCTGCTAATCGCTCCGAGAAACACATTGAATCGGGTCGTGTGAGCGCCGAAGATAGCGAACAGGAAAGCAAAAGCTCCTCCTGTCACAGTTGCGGCGACGGATACGAGCAGCGTCTCCCTTATTTTCTGCAAAATGTCAGGGAGCTTCTCGAATGATTCTACATTCGGGTAGAAATTCGTAAAGCCCCAGACAATCGCCTTCGGAATAGAGGTGAAACCCTTAACCGGATCATATTCTGTAATGACGCCGGCCACGAAAGCAATAATAATCAAGAGTCCGAAGTATGCAAGAAAATTCATCCTTTTTCTTAGAAAAAAGTTACCCAGCATTTTCACCTCCGAGGTCAAACAGAAGATCTCCCGTTTCGGAGCCGTAGATATTGTGGATCATATCTGAAGTCATTTCTCTCGGCACTCCGTCATAGATGATTCTTCCCTTGTTTACCCCGATGATTCGATCGGAATATTTTAATGCAACATCCACCTGGTGAAGATTCACGAGTACGGTAATCCCCAGTGTAGTCGATATTGTTTTAAGATAATCCATAATGGTTTTGGACGCGTTCGGGTCCAAAGAAGCAATTGGTTCATCGCAAAGCAAGAGCTTAGGCTCTTGCACCAGTGCCCGGGCAATACCTACGCGCTGCTTCTGACCGCCGCTTAGCTGATCGGCTCTCTTGTAGATTTGGTCCTGCAATCCGAGCATGGCCAATATTTCTACAGCTTTCTTCTTTTCCTCTTCGTTGTACAAACCCAGCATACCGGCCAGTGTCGACTTATAGCCAAGCCTGCCGTGCAGCACATTCTCGATAACGCTGAGTCTGTTTACCAAATTATAATGCTGAAAGATCATGCCGATCGTTCTTCTGACTTGCTTCAACTGCTTTTTACCCAACTTTGTAACGTTCACATTCTGGAACACAACTTCTCCGCTGCTTACCTCTATCATCCGATTGATGCATCGAAGGAGAGTGGATTTCCCCGCTCCCGATGGTCCGATGATGGAAACAAATTCGCCTTCTTGAATGCTGAAGCTGACGTCGGACAAAGCTGTGCTCCCATTGCCATATTTCTTCGATACCCGTCGCACTTCCAATAATGCTTTCATTTGTTTTCCCCTTTGATGCGATTAGTTGGACAATTCTCTGATCGGGTTAAACCATGCGTCATCAACCGGAAGCAGTTTCTCGTCTCCGGATTTCGCGAAAATGCCTGAAAACCCGGAATCCTTCGGAACGAATACTTTCGGATTATTTGTAACTTCGTCAGAAGTCAAAGCCGCGAGCAGTTTGTCCACCGTAGCTTGATCCACGTTGTCTGTATTCACTACGAATGGAGAGTTCAACACCGGAGTAACCGAAATCAGTTCAAACTCTTCTCCCTTGAACGCATTGAACGGTTCTTCAGCATCGTCCTTCACTTTGTAAACGGCTCCCGCTCTGTTCTCCTCGCCGTCTACCCGTTCAACATAGTTATTTACGCATGAATCGCAAAACGCCGCTACATCTGCTTTGCCGTTCAGCAAGTTAACTGCGGAACCTTGATGGGAGTTGCCGTAAAGCACTTCACTGAAAAATTTTCCATTGCCGCCTTCCAGCAGGTCATCGGCTTTCAGTTCTTTATACGGATCCATTTTGCTGAAGTACCCTACGATACCGGATGATGGTACTTTAAAGCCGGAAGTGGAGCTTGTGGACACGAAGGACATTTTCTTGCCGGCAATCGGATCGATTTTAAATCCGTCACCATCCTTGTATTCGTCTTCGTTGCCTTTCTTAACAGCCAGCCAGCTGTAGTAAACTGCATCGTCCAATGTTCCTGATGATCCGCTCGGTACGACAAGCGGCAAAACTTTTTCATTTTTATCGTGAGCTTCGATATAACCTTGAGGACCAAAGAACGCGAGATCGGCGTTGCCGTTTGCAATCGCTTCAATCGTAATAATATAATCGGTTGTCGTCTGATGCTTTACTTGCTTGCCGGTCGCTTCTTCGATCACCTTACCGATTTCATCGCGAGCTTCTCCAAGATCGGCGCCGGATTCATTCGGTAGCCATGCAATGGTAAGCGTGTCGCTGCCAGCCGAATTGGACGAACAACCAGCAAAAATCGTTACTATAACTAAAGCCAGTATAATAGACAACAATTTTTTCACAATAGTCACCTCTTCTAATTTAAACTGATTAAGTTAGCCTAATTAGCAATGCCTCGCAATTAATACAATATAGATTACATGTTATATAGGAATTAACTTATATGTTTACTTTTATTAAGAGGAGTAATAATTCCCATTTATTAAATAGCGCTAAAAATTCCGTTCTGCATGTTGTATTCGCGATGACACAAATTTTTCATGAACTCAAGATCATGGAAAATCCCCAGCATCGTTGTCCCTTCGCGCATCAGCTGTTCCAGCAATTCTCTGACCTTGATCTTGGAAGCATTATCGAGGCTTGCCGTCGGCTCATCCAGCAGCAGCAGCCTCGGATGCTTCACCATCGCTCTGGCTATGTTAAGCCTCTAGACTTCTCTACCCCCGGAGAAGTCGGTTGACAGGGTAGCTGTCCCACAAATATTCATCCAGTTCGAAGTGGGCCAGCATATCGTTCTTGTCCTCCTGCTTCGCAAAGTCTTCCCCGTTTCCCATCTCGACAATGGCCTGCTCTACCAGCTCTCTTGCGGTTGTGCGGGGCATTGCATTTAAAAATTGAGACACATATCCAATTTCATGTTTCCGCAAATAGACCATTTCCCGTTCCGATGCCTCTGCTAAATTCATCCGGCCGAATCTCTTCGAGGTGTACCAGATGCTGCCTTCGTTGATTGACATATGTGCGATAAATACTTTTCAAAATTGTCGATTTCCCGCTTCCGCTCTTCCCGGTTATTCCGACAAATTCGCCTTCCTGCAGCTCGAAATCAACACGATCAATGGCTTTAATATGTTTATCCAGATTATGAAGCATAAAGGATTTAGACAAATTATGAATGCTCAGTATAGGTTCCACTAAATTCCCCCCCGGTTTAACGGTAATTGGTTTTTTGAATAAGTCTTCCATCGACGAACACCGCTGTAATTACCGGAAAGTTCGGTTCAATTTTTTCGATAATTAACAAGTCTGCTGTCTTGCCTTCCCGAATCGAACCAAGCTCATGATCCAGCTTGATCGCTTTGGCAGGATTCAGCGTAACCAGCTTAAACATCTCGACCAGATCCATGCCGTGCTTGCGGTTCATTTCAAATACGGCGTGCAGCAATGCGGCCGGGTAATAATCACTGCACAGAATATCGATGCTACCCGCCCGGATCGCCTCCGGCGCAGATAGATTTCCGCTATGCGAGCCGCCCAGCAGCACGTTCGGCGCGCCGGCAATGGTAAACATTCCGTTCTCCTTCGCCTTCAATGCAATCTCAAGCGTGATCGGGAACTCACTGATCACTGCGCCAAAGCTTTGGACAAGCTCGAGCTTCTCAAGCGAATCGTCATCATGCGAGGCAATCGTAATCTGATGCTCCCGGGCAAATTGCGCAAGTTCCCGGATGCCGTCGATTGTAAGCTTCTCTTTCTGCTGATGCCTTTCCAGAATCTGTGCGATCTCTTCATCGCTCTTATTGCTGTAGCCCTTGACCGTAGCACGGTATATTTCCAAGTTTCTGTATTGTCCCTGACCCGGTGTATGATCCATAAAGGATAATAGATGCACTTTCTTCTCTGCGATAAAAGTTTTCAAATTCGCGATCTCTTCAACGTTGTCGATTTCAAGCCGTGCGTGGAAGCGGTGGCGAACCAGATGCTTGCTGTGATGGGTTTTATCGATAATATCAATTAACTGCTTTACGTTTTCCGTTTCACGGATCGGCTTATAAGCATACTCCGTGTCTTTAAAGAGGGAAAGCGAATGATACATGGTCGTGATGCCATGCGTAATCAATTCCTTCTCCGTCTCCCTAACGCTTAAATGAAAGTCCATTAAGGATGTCGGTCTGGGAGCTGCCATATGCTCAATGTAGTCGGAATGCAAGTCAACTGAAGCCCGGCGAGATATATCCGCCTTCGGCGTCAATCACCTGAATGGTTTCATCCGGATTGAATTCTCCTTGTTTAACCACTTTTTCAATGCGGTTGCCGGCGATCAACAGATCGAACCCTTCCAGTATGGCTTCCTCCGTTATGATTTTTCCACCCGTGATGAGATACATATTTCCCCCTACTTTCATCTGTTGTCTGCCGATTATAACAGCGAGTGAACCAATTGCTGCGTATACCGATGCTGCGGGTCCTCCAAAATCTGATCCGTCAGACCATACTCTATGACCTTGCCATCCAGCATGACCATCGTCCGGTCGGCCAGCATCCGGATGACGCCAAGATCATGCGAAACGATAATCATGCTGATGTTCAGCTCTCTTTGCAGCTTTTTAATCAAGTCAAGCACGTTTGCCTGCACCGAAAGGTCAAGTCCGGTTGTGACCTCATCCAATAGCAGAATCGGCGGGTTGTTCGATAGCGCCTTTGCGATTTGCACGCGCTGCTGCATGCCTCCCGAGAAATTTTTAGGCGGTTCCTTCATCCGGCGGATTGGAATATTCACATGCTCCAGCAGCTCGCGGCCTCTCGCTTCCATCGCTCCGACATTTCTGCCACCGGCTGCGATCAGCTTCTCCGCAATATTGCCGATTGACGAGAAGCCCATCCGCAGGCCAAGCATCGGATTTTGATACACCTTCCCCATCTGATGATTGCGAATATAACGCTTTTGTTGTGAGGACTCCTCAAATATGTTGGCCTCGCCGTTCTTGTAGCTGGTAATAAGGGCCTCACCTTCGGTAACCTCCTGATCGAAATACAAGCATTGCATCAGAGTAGATTTCCCGCTCCCGCTTTCCCCGACGATACCGAATACTTCCCCGGGATACAGATCGAACGAAATGTCATGGCATGCGTATACGGTGCCGCATGTCGGACAGTAGTTTTTAATTAATGAATCCGATTGTCCCGAGCTACAATGAATACAGCCGGGTCCGAATTGCTTGCTTAAGTGGTTAACAGATAATATCGGCCGGTCAAAATCATCCATGTTGTATTACCTCCTATACATTTTGCTGCGTTTTTAGGTTTGCCGGAAAATTAATGATTCGCCGATCGAGCGTTTAATCGGGAGATACAATAGCTGGTATCATTGCATTGATGATACGTCTCCCCTGTTCCCTCATCGATCAGTTCATCCAGAAACACTCCTGTAGCTCCGCACTGCCAGCAGCTGGCTCCCTCAAAGCTTTCGGCCTCGAACGGATAATCGTCAAATGCCAAAGATACGACCTTGGTGAATGGAGGAACGGCGTAAATCTTCTTCTCCCGGCCTGCGCCAAGCAAAATCAAAGCTTTCGAATAATTCATTTTCGGATTATCAAAGCGCGGAATCGGGCTAGGGGCCATCACGTAGCGGTCCTGCACCATGACGGGATGGTCCGCGCCTGTAGGACATATGGCCGTACTTCATAATTTGCTCGAACAGCATCAGCCATGCGCCGCTGTATTCCTGCTCCGCATGCAGCCGCTGTGTTACGAACTCGCTTGGCTCATAATAACGAAGCGGCTCAGGCAGCGGAACCTGCAGGATCAAAATCTGATGCTCCTTCAGGGGAACTTCCGGAATACGGTGCCGGGATTGAATGACAGTTGCGTCCTCCGTGTCATCTACGGTTCGCACCCCTGTTGTCTTGGTAACCAGTTTCTTGATATTGACTGCGTTCACCGATTCGTCCGCCCCTTGGTCAATGACCTTCAGCATATCCTTCTTACCGATCAGGGACAGGGTGAGCTGCAAGCCGCCGGTGCCCCAGCCCCGGCCAATCGGCATTTCCCGTGAGGCAAACGGCACCTGATATCCCGGAATCGCGATTGCCTTTAGTGTCGACCGTCTAATTTCCCTTTTGGAGCCCTCGTCAAAAAAAGACAAAATTGTAAGCGATATTCATTCGCTCTTCTCCTCCTCAGCACCAGATTTGTCTGCCTTTTTCGTCTTCCGCGCACTGTCCAGCTTCGATTGAAAGGTGACGTAATGCGGCATTTTGAGGTGGGACACAAATCCTGTTGCCTCAACGGAATCAATATGATAGAGCACAAACTCTTGATTTTCGGTAGGAAATTCGGGATTCTTGCTGCCAAGGGTGTTATCCAATATCCCCATGGCTATCGCTTTGGTCTCGTTCTGTCCATAGCAAATGCCGTAGCCGATCTCCAGTTCAATCTCCTTCTTGCCATGCTCTTTCTTGACCGTAACCGGAATGAGCATTTCCACCTCAGTGACTTTGACATTGCCGATAAAATAAGCGTCGTCCGGGTCAAGGCTGCCTACCGGATTATCTACATAGACGGGCAAATCTCCGACACGGAGCTCTCCGACCGTCGGGTGCAATTGACCGTAGCCCCGCAGAGAGGCGTAAGCGAAAGAAGTAACGGTTCCTGTCTGCCCCCTCGTCAGTACCTGTAACCTTTCGCTGCGGCTGGCCGGAAACTTCAGGCTCTTGCGCGTCACGTCACCCGGTTCCCGATCATCATTCTCGCAATCCGCAATCAAGCCCTCTTTCCGCAAATAATCCAGCACCTTCGGCAAACGTTGCAAATCCGTTTTGTCCATATCCTCTGCAGACGTATCCTGATTTTCGAAATCCGCCAGCCAGCCCATAACTTCTTCTTCGGTTTCATTCATAAGATCGAAATCGATTAATCTATGGATAAAATCCGTCGTAGCACCTAAAATTTGACCTCCGGGAATATCTTTAAAGCTTGCCGAAATCCTGCGTTCCACCTGCATGTCATCGGAATGAACCGTTCTGGAATAATGTTTGCGGGGCAATGTGGAGCGATAAGCCCTCATCAGAAATACAGCTTCCTCCGGATTGCCTTCCGCCTGCTTAATAGAGATCGCCGCCAGTATTTCGCTGTAGAGGCTGCTCTCCGACATAACCTGATCAATCAGCCCCCTCATGCCAGACTCAATAGAATCGACCTCCAGCACCATGCCCTTTTTTACCCGCTCGTATTTCAAGCGCCGGATCGATTCCTCGATCGCCATCGTTCCGCCTTTGACTGCTACATAACCCATTAATTGTTCACCTTCTTACTGATTTGAGTGGTCCGCGGCAAACATAACGTCCGGGAGTCACGGTCGACAAAGATCATATCAATGCCCAATGGATACTCGATGTTTCTCAAAGCACGCTCATCCAGCCAGCTTCCCCGGCTTTCGCTTCCACAGGTGGAAACCTGCACGTGATGTGTGTCTTCAATACCCGGTCCGGACAGAACCAGTCCATTGTCATTCGTAATCTGCTCCGCCTCTACGATAAATGTCGCCGATGCATGAGGATGGATCAAATCGCCCGCTTTGGCTTTACGTATCGCCTCTTCTAACTGGAATGAATTCGCATCGTTAAGCACAAAAATGAAATCAGCTCGCGTGCCGTTTCTGTCTGTCCTTCGCATACGTCAACTGGTTGAACAGCCTGACAATCTCTTCTTCCTTTTCCGAAATAATCTTGAAGGTCACTTCCGTATCGAGCAGCACTGCCGCCAGCAGCACTGTCGCATCAAAACAGTTCAATTTCAGTCCAACTTTCCCTGCAAGCTCACCAAGCTCGCTGATCAGTCCGGGTCTGGACATCGAATCCATCAGTTTTCTGTACGCAAGCTGCGTATCATGCACGAGATCTAGTTTCATCTGCCGCTCTCCCCTAGTTTCCGTCGTCCATCGTTTCAAAGTTTACTTTCGTTTGCAGAACTTTGTGCTGGAATGCCTTTTTCTTATGGTTGATGACTTCTTCTTCGGCCAGCAATACTTCCGTCCAATGCTTTGTTTCTTCAATTCCGGCCTGATACGCCGCGTCAATGACGGCAAGCTGGTAAGCAAGCTCAGACTCATGCCCCTTAACGAGTCCCAGTCCCATCGCTTGGCCAATTTGCACCTTGCTTTCTGTTACGAACACTTCGCCCAGATAGAACAAGCTTTTTTGCGATGTTTCTCTTACCTTCATCATAACCAACCCGTTATTGGGCTGTTCAAGCGTATTTACTTCATAACGGTCTATAATTTGCTGCGCCAATCGGGCTGGAATCTCTCTTGAGCCATTGATCAAAATTTCGGTCCGTTGTCTCCGCTGCATTCATCATTCCTCCTCATGGGACGGTTTTATGATATAAGTAAAATAGTCGCTTCTATACAAAACTCGCGTATGCTCCAGCACTTTGCCAGTTCGCTCATCCACGCAGCCTGATTCCAGCACCAACAGAGGAATCAGGCTGGAGCATTCCAGCAACTCGCGCTCGCTTTTCGAAGGAAAGGCGATGCTTATTTCAGTAGTTGTCGATGTGTAATCGGTATAGCCCTTGCTGTTGTAATAATCGAACATCGACGTAATCTGTCTGCCTTCGGCCGCGATATCATCGAACACGCTTTCCGCTACATATGAAATATGAAATGCAATAGGCCGCCCATCAATCAGCCGAAGTCTTCCGATACGGAATACCCGAATTTCCTCGCCGACCTGAAGGAACTGATAAATTTTCTTGTTGTGCGAAATCTGTTCGCAAAAAATATTGCTTGATTGGTAGCTGAAGCCAAGCTCTATCATTTTCTTGCTGAAACTGACATTCGAGAGAACAAGCGGAATTTGCTGCTGTCTGTTTCGGACATAACTTCCTTTGCCTTGCTTCGAATAGATGTAGCCAAGCTCATGCAAGGTCGTATACGCTTTGCGGACAGTCATCCGCGGGATTTTAAACAAATCCGCCACCTCATTCTCGGATGGAAGCTTGTCATCAGGCTCATAAATACCGGTACGAATATCGAATATGAATTTATCGACGATTTCCTGATCTTCCGACATCGATGAACCCTCCCTGATTACTAATATTCTGAATTTGTGTTACACTCCATACTTGACGATAAACGATTGAATATCGTTGAATTCTGCGAACCGTTCCTCCAGAACATTGCGCGGCCAATCCCACCATGCAATCTGTAATAATTGATCCACAATCTCAGGCTCAAATCTCATTCGGATCATACGGGCCGGAATGCCAACCACGATGGCAAACGGAGGTACATCCTTCGTAACTACGGAGCCGGAGCCGACAACCGCCCCCGTTCCGATGTGAACCCCCTTCATAATGATTGCACCGTGCCCGATCCATACGTCATGTCCAATCGTGACCTGGTTCGTACGCCGCCAATCGAAGAAATCCTCATCATCGGTATCCGAGAAATCATACATTTTCCGACGATAGGTCATATGATGCTGTGTGACCCGATCCATCGGGTGCTGGACCGGATTGATGCAGGCATGGGACGCGATATTGCCGAACTTGCCAATCTCGGCGTAATTCACCGTAACATCATCCATCGTGTATGTGTAATCCCCGAAACTGGATTCGAAAATCTTATTGGAAGGCCCGACAGACGTCCATTCTCCAAAATGACTGTTAACGACATCGCTTGTCTCATGAATATGAAGCCCAGTCGATAGCTTCGTTCCGGCATGGGGACAATGGATATGATGCATCACAGGCCAACTCCTTTTTTAGCTTTTAAGGCATTGAGGCTGTTGATAACCGGATTCATGCTGCCGAGCGCAATTTCCTTCTCGCCATAGTAGCCGTGAAAATCCGTTCCGCCAGTCATAATCAGCCCGTATTCAGCTGCATAGTCTTTCGCTCTCGCCACATCTTTAGGCCCGTGCAGTGGATGCCACACCTCGATGCCTGCAAGTCCGCTCTCTACCAGTTCGGGCACAAATTCAAAATTGCGGTACTGTCCGGGATGAGCAAGAACCGGAATTCCGCCCGCCTCCAATACCGCCCGGATCGCCGTCCGTGCATCAACATATTTCATCGGGACAAAGGCAATCCCTGGAGCCTTTCCGTTCTCGCCGCGGGCGAACAGCTCCTTGTACAAATCCCCATAGATGCTGTCGGTGTAACCATTGTCGATCAGAGCATGCATAATATGCTGTTTGTAAACACCCGTTCCGTCTTTCGCATAAGTCTCGATTTGCTCCCATGTAATCTTGTAGCCTGCTTCGATCAGCCGATTGGTCATCACAAGAGAGGCTTGATGGCGCATTTCCCGCAATGGCTCGCAGATCTCCTCCAGCGCAGGATGCCCCTCTTCGATATAGTATCCCAGAATATGGACTCTACGATTTCTCTCAAAGTCGTAAGCCGAAATTTCCATTCCGGGAATGATCTCCACTCCGCTTTTAACGCCGGCTTCTACCATTTCCCCCAAACCCTTGGTCGTATCATGATTCGTAATTGCCAAATAGCCGACACCTTCCTGCTTGGCTAAAGCGACGATCTCGCCGAAAGATAAGGAGCCATCCGATATATTCGTATGGCAATGCAAATCTACTTTCATCCTGTGTTCCCTCCCCTGAGTTAACTGGTTCGTTGTCATCCTAACTTGATGCCAAGTTGCAAGGGTTATGCCCATGTAAAATTGCTTATGATTTATGTAAAAAGTATAGAAACCAAGCTTGCATCAACCGAAATATACCAGGGAAGCAAAAAGGCGACCTTCATTCCCTACTACTGGGAAATGAAGGTCGCCTTTTGTTTCATGAATTTAACTGCCCCGTCAAACTACGACTTTTTCAGTGGCCTTATCCAGATACGGCTCTTTTTATAACATTTTATGAAAAGTTGCTTCCGCTCGATTCTGTCGCTAAAGCCGAATTCCTCTGCAACCTCAGAAGCGTGAACGACAACCCTGCGGATATCGCAATACAGATCGAACCCACAATATACACCATACGAATGCCGAGTGTATCGGCTATTAGACCAATAACAGCAATTGATAAACTCGTGATCGTAGAGAGCAGGATATCACGTGAAGCGTATACTTTCGGCAGCATCTCATGATCTACACTGGATTGGAAAGCCGTTTGCTGCGCCACATCCCTCAGCTGATAGGCTGGTCCCATCGCAATGCACAGGATCAAAGCCACAATCGGGATACTGTTCAGACCATACCACAGGGTAAGCAAACTGAACACCGCTGAACCTACAGCCATGCATGGAATCAGATTTTTCTGGATAAAGGAAGACAGCAGCAGCATCAGTAACCCACCCACAATGGCGCCCACATAATAACTGGCGTTAATAAATCCCCACCAAGCTTCGCCTTGATGCAGCACTTCCTTGACATATACCAGCGTGATCGCTCCCACCCATATGGTTCCGGCAATCCCTTCAATCATATCCATGATCGTGACGATTCTTAATGTAGGATTTCTCCACAGGTAGAACCAGCCTTCACGAATCACTTCCCAGCTTGGTTTTGCTCGTCCAGCCGCAGCCGTTTCCTTCGCCTTCATGGAGCGCGCTGCGATCCAAAGGGACAAGACGGATACCCAGATGAGTACGCAGCTCATGATTAAAGTCGGCATATGTCCAAACCGTACAACTAGAAAGCCCGTAAAGGTATAACCTGCAATCTGCAAGGATTGGCTGGTCACGGATAGTGAGCTGTTGGCCTTAACCAATCGGTCAGGTGCAACTAATCTCGGAACCATGGACTGGATGAGCGGGTTTCCCCATCCTTCGGTAAAAGCAATGAACAAGATAAACATACACAATATGGAAACCTGAGATGATATGTATGGGAATGCAATGACCAATCCAGTTAACAACAGAGCTTTCATGACTTGAAGCCTTACCAGAAGCTTGGAGAAGCCGAATTTCTCCATGACAAGCGGAGCCGTAAAGCTGGCGACAAACCGTGCCACTGCGTTAAACAGCGGGAACAACGCGGCAATAAAGGCCGAGCCGGATTCCTGATACATAAAGGTGGTCAGTACCATGATATAGACAACGCCTGCCAGCGAAATGCTCGAATGCGCGGTCCAGTAGTATAGAAAGCCCCCTCTTTTCATGTTCACACCCTATCCCTATGGTTCTGATCTTTTCTCTATTAGTCATAACATAGGTTGTAAGTTTATGTAAAGATGATTGAAGTTCTCCCATACTAAAAAAGCCTGCTCCCATGACCCATACATGAGAGGCAGGCTTGACTATAATGACGCGACGCTACGAAGCACTATTGGACAGCGTCCAGCGATCTTGCCCTGGATACGGGCAGCGCTTGTCTTTCAGCTTGGCGGTGATTTGCACAATGCAGCCGCACAGCGTGCACGTCGTGTCCCCTTGCAGCTTTGGACAAGAGAAGCACGCACGAAGACGGGTTTCATACTCCTCATCCGGCACGCACCGGTCCGATGCAAACATCGGGGAGGATAGAACGCGTGCGATTTGTTTATCGCTGATCCGGTAATCGTCATGACAACCTTTACACCGATGCTCTGTCATAACTTCGCTTATTCCGCCGTAATCTCAAGAACGGTGACGGACATCGGCGGGAGCTTCGCATATAACACGTCCCCTTGCAGTTCAAATGTTTCGAATGGTGTCGGCTTGAGTACATCCGGTGATTCAAAGGTGTTATGAGCGTCCAGCGAGCCGGAAGCAAGCTGCTGTCCTGTGATTCCGGACACCGCTCCGCTTAAACCCCGAAGTTGAATGCTCACATCACTCTGCTCCACATGGCTCACATTGCACAAGCTTACATGAATTTTACCAGCTTGATCTCTAGAGGCTGTCACCGATACTTGCGGAATCTTCTCGCCGTCCATCTCATAATCGGCTCCGCTGTAGTGGGTGGCAAGGCGTTCGGCATCCTGATGCACTTTATACATATCAAACACATGATAGGTCGGAGTAAGGAGCATCTTCTCACCTTCCGTCAGGATGACGGACTGAAGCACATTAACGATCTGCGCAATGTTCGCCATCACGACCCGGTCATTATGCTCATGGAAGATATTCAGCGTTAGACCGGCCACCAAAGCATCGCGAATGGTATTCTGTTGATACAGAAACCCCGGATTGGTGCCCGGTTCAACATCAAACCAGGTCCCCCACTCATCCACGATCAGGCCAATGCGCTTGTTCGGATCATACTGGTCCATAATGGCGGAGTGTCTTGTGATCAGCTCATCCATGTGAAGTGCCTTCTTCATGGTAGTGAACCATTCCTGTTCGCTGAAGCCGGTAGCAGCGCCTTTACTTGTCCAGAATTCGCCAGGTACGGTGTAATAATGAAGGCTGATGGCATCCATGAAGGGATGTGCTTCCCTCATCACGGTTTCCATCCAGCGATAATCGTCTACATTCGGACCACAAGCAATCTTATAGATTTTGTTATCGCCATAGTTCCGTACATAGGTCTGATAGCGTCTATACAGATCCGCATAATATTCCGGCCGCATATTGCCGCCACAGCCCCAATTCTCGTTCCCCACGCCAAAATACTTCACGTTCCAAGGCTTCTCACGGCCATTCTCCTGACGCCATGCCGCCATGGGCGACACGCCGTCGAAAGTCATATATTCCACCCATTCCGACATCTCCTGTACCGTACCGCTTCCGACATTGCCCGATATGTATGGCTCGCAATCCAAAAGCTCGCAGAGACGCAGGAATTCGTGCGTGCCGAAGTGATTGTTCTCCACAACGCCGCCCCAGTGCGTGTTAACCATTTGCTTGCGGTTCTCGCTCGGACCAACGCCATCCTTCCAGTGATATTCGTCCGCAAAACAACCGCCCGGCCAGCGCAGCACCGGAATATTCAACTGTTTCAGCGCCTCCAGGACATCATTGCGGATCCCTTCCGTATTTGGAATCGGTGAATCTTCCCCAACCCATATCCCTTCATAGATGCAGCGACCCAAATGCTCGGAAAAATGACCATAAATATTGCGATTGATCTTACCTTTTGACAAATCTGAATGAATGGTAATGACATGACTCATGGATTAACCCGCTCCTCGCTGTTGTTTTATAGATATTTATATGAAACAATTTAACAATCTCTAAAACAATGATATCGATCAAATCCGATTCCGTCAACCAATAAATTAAACGCTTTCACTAAAAAATTTAACTTTTTCGCAGAAAAAAAAGACCGGCAGTAAGCCGATCTTCCGATTCAGCTTCAAGCCAGTCTATCATTAGCGCATCGCCCGGTTTAAGAATTCCCGGGTACGGTCCATCTTCGGTTGATGAAATAGTTGATCCGGGCTTCCGGACTCCATGACCTGTCCGTTGTCCATAAAGATGATCCGGTCGGCTACTTCCTTGGCGAAACTCATCTCATGGGTCACAATCACCATCGTCATATGTTCCTCGGCCAATTGCTTAATGACCGCAAGGACCTCACCCGTCAATTCCGGGTCCAGTGCTGACGTCGGTTCATCAAACAGCATAATGTCCGGATTCATCATCAGGGCTCTCGCAATCGCAACACGCTGCTTCTGTCCCCCCGACAGATTCCCGGGATATACCTCTGCTTTTTCGGATAAACCGACCTTTTGCAGAAGCACAGCGCTATTGGACCTGACTTCTTCCTTGGTTAACTTCTTGACATGTTTAGGTGCAAGTCCCAGGTTCTCCTGTACGGTAAGATGAGGAAACAGGTTGAAATGCTGGAATACCATCCCCATGCGGGAAGTGATGGCTTTGATCTGCGAGTGATTGGAATACACGCCATCCTTCACAAGGTATTGATCCTGTACCTTGATGGATCCCCCGTTGATCTCCTCCAGATGCACCAGGCTGCGGAGCATGGTGCTCTTTCCTGAACCGGACGGACCGATGACGGCAATCACTTCATTCTTTTGAATTTCAAAGCTGACGTCCTTCAGCACATCCAGATGGCCGAAGGATTTTTTCATATGGGATACTTCAATAATGGCCATAACACGACAGTCCTTCTATTCGTATTTAAATCGTCGTTCCAGTAAATTTAAAGAACAACGTCAGCACCAGCGTCATCAGCAGATAAATGACACCCGCAAATAAAAAACGGCATAATCGTAAAATCACGATTGACAGCAGTATAGGCAAAATGTAAAAGTTCCGGGACAGCGACTGCATACAGCAGCGCCGTATCCTTCACCAGCGTAATCGATTCGTTGGAGACTGCCGGAAGTGCCACGCGAAACATCTGGGGCAGAATGACCTTCGTGGTTGTCTGCCATTTGTTCAATCCCAGCACCTTGGACGCTTCATACTGTCCTTTGTCGATCGCCAGAAGGCCCCCTCTGAAGATTTCCGCAAAATACGCAGCATAGTTTAATACAAATGCCAGACATGCCGCTACAAATCGGTCCAGCACGAGATATTCTCCAATGACCGGCAGCACCGGCAGACCAAAACAGAAAAACAGCATTTGGAGCAGCAGCGGCGTTCCCCGAAACACATAGATGTACGTATTGGCAAGCCAAGCCAGCGGCTTGATGGCACTTCTGACCATTAACGTGAATACAAACCCGAGCGGGATGGATGCAATGATTGCAATAAAGAACAATAATATCGTAGTCTGAGCACCCTCCAGCATCGGTTTGCTGATTTGAACGATGTAATCCATACTCATATATCCCTAACTCCTATTGGAAAAACTTCCTTCACCCTTGAAGTTCTTCAAAGATATCGTTAACTGATTGATTGGAACACAAAACCGGAGCCTTTGATCAAAGTCCGGTTTCATGGGATTCCTATGGAAGGATGGGTCGCATCCTCATGGGTTGACTTACTTCAGCACCTTGTCTTCGCCAAACCATTTCTCGGAAATCTTAGCTGCCGTGCCATCGGCGTTCATCTCATCCAATGCTTTCTGCAGGCTTTCCAGCAGCTCTTCGTTGCCTTTCTTAACCCCGATCCCATATTGTTCCGGGGCAAGGGACTCCTCCAGGATCTTGTATGTTCCCTCTTCCTTGGACATGTAGTATTTCATGACCACTTCGTCAATGACTACGGCATCTACGCGCCCATTCTTCAAGTCGCTCAGAGCCAGCACATTGTCCGGGAATTCAGAGATTTTCTCCACCTGAGCATGAATTTCATTGGCACTTAATGCATCCGCTGCCGAAGACAACGACTGCAAGCCAATCTGCTTGCCAGCCAAGTCTTGGATTGAGCTAATAGCGGAATCGGACAATACTGCTACAACCTGACTGTTCTCCAGATACGGCTTCGTAAACAGCACTTTCTCCTTACGCTCATCGGT
Organism: Paenibacillus vortex V453; assembly: GCF_000193415.1. NCBI lineage: Bacteria > Bacillati > Bacillota > Bacilli > Caryophanales > Paenibacillaceae > Paenibacillus > Paenibacillus vortex. The sequence continues at coordinate 298,456 of NZ_ADHJ01000037.1, forward strand.
GATGGTGTAGCCATTCCATATCAAATCAATGCGGCCGCTGCTCAACTCGGATTCCTTGGCTTTCCAGTCAATGGGCTGGAATTTCACTTCCTTGCCCATTTTCTCGGCGGCAGCACGGGCATAATCAATATCAAAGCCGACAATTTCATTGCTCTCATCGCGGAATCCCATCGGCGCGAACTTGTCGTCAATCCCGACAACCAGCTCATTACCCCCGCCTGACGAGCTTGAGCAGCCAACCACGGTTAATAGAAGCATAAATCCTGCTAATACGGATGCTATCTTTTTCATCAAAAAAATCCTCCTCGTTGGCATGAAACGCAGTCATATTCAGGATGTATATAAATCCACATCATATGTAAACTGCTTTTTCACTTTAACACGTTATCAAGACTCCATGATAGCATATTAGCAGAGAAGAGTCGATAGTTTCATAGAATGGTCAATTTGATGCGTGAAAATTCAATTTATGTATTTTCATCCCATTTTAAGGTTATTTTAAGGATGATTTCAGTTTAGCGGGAAAGAATGATGGCTGTAAGACCCCACACCAAGAAAGGCGGTAAACAACAATGGCAACCCATTTGAAGTTTGTGAAGCGAATGGTGTTTCTCACCATCGCTGTAGTCATGGGCCTCGCTTATCTTCCTGTCTCCGTTTCTGCGGATGAACCGGCCGGACAGCAGACCGAATCACCAGCTGTTCCCTCTTCCAGGGACGAGAACGGGCAACATAAACCCGGTCATATGTTTAAGGCAATCTCGGAGTTTCTGAAGCTGGAGCCTCAGGTTCTCCGCGATAAACTCAAGACCTCCTCGCTCGCGGAAATAGCCAAGGATCAAGGTATTTCCCGGGAGGCGATCAAAGCCAAGGTAATCGAGCTGCTAAAAGAAAAAATCGCCTCCCATCCGAAACAGCTTGGCAAATCCGTCGATTACGCTGCGGCTGCAGATAAGCTGCTGGATGCCAAGGGCGGATGGCAGAAGCAGCGGATGCATCAACGTCATGGCAGACTGATCTCGGATAGCGAGGAGCTTGCCAAGCTTCTGAAGACAACACCGGAGGAACTCAAGCAGTCGCTCCAATCCGGAAAATCGCTGGCTCAGATTGCGAAGGAAAGGGACGTGCCTGTCCAGTCCGTCATTGATCAACAAGTCCAAGCCATCACAAAGCGCCTGGATCAGAAGCTGTCGGAAGGCAAAATGACAAAGGAAGAATATGAGGAGCGCAAATCCAAAATCGCTCCGTTTGTCAGTGATGTGGTGAACGGGAAACTCCAACCGATGAAACATACCCGCTAAGATTCACAAGCTCACGCCTGGCACCTATAAAATGGGCAACGCAAAAGCCGCTCCATCGGTTATCCCTAACCAGTGGAGCGGCTTTTATTCGTTAGCTTCTATCATTGTTTCTTAATATGTTCCATATGTTTTAAGGCACGTATTGTTGTATGATCTTCACAACGACACCATCTTCAACGGTAATATGAAACGGGAACCATTTCATGTCAACGATGTCGTCCTTGTGGTAGATGTCCGTGAACTTGTTCAAACTCACCATCTGATTCCAGGAAATCTGCGCATCCTCATATCGCCCGGTATGATCGTACAGCTGAAGCAGCACTTCTGCATCATCGGCTACCGCAAGCTCAATCTGCTCTTCCGTATCGTTTACGATATAGTATCCATCCGGAGCTTCTGTCATCTCGGGATCCTGCTCACGCTCGCGGAATATCTGATTCGCTTCCTCGCCCTCGTACCATTTGATCGGATCGACCGTCAGGTAAACCTTGCCGTCTCTAAGCTCAAGCCCGTTTATATAGGCAGTTTCCTGATTCGAAGCTTTCGGAACCGGCTCATAATTGTTGCTCGAGGCTACGCCAACGGTTGTCATCATGATGAGTACAAGCAGCATCATCGCTCCCAAACTCCAAGCCGACTTCTTCATCTTCTCATCGCTCCCTCTCGTGCTTCTGTCGAATAGGACTGAATCCATCGGGTCTATCCCGGCATATTCACAACGTTCACAGCATTCTAATTTATTTTTAAACCAAATACTGGGACTTGAAACTCTTTACTATGTACTTCTCGGTTGTATCTTCATTATACGAATCCGACCTCTAAAAAGGATGTCAATTCGATGTAATTTCATTACAATATTTCAATCTTCGTAAGCGCTTATCACAACAACAGCGATTAAATCTACAATGCCCTGAACGGTAAACACTAAAAAATGACAAAACAAGCCTGACCCGCTGAATGAATCAGCGATGGTCAGGCTTGTGCTTACATCATCTGAATTATTGATTAAACGCCTCAGTCAGAACAGGAACGATCTGCGATTTGCGTGACACCACGCCTTTAAGAAGCGCCTTGTTCTCCGACAGAGACACATTGTACGCTTTCTCAACAGCTTTGGACTCTTTGCCAAGGGCAAGAGCGATCGAATCGTTGTTCAAAATATCCGTCACTACGAACACAAACAGATCCAGATTTTTATCTGCGATAATGCCCTGAATGGCATCTTCGAGCTCGGCTTGACGGGACAATACATCATTGGTGTCAACCGCATTAACCTGTGCAATTTCAACTTTAGCTCCGCCCATTTGGAATTCCTTGGCGTCGAGTGAAATCAATTGAGCGATCGTTTTGTCGCTCAGATCTGCGCCTGCCTTCAGCATGTCCAGACCGTAGCTGTCTGCATCCACGCCAGCGATCTCAGCAAGCTCGCGGGCAGCAGCGATATCTTCATCCGTGCAAGTAGGGGATTTGAACAATAAGGAGTCCGAGATGATGGCAGAGAGCATCAGGCCAGCAATCTCCTTACGAACCGTTACACCCTTTTCCTTGTAAATCTTGTTCAGGATGGTAGCTGTGCAGCCTACAGGCTCGGCACGATAGTACAGCGGATGGCTTGTCTCAAAATTCGCGATACGGTGGTGGTCAATGACCTCAACCACGCGAACCTGATCTATATCGTTGGCGCTTTGCTGACGCTCATTATGGTCAACAAGAATAACCTCGTCTGCTTCATTCGCGACAGCCTCAACGAAACGAGGTGCTTCAACCTTGAAGTAATCGAGCGCGTATTGCGTTTCCCCATTTACGTCTCCAAGCCGTACAGGCTCAGCGGAAAGACCCAGCTGGTTTTTCAAATCAGCATAAGCAATAGCAGAGCAGATGGTGTCCGTATCCGGATTTTTGTGTCCAAAAATTAATGTTTTAGCCATATAGAATGCCCCTCTCGCAACATGAAATTTCATCGTTTATACCAATAAACAGATGATCACCTATCTGATTATAGCGTTAAATTCTACTTATTCCAATTCCTTTACAGAGATTATTTTTGCGCCGGGTTTATACCAGCACAATCTCCGGTTCCGGAACGAATCCAAATTGATTGTTGATAGACTCTGATATCAGATTCATCAAATACAGAATGTCCGTAGCTTTGGCATGCTTCTGGTTCAGAATCATGTTTCCGTGGTGCGGAGAGATGATGGCACCGCCATACTCCGTCCCCTTCAAGTTCAGCTGGTCTACGAGCGAGCCTACCGCAACCCCGTAATCATAATTATTCTTAAACACAGAACCGCAGGATGGGTAGTCGAAATGGCGTTTACTCGTCCGGTACTTGATGATGTCGAGCATCGACTGCGGCGTCTGAATCCCCTTGCCTGCCAGCGCATGAACCTCGCCCAGGAAGAACGAGAAGAAAGATGGCAATGAGGATGGGTGACTCCCGCGAGTCTTCCAATCCGTGAGCAGCACGGAAGTCGTGTTGATCTGCTCTTCCGAGCTGACCGGAATGTTAAGATCGGCCCCTACAACAATCCAGGGACGCTGCTGGAATATGGATTGTTTGTAGGCAAACAAACATTCCGATACGGGAATGGACTGTACGCTCAAGCTTGGATCCGTTGTATCGATATAATAAACGGTATCCAGAATATCACAGATTTGGCGTGCGTTATATTTGGCATTCATATAGATGCCGGCCCCGACGCAGCCTGGCAGCAAAAAGGTAAAGTCGAGAAGGTCCGTCCCGCCCAACAATCCCATCAGAGAGAGCAAAGACATCGGCGTTCCGGATGAAACGTGCCATTTTCCTTCGGATACCCTCAGATCCACCAGGTTTTTAAGCGATATAAACACCAGGTCGTGCTTCGGTTCATCTGGAAACAGAATATTCGAGCCCATCCCGAAAATGTACCATGGCATCCCGCGTTTGTTGCATTCCTGCAGCAGTTCCGCCAGGTCATTGGCGGTTTCAGGCATAGCTAAATAATGGGCTGAGCCGCCGATCCCGTACGTTGAAAAAGCAGACAGCTCCACATTGCGTTTGCACAATCGGTCAATTGCAGATGTATGTAAAGTCATCGTAGACATGTCACTCCCTATTCGTTCACATTCAACACCATAATCCTTACTAAATGTGGGGATGTTACATCATTATGATGCAACTGCTCGGGTGGTGTCAATCTGAAGGGACACATGGAATAAATAGCAAAAAATCCCTTGATTACAGCCTATAGACCATAACCAAGGGATTCATTATAAGCTTTTACAATTCCTAGGATTTATTCAAGGAAATCCTTAAGCCGTTTGCTGCGGCTTGGATGACGAAGCTTGCGCAGCGCCTTCGCTTCGATCTGCCGAATGCGTTCACGCGTAACACCGAAGACCTGACCGACTTCCTCCAGCGTGCGAGTCCGTCCATCCTCAAGTCCAAAGCGCAGCCGAAGCACATTCTCTTCACGTTCTGTGAGGGTATCCAGCACTTCCTCCAGCTGCTCCTTCAGCAGTTCAAACGCTGCGGCATCTGCCGGTGCCAAGGCATCCTGATCTTCAATGAAATCACCCAGGTTGGAGTCGCTTTCCTCGCCGACCGGCGTTTCCAGCGATACAGGTTCTTGTGATACCTTCTGGATCTCGCGTACCTTTTCCGGTGTGATATCCATCTCTTTCCCGATTTCTTCCGGTGTTGGCTCACGGCCAAGCTCCTGAAGGAGCTGCCTGGACACACGAACAAGCTTATTGATGGTCTCAACCATGTGAACAGGGATCCGGATGGTTCTCGCTTGGTCAGCGATGGAGCGGGTAATCGCCTGACGTATCCACCAAGTGGCATACGTGCTGAACTTAAAGCCCTTCGAATAGTCAAACTTCTCCACGGCTTTGATCAGGCCCATATTACCTTCTTGAATCAGATCAAGGAACTGCATTCCCCGACCAGCATAGCGTCTTGCTATACTTACAACGAGACGAAGATTCGCTTCGGCCAGACGGCGCTTTGCTTCTTCATCTCCCTCCTCTATTCGTTTGGACAGCTCCACTTCTTCATCGGCTGAGAGGAGGGGAACACGACCGATTTCTTTCAGGTACATGCGAACCGGATCACTAATCTTGATGCCTGGCGGAAGTGAGAGATCGTCGTGAACCGAAAAATCCTCTGCCGGAGAATTTGCCGTTTTCTCTGTATCCGTAACCTCACGTTCCAATGCAAAATCCGCATTCTGACGGTTCTCCATTTTATGCCCCCCTGTTGACAATCCCATATTTTCATGCTAATCTAGCATTAGATCATTATGACATTAAGCCAATAGTTATTTATCCTTCATTCTAGCATATTTCTTACACTATATCAACTTCTAATATATTCTAGTCCAGATCACCCGATCTCATTACGAGATCGGGTTTGTTTATTTCCTGCAGCAGATGATGGCTGCCAAGGGTGTTCCGTCCCTTAAGAAGGGTAACTCCTTATTCTTTACATATGCTACGTTTACTTCATCTGATCTATTACTGCTTTCGTATCTGCATTCAGCTGTTTTACATCCGGAACCTTGACCGGCTCGTCACTTAACCGATACTTATCCTTCAATTCGAGCGTTGTCCTTACCCGGTCGTTCAGCAGTTCCTCAGATATCACACCGCTGTCAACCGCTTCGGTCAGTGCTTGGATGACGGCTTCCTCCTGCGCATACTCATGACCGATCAGAACGATGTTGCTTCCCGCAAGAATGGACTGTACGGAAGCCTCTCCTACGTCCGTATTACCGGAAACGGCCCCCATCGTCATATCGTCCGTTATGACCACGCCATCAAACCCCATCTCTTCTCTCAGCAAATCGGTTATGACCGGCTTGGAGTAAGAGGACGGCGTATCAGGATCAATGCTCTTCATCAGCAGATGGGCAACCATCACAACATCAGCTCCATCATCAATCGCTTGTTGAAACGGAACCAGCTCCAGCTCATGCAGACGTTTCAGATTATGCTCAACGACAGGCAAACCGAGATGAGAATCAACCGATGTATCACCGTGTCCAGGGAAATGCTTCACAACGGGCACAACTTCCTTCTCCTGAATACCCTTCATGGAAGCTATCCCTTGCGAGCTAACTTCCTCAGCTGTTGTTCCAAAAGAGCGATCGCCGATCACCGGATTGTTCGGATTGCTGTCAATATCCAGTACCGGAGCAAATACCATATTAAGTCCAAGTCCCGATACCTTCCGCGCGATAAGACCGCCCACATTCTTGGTTAATTCCAGATCTTGACGGCTTCCCACTTCGCCGCTCGACGGCAGCTTCACGTATTCATCCGGGAAACGGGTAACCCGTCCGCCCTCTTCATCTATGCTGAGCCATAATGGCACTGGATTGGCTGCATTCGCTTTTTTCAAATCATTCAACAGCTGTACCGACTGCTCGGTGCTCTCGATATTATCCTTGAAAAAAATAAACCCGCCCACATGATATTCCTTCAGCAATTTACGTGAAGTATCGTCCGGGGTGGTCCCCTCGATCCCGACAAGAACCAGCTGGCCTATCTTCTCCTTCACTGTCATCGTAGACATCAGCTTGTCTACCGCATTCTGAGGAGCGTTCGCGGGGGGCTTCCCTCCCTCGTCTTCTTCTGGAGAAGATGACGGATCCCCTTCATCCGGTGGCAGGTTCTGAGATTCCTGTCCCTGCTCCGATGGTGAAGCTCCTTGCCCGTTGTTCGCAGGGCCTCCCGTCTCTGATCCGCCTTGACAACCTGCCAGAGCTACCATCAAGATGACCATCAGCATCCCGAAATACATCCATTTTGTGATACGCTTCAACATCTTCACCTTCCTTATGCTCACTAACCTATATTCGTGCTCCGATAAGCAGAGTCCTTCCATCTTAACATGATTTCCTCTTAGCCTGAATCACAGACAGGCGTTTAGCCTCATGAAGAAGAAAAGAGCCGCATCGGCTGCGGCCCGTCGACTGCCTATCGGAGCAGTCCCAGCTTGCGGGCTTGCTCTTCCGTTAATATAAATTGCTCCGACTCCCACACTTCATCCTCATCCGTTCGCCCGAACATCAGCATAATTTCATCCCATATATTCTTTTGCATGGCCTCAGCTTGCGTGATGATCACCTTCATTGCTCCTCATTCCTTTCCGGTGTTATGATTCCCTAATACATATACAACCATCAACCATCGATTCGAATCGGATACAAAAGCCTGCAGACCGAAATCTGCAGGCAGGATCTTTAGCGTAACTATGAATAGGCGGGGTGATGCTTAATCCACGCCATCGCAATCGTGCCTTCACCTGCGTGGATACCCGCAACAGGAATAAAGGTCATGATTTCGGTCTTCAGGGCAGGATGCGCCCCGCTGATTTCATTTTGGATCTCTTCAGCCTCCGTAACGTTGTTTGCGTGCATAATACACACCTTCTTAATTTTCTCGATATCCAATTTCATGAGGTCCAGCATTCTCTGCTTGGCTTTCTTGAAGGTCCGAATCTTCTCTTCCACAATGACTTTGCCCTCATCAAAACGCAGCAGCAGATGAATGCGGAGCAGATTGCTCAGAAGCAGCTGTGTCCCGGACACCCGACCACTGCTATGAAGCCGATGCAGGCTTGCGGGAATGAGGTAGAAGGACATGTTCTGCACCATGGACTGGATTTTCTCTTTTATGACTTGCACGGTATCACCCTGACGATGCCAGTGAATCCCGGATATAATCATTTCACGTACCGGATACGCTCCCGCTTGAGAATCAATGCCAATCACGGGGACCTCAGCAATCTCTGCCGCCTGCATCGATGAATTCAACGTTCCGCTGAGCTCGGATGAACAGTGAATTGCAATAATATCATCGTACTTTACTTTCAGAGCTTCATATAATTCTATGAATTCTCCGATAGGAGGTTGCGAGCTGCTGACTTTCGGTTCATCCTTCATCTTCTCATAAAAGGCTTCAGCCGAAATGTCTATACCTTCACGGTATGCATCCTGTCCAAGAATCAACCTCAAAGGCACAATATAAATATGATTGTCTTTGGCGAATGCAGGATCGATTGTGCTCGTGCTGTCGGTCACCCATGCTATGGATCTCATTATAGTGTTCACGTCTCGCTTTCATGTAGTAAAAAGTAGGAAAGGAAGCGATTTAAGCCGCTGAATTAATCATATCCCACCCTTACTACGATATGCAAATGGAAGGCATATGATATCTTTCCCACTCAGAAAACTGCCACAGAAAAGCCTTATTTTTTTACCACGTTATATCCCTTTTCGCCAAAAGGTTCCAGTCTTTCGATCCAATAGGCCTCCCGTTTGCTGACCGCATCCTTCAGATCATAGAACGGGTCGTGCTTCGGTTCAATCGTCTCCAGAATCTCAAAGACAAAAGCGTCATCCCCATACTCTTTCCATTCCTGCTGAAGCTGCTTGTTGTAACTCGTCCCCATCTGCAGCTCAAAACGCTTGCCGTTGATGGTCTTCAGATTATTCGTTCCGGCAACCCATATTTTGCCGTTCTTTGTATTTCGAATCTGATACACACCTGCTTCAATCTTGATTTCCTTGTAGATTTGATTTAATTCCTGTCTGCGGCTCATTGTCGTTACATCCTCCTTCTTTACTGCCGTCTAGGTCGTTAACCAATACTGGCTTCCATCATCCCTGCGATCCAAAAAACCGTATTCAATCAGATATCGGCGGATCGTCACGTAATCCGGATTGTCCCGTCCGATCATATCGTTGATTTCATTTTCGGAGTACATGACCCCGGGTTTGAAACGGGCAGCTATTTCCCGCAATACAACGTACTTCTGCTTCTCTTTGAGCTTAAACGTCTTCAGCGGAGCCTCGGTCCCTTCGGGAAACACCTTGGCCAGAATGGATTGACGCTCCTCTTCCGTCACGTTGTAACGCTCATCCACCATCTTGGCTTGCTTGGGTATTTCCACCATGGAAGGCGCATGACGATCCTTCTCCTTCAGCAGTTCCATTAATGTCAGCAGAACCTTGGACTGCCGTTCCTTCTCCTTCAAGGCAAACCGATGATTTCGTATGGTCGATGCACTGCCTATGCCCAGCGCCTGCTGAACTTCTTTATCATTCATTCCTTCATAGAACAGCTGCAGCAGTCGGTTCTGATGCTCCGTCAGTCCTGTCAGTTTCTTATCGAGGCCCGACAGATATTGAAACACCGACCCATGCTCGCGCTGAATATGAACAGTCATGTAACGCCTGGCTTCGTACAACACGTCATGATCCGGGTAGATGATCCCTTTTTCCAACGTCTTGCCGCACAAGAGACATACCCATACCGGTCCTTCCTCCACATAGCCTTCCTTGAGTTCATCTATGGAAGCATTCCAGAAACGTTCACTGAGATCCAATAAGGACACCACTTTCCTAAAATTATTTATATAGACATATTATTGTTTTGTCTATTATTTGTCAATGCCAACCTAATTAACCATTCATCCAATCAGCATAAACAAACAGGTCACATCCTGGTATAGGAATACCAGAATGTGACCTGTCTTTTATAATAGGATAAACTGCACAAAATACGATAGATGATAGCTGGATCATACTAAAACCAGGCTGACCATGCTTTTATCAAAATCAATCCCAGAAATCAATCCTTGCCGATCCACCGGCACCTATCTTCTTCACGTAAAATTCTGCTCTTTTGTTATCCCCGTCTACAAAGCTGCCGATTCCTCGAACAATTCCGCATTGATTTTTAGATAATTCAGCTTTTCCTACATAATCATTATTATTGTTCCCCGGATCATCCTCCCATAATTCGTACACTGCTGTTGGACCGGAGTATAGGCAAAACGCAAAATCTCCACCCGTGGAGTAAGCAATGGCGCTCGAGGAAGTGAACGTAGAGGAACCAATATAATCCCATTGCCCAGGTACTGACGCCAATTCGGAAACCGAAACCAAAGAAATCGAAGCCGGAGATGACGTCGGGGAATCTGTTTCTTCACTCGCAAAAACGGTGGAAAAAGAGCTGACCAGAAACACGAGCAGGATACTGCATGCGATTTTTTTAAATTTCATCTGTAACACAACACCTCTTCCCTTTTTTTATAACAAGAATATATATAATAGCTTAGTTGTAATTTTATGTAAATAGATAAACGATAAATAATTCATCCATTTCCTAAATCCGATCCCAAACGGGGGGATGAACAGCAGGGATCCTCCCTTCATAAGAAAGGGAATCCCTCTATAATAAATCTTCCTCCCATGATTCGAACCTGCTAGAATAGAGAGGTTGCTGCTGTAAAATTTAGGGGGTATCATCATGGGGTTAATACACCAGTCGGCAAAAGAAATGCGATCTTGGCCGCGCAATATTAAGCTGTTTTTTCTAGCTAACGTGCTGTATCAGATCGGTACCGGCATGTTCAGTGTGCTCTACAATTTATACATACAAAGCCTTGGGTATAATGATTCCATGAATGGAACAGTGGTCAGTATTCAGTCCCTTGCCACAGCATTAATGTTCATCCCGATCGGTCTGATCGGAGACCGCGGCAGCCGGAAACGCATTCTTGTCCTTGGTGCACTGTTAAGCGGGGCAGGGCTTATCGCCCGCTCGTTTCTGGAGAGCGAGTTCAGCTTGCTTGGGCTCGCGATATATACAGGCCTGTTTGCATCCTTCTTTCAGGTGCTGGCCATCCCCTTTTTGGCGGAAAATACAGCGAAATCCGCTCGCATGCGCATCTTCAGCATCCACGCCTCGCTGGTTCTGGCTTCTCAAGTGCTCGGGAGTATGGGCGGCGGATTCCTGGCGGATGCCTTGCAGGCATTTGGGATAAACAAGGTCGGCAGTTTGAAAACAGCGCTGTTCATAGGCGGTCTGGCAACCTTTGCCGCGTTTATCCCGCTCTTGTTTACAACAGATAAGAATGCCGAGGATGCACAATCAACGGATACACCCCTCCCTAATCATCAACCCGCTCAGTCCGGAGTTGCCGTTAACACCTCCGGTTTGGGGGATTTCAAGATCATCGGACAGTTCGCGCTTGCCCAGCTGTTAATTGGACTGGGCTCCGGACTCGTTGTGCCTTACTTGAATCTGTATTTTACCAATCGCTTCTCGGTGTCGTTATCAGCTGTCGGGATCCTTATTTCGCTTGGGCAAGTCATGACTATCGTTTCCATGCTGATCGGTCCGACACTCGTGAATCGCGTGGGTGCGGTGAGAGCCGTGGTGCTGTTTCAGGTTCTGTCCTTGCCGTTCCTGTTGTTAACCGGCTTTACCAACGTATTGATCATTGCATCCGTTGGATTCCTGTTCCGGCAAGCGCTCATGAATGCGGCTAATCCGATCCAGTCCTCTATTCTGATTGACCGTGTGCCGGATCATCGAAGAGGAATCGCCAATTCCGTCACGCAAACCGCCTTTATGCTCGGGTGGGCAACCATGGGACCGGTACAGTCCACACTAGTCACCACATACGGTAACTACTGGGGATATGCAATCACATTCTGCATCACCGGAACCTTATATGTTGTATCTTCCTTTTTGTACTACCGCATGTTCCGCGAACAAAAAGATAACAATCTACCTTCCGGCACGCCCACTACTCTCTAACCTCCGTGCGGAGGGGTTTAACATGAGACGGAACAGGCTGCCCGTTCAGCGAAATCGTCCGGGCCTGAAAACTTCCCTTATACCGGTAAGACAGGCCCCAATATCGGATTGTTTACCTGAACGGATATCCGGTAACACTCGTCCCGTTCTTCATACCATTCGCATACGTCGGCCGTTCCGGTCAAGCACCGGGGGAATCGAAACCGCAGGATCCCTTCATAAAACCTCTGCTCACTCGATTGAATGCGGATTCCGCCGTTAGCGCTTGCGCTAATCGCCAGATCCACTGCCAGATGCTGCTGATTGCCCAGATAATCCACCACGCGGCTGCGCTGTGAACTGTAAATCATCGTAGCATCAAACCGTCTGCGGATGCCTGGAAAATCGAAGCTTCGGCACCACGTCACCGTTTCTCTCCCCCATTCATCCTGATAAGCATAGTTCTCAATTCGAAACGGAATCCCCATCCCCCGATTCGGGAACATGATATGCCGCATCGTTCCGATATATAGTGGCAGCACTGCCCAAGGAGCATGCCAGATCTCTTCCATGATGCCTTCTCCAATCGAAGCGATGTTATCCTTGCTGTTAAACCCGAAACGTTCCCGGATTTTGGGATGAAGCTTCTGAAATTGTGCTCCGAGGGCTTGCTCATAGATCGAGGTCATATGCGTTCACTCCTTAGGCCGGGTCCATCTGTGGAGGCCGGTATTCTCACACAGCGATATGCGCTTGGCAAATCGACAGCCGACAGGGAAGCCGTGAAGCATAAAGCTATCATTGAACCGCTAAGAGTCAACGGATTAAAGGGAGCTTTCATCAACTGTGGCTCCGTGATTAATGCTCCCAGCATTAAAATAACGAGCAATAACATGACCAGCTTGTACCACCACCGACTCTTGTGAAAGAGCAAGGTTAATAATCCAACGCCGATCTCCGCGATGCCAAGCAAGACCAGAACCATGCCCTCCACCCCCTCGGCCCAGCCGGACTGTCTCAACAAATCAAGCTCTCCGGCTTCCGGAAACAGCAGCTTCGGCACCACCCCCTCGTAGCACCATAGAATGACCAGCATGAACACGCTTAAGGCGTGGGTCAAGGCATTCCGGATCGAAACCGACGGCGGAATGTCCTTCTCTGCCCATAACCGCAGAACATCAAAGCTCCAAGCCGTTGCAACGCCGAACAATGGCCGAAACAACAAGCGATCAAACCAGGCTCCCAGCATGCCGAACCGTGTCTTGTAATCATACCGGGTCGAGAACTTCAAGATGCCCTGTCCACCGTCCGCATACTTCCAATAGCCGCTCCCCTCCCGTATCAGGGAATTACGCTGATCGGAACCGAATCGCAGCACCGAGATTCGATGCCCCGACTTCGGATGCACCACCGTTTTCGTGGCACCTGCCCCCGTGACCTCCAGACCAAATCCAATTCGGGTCTTATATAGAAAACGCTGAGTCTCTGCATCAACTTTAGGCAAATAATGAATCTCCGAAAATCGCAAGTCCCACTGCTGGTGAAGCTCTGGTGTCTGTGTGAACGACCACAGTTTATCCATATCCGTCTTCATATCGATTTCCACATAAATCGGTTTTCTCATCATGCACTTTCATCTCCTGGTTCGTGGATTCAACCGCCTTTATCGAATCCATGCTGTTGCTGGACCGGGCAGCCTTTGGTGTATACAGTCATTCTACTGTCGTCTCCCGCTGACCGTCAGACCTCACTTTCGTAGAACATGCAAAAGAGAGGTACTACATTTCGTAGTACCCCTCCCTCTTACTTCTCTGTATACAAGCGCTCTAACCAAACCAGCTTCGCTATGATTTGTCCTTTTGCCTCACGATTCCTTTGCGGCGAACCTTCTCCACGGCTTCCCTGCTGCTCTTCACGCCAAGTTTCTTCAGAATTTTATTAATCTGATTCTTAAGTGTGCTCTCGGTTTTGAACAGCTTCTTCTCCATCTGGGAATGGCTGTATCCTTCGTCCAGTAGCTCAAACACTTCCCGCTCCGCAGGGGTTAAGCCCCGCAGCTGTTCTTCGCGCTTCAGACGGGCAAATTCCTTCAGCAGCACTTCCATCGTTCCCGGGTGGAGCACTGCGCTGCGGATGGCAGCCGGAAGCTCCTTGAACCTGGTCTTCTCTAAGTAATTAACGGCCCCGGCCGTATACGATTGTGTAATAACAAACTCGTCAGCAAGCGAGGTCAGCATGATGACCTTGGCTTGCGGCTTGAGCTCATGAATTTCTGCGGCGGTATAGATGCCGTCAAGACGACCCGCGGTCAGTTGAATATCCATCAGAACGATATCAAAGGACAGGATGGCTGCCATTGCAATGGCTTGCTCGGGCGAATCGGCTGCACCGACTACCATCATATCCTCCTGCGCATTCAGAAAGACCGTCATTGCCTTAATCCAATCCGGGTCGTCCTCAACCAGAAAGATCTGTATTCGATTCAAGCCTCATCCCTCCCGGTTAGACGAATGATTTTGCTGCGGGGGTAGTACAGCGTTATCTCTGTTCCCTCCGACTCACGGCTCTCCAGTCCTACGGAGCCCCCGCTTTTCTTCATCACATTATAGACATAGGACAAGCCAAGCCCGAAGTTAAGCTTCTCATGACCCTTCGTGCTATAAAAAGGTTCAAATATGCGTCCTTGCAGCTCCCGCGGAATGCCGCTGCCGTTATCCTTGACGGAGATAGCCGCTCCCTTGCGGTCTGCTGTTACCGTTATCGTAATCCGTCCGCCTTCCGGCATCGCCTCAACGCTATTTCGAATCAGGTTGCTGATCGCTTCCTTCAAATGAACAGCATCTGCCAGCAGCCAAGGCCGCTGCAGGTTCTGGACATCCAGCTCGATACCATATCTACTTAACAACTCATATTCACGAAGCTGAACCTCTGCAATGAGCTGATCCGTACGGGCAGGCTGTTCAACCAGTCTGAAATCCTTCATTTGCTGCTGGATTCGACCCACCATGGCAACCAGATGTTCTGAAGAATGTGTGATGACTTCCAGCTGCTCCATGACGGCACCGCTGTCCTGCGTCAGCATTAGCTTCACATTTTCCGTGCTGATCGCAATCTTGCCAATCTCATTCTTGATGGTATGGTTCAGCATCGATGTTCCCGTGCTCACGGCCTGCATCGTGCGATCCAGCGGATCGCGCTCAAACTTCAGACGAACGCCCAGAACGCCATATACAAAAGTACAGATAACAGCCACGGCTAACGAATACAGAATAAACAGCGATACATATTGAAACGAATCATAGCCGGGCGAGATTAAATTGCCGACATTGATCAGCAGCATTACACCGAGCAGCGTAGGCACCATAATCATGGTGGTGATCCACATGCTCTTTCGTTTCTGCGGATTCATCTCATATGACAGCGCGCGAACGAGCAAGACGCATCCCGTCACATAGTAGGGTCCTGTCCACACGAATAACAATCCATAATGAATATGATGTTCGGGATGAAGCAGAACCTGAACCAGCATGATGAACACAGGCAGAAGCAAGCCTGTTTTGAGATAGCGCATCCTCTTGGGCTGCTGCGGTCTCCGAGTATATACCATGCAAAATATCAGCACTCCATACGGAGTTAAAGTATGATTCAACAATTGAATCACCGGTTCATACCGGATCGGTATAAAACCGGAAGGCGCAAGCAGATCCGTCAATCCTCCGCTCCCTGCACTCAACAGGAAAAAAGCCGCCCAGCGGTTCACCTCGCTCCGAGGCTGATTGAGCAGAAGCACGGCTGCCGCGCTCCATAGCGCTGCCACATAATAGAGCATACTACATCGTCCTATTCTCTTCCCAAATGTAGTTTCATCCTACCACAGTTACAGGCAGGTGTGGTACAAAAGATCGCCCCTTATCCGCCTTCTTGGCCAGGATTCCAGCGGTCTTTTTTTTACATTGCGAAAACATTCAGTTTACATTCAGCCGCGTTTAAGAAAGAAATCAGGAACGGTTGCTAGGATAGATTTCGTAAGCAAGCTACACCATGACAGAGAGAAACGAGGTGGAACCCATGACAACCCCATTGAAATACCGAAATGAGCTGAAGTTTTTTGTGAATATCCATCAATATCATATCATCCGGGAGCGATTAAGAAATCTGGTGGCCTACGATGAGCATGCCGGTCCGAGCGGGGAATATCACATCCGAAGCTTGTACTTTGATGATATCAACAACAAAGCTTTGTACGAGAAGCTGGCAGGTGTCCGCGATCGCGTGAAATACCGCATTCGTATTTATAACGTTGCCGACGATACCATCCATTTTGAGAAGAAAATCAAATTCCGGGATTACATCGCCAAGCTGAAGGAGCCGCTCACAAGAGAGATGGTCAATCAGATTATGGCAGGTCAGTATGAATGCCTCTATCAGCCGGACAAACCCCTGATGATGGAGCTGTACCATGAAATGAAACACAAATTGCTGCGTCCCAAGGTCATTGTCGATTACGTCCGCGAACCGTACGTATGCCATAACGGGAATGTTCGCATTACGTTTGACAAGGAGCTCCGAACCGGCCTGCACTCCACAGATCTGTTCAACCAGCATCTGCTGCCCATTCGGGCGATCGATGAGAATCTGATCATCCTTGAAGTCAAATATGACGAGTACATGCCGGATTACATCAAAATCGCGCTGCAGCTAGATGGCCTCAACCGACAGTCGGCATCCAAATATGTCATGTGCCGCAAATTTCTCAAATATAACACTTGGGAGGATCAATAATTCATGAACGCTACACCGACTAATACGGAAACCACCAATTTCTCGGATATTATCAAAAATTCCGTCATGGAAAACTTCGTATCCGATATCAGCATCTCCAAAATTTTGATTACGCTTGCCGTCGCTTTTGTTATCGGGCTATTCATTTATTTACTCTATAAACGGGTGTTCAGCGGCGTGCTGTACTCCAAAAGTTTCAACGTTTCACTGATCGGGATGACCATGATCACCGCTGTTGTCATTATTGCCATCAACTCGAATCTCGTGCTCTCGCTCGGTATGGTCGGCGCACTCTCTATCGTCCGCTTCCGTACGCCCATCAAGGACCCTACCGATCTGATATTTCTGTTCTGGGCTGCTGTAGCCGGGATCGTAACCGGAGCCGGATTCTATACACTGGCAGCGATCGGGTCCGTTGTTGTTGGCCTCATCCTGTTCTTCTTCATTAAAAAAGCAACGGTGGATACGCCTTATCTGCTGGTTGTTCATTGCGATAACGAGCAGAGCGAGCAAGCCGTTAAAGGTCAAATTGATCAAGCCGTGAAGCGTTATAATCTGAAGCAAAAAACAGTGACGCCAGGAAGCATTGAACTGACGCTTGAAGTAAGACTCCGTGATGCGGAAGGCCAATTCGTTAACAAGCTGTCTCAGCTTCCCGGCGTTCACAATGCAGTCCTGATCAGTTACAGTGGCGACTATGTATCCTAAGTCAGGCGGTGGTCAGAGATGATAGAACAAAAAAACGGCAGTATGGCTGTCCCTTGTGCTGGCCATAGTCCTCCTGCTCTCAGGGTGCCAATGGACAACCTCCCCGGTCGCCAGCTCGGAGGTTGACAGCAGCACAGACAACGAAGTCTTGCAGGATCAGATCGATTTCACGGTATTTCCGAAGGATAAAGTTGTTGATGTGAAAATCACCATCGACGAAGCCGATTTTCAGGATATGCTGGACAATGCCAGTGCAGAGGAATATAAAGAAGCCTCCGTGAATTACAACGGCATGCAGTATGATCATGTGGGTCTTCGTACGAAAGGCAATTTAAGCCTGCGAAGTGTAGTCAATTCCGACTCCGACCGCTACAGCTTCAAGATCTCTTTTGATGAATATATCAATCAGACCTTGAATGGAATCAGCAAAATCAATCTGAATAACAACTACAGCGACGCCTCGTATATGCGCGAATTCCTTACTTACGAGCTGGCGGCATCCGTCGGATTGCCGACACCCGGATTCTCATACGTAAACGTATACGTTAACGATGAATTATGGGGCTTCTACCTTGCTATCGAACAGATTGGCGATTCTTATCTGAAGCGTCAGTTCGACAATTCATACGGAGCATTGTATAAGGCTGAGATGACAGGTGTAGGAAGTGATCTCACATGGCTTGGCAAGGATCCGGATTCCTATACGGGACTTGTCATGAAATCCAAATCATCCAATGACGATATATTGATCGATATGCTGGATGAACTCAATAACGGCACCGATTATGAGAAGGTGCTTGATGTGGATAATGTGCTCAAGTACGTTGCCTTGAACGTGGTCGCCTCCAATATGGACAGTTATCTCGGTTCCAACAAACAGAACTATTACTTATATGAGAACAATGGCATATTCTCCGTCCTTCCCTGGGATTACAACATGACCTTTGGCGGACTTGGCAGCTCCAACCTTCTCATTGACGAGCCAACCCAGGGTGCCTTAGCAGAACGGCCACTGATTGCCAAGCTGCTTGAGGTTGATGAATATAAGGAACGCTATCATGCCATTCTCACGGAAATGCTGGAGGGTTACATGCAGCAGGACACATTCAATGACAGGGTAGCGCAATTACAAGCACTAATATCCGAGCATGTAAAACAGGATCCAAGACCGTTCTACTCTTACGAGGAATATGAGCAATCTCTCCCAACGCTGATGTCCTACGTCCAGACGTCGTCTGATAACATCCAGCAGCAATTGGATGGAACCATCCCCTCCGCTGGTGATGGAAGCGGCAGCGGAGGTGGTATGGGTGGCGGCGGCCGCGGCGGTATGGCACCGGGCGGGGCTGGTGGTATGATGCCAGGCGGTGCTGGCAAAGTGGCGCCTGACGTCGCTGGCGGCATGGCGCCCGGCGGGGGTAACGTGGCACCCGATGGTGCCGGTGAGATGGCGCCTGGAGCTGCCGATGGCAGCACTCCTGACACTGCACCGAATGGCGCTTCAAGCGAAGGTACTGACAGAAACGGTGACACTGATCCCAGCAATGCGGAAGATAACAGCTCTAGTGAACAGCCACAGGTTTCACTATCTTCTGCTGCGGCAAATACGGAACCAGTGCAAAATCCAGAGGACGCTGCGTCCCAGACGCCAACGCAGAATCAAGTCCCAGCTAACGGAGATCTGCCAGTACAGAATCAAGCCCCTGCTGACGACCAGCAAACCCAGCCTCAAACGCCAGGGCAGAATGGTCAAGGGGAACTGCCGGACCTTCCTCAAGGTCAGATGGGGAACGGAGGATTTGGCGGTGGCGAGTTCGGCGGCCAAATGCAGGGTGGTCGAGGAATGGGACGGCCGGGCGAATGGAGTAACGGAGCCTCCCAAGAGCAAGGCAGCACCAGGGAAGCCCTATACGCTGGAGTGGCCATCTTGCTGCTGCTTCTCTCTTGCCTCTTTGTGAGTTTATACAAGCGAAAACGACTCTAACTCTACCCAATAAGGGACGGCTGCAAAGAATGATGCCTTTGCAGCCGTCCCTTTGTATGTTCAGAACTTTCTAATCAAACCAATACCCGGAGTTACCGCTTCATTATGCGCTTAACCACGTAATCAACACCGGTGTTAATATCAGTAACGAGCCCAGCGTCATTACGATCCTTGTTGTATTTCTTGACAGCTTACGCTGCGTCTCGGATGAGCGATACCAGCCGCTGAATTGCAGTCGGTTGCGGTAGAGAACAAGAAACCATAAAATATTTCCGCTGAACAAGAACAGGAAGTAGGACTCCTTCCATGGAATCCATGACGTCAGTATGCTCTGTTCAATGCTGCCCAGAATTGGTGCTGCAATCATCATCATGATCATCATACGAATCATTTCCAGTATGGATGAGGCCAATTTGGTCATAACGTTACTCCTTCTTCGTCATGCTGGTTCTAATACAGTCTGTGTTTTCCATTATAAAACAAAACAAGAAATTATGACATGCCAACAGGCGACATGGCATCCGTGCAGCCGCGCTATTCAGTTTGATTCTAACTCTTCTTGAATATCACGTGACGCTTGTTTTCGAATAAAATACGAATCCAGCTTCCGGCTGACCCCTAGCGAAAGAACGATAAACGCAAGGACGCCAATCAGCTTGAAGGGCTCGGCTATAAAGTCGGACAAGTTAGCGCCAATGTACGAGACACAGAATATCATGATGCCCTTGCCCAAGGCTACGGCCATAAGATAGGACATAAGGTTCATTCTTGCCAGCCCGGCAGCTACATTCACAGCTACGAACGGCCCGACCGGAAGTATGCCCAGCAGGAACACGTAACTGAATCCATTATGCTGAATCCAGCGCATTCCACGCTGAACCTTAGGTTTGTTCGCCCAGCGTTCGATCAGTGGCGTACCGGATATTTTGCGCACAATGAGGAAGGTCGTCAAGCACCCCGCAACCATCCCGATCCAAGAGTAAAATACCCCCGCCCACAGTCCATATACCGCCCCATTAACACCTACGATTACAATCGTGGGCAGCGGAGGAATGAAAGATTTCAAGAAGGTCAGCAATATTCCTGGCAGCGGACCTAAAGCTCTAAACTGTTCTAATAACCATTCCAGATTGCTCTCCGTAAAATAAGACATGATGTCCAAGTAGCCATTCAATAACTTCACCCATTTCTGCTATTGTATTGCCGACTAGCCCTCCTGAAGCACCTTGTTCAACTGAGCCAGATGGTGCTTGTCATGCCAGATGAAATCCCGCATGAATTGCTCCACTTCAAAAGGATGGCCGTCCCCGTCCGTATACCGCTTCGCGTACAGCGCTTCCGGCAACGCTTCGATGGTCTGAATCAGCTTCTCCCTTGCAGCTAGCGTCTGATTCACCAGAGCTTCTGTCGATAACGTCTTGGCATATAACCGCGAATCCTCATTAAAACCATCATAATCCAGATGCTTGACAGTAAGCGTCTCCCCAGCGGAAACCTTGGCGATAGCCTCATTATAAAAATATTCATCCCAGCACATGATATGGCACACCACATCACGCACAGTCCATTTTCCCTCAGCGATCGGGCGATTCCAGTAACTCTCTCCTTGTTCTGCGAATTCACCAACCTTATCGATCCATTCGGAATACTCATTCAACAGCAGCTGTTTATCACTCATACCCATTCTCCTTATCCGTGAATTGTTTGATCATGGCATCCAGTTGATCCTCCGACCAGTCGTACATCTTCAACAGCTCCACATAAGGATCACCCGGTATATTCAACAGCTTCGCAAAGGCAGGCTCTGTCTTGTAACCTGACTTCTTCAGCTCGATAATGCTCTGTCTTCCGACCTCGCCCAGCCGCTTCAGAAGCCTGTATTCCACCACCATGTGCCGGTAACCGTTCTGATGGGTGGAAGGCAGCGGCTGCGCAAACACCTCAAATTCCCAGCCCCCATACCGAAACCGTATCACCATTCGCTCCAGATTGTCTACCGTGCGCAATGAGGAGGTTAAGCCCGGCAGGATTTCTCCATAACGCTCCTTCATCCCTCGCTCAAACGAAACAAAATCCCTCACCTGACAAATGATATCCAGATCGCTTGAAGCTATATCAATACCGATAGGGATCGTCCCGACCCATATCGGATGGTAACATTTCAAATGATCCAACAGCTCAAGTCGATCTATTACCTCGGCTGCCTGCTGTTGTTTCGCAGAGCCTTGGCGCAAGTAATCGATGTTCAGAAAATCCATATCCTCAACCATGGCTGCTCACACCTGCCCGTGCTTAATGTCTTTACGCTTCGCGTTCTGTCCACGTTGTCCGGACATAACCAAGCTTCATGCCGACCGTCTCCATATTGCGATGACTCTGTGACAGGAAGGCACACTGGCCCACAACCAAACTGCATCCCACTTGTTTCGCATCCCATATTCTCCTGCGAAGAAGCTCTTGCTGCAAGCCCTGTCTGCGGAACTCGGGCAGTGTTGCTGCAAAAGTAAGCGACGCATTGGAATGGTTCATATACATGACACCCGCAGCAGCAGGCTGTTCTCCCGCATACGCCATGTAGAAGCTCCAGCCCGGCCGTGAATGCAATACACGATTGTTCAGGGCTACGGACGGGATTCCCTGATCAGGCAGTCCCGTTCCAAGGCAATGAATTCTAGCATAATCTTCAAATTCATCTTTGTCTATCGTTTTGATCACAATTCCGGCATCCGGCATATCCTTCAATTCTTGCGGGTTCATATACATTGAATTATGAAACGCCGATTGGTAAAACCCCCGAGCGGCAAGCGAGCTTAACAAATCCTGATTAACCATGGCAGGCACGATCTCGAATTGGAATTTGCGGTCTCTTGATTTGTAGAAATCGATAATAGCATCGAGATGAATGGAGTCCTCAGACTTTATTCCTTTTACCGTGTTAAACGAAAGCCAAGGCATCGTCCTGCTGTACAAGCACAGCGCCTGACCGAATTGTTCTATCTCCACGCCCTCGGGATTGCCGGGCCGGCCTTCAATAGCCTTCATTCGATCCTGCATATAATCCGTTTCTGAATGCTGAATCCGATGGATAAGTTCCTCAGAGGGAAGATGCCGCATATTGCCTCCTATGTATTCGTAATAAAATAATGATAACGTTCGGATAATTAGAGCCCGAAGATCACTTGCTGATGCTTCGGGCTCCATGCTTGCTGTGTATGATATTATTTCGAGCTGTCCGGCAGATCGCAAGATCCGTCGGCACACATGCCGTCACTGCTGTCCGCCTCATTCACCATGACCAGCGGATTGGCTTCACGATAGGCCTTATCCAATGCGTCTGTGAATACTTCCAGAGGCTGGGCGCCGGATACAGCATATTTGCCTCCGAGCACGAAGAATGGAACGCCGCGAATGCCCAGGTTGGCAGCCGCTGCTTCGTCTGTCCGCACCTCAGATTGGAAGTCGTCGCTCTCAAGCGCTGCAGCAGCCAGTTCCCGCGAGAGGCCAACTTCCGCCGCCAGGTCCGCCAACAAATTCCGATCTTCAAGATTCTCGGCATCTGTAAAATACGCACGGAACAACCGCTCGGTCATCTCTTTCATTTTACCATGCTGGTCTGCAAAATAAACAAGGCGGTGTGCATCAAATGAATTGGCCGGAATAACCCGATCCATATGATACGTAAGCCCAACACCCGCCGCTTGCTGAGTAACGTTTGCGTTGGCCGCTTTAGCCTGCTCGATACTCATGCCATATTTGGCTGCCAACAACTCGTCCATGGAAACATCAGGTTTATAGGACGCATTCGGATCAAGCTCAAAGCTGCGGTATACCACCTCTACCTGATCCTTATGCGGAAATTGCTCCAATGCTGATTCGAAACGGCGCTTACCAATATAACAGAACGGACACATAAAATCCGACCAAATTTCAACTTTCATTTTTTCGCCTCCTAGCGAGTGTAATCCTAACTTACTTATTGTAACCCGCTTTCAGCATTGCATCAACACCTCACGCAGAAATCATACACTCGGGCTGCAAGCCGAAGAAGCCAGATGACCGGTTAATCAAGTTTGTTTCCGTTGTCCTGCAATCGGGCATGAATCCAATCGGCCACGACCGTGCAGCCCCGAACGTTCCCCATCAGGGAATTGTTCACCACCAGATCTGCGTACCAGCGGGTAGGCTCGACATATTCATCATGCCTGTATCTGACAAGCTGCAAATACTCCTGAAGCACGCTCTCCTCGCTGTGTCCCTTGTCAATGAACCACTGGCTCCTGCGCAGCATCCTTTCATCGGCGGGACAATCTATGAAGAGCTTCAGATCAAGGGAATCCCGAAGATCCTCGAATTGATACAGAAGAAATCCTTCAATAAGGATGACATCGTATTCGCCACTGCGGACGGCCTGCTCATAATCCTCGGTCAAGCGCTGAATATGGACGGCATCCGGGTGGTTAAAATCCTCAAAGACTCTGTTCGTGAAGGGCGCTTTGGCCATGGGTCTAACGGCTTTGTAGTATTTGTCCATGTGGAACAAGGCCACACGATACTCGCTTAACTTCTCCTTGAGCTTCAGACTCAGCGTCGTTTTTCCGCTGCCCGAGCCTCCGCCAATCCCAATTGTCAAGCACCGACTCTGCTCCATTTATGCCTCCATATATAAAAAGGATAAAAAAACAGACAGCCTGCAGCCGCCTGTCATTTGTATTTTTTCCAATCCATCTCACTATGCTCGAGTAAATATTCAAAATCATTATCGCGCAACTTCTGTTCCGCCTTGCGTGCTGCTTCACGCTCCTGCCTTTCCTTCTCCAGCCGATCCGCTTCATTCGCTTTTAAGGATTCGGTGGTTGCCTTCAGCTTCGCCAGAACTTGAGGGTCCAGCATATCCTTTAACGTCGCAGGTTTATCCGTTGATTCTGTTCGTGGCAATGGGGAAGTCCGTTTCTTTTTTGCCATGTTCGCTCACCTCGATTTCCACATCATTATATCATTTTGCTGGCTGCCTGACATCCGGCTGGACCATATTTCTCATCCTCCATGATTGATTTCACGGACATGTAAATACTATACTTACTTGGACCTGGACTCCATCATCGGACCAAATCAAGAGTCATCGATGGTGAGGGTACACATTGTGACGATGCAAGCACTGGAGGTACAGCAACCATGATCTATCATATTGATTATGTTTCAGAAGGACTTCATGTAAAGGGGTATCTGGGGCTCCCCCCTCAATTGCCCCGTACACTCAGCCATAAGATGGCAGAAGCGGTTGACACCATGCATGGCGTAACCGTAACTGGCACACTGGCTTGCTCCATTCTGAACAGAGAGCCAGCATCTTTCGAAGAGTCTTCCAACGA
This sequence comes from Paenibacillus vortex V453, assembly GCF_000193415.1. Taxonomy (NCBI): domain Bacteria; kingdom Bacillati; phylum Bacillota; class Bacilli; order Caryophanales; family Paenibacillaceae; genus Paenibacillus; species Paenibacillus vortex. The sequence continues at coordinate 323,178 of NZ_ADHJ01000037.1, forward strand.
ATCCCCTAAGCTGCCACTGGTCATCTACTGCCGGGGCGGCATTGGACGGATTGGTGCCGTACGGCTGAAGTGGGTGGAGGAATTCTCCGCCCAAGGCTATGCCGTATTTGCACCCGCTTATCGCGGCAATGAAGGCAGCGAGGGACGGGATGAATTCGGCGGTGCCGATACGATGGATGTGATCTCAGCCATTGACTGGCTGTCCCGTATTTCATGGATAGACAGTAGCCGCATCCACGTGCTGGGCTTCTCCCGCGGCGCGATTAATGCCGCTGTAGCGGCCGCTGCATCCCCCCATATATCCAGAATGATTCTATGGAGCGGCGTGTCGGATTTGACTCAAACCTATGAAGAAAGGATTGATCTGCGCAGAATGATGAAGCGCGTTATCGGGGGCTCGCCTGCCAAGGTTCCTGAACAATATCTGCTCCGCTCCCCGCTGCACTATGCGGACCGGATCCCATGTCCCGTCCTGCTCGTCCATGGAACACAAGACGAGCAGGTCCTGGTTCAACATAGTTACCGTATGCTGGATAAACTCCGGGAATGCGGGCATGAGCCGCAGACGCATCTGTACGAAGGGCTCGGGCATCGCTTTCCCCCGCCCCAGCATGCAGCGGCAATCCATCGGATGTTCGATTGGCTAAAGAAGGGAGATTGAACATTTGCCCTGCTCAATCTCCCTTGCAACCGGCCCCGTGTCTTCCTCACTCCTTATTGCTGTGAATAGAGGTATCGATCCAGTATTTGCACTTCCCGTCTGCAATGGAGCTGAGCTCCCCCTGATTCCATTCAATGATGCGACGGGAAGGCAGGTTGGATTCATCACAGGTCAGCAGGACCTTGTTGATATGGTGCTCATAGGCTTTCTTAACTAACCCTTCCAGCATCCGCTTGCCATATCCCTTCCCCCGCTCCGAGGGCCGAATGACATACCCAATATGTCCACCCAGTTCAAGCAGACTCTGATTCAGCCGATGTCTCAGCTTGCCATATCCAACAGGCATGCCTTTCTCATACAACCAGTAAATGGTCTGAGGAACATACTCCTCCGGCAGATCGATACCTCTTGATATCTCGTAATTGCGATGGACCTTGGATACGAACTCTTCCATACTCCCGCTGTTTAAGCTGTTGACGAAGCCGTTCCCGCCCGCTCCAATTTCCTGCACCATGAATAAGAGGGCTTCATCCGCTTTCTTCTGCAGTTCAACTAACTCTAGTGCCATGTCTACTCCTCCACTTGAAAGATAGAATCGACAATGATAGGCAGCTGATCTCGTAGGGATACCGCGCCAAATACGGATCTGGCATGGCTCCCCTTATCCCCGAATACATCAAGCATCAAATCCGAAAATCCATTAAGCACCTTATGGTGTTCTTCATAATCGGGTGTTGCGTTTACGAAACCCTGAACCTTGACCACTCACTTCACTTTATCAAGAGATCCGAGAGCATCCCTTAATACGGCCAGAACTTCCACTCCGGTCAGACGGGCATAGGCATAACCCTGCTCGGTTGTATAACGCTCGCCAAGTTTACCCTTCGGCTCCCCAGGCGGCCCTTTCCCTGAGACATACATCAAACCGTTCACGATGACATAGTTGGCATACCTCGCAGCCGGCGAGCTGGCAGCAGGTAAACGGATGCCTAATGGCTCCAAGCGTCCCTCCGCATAACCGGACATAAGAACATCTCCTCCATGAAGAAAATTCCAGATAAATTTCAATCATTGTACCACGGAATGAGATCAGTACAAGTGTAAGAATAAAAGTTTCTCGATGTACCCTGCATTCCATGAGGACAAAAAGACCAACCCCGTACCATCAGGGTTGGTCTTCTCATCCATGCAAGCGAAGGCTTAAATCCGGAACGAATAGGATGCATACCGCTCCGCGTTGTTAATCGCCTGCCATACATCCGTTGTCTCAGCGCCAGGGTACCAATAGGCATAACCCGCAATCTGATATTTGGCAGCCATAAGATGTTTCATGGATAAGGAACGGGCTTCTTCCGTCCATATGCGATGCCTAACTCCACCGATCGTATATGCAGCTTCATACTGGGCGACATCATCGTTCCACGACAAGGAAGCCTTGTGCAGACGGATTCGATGTCCCTGTTCAATCAAACTGATATCCTGCGAAGATACCGATGAGGCCAGCTGCCAATCTCTTGTATACAATGGATACGCAACGATACTCTTCTTCGCCGTGACTTGATTTACCAGCTTGTTCAGAGCCGATTCGGACCAAGGCAGCGAGGATACGGAACCGGCTTTTGGCGAGCCGCCCCAGTGCTGGTCGTAACTCATAAGAACTACATAGTCCACTTGTCTGCCAAGCGCTGCGTAATCAAATGCTGCCGTCCAATCCGTATTCAGATCAGGCGATACATCGATAGATAACTTCGCTCCGAGCCGCTTCATTTCCGCGGATAATTGCGTGATGAAGGCGGTCAGGTTCTGACGATCCTGAGGCATCACATTCTCAAAATCAATATTGATCCCGTCCAATTGATATTTGGATACATTCGCAGCGATGCTCTCTACAACCGACTTTCGGTTCTGGGCGCTGCTTAGAACGGAATGCGTTCCTTCCGCGTTCCCCCGGTTTCCCACCATAGCCCATACCTGCCGTCCATTGCTGCGAGCCCATGTAAGCAGCGCTTGATCGGTATGGTCCGATACCTTGCCGTTTGACTCCATATAATACCAACGCGGTACAAGCACATTCAAGCCGGCTCGCTTGGCATAAGAAATGTACTCCTTGGTTGTCCCGTTGTACAACCACCCCATGTGGATATTCGCAGGAACCTGACGATCAACCGAAGTTTTCACATTGCCCGACTGGAGCACCCGATCCAGCAGTTTCGCCGTTTCCTCCCGGGTGATGGCGTCCTGAGGTCTGAACTGACCCTTGCTTCCCTGCAGCCAGCCGGTATCGGTTGCTGTTCCTACAGCATCCCAAGCCCACTTCGCAATCGAGACTGCATCGAGATATCTGCCCGCCGTGTTCCCGTGATAAGCATCGTTCTGCTTCATGGCCCGGGTGACAATCACAGCGGCTTCTTGGCGGGTAATGGGCGCATTCGGGTAAAACATGAAGCCATTCCCTTGCACGATTGATAGATTCAGGCCGGTATGAATCCAGCCATAATACCAAGCAGATTTGGAAACATCCCGGAATGCTGACACATCATTCTGAACAGGCTTCAATTTAAGCATTCTGGCGATCATCGCGGTAAATTCCGCCCGGGTCACCGGTTTGCGCGGCAAAAAAGCCCCTGTGCCATCCCCGCTTACGATACCTCTCTTAGCCAGACGATCAATCGCGTCTTTAGCAAAGCTTGCAGAAATATCATGGAAAGCAGTTTGACTCGGAGCTTGAAGCGCTGATGCCTGAACAGGGCTTAAGAGCGATGTTAATGACAGCAGCAAACAAAGGGACAGGATATATTTTTTCAAAGGTACGCCTCGATTCTATCATCTGATATCCACAGCATATCAGATGATGATAGAATCAGGCATTATTCATTTCTTGGTAAAAATCGCATCTGGGCGAGCGCCTAGCAAGCTAAGACTACAGCGCCGATCCCTTCTACAACAAGAGAATCCGAGTTTAAACGTTTAATCAGCTCTTCACCAAGCAGAATCTTCCACTCCCCAAGCTCAGGCAGCTTTAAGGAAGACTCCTTGCGTGCGGCATAATAGAGTACATAGATATGTTTCTCGGCGCCGCCGCCCGCATGATCACGAAGCGTGAAGGCTACGGTGTTCTCTGGACTATCCTCGAATCGCAGATGCCGCCGGATCGAAGCCGAATCCCGCAATCGAAATGCCGGATGATTCTTGCGAAGCTTAACGAGCCGCTGAATGTAGCTCACGCCATCCTGATGCTCTGAGGCCATGCCCCAGTCAAGCCGATTCACCTCATCGCTGGAGTTGTAGCTGTTCTCCACACCGTTCTTGGAACGGTAATACTCCTGGCCTGCATGCAGGAACGGGATTCCCTGACTCGTAAGGATCATGGCCGATGACAGCCGGTGCATATCCCGCCGAACCGCATCATTCTCCCCGTCCGTGGACAGCATGATTTTATCCCAGAGCGTATGATTATCATGACACTCCACATAGTTCACGCATTGAACCGGTTCGGAAGCAAAGGCCCTGATCTCTTCGGCATACGGAATGCCGCCCACGATGCCCTGCTTGACCTTGCCCTGGTATCCAATACCGCCGCTTACAAAGCCTTTGTAATCGAAATGAAAGATATCCCCTTTGACGGCGTCACGGAATCCATCGTTAAAATGTGCGATGCGCGGCATCAACGCAGCCTGGCGCTGATTCGCTCTTCTCTCTTCAGCCAGCTCGGTATCCATCACCCAGCCTTCACCAATCGTGAGGATGGACGGATCAATTTCATCCAGACGCGTTCGGATTTCATTCATCGTCTCTACATCCATCAAGCCCATGAGATCAAAGCGGAATCCGTCTATCCGATATTCCTTCACCCAATGCAATACCGATTCTACGATGAATTTCCGCATCATCGGCCGCTCGGTTGCCGTATCATTGCCGCAGCCGGAGCCGTTCGAGAAGGTACCGTCCTTCTTATAACGCAGATAATATCCGGGAACCAGCTTGGTAAAGTTGATCAGGTAACCATCATAAACATGGTTGTACACCAAGTCCATGATGACTCGAAGCCCTTGATCGTGAAGCGTCTGTACCAACTGCTTCAGTTCCCGAATCCGTACCTCCGGTACATACGGATCCGTAGCATACGAGCCCTCGGGCGCATTGTAGTTCTTCGGATCATATCCCCAATTGTACTGCGGCTCGTGAAGTCTGGTTTCATCCACACTTTCGGTTGCATAGTCGTATATCGGGAGCAGCTCCACATGCGTGACGCCGAGCTCAACAATATGGTCAAGACCTGTACGAATCCCCCCGGGGCCTCTTGTTCCTGACTCTGCAAGACCTGTGAACTTGCCCTTATGCGAAACTCCGCTATCCGGATGAATGGTGTAATCCCGGACATGCAGCTCGTAGATTACAGCATCCACGGGACTGTCGAGCGGCGGCTTATCCGCTGTCCAGCGTTCCGGATCGGTTGTTGTCATATCCAGAATACAGGCGCGATCCCCATTAACGCCCACCGCTGTGGCATAGGGATCGACGGCTTCGTTCCATTGATCCCCGATCAGAACCTGGTAGGTATAGAACTTGCCTTGAAGATCCTCACGAACCTTCAGCAGCCAAGTCCCTTTCACATCCCGGGTCATGGCTATTCGGCGGGCATCCGGTGCTTTCCAATCCTCGTATAACAGGACATAGGCCTCACTAGCCGTTGGAGCCCAGAGACGGAAGGCCGACTCTTGAGTTTGGTAGGTCAGCCCCAGATCGCTACCTTCATAATAAAATTGCTGGTCAAATTCCTTGTCAAAGACGGAAACTCCTCCGGTTACGGCCGGATCACCATAATGAATAATGGCATTGCTCTCTTTTTGTACAGACAAGATGTTCACTCCTCATTTAAACTTCCTATCTTGTTGCAGCCGTTCAAATTCTTCCTTGGTAATGTCACGGTTGCCATAGCGCGCTTCCTCGTACAGCTCTATCAAGGATTGCGGAATGCGATCGCTCTGCCCATCCCAATCCTTAAGATCGTGTTCGGTTTCCCGAGGGGTCAGAGCCGCTTTCCAATTATAGCCTTCACGGATGCTTCGGGAAAGTATCCTGCGATACATTTGACGGATTTTCTGATTCAGGTGTTCCGATTCTTCGCCCTCACGATGCCTTCCACCGAAACGCACACCGGACAACAATCGTCTAAGACGTTTCGATGCAGGATCGTGTTCGATATTCTCCACTTCATCCTCATAACCCAGCGAGGGCTGAACGTTCTGTCTGTTCATCATTCTGTTCATCCACGCCGAGAATTTTCTGTAGAGCGTGGGCAGCACTTTGCCGAATCTGAACAAGACGTATACAACTCCAACCCCGATAGCAAGGAATACACCATAGATCAACATTTGTTCAATCACTTTCATCCACTTGCTTGGCGACTTCGGTTCTTCCTCCATCATAGGCATTTCGGGCGGCGGCTCTGCCATCGAAGGCGGCTCCGGAGCCTGCTCTGCTCCAGAGCCGAACAGCCCGGAGATCCAGGCTGCTATTCCCCTCGCGAGATCGGAGAACCACTGCTGAAGCTGTGGCAGAAAAGCCACGATTCCGATTAGAATCAGTAGTACGATAATAAACCATCGATTGTAGCGCAGAACGCGCCGTTCCAATACCGGCTGATCTTTGCCCGGGAGCGTCTCATCGAGCACGAACTGCCGATTGACGATCAGCAGCGTCAGCACCAAGGCAGCCGCTCCCATCCACGTCAGAGCTGGTATTCCATCCTGAAATGAATCCATGAAGCTTAATATGAAACTGCTGACCCCGTACAGGATCAAACCGATCAGGAAATAGGTGCCTGGGAACATCAGATTCCAGCTTATCTGCTCCATTCGGCTCCCCCGATAACTTGCAACAAATAATACGGGAATGGAATAGGCGAGAGCGAGATCAACACCCAGCATGGCAATGGATAACAAAACGGAAACCAGGCAGCCCCATAGGAATGCCTTGAATTGACGATTGAATTTAAATAACTGCCCTCCAGTATAACCCAGTATGTACCCGGCTAATACCAGCGCAGGCCATACCCATCGGAAGGATTCAGGCATTAGGTAGAATGCGGGAATAAACAGAACGGGGAAAAACAACACACACTCTACGAAGCCCTGCAGCAAAGCCTTCATATATCCCGATACGTGAACATTCATGCTGACACCTCCTTCGCAGGAGAAGGAACATCTCCGAGAGGGAGGACGTCGACACGATGTCCGTTCTCACGAAACCGCTGAAACATCTCTTCCAGCCTTGGGCTCACATAAGTGGTCAGAATAAGGATATCCCTTGCCTCCTCATGCCGCGACAGCTCATAAGCCAGGTAATCATGAAAAGAAAGTCTGCGGGTGAGCTCCAGTCTTGCCAGCATTTCGAATATCAGATGCTGCTGCTCCATGCCGCCAGCAACGGGGACAAAGGCGTCATCCTCGGTCTCACCCAGCGTCCCGTTCGTCCCCATTCCGATCTCCATCCCTTGCGACAATAAATGTGCCGTTATTCCAGCTGCCAGCCGGATTCCATGCTCGATGGGCTCAGGCCTTGTAGCTTTGCTCCACATCTGCTCATGATCCTCAATATTCAGGTAGATCATCAGACGGCTGTCTGCGGTCGTATCCCGTCTGTGAACCTGCAGGGTGCCCGTCCGCGCAGTGGCCTTCCACTGAATATCCTTCAGCGGATCTCCATCCCGATATTCACGAACACCCGATATGAGAAACGGGTCCTCCATGATCCATCTGCGGACCAGCATTTCGCCCATCCAGGTCTGCACGGGCAAATCCATATCCGACACATCAAGCGGCATTGGATACACCAAAATTCCGCCGGTTAATGTCTTACTCTGCACAATCGATTCCAGTCCGATCAGATCGCCTGTTGTCATCGATACGGTTCCCAGCTTGTACAGACCTCTTTGCTTCGCGGTAATCCGATGTCTGCGCAGGATTTTGGTCCATGGCAGAAGACTGAAGAAACTCTTGTGGTTCTGATTGAATTGCCCCTCACTGATATCCAGGTTTAATTGATTATCGAAGGCCAGACCCGAGCGGAATTGGGACTCTACCCTCAACCAGGGGACAGGCAATGCTTTGCGGTTCTCTATGATTTCGATCAATTCGACGGAATCTCCCTCATAACAAGTCGACACCTTGAAGGAACGGCTGTAATTCAGCTTTTTCAATGCCATCCGTTTAAAAATCTTGCCCTGCACAACGACAACCACAGCGGCGATGAACAATATCCAGTAGGCTCCCATGGCAACCGCCCCCTACGACGAAATGCCTTCTTCTGTCGGTACGGAAACCTGCTGCAGCAACCGCTCGATCACTTCTTCAGAAGCGGCGGCCCCGCCCCGGCTTTGAAGTGTGCCCCGAAGCTTCAACCGGTGTGCCCAGGCTGGCACAGCCAGCTCCTTCACATCGTCAGGCGTCACAAACTCCCGGCCCTGCAGGACAGCTTGTACCTGTACGGCCTTCAGCAGGGCCTGACATCCCCTCGGACTTACTCCGGAGGCAACCGCTTCATCCCTTCTGGAATGCTCCGCCAACGAAACGATGTAAGCTAACATCTCGTCACTGACATGCACCTTGTTGACGATTTGCCTGGCTTGCACGATGCTCTCAGAGGCTGCAATCGCCGCAAGCGACTCCAAGGGTTGATTATCCTTGAATCGCTTCAGGATATCGACGCTTTCCTGTGAGGTGGGATAGCCCATATTCAGTTTAAACAGGAATCGGTCCAGCTGCGCCTCCGGCAGTGGAAATGTGCCCTGCTGCTCCAGCGGGTTCTGCGTGGCGATGACCAGGAAGGGTTCCTCCAGCTGATGGGTTACCCCGTCAATGCTGATCTGCCGCTCCTCCATGCACTCCAGCAAGCTGGACTGCGTGCGGGGCGTTGCTCTGTTAATCTCATCGGCAAGAAGGATATTCGTGAACAAAGGGCCCGGCCGAAATTGAAACGCCGAGGATTGTTGATTATAGAAATATATACCGCTCAGATCAGACGGCAGCAGATCCGGGGTAAACTGAACTCTTTTAAACGTGCAGTCAATGGACTTCGAGATGGATTTGGCCAGCAAGGTTTTCCCCGTGCCCGGTACGTCTTCAAGCAGAACATGGCCAGAGGTCACCATCGCAATAAAGAGCCTGTCGATCAGCTGTTCCTTACCCACCATAACCTTGGAAACGTTTGCTCGAATATCATCGGCAAGACGGCGAACGGCATGATAATCTGTAATGATTGGAACCACCCCTTATATAGTTTAACTTAACAACAAAGTTCGGCATGACCTGCCATAATTCCTGTTATTCAGGGCAAAATAAGTCACAGTTTGCGTTAAGCTTCCGTTCCCAGAGCTGACCAGCCAGGCGACCATTTACTCTACATAGTCATAAATAAGGCAAGAAGCTGTCCAGGGACAGCTTCAGGATTCATCATATAAATGCTGATCGTATTGGGATCTGTTATAATTGCCCGTGAAAAAAGATCAATCAGAAGCAGATTCCTCATCTGCATCTGCATCTGCTTCCGCATCCGTTCCGCTGCCCGGGATCGATAGTTTGACCAGCTCCATTTCAGCTTGCTCGCGACTGTCGATCCGAATGTCGATATAATGCTTGACCTCAGGCGGACTTGCGTAGAATGGTTCAAGCAATGCTGACCATTTCTTATAATCCGGGTGTCCCCGGAAACCGAGCAAATGATCTTTAATCCCGCTCCAGCGAACAAGGAATATATATTCATCCCTGTTCTCCACACATTTATGAAGCTCATGATCTACATATCCCTTCTTCGTTAACAGAACGCCGGAAGCCGCCCGGAAGGCGCTCTCGAAATCACTCGCAAGCCCGGGTTTAATATAAAGTATCGCTGATTCCAGTATCATATCGTTCCCCCTCTTGATATTTATCCATCAACCGTGAGGCAGCTTGTACTTTGACGGCATCACGCTATGAAAACAGTAGGTGCAGTCAAGTATATGCTGATATAATAAGAAGAATGAATACACTAACGAGGATGAGACAAACATGGCATTCGGCATCTCCAAACAGGAATTGCAGCAATGGAAGCAGCAGGTGGCGCGAGGCGACATCGCTTTTTTGACTCACTACTGGTATGACAAGCGATTCCCCCAGTTCAATACCGTAACCAAGGTGGGCTGTTCGAACATCCGACGTCTTGAAGATTGGTGTTTGTCCAATGGGCTCAATCCGGAGTATATCCATCACCGCCTGCCTTACCCGCATTTTGATCTGATCGGTCCCAAGCAGACCGAATTGCTGCATAAATATGAGCTTGAAGACCATATCACCCGATTTGGTCTGACTTAACAAAACCCGCCCTGTTTCACGGTTCTCATAGAGCATACCGTGCAAACAAGGCGGGTTTTTTAGAATCCTGCTGCAATTAGCTTAGACGGAAGCTTACTCAGACTCGCCGCCACAACCATCAGATTGCATTGCAGATTTACCTGTCAGCTGCTTCAATGTTTTATTAATCCAGATGGCAGCCGTTGCACCTTCCCCCATAGCAACCGTGGTCAATTCGGAATGAACTCCCAAGTCACCTGCGGCCCAGAGCCATTCAACGCTTGTCATTTTGGACCTGGGATCGGTTATGACATGTCGATTATGCTCAAGCTCAGCCCCGAGCTGCTCAGCCAATTCCGAATAGATGCTGTTCCCTCCAAAGGAGATAAACCCCCGCTCCGCAGGCAAAAGGCTCCCATCCTCCAGCACGACAGCAGAGATGATGCCGCTCTCCTCAGAACGAATCTCCGCTACCTTCTTCTCCACATACGGAATCCCGAGCTCAGCTAATTGGCGCATATGCTCGGAAGAAGCCGGCTTCCCCTCATGATTGACATAGGTAATATCCCTGGTTCGCTCCGATAGCAGCAAGGCCATACTGGCACCGGGATCTCCTGATCCCATCACGACGGTCTTCCGATTCTGGATTTCATACCCGTCACAATCAGGACAGACAAACACCGAGCTGCCTAGCGTCGACATCAGGCCCGGAAGCTCCGGGAACCGGTCCATCAAGCCGGTTGCCAGCAGCAGGGTTCGCGCCCGATATTGGGCTCCGTCTTTCCCGGTTAACACAAAATGCCGCGCTTCATCCCGCTCCGCCTTCCGAATGTCATCCGCTGCAAAAGCAACGCCGACAGCCTCTGCCTGCTTGCGTCCCCGCTGCCTCAGCTCTTCGCCTGAAACCCCGTCCGGCCAGCCGAGAATGTTGCGGTAGCTCTTGCATATCGTGGAACGCCCCGTTCCCCTGTCGATCACCAGCACGTCGTAAGCTGAATACCGCCCCAATTGTATAGCGGCCTGCAAACCAGCAATACCGCCGCCAATAATGATGCAATCCTTCACTTTGGTGTCTATCATGTAGGTTCTCCACTCATTTCTATATAGAATTCATAGCCGGAGCTTTTTGTATCCGGTATGCTTCCTGCAAAAGGTATACCCTAAATATTTAACCAATCCATGGAGATTTACTCCTGGCAATAAAATAGACCTCGGCACATCGTGCCAAGGTCTAAGCTAAATCATACTCTATAGCAGCAGTTGACCGGCTATCGCACCGGCAATCACAACAAGCCACGGCGGGCTTTTCCAGAACATCAGCATTCCAAACAATCCCGCCCCCATCACGAACTCAAGCGGACTATGAATAGAAGATGTCCATATCGGGTGATACAATGCGGCCAGCAAAATACCGACCACAGCTGCATTCATCCCTGTCAGCATGCCTTGAAGTTTAGGGTTTCTGCGGATGCTGTTCCAGAACGGCATCGACCCCACGATGAGCAGAAATCCGGGCAGAAAAATAGCAAGTGTTGCCACGATGCCCCCAGGTATTCCTTGTATTACAACACCGAGGTAAGCCGCAAAAGTAAACAGCGGTCCAGGTACAGCCTGTGTTGCCCCATAACCGGTCAGAAAATCCTCCTTGGACATCCAGCCGTTTAGCACCGTCTCACTCTCAAGCAGAGGCAGAACCACATGACCCCCGCCGAATACAAGTGACCCGGCACGGTAGAAGCTGTCAACAATGGCCACCCAGCCATTATCGGTCATCGCTCTCAGCAGCGGGAGTCCCACCAGCAAAACAACAAACAAACCTAGGCAAAACAGTCCGGCTGTCCGTCCAATAGGGATCTTCATATCGGCAGCCTTCTCATCGTTAGCCTGCCGCTTAAACAACCACAGTCCCGATATACCGGCAAGAGCAATGACCATTACTTGAGATATGGGAGATTGCCACAGCAGAACGACAGCCATTGCTATAAACGCTAAAGCCGCACGCACGGGGCCCGAAGCCAGCTTCCCCGCCATCCCGAGAACCGCTTGAGCTACTATCGCGACTGCAACAATTTTCAGTCCTTGAATCCATCCAGCCGAGCCCGGATCGAAGGTCTGCATCAGATAGGCAAAAATCATCAGCATGAGCACGGACGGCAGCGTAAATCCGAGCCATGCCACAATGCCGCCCCATAGTCCCGCTCTCATCACACCGACACCAATTCCGACCTGGCTGCTGGCCGGTCCGGGAAGGAACTGAGCCAGTGCCACCAGATCGGCATAACTTTTCTCATCCAGCCACTTTTTTCGCTGAACATAAGTTCCGTGGAAATAGCCAAGATGCGCAATCGGTCCTCCAAACGAGGTGAGTCCCAGCTGAAGAGCAGTCCACCACGTTTCGCTAATGGCGCGCCATCTTCCGGACGGTTGATTATCGCCCATTTGAGCCTGTGCCTGTGCTTGTTCTTTCTCGATCTCTGTGTTCAATATGTCTTCGCTCCCCTTACGCTAAAGTTCAATGGAAATAGGATTTTCATGAGTGCATGCCTAGGCATGCATCGTATGATCAAATTTTAGGTTACAACATATGCACAACATCAATCCACCTCTTTATGTAAACGCTATGTAAAATTTGAGCAGTAACTGCTATTACTGTTCACCTTGCACCATGTACAAGATGATATAAACTCCAGATATCTTTCACATTCTGTAAGTGAGTAATTATATCTTTTGGAATGTGGTTATTTTCATCTATACAACTATTAATTAGCACTAAATCGTTGATAGCTCCTCACGCAATGATTCGAGGACTTACGCGTATTGCATTACTGAGCTTTTTAGCCATAGATGTATGAGAATGAGACTTCTCATGGTACTCCCCCCTCTTTACTTTCTGGACTATCCCTCGCCATCCTACCCATTTCATTTTTGTCATTGAGTTAGTTCAAAACTTATACATTTAAACAAAAACAAGCCACCATATCAAAAATAGGGCTTGTCTTTAGATTAAATCAAATTTTTTATCTAATTTAGGCTTCATTAATCTTAAAAAACATAAAGTTGATCTATTTCAAATATTCTAGAACTTTGTTTTACTTTTCCAACTTCGACATGTCCCATCATACCTTAAACTATCATATAAAATTTTGCGTCATCTTTATAGATAATAACCTCAGGTCTTATATCAAAGGTAATATCATATTTATTGTCAACATGCTTCCATGTTAGTCCGTCAGTTAATTCATACAAATTACCTTCAACAAAACCCTCTAATTTATAATTAATTTGTGATTCAATGGCTCTTAAACTATATACAATAGTGAAAAACGAGCAATAACAGATTAATTGAAGATTGAGAGGTTACTCTTCATCACAAAAGAAATAACTCAGCTATAGATCACCGAGTTATTTCTTCATCAATTTTTATTGCATAATTATGAGATACACCCTGAAATAAGAACAAACATTTGTTTGTATACATTTTTTATCGAACTAATTTACATTCAAGTGGTTTACATGGAGATTTTTTCAGTTGCAACATTATTCAAAGTTTATAAACCCAGAACCGTAATTATCTCTCATTTTTCGTAATGTAGATATTCCTTCTTCATATGTCCCACCAGTCGCAATATAAATGGCCTCATTTTGATTATTCTCCATGTCAATACCCAAAACACTTATATTTAGAAAACTATCGTCAAACCAAATAATACCAAGCATATTGGCATGCTGTGGCGGGTTATTATGAGTCTTATTGTAAATCAAATTCCCCATGTTTATACCATTTTTTCTTTTAAGTACTTCTGTATTGAGAGTTTCATAATTTTCTGTTTTTTCTATCCCTCTAATTTTAATGGAGCCCTTAAAAATATGCTGCCTAAACAAAGGTCGATATATCGTTCCTTCAATATTAATAGAAGTATTCTTAAGAGAGTCGGGATTTCTATCATTAAAAGCAACAGCAGTACGAACAACACTTATTTTTTCTGGAAATTGGTAAATAAATAGAAAAATGATGATTAGCAAAAGAGGGATACCAGTGAATATAATGATTCTTTTCAATTTCCCATCTCCTTTTCTCCCAAAATAGAATAAGATTTGTGCAAAATATTCTACACAAATCTTATTCTTAAATAAAGAAATAAATAGTTCATACTAGGGCGTGTCTTCAAACTCAAGCAAGCCACACCATAATGGATGCCAAGGCCAAAAAAGACTTGAATGTACACGCTAATTTATCATATCGAGTCGCCAAACGACGATAATTCTTTACTTTATTAAAGAAGCATTCCACCAAATGGCGCTCTTTGTAGACATCCCGATCATATTTCGGGATCACTCGGCGGTTTTTCTTCCCGAGAATCTATGGCCTGTTGTTCCTTCAAAAAGGTCCGAATGGCATTCGTATCATACCTCGGTCGGCTAGAACTTGCTTCCGGGTCAGTTTCATGCTTTTAAGGAGATTGAAACCTTGGACGGAGTCATGCGCTTCACCTCCGGTCAAGTTGAAGCGAAGTGGATTTCCTAACGCGTCAACTATTGCATGAATTTTCGTGCTTAATCCACCTCGGGAACGTCCGATCGCTTGCTTGCTTTGCCCCCTTTTGCGCCTGATCCATGCTGGTGAACTCGCACTCTAGAGCGAATTCGTTATATACTAATGTCGCTACAATTGCGGATCAGTATATGCTTCTATTCAACAGTCCTGCGGATTATTCACATTTACAGAGTGTATTGCGAAACAGAATGCAAACTCATAAAAATACACTTTCTGGGAAAAGTGCGTTCCTTATTAGCGGCTCAGGTACATCTTATGATGTACGTCAAATTACCGGGGGAACTTGGTCGTTTGCAGGATATGCAAATTCGACACTTGCATATGGGGATCCTGATTATTTCTGGAAACGGGCTTTTGAAGTTACTTTGAATCCTGTTGTTACGTTACAGTAATTATTTACTTGCGGTTATAACTAAAATAGTTTTAAGGATTCAATACCTCTTTAACCAAGGAGAAATCTACCGAATCAATTTTCCAGCCTTTACTTGTATAAACCAGTTTGGCCGTTCTGTAGAGTGTTTCATTAGGTGCATATTTAGAGTTAGGACCTGAAGATTGAGTCAATTTGGCGCAATTGGTTTCAGTATAACTGATGGCCGATGGATAAATCGTTGTAAATTTAAAGTCGTATTTCAATCCTTTGCTACGTATGATTTCATTGATAAATTTATCCGTAAAGTATGGGCTGAAGTAAGTTACTGATCTGCTTGATTGAAGATAGGTCGGTTAGCTTCGTTTAATTTGTTCACGAACACTTGTCTTTAGCTTATCTGTTATTTTTTTCGCATTCGGAACTTGAACTTGTGGTTTTTGCATGGTTACCTGGAGTTGTTTTCCCTCCAACGTGATTGTCGCCTGACCAGTTTTTTGGTTCCAATTTACATCTGCTCCCAAAGTTTGACTTACAAAACGGGCCGGCACATAAGTGGAGTTGTAATTTAGTTCCGCTGGAACATCAAGAAGAATTTCCGATTGATTGAGCAAAACTTTGTTAGAATTAAGGGTAAGAACCATTTCTGTAGCATCTTTAGTAATTCTAATTGTTTTTTGTTGTTGATTCCAATCAACGTCTGCTCCTAAGTTTTCAGAAACGGCTCTAAGAGGTATGAGCACCCGATTGTTTTTCAAAATACCACTATCTATTGTAACCGGTGCTTCAGCGGCATAGCTAGATGAGCTAAAGTTAGGCAGTACAAGCATAGATGCTGCCAACATCGTAAGAGACATTTTTTTGAACATTATGATCCTCCTAAAATTAAGATTATTTGTAAGATTAGACGTCATACATAGAGTAAATGTTTCTTTCTCCAGCTATTGCAGAGGACATAAATGTCAAAAATTGCTTATCATCTGACTCTCCTTGTTTCTTCACATACATGAAATCAATGTATAAACTGCAATTAAAAGTTCACTTTAAAAATCATGGAACAAAATATAATAAAATAACAAACTATCCTAATCGTTAGCTCTCCTAAAATCCAATGAAATTTAGCAATTGTCAAGTAAGCTATGATTACAACTGCTTGTTTTATTCGGGCTAATGAATTGAATTGGTGTCCTATTCGGAATGAGAACTTAACTTGTTAAAAACACAAAAAGTCGCGTTTCCGCGACTTTTTTTTTATTCTCAGACTCGAAGCTTAGCAATGCCCGCCGGACCGTTGTCCAGGGAGCTCTTAAAGATGTACTTAAAAAATACAACCTTGATAACCCCCCTCCGCCGTTATGGCTTCTCCATCTTCGGCGTAGATTCACCCGACGCTGAGGTATACCCCGGTTTGGCTGCGCCAAAACCGAAGAAGAACAGCACAACAACGACTGCGGACAAAACCATGAGGGGAACCTTCCAACCGTCTGTAGCGTCATGCAGGAACCCGATGAGCATCGGGCCGATCGCGGCCAGCAAGTAACCCAGAGACTGAGCCATCCCCGATAACGCCGCGGCTTCGTGGGCCGTTTTGGTACGTAAAGTAAAGAACATCAGGGATAAACTGAAATTCGCCCCGCCGGAAATACCGACCAACATCACCCATAGGAGATTTAATGAGGACATGCCGGATAATAATCCTACGTAACCAGTGAGCATGGATAATGCAGAGATGGTCACCAGAACACGCTGATTCGGATTTCGGCCAGCCAGAACAGGAATAATGAAGGAGAACGGCAAACTGACAAATTGAAGTATGGAGAGCATCCACCCGGCAGCACTATAATCCATGCCTTGACTTCTCAGAATCTCGGGCAGCCAAGAGATGTTCACATAGAACGTAAACGATTGAAGCCCCATAAATAAAGTGATATACCAAGCAAGCGGTGAACGAAGCACACTCTGTTGTTTGGTTGCAGTCGAACGGACTTCTGCTGTCTTGTCAGAGCTGCTGCGTTGAATCAGCCATACGATCAGAGCTAACACGGATAATGACGCCCAGATCAACAGGGAACCCTGCCAGCCAAGACCTGCTTGCGTTGCAAGCGGGATACTAACCCCGGATGCGGTGGCGGCTAGCAGATTCATTGATGCCGAATAGGTGCCTGTCATCAATCCGATATGCCGCGGGAAATCCCGCTTAACGAGACTCGGAAGCAGCACGTTCCCTACGGCTATGGCCACTCCCAGAAATGCAGTTCCCAATAATAAAGTAACCGGCGATGATATGGAACGTATGCCGATTCCGAATGTCAACACCACCATGCTAAGCAGCAGGGTGGTTTCCAGTCCCCACTTTTTGGCCATGGCGGGAGCCATTGGCGATAATAGAGCAAAAGCCAACAGCGGCAGCGTCGTCAGCATACCAGCCATGGTACTCGATATTCCTGTATCCTCACGAATGATCCCAATCAGCGGGCCTACCGAGGTTATTGCCGCTCTCAGGTTAATGGCAATTAGGATAATGCCTGCAAAGATCAACCATGTACGCCCTGTGGAACTTGTGGTTGGTTCTAACGATGTTCTTGATGTCATTACATGGACTCCTTACTCTGTTACGATATGTAAAAATAAACTTATCCGAGTTTATCATAAACCCGGACATTAGGCTATAGCTCAGGGAGGCCACTGACGCTGCTTCACTGGTTATGGCCACAAGCCATACCCTACACAAGCGGGCTCCAGGCGTACACCGATAATTTTTGAACATCTCGAATTAATTCGGTATACCGTCTCTGAATATCCTCGGACGAAAAATGACGGAATTGCTCAAATATCCCCATGCATCGCAGCATTCCTCGATCGCTTTTAATCTTAATGGAATACTCCAGACTATCTACAATGTACTTCAGCCCACGATCAAATTGTTTGGAATTTAAATAGTATATCCCCAATTCGGATAGAAGCCGCGTATATTGGTTCATTGTGACGTGTTCACTAACTTTCCCAAGTTTGTTTTTCTGTAATTTAAATGCCTGGTATTCCCGAAACTGGTCCACTATATGATCTATGTTGAAATGATATCTGTTAGCAGCTACTACAAAGTTACACAGGGCTGTAAAAATCTCATCCGTTCTTGATTCAATATAATCTATATATTCAGGCAGTACGTCAGAATCTCCAGCCATGAGTCTATACAAGTAACGGTTCGCTTTAGCCCATTCTTTAAACTGATCAACAGTTATAATTTCCTCATCAGAAAATTCCTTTGCCTTTAACCAATTAGGATTTTCATACATTGAAAGATACTCTAGTGCACCCTCAAGGTTTCCTGCTTCACGACAAGCGTATGATAGACTTAAATACGAATATAATATGTAAAAAATGGTGGGTTTCTCTTGTTCATTTTTCGTTGTCTTTTTTTTGTTATTGTTTGTATATTGTATTTTCGCCGTACGGCCCATTTTTTCAGCCAGAACTTTCACCATATCACTTCTGAGCAAAGAAACGTTAACGTTAATAAGCTTCCTATATGCATCTAGTTGATACACATCATCCAGCCGATCAACATAATGTTCAAAAGTTACGGCCACCTTTAAGTTAGACTCCATATTATCACTTAATTCTAACTTAAATAGTCGATAATGACATAAGGCAAGCCTCTCAGAATGCTGGAACTTCTCACTCTCTGCTACACACTCATACAATATAACCGCTGCTTTATAATTTTCTTCATTGAACAAATCTTCCGCCAATTCAAAAAGCAGCGGAGCATAACTGATATTTTCCATCGTTAATCGGGCGGCTTTTTGCAGACAATCCAGCTTGCCTAGCTCTGCGCATCGTTGAAGAAAAGCTCCTAACCGTCTCCAGTCAGGCGTGGTATGAAATATACATTCCGAAATGTATCGATCATAAAAAAATCCTTCAGGATATCCTATACTGGTAGTGATGCGATCCAATTGATTCATGGACATGGGACGATTTCCGTTAAGTATACTGCTCAAGGACCCCGTATTCACACCGGATATTCTCGCAAATTGATTTAGCGTTAATTCGTTATCCTGTAAAAATTTCGTTATTTCTCCGCGAATCGTGGCTGTCGTTTTCAAATAACAACACCCCCAGGGAAATCCAAATATTAGTTAGTTCTGCACTTGCGGGCTCCAGGCGTATACCGATAGCTTCTGAACATCCTGGACTAATTCAGTATATCGCCGCTGGGTGTCCTCGGAAGAAAAATGACGGAATTGCTCAAATATCCCCATGCAGCGCAGCATTCCATTGTCACTTTTGGTTCTGATGGAGTACTCCAGACTGTCCAAGATGTATGCCAGTCCACGGTCAAACTGTTTGGAATTTATATAATATATCCCAAGCTCCGCAAGAAGCCGCGTATAGCGGTTTAAGGTCACCTGATCGCTCACCTTTCCGAGCTGATTTTGCTGCGTTTTGTAAACCAGATGCTCCTTATACCGATCCAATATATGATCGATATGAAGTTGATAGCGATTGGCTGCAATCAGAATATTACAAAGCGCCAAAAAAATCTCATCTTCTCGTGAGTCCACATAATCTACATATGGGTTTAAAGCATTGGGTTGTCCACTCATTAAACCATACATATACCGATTAGCCTCAGCCCATTCCTTGAACTGCTCCATAATCAGCAACTCTTCATTGCTAGGATTTTCTATCCAATCAGGTTTCTCATATAACGACACATAATAAAACGCATTGTCATAATCTCCTCGTTCTTGATACATATAGGCCTGAATTAAATACGAATATAATATATAAAAAATAATTGGTCTCTCTGATAACTCATACGTTCTAAGAGTACTTCTATTTTGTTGGTATTGAATTCCAGCTTTTTTCCCCATTAGTTTTCCAAGCGCTTCAATTTTATCCCACCGTTGTAAGGATACATTTAAATTAATAAGTTTATGACACGCGTCCAATTGATACATATCATCCAATCTATCAATATAGGGTTCAAAGTATACAGCAGCTTGTAAATTATCTTCCTGATTCTCTCCTAATCCGATTACGAATAATCGATACTTACAAAGAGCTAATCGCTCTGAATACTGAAACTTTTCACACTCAGCCACAGATTCGTACAACAAAGCTGCCGCTTTATGCTTGTCCTCATTAAATAAGGCTTCGGCCATATCAAATAGCATCGGTGCATACGATATGTTCTCCAGTGTCATTCGGGCTGCCCGATGCAGACAATCCAGCTTTCCCAGCTCTGCACATCGGAGAAGAAACGGCCCCAATCTCCGCCAATCCGGAGTCGCATGAAAGATACACTCAGGAATGTACAGATCATAGAAATAGCCTTCTTCCAGACCCATTGCGTCGGTAATCCGATCTAACTGATGCATGGACATGGGACGATTACCATTTAGGATATTACTAAGTGTCCCGCTGTTGATACCCGATATCCTGGCAAATTGATTAATCGTCATATGATGATTCTGCAAAAATGCAACTATTTCCCCGCGAATCGTGGCTGTCGTTTCCAAGTAACAACACCCCCCAGATGAGAACCAGAAATTAGTATATTAAATATTTAATTACATGCTATTATTTTACTTTAGCGAGGTCAATAGCGAATCAACATAATGGATCTGTTGTTTTTAAATGATGAAATATATTAATAATACTACGAAATATAATAAAAAGACGCCTCCAAAAATTCGGAAGCATCTTACTTAATCTATAACACACTTATTTCGCGATTAAGTATCTTAATTATTTCCAAGTCCAAAACCATGACCAGACGTCGTAAGTATCTCTGGTTGTTTGTTGCTCTCTGCATTAACGTTCATCGTCGGTACAGCGACAGCACAAATGATACTAGAGATAACCAATAGATAAGCCAATTTTTTTCTCATTTAATTTTTGCACCTCGCTAACTAAAATAGTATATCGTTTTTGTAATTCGAATGACGAAAAATGACGATATTGCTCGAATAGCCCCATACATCTAAGCATGCCATTATTACTATTGATTGTAATGGAATTTCCCAAACTTTCCAATATAAATTCAATTCCTTTGTCATAACGTTCTAAACTTATATAATATATTCCTAATTCCGCCAGTAATCGAGTGTATCGTTCGAGTGTAACTTGTGTACTAATTTTACCTATAAGGTATCGTTGTTCCTTATAAACAAGATATTGTCCATAACTTTCTAATATATCATCAACTCTAAATCGATGCCGATTCGCTGCAATCATTATGTTACACAGAGCCGGAAAAATCTCTTCTTCTCGTGTCGAAACATAATCCACATAGTCAGAGAGAACCTCAATTTGACCAACCATTAACTGGTACACATATCTATTAGCTACAGCCCACTCTTTAAACTGGTCTATAATCCGCATTTCCTCATTATTCGGATCTTCTATCCATATAGGATTTGCATATTGTGATACATAGTATAATGCCTTTTCGTATTCTCCACGCTCACTATAGCTATTTTCTAATGATAGATTTGCGTATAAAATATAAAAGACAAGAGGATTCTTCCTTCTTACTTCAATATAACCTTTAGTCTCACTATACTTAAACTCAATCATTGCTTTATGCAACATTAGCTCAGCGAATTCCTCTACTTTATCCCATCTATGAATAGAACCATTTACATTAATTAAATCAACTAGCGCATCCAATTGATAGACCTCATCTAATCTATCAATATAAGGTTCAAAGTATACTGCAGCCCTTGAATTAACCTCCTGATCATCACCCAATTCCAACGTAAACAATCGATACTGGCATAAAGCCAGCCGTTCGGAATGCTGGAATCTCTCACTCTCAGCCACGCTCTTATAGAGCAGCACCGCCGCCTCGTGCTTCCCCTCTCTGAAAAAAACCTCCGCCGTTTCAAAGAGTAAGGGAGAATAGGAAATATTATCCATTGTCATCCGGACGGCCTTGTCCAGACAATCCAGCTTTCCCAGGTCTGCGCACCGGTGAAGAAACGGTCCCAGCCGACGCCAATCCGGTGTGGCATGAAATATGCATTCATCTATATACAGCTCGTAAAAATAACCCTCTTCCAAACCCATCCCTGCCGTAATCCGGTCCAATTGCTGCATGGAAATCGGTCGATTTCCGTTCAGAATGTTGCTGAGTGTGCCGCTATTGACCTCCGATATTTCAGCAAACCGATTAATCGTCATCTCGTTCTTATGTAGGAACTCTTCCATTTGTTCGCGAATCGTGGCTGTCATTTCCAAGCTAACACCACCCTTTAGGATCAGAACCCAAATATTAGTATATCTCTTTATAGTAATCATATTGATTAATATTCCAGCGGTCAATACTTAATTACGTCATATTTTTACACAAAATAACCAAAACACTTTAAAAATACCAAATATATTTACATTTCTCATCTATTTTATATATCGTCCGTTTTATTTCTACTATGAGAAAAAGCGCTCCGAAAATTTCGGATACGCTTCTTCTGCTTCCTCATTATATACTCTCCTGCTTTAATGCATCAATAATGTTTTCCTTCTTCACCTTCGAGCCGGAGTACAACATGGCGGAACCGACAATGACAAATACCGCGACCATGACAGACAGAACGCTCAGCCACGGGAAGGTGAACTCGTAGCTAAATTTGTTCGCAAATGCTCTATCGATCAGATACATCACAACGAAACTGATGGGAAGACCGAAGATCAGCGACTTGACCCCGTAAAAAACACTTTCGTAGTTCATCATTTTCGCAAACCCTTTTGGCGTCATGCCAACGGATTTCAGCATCGCAAACTCTACTTTTCGAAGAGATATGCCGGTTGAGATCGTATTAAATATGTTCGCGATGGAAATCGCCGATATGAGTACGATAAAACCGTATGAAAAGACCGACATCAATCGTATCTGTTGTTCCTCGCTTCTTCTGGATTGATACACATTGTAGATATTCAGATTGGTCTCATGCATCTCTTCGATTTCCTGCTGCGTTTTCATCGGTTCCGTGCTTCTCAGATGGACGTATGTCTGAACGTTAGCTGAATCCTCGTTGTCTGTCAGTCGATCCATGACGCGTTCCGACACAATGATATTCAACCCGCCAACACCTACCGGGTTCATCCCCATGGGAGCTTGATCCGTCAATGCGGCAACGGTCACGTTGCTTATCTTCTTCGTTGATCCGCCACTTTCTTCACTGATATTCGTTAATTCGATGCTTTGACCGATATTCGCATACATAGCCTTCGTCTGGATATATCTCCCCGTATTCATGTCTTGGTAATGGATTGTATCCATCACAATTGCGGCGGGATGATCCGGATCCGTAAGCTGCGTGTAATCTGCGCCGACGGCTGTGGCATAGGCTTGCAGACTGGAATCGTTCAGTGCATGAATCTTGATATCGTAAGGATATTTCCCGTTCTGAAGCAACTCCCTATCCTTCTTAACCTTCTCCTGCAATTCTTCGGCAATCAACGCTTCCTCGATCCAAGCGTTCTTGTACCACTCGTGAGTCATATTGTACTCTGTAACACCATCCAGGGAAACAATCGATTGCATCAACCGTTCGTCTATTCTTTTGCCGCTGCTGTACGATACTTCAATATCAAAGTCGACGCCTTCCTGCGACAGATCCAGGGATCGTTTCATACCGACGGTGAAAAACGATACCGTTAGAAACAAAACGATGCTGATAACAAGCGAAAATACGATAGCATGATATCTCCGTTTGTTCCGTTTTAAATTTTTCAGCCCGATCTCCGCTTCAATGCCGAACAGCTTGCGAATGAACTTCGACGTTCTCACGGCTTTGACCGTAAGTTTCACATCGGTGGTTTGGCGAATCGCGTCCATGGCGGATACCTTGGATGCTCGGATCGCCGGGACATACGTCGAAATGAAAATCGTCAGCATCGACACCATACAAGTAATCAAGAGTGATAACGGCGTGACGATGAGTCTCAACTCTTCTTGGGTCCATAATGCCCCTTGAATCATGGAATTCATGAACCAAAAGGTGATTCCAATTCCGGCAAGCCCGCATAGGATGCCAATAGGAATGCTGATCAAGCCAATGACAATGCCTTCAAAAAGCACTGAATTTCGCTTCTGTCTCTTCGTAGCCCCCACACTCGCAAGCATCCCTAAATGGCGGGAGCGTTCCGAGACGGATATCGCAAAAGCATTATAGATGAGCGAAACCGAGCCGATCATAATGACCCCCATAATGATCGCTGATAAGGAGAACATCATGCTGTACGAGGCTTCGCTTTTGGACAGGCCGTAATAATGAAGCAAGCTGTTATTATATTGGACGTTACCGATATCGTTCTTCTCAGCCAACTCCTCCGCATGAACGAACAAGAACGGGTTGACACGCTGTAACACCACCAACGCATCGACTCGATCGTCTGCCCCGATGAAATTTTCATCGACATAACTAAGGATTGTATACCCCGGGGCCCAAGCCGATTCCCATACGGGAGATTTAATGATGCCTACCACCGTATACTCCCTTGTCTTGACATGCTCCAGCGTTTCGGTCAATGTGCCGTCTTCCCTGCGCAGCGGTTCGGTCTGGTCCAGACAATGATTGCCTTCTTGCTCGAATCGTTCCCCGACGCGAAGGGTGAGATGATCGCCGATGTCGTAATTCACTTTGCCGTCCATTGCAACAGCTTCGGATATGACAACTTCCTTGTCCGTCTGCGGGAGACGTCCCTTGCTTAGGTCAATCTGAAATTGCTCAAAACCTTGCGCATTATATTCCTTGATGAATAAATACGGCTTATTGGGATTCTCACCCCCTTCTAATGGGGCGTACCCAACATCTCTTGTCATCGCAACAGATTTGGATTCGTCATCGCCCTGTATTGCCGCAAGCTGCTCCTTGGTGACATCTTGATATTGGACATGCCACTCCCCGGTGTCTGCAATGGTGTGCCTGACCATTACATCCGAGAAGGAAAACACAAGCGTAGCGACAGCGGTCACCATGGCAACCGATATGATGACGCCGATGATCGTTACCAGCGTCCGTCTCTTGTTCTGCTTCAGATGCCGGATGGTTAGTGTATGAACAATGTTCATCGCCTGATCACCTCGTCTTTGGCAATCCTCCCGTCTTCAATTGAGATGATCCTGTCGGCTTGCAAGGCGATTCGTTCATCATGCGTGATAACGATCAGCGTCTGCTGATAGGTCTTATTCAACATTTTTAATAAATCGACGATCTCGCTGCTATTCTTGCTGTCCAGATTCCCGGTCGGCTCGTCGGCCAGCATGATCGCAGGATTGCCGATGAGCGCTCTGCCAATCGAGACCCGCTGCTGCTGTCCGCCGGATAACTGATTCGGCAGATGATTTAACCGATGCTGCAAATTCAGCGTATTCACAAGGCTGTCCAACTGCTGTTGATCTACCTTTTGCTTGTCCAGCAAGAGCGGCAGCGTCATATTCTCCTCCACCGTCAGGACGGGAATCAGATTGAAAAACTGGTAGATCAAGCCGATTTGCCTGCGTCTGAAGATGGCCAGCTGCGTTTCGTTCAAGGTATACATGTCCGTATCCTGAACAAAAACTTTGCCGCCAGTCGGCCGATCCACGCCGCCCAGCATATGAAGCAGTGTCGATTTCCCCGAACCGGACGGGCCGATAATCGCAATGAATTCGCCTTTTTGCACCGAAAAAGAAACATCGTCAAGCGCCTTCACTGCCGATTCACCTGTGCCATATATTTTAGACAACTGCTCGATTCTTAAAATTTCCATTGCCATACCTCCTGCTCTTAATACTCAATTCCAGAAATATACCATTTCTCTAAATCCAACATCCCACAGGGTTGCATTGCCCTCCAGGGTGATCGTAAGCTCATGGGCCTGCGGAATGAGGATTTCGGACATATTCGCCTCATGGCGTTGCGCTTCTGCATATACGGACAGCATCTCATGTCCATCGACAGCAACCCTGATGCTGCCATGGGATTCCTTTTGATCAGGAATTCCATAATTCAGGTAGAGATAGATCTCCTCCTTGTTGCCTAACGTATACGTGTACGCCTCCTTCATTTTGCCTTCGATGCTGTACACATTATATTGGGGTTCTACAATTTGACCGCCGATGCTGAGACTGTATCGCTGGGTTCCCCTTGATGGGTTTCCGGTGCTGTCTTTCCATTCATTTATCGCCACAAACGGACCCATTTCTTTGGTAAACACTTGGTCAACTATACCGAAGACTCCCCATACCCCGAGCAGCAGGACAACACTGGAAATGCCCGCAGCAGCTATATTTCTCCAGTCGTTTTTTGTACGAAAGCCGAGTTTGTACGCCCCGAATCCGATGGCTGCGCCCGATGCGTTCTGTATGACGTCATTCATATCGAAGCTGCCGAGAAACGTCAGTGCCTGAATGGTCTCCAGGATGAGAATGGACAGGATGAACCCCGTCAGGAATCGTATAAAGCTGGTCTGATATAACAACGGAATCAAAATGCCAAAAGGGATGAAGGCTGCGATGTTCCCAAAGCCGACAAGATCCATCAGTGCAGGATGCAGAAGTTCGGATATATCTGGCAGCCTAAAAAAACTGTCCGGCAAGAACATAAAGGTGTGCTCCGTAATCTGATCTACCGTGTCTAATCGACCGAAAGCGAAAAACAAAAAATAAAGAATCAACAGGGTGTAACCTATCGTGAGGCCCAATATCATCTTGCGGTGTTGCTTCAATTGCATGGTTTCACCTCCATCGTTTAGCTGATGAATATCATTTTATCTGTCTAAAATGACTTTCCCGTGACGATGGAGGTGACAATTCAGTCACTTACGGCGTGCCGCCCCGCTATACCACTTGCTTATAAAATTTAATTCGGAACTGCGTACCCTGCTCACTGTCGCTCATCACATCGATCACGCCGTTCTGGCTGGCAACGATGCTATGTGCCATCGCAAGTCCTATGCCAATGCTTCCCTCACCGGCATTTTTCCCTTTGTAAAAACGCTTGAAAATGTAGGGCAGATCCTCTTTCGGGATGCCTATTCCATTGTCTGTTATGACAATTTCCGTAAATAGCGTGTTTTCGGAATATGTGATGGCGATCGCTCCGCCTTCAGGCGTATGCTCCACACCGTTTTTTAGAATATTGATGACCGCTTCGGCAGTCCAATTGAAATCGCCGACAAAAGAAACGTTATCATCGCCCGCGATAGAAACGGACTGTCCCTTGATATCCATCGGAATCATGATCGGCTCTAATGCCTTCTGAATAAGGCTTTTCACGAGGATTTGATCTTTCTTGAAAGGGATGGTCTTCGCGTCCATTTTCGATAGCTTTAATAAGGAAGAAACCAGCCAATCGATGCGTTCAAGCTGGACGCGAATATGATGGGTGAACTCTGATCTTTTGGCAGGAGGCAGGTCAGGGGCGCTTAACAAATCCGCCATCACGGTCATGGAGGTAAGCGGCGTTTTGAGCTGATGCGAAATATCGGAGATGGCATCCGTCAACTGGATTTTGTCCCGCTGCAATAGAGAGCGGTGCTCCGAGAGCATAAGGGTCACTTTGTAAATATCATTCTTGAGAATGCTCAGCTCGCCTTCTTGATTATCGCGAATGTCAAGGGAATCATTACCGTTGCTAATTTCCCGTAAATAGGCGGACAGCTTCGCCAGCTCGCGATATCTCCATCTCGTGAATAACAAACTGGTGCCAATAAGCAGAATGGACAGAATGGCAACAAACGCCGCCGTGACAGACGAGATAAAGGCAGCAGCAACAATCGCCGATAAGCTGATTGCGCCCATGGCGAGCAATAACATTTGGACTTCCCGATTACGCAGCATCTAATCACCGACCTTATAGCCTAATCCGCGTACGGTTTTGATCAAAGTCGGATGTCCTGGATCATCCTCCAGCTTTTCCCTTAGCCTTTTGATATAAACCGTTAACGTATTGTCATTCACGAAGTCGCCGGCCACGTCCCAGATTTGCTCCAGAAGCTGATTCCTTGTGAGAACCTGTCCGATGTGGTTGCCAAAGATCAGCAGTAGACGATACTCTAAGGCGGTAAGTGGAATTTCGGTCCCTTTTTTATGTACTTTGCCTTCCAGCGTATTGATTCGGATATGATCGATGTCTATGATCGCTCTGGTGTGGGACGGCTTCTGGTATCTCCGCAAGACGGACTTGATCCGGGAGAGCAGCTCACGAACTCGAAATGGTTTAGTAATGTAGTCGTCGGCTCCCATGTCGAGCCCCATCACGACATTGACCTCATCGTCGATCACCGTTAAGAAGATGACCGGAATGTCTCGTCGCTCTTTCACCAGCTTACACAATTCGTAGCCGCTCCCGTCCGGAAGCTGTAAATCGAACAAGCATAACGCAAACTGATCTATGTCCTCGGCGAGCACCCTCTGGGCTGATGCAACATCATGGCAGAGAACAGTTGAAAAACCATCCTGCTGCAGCGAATATTCCAGACCCGATGCAATCGTCTTATCGTCTTCGACTAATAAAATGTTCATCTGCAAATCATCTTTGTGAACGACCATGGATCAACAAGCCTCCTATATTCAAACGTCCGCTAATTAAGATTAGCAGTCGTCAGGCATTTTACAACAAAGCATACACTTGATATTTCTGTTGGATTGTAGTTGTGGTTCACCCAACATTAACACGTTATCAGGAATCCATGCAAAAAGCGATGGAGATGACGGACATGGAAGGAATCAGAGTATAAAAAAAACGCTAAACCCTCAGTCTTAAGGGCTTAGCGAATATATTGGATGAAGTGTATCTCATCTCACAACAATATGTTTATCCCAGAACTAGACGATCGTCAGACAGCTTGTGACCGCTAATCTGCTCAAATTCCCCTAACAGCTGCTCCACCGTCAGGGATTTCTTGCGCTCTTCATCCACATCCAGAATGATTCGTCCCTTATCCATCATGATAAGGCGATTGCCCAGACGAATGGCTTGTTCCATATTGTGCGTAACCATCAGCGTGGTCAGCTTCATATCCCGCACGATTTCATCGGTTATTCGGGTGATCAGCTCGGCACGGGCCGGATCAAGCGCTGCTGTGTGCTCATCCAGCAGCAGGATTTGCGGCTGCGTGAAGGTCGCCATCAGCAAGCTAAGCGCCTGGCGCTCCCCGCCGGACAGCATCCCTACTTTGGCCCGAAGCCGATCCTCAAGGCCAATGCCAAGCCGCTCCAAATGCTTGCGGAAGCTGGCGCGCTTGGAGGCTGTAACGCCTATGCTGAGCCCGCGGGACTGGCCGCGGCGATGAGCCATCGCCAGATTCTCTTCAATGGTCATATGCGGCGCAGTGCCTGCCATCGGATCCTGAAATACGCGGCCGATCCAGCGACTGCGACGGAATTCCGGCAGATGGCCGATCGAAGTGCCGTCAATACGCACTTCTCCGGCATCCGGCTTCATCACGCCAGAGATGATATTCATCAATGTGGATTTGCCTGCACCGTTACTCCCGATAACCGTCACGAAATCCCCCGGCTTTAAGTGAAGATTGACATCCATCAAGGCAATCTTCTCATCCACCGTGCCCGGATTAAACAGCTTGGAGACATGATTCATTTCCAGCATCAGAGCGCACCTCCTTTGCTCTTCCCTTGAGCTGCCAATAGTTCGATTGAACGCCTCCGTGCCTGTGAACGCTGTTTCATCGCCCGGTTGATGGTTGGAACCACCAGGGCAATAATAACGATAACAGCGGTAATTAATTTCAGATCCGAAGCTTCGAGCCATGGAATCTCATAAGCAGCGGCAACGACAATCCGATAAATAATCGAACCGCAGATTACAGCCAGCGTCGTCCGGAATACCGAACCGGTACCCAGAACAGCCTCGCCAATGATAACGGACGCCAAGCCAATGACAATCATTCCAATACCGGAGCCGATGTCCGCAAAACTTGATTGCTGGGCAACAACAGCACCGGATAAAGCGACCAGTCCGTTCGAGATGCTAAGTCCCAGAATCGTGGTTGTATCGGTATTCGCGCCAAAGCTGCGAATCATCCGCTTGTTATCCCCTGTCGCACGGAGCGCAAGGCCAAGGTCCGTGCGGAAGAATGCATCCAGCAGCAGCTTTCCAATAATTACAATCACCAACATAATATAGATCGGATCAATAGACCCGAAGATAATTTCTTCCTGACTTAGTGAGATGTTAGGTTTGCCCATAATTCTCATATTGATCGAGTACAAGGCAATCATCATGATGATACCGGAGAGCAGCCCGTTAATCTTGCCCTTGGTATGCAGCAAGCCCGTACAGATACCGGCTACCATGCCCCCGGCAAATGCAGCCAGCGTTGCAAGCCACGGATTCACACCGTTTGTAATCAGGATCGCTGCAATCGCTGCCCCTGTCGTAAAACTTCCATCCACGGTCAGATCCGGAAAATCCAGAATTCGGAACGTAATATATACGCCGAGCGCCATCAGCGCATACAGCAGCCCCAATTCAATTGGACCATCCAGTTTCATCACGAAATCCAGCATGTCTTTGACCTCCTTTAGGATTAAGCAAGGCGCGGGCTGTTATCTCCGCGCCTTACTCTTACTCGATGATGTTATTGTCCGGGTCTTTGACTTCCTGTTTCATGGCGTCCGTCACTTCGATTCCATAGTCAGCCGCAACCTTCGTGTTCAAGATCAGATCGAGTTTATCCGGCTTCGTGATTTCCATGTCCCCCGGATTCTTGCCGTTTTTCAGGATCTCTACGGCCATCTGGCCCACCTGATATCCATGATCGTAGTACTTGAATCCAACCGTTGCAAAAGCTCCCTTTTCCACCGTATCGCGGTCACTGGAAAAGAACGGAATTTTATTCTTTTGTGCGGTCTGAATAATTGTCTCGACTCCACTTACCACGGTATTATCCAGTGTGATATAAAAGGCATCCACTTTACCGACTAGCGATTCCGCTGCTTGCTTCACTTCCGAAGTATTGGTAACAGCAGCTTTCACAAGCTCGATTCCATGCTCCGAAAGTACCTCTTCTGCCGTGTTTGCCATAACAACCGCATTTGCTTCTCCTTCATCTAAGACCAAACCAATCCTCTTAACATTTGGAAAATGAGTATTTACAAAATTCATCAATTGTTTGGTTGCTTCCGGGTTCGTGTCAGATGCCCCGGTGATGTTGCCCCCTGGTTTCTTCAAATCGCTGACCAGCTTCGCATCGAGCGGATCTGTTACAGCTGCGAACAAGACCGGCTTCTCCTTCACGTTCTGCGCCACAGCCTGTGCCGAATCGGTTGCAATCGCGATCACCAGATCCGATTTTGTATCCTTCAGCTTCTGTCCAATCGAGAGGTTGTTCGCCGGGTCACCTTGTGCATTGTTGTAATCAATCTTCAGCGTTTTGTCATCCTCCGAGATGCCGGCTTCCTTCAGTGCTGCCAGAATACCCTCCCGTGTTGCATCCAGAGATGGATGCTCTACGATCTGCGATATCGCAATGCTGTACTCTTTCTTCTCTGCATCTCCGCCGCTACCCGTTTGGGTCGTGCCGCCTTCCTGCTTGTCCCCGCACCCAACAGCCGTAACCAGCAATGCGGACAGTGTAAGTGATAACCACATTTTTCTCTTCATCATGATTCCCCTCTCATTTGTTAACCACTTTGCCTTGCAAACCATAATTTTCTACATAAAGCGACAACGCTTCCCCGCTTTCATAGACGAAAGCATTAAAGTCAAAAAATAGGTCGTTCCAATTGAACAACGGTCTATTATGAACATTTTATATGTACCCAATTGTATTCGTCAATCAGGATTTTCAAGAGAATGATCCTTTACACAAAAGAACATCCCCGGACAACAACAACCCCGGGGATGTCAGCCAAGCATGATATGTTCTTATATAGAAGATAAATTCTCCGAGTCTACAGAATCGAGCGCCCCTGCATTGTGGCTAACCAAGCTTCTGCCATGAGCGCATGACCTGCCGGCGATGGGTGTACACCATCCGGTGCCCAGTAACTCATCTCCATCTTCGAACTCGCTGCTGCAAAAATCCCATCCAGCGGAACGTATAAGGTTTCAAACTCACGTGATAATTCGCGAACGGCTTGAATTTTGGGATCCAGATCCTCACGCCATTCCTTCTTTGCTTCTGTAACAGGCAGCAAGAACGGCTCCATCAGAATGAAATTCGCACCGGTTAATTCGCGGGTTTGGATAAGAAGCTCCCGGTACCCTTCATAATAGGCCTCCACGGAGGTTGCTTCGCCCTGATTATACTTCCTGCCCGTTTCATTGATGCCGACCAATATGGATACCCATGTTGGATCAAGGCCAATGCAGTCTTCCTCCCAGCGGCCCCGCAGATCGACAACCCGGTTCCCGCTAATCCCGCGATTCAGAAAACGCAGCCTTTTCAGAGGAGACTCCATGCCTAACCGGGCAGCAGCCATGAGTGCATATCCATGCCCCAAACTGTCCGACTCCTCGTAATTTCGACCGCAATCGGTAATACTGTCGCCTTGAAACAATACGAGTGCATTATGCTCGATATGTACCATGCTGTTTAACGCCTCCATTTTAATGAAAGTGTTCTCCTGCTCACCCCTTCATCATAACCGCTTTCATTCGCTCTTGTAACCCCAAAATTCACATTTCATGGCAAACTTTCTATACATTTAAGTTGACTATGTGAAATGAATTCACTACAATTCTATAAGGTATACGTATGGCTGAATATATAAAAAGAACAGGTGATTAAATCATGTCAGAACAACAGAATTATCAGATCCTTCTCTATTATAAATTTGTTCAGATACCGGACCCTGAAGTCTTCAAAGATGAACATCTGCAGTATTGCAAGGACCTTGGGCTTAAGGGACGTATTCTTGTTGCCTCCGAGGGCATCAATGGGACAGTCTCCGGTACGATTGAACAGACGGAACAATATATGCAGGATATGCATGCCAACCCGTTATTTGCGGATATGGTGTTCAAGATCGACCCATCCGAAGGACATGCCTTCAAGAAAATGTTCGTCCGTCACCGCGAAGAGCTCGTGACCTTCCGCGTGGAGGACGAGCTCGACCCTAACATGATCAGCGGAGCCCGCTTATCGCCTCAGCAATTCTACGAGCAATTGCAGCGCGATGATATCATTGTGATCGATGGACGTAATGACTATGAATATGATATCGGTCATTTCCGTAATGCGATTCGTCCAGAGGTTCAGTCCTTCCGGGAGTTTCCGGATTGGATTCGGGAGAATCTGAGCGAACACAAGGACAAAACGATTTTGACTTACTGTACCGGGGGCATTCGCTGCGAGAAGCTGACCGGCTTCATGCTTAAGGAAGGCTTCAAGGATGTTGCCCAGCTCGATGGCGGGATTGTCACCTACGGCAAAGATCCTGAAGTGCAAGGTCGTCTGTTCGACGGAAAATGCTACGTGTTTGACGAGCGCATCTCCGTGCCGATCAATCAGACGGACGAGGACATTATTGTCGGTAAATGCCACCACTGCGGTAAGCCTGAAGACCGGTACATTAACTGTGATAATGATGCCTGCCATCTTCAGCATGTATGCTGCGAAGAGTGTGAAGAGCTGCATCATAGCTGCTGCTCGACCGAGTGTGAGGAGATTGTGGCTGCAAGCCATAACGCTTCCTGATTATAAGTAACCTGAAGAAATAACAAGCGACCGTCCCTAACAATTGCGAGGGACGGTCGCTTATTTATTTAGAACATTTATCATTTTAGCGACATTGTCAATTCCATCACTAAATAAATCAAGAACAACGTGGATGCAATACCATTTATGGATTTATAAAACCCGGATTTATTCTTATACAAGCTTCTAACTTTAGTCACATCTAATTCTTTTCTCAACGAGAAAAGTATTGTAGGCATTGCGCGCGAAAAACCATACAAAAAGCCGAAAAGCAGCCCAACGGTTGGATCTTTAAAAAGACCAATATAGATGTACAGTATATAGAAGGTCATAAATGGTAAATACGTAAAGATCCCCGCTCCCAGAATGCTTCCCCATACCCACATATTTCGAACCGGAGGTCCATTAACCCATGATGCCGGGATTTGCCATTTCCGCTGTGGGACTTTTAAGTTTAAAATTTTAAAATCATGCAGAATGTATAATCCGACTAATACGATCATGAATATCATTTTTAGAATGTACGGCAACCATGAGAAAACGACAAATAATAATAAAGTATACAAAAATCCTGATAGCGCGCCCGAAAGGGACGAAGCCATCAAATAGTTAGCCCAGCACTTCATTCTTGTTTTTAAAGTCTTCTCACCGAGAAGACTGACCTCGAAGGTCACATTTAGCCCTCAATTTGTGCTTACTTTAGTTACGCCTGCTGTGCAAGCCAGGAATAACAATATGATGAATTCAACATATTCCAAGCCTAATTCCCCCTAATTATCTTATCGTTACGGCACATCCACAATCCGATGTATATGGTCGAGTGGAGTCGTTACCGCTTAATGTACAATCACAACAAGCTATGGAACCCCAAGAATAACCTAGGCACCAGCAGCCTGTCGATTCGTAACCATGCGCATAAGAGACTTTATAGCCCGTTGGACATTTGCTTGATTGTGAACTTGAACACCCTGGACAAGCTTTCCGGTTAGGAAAATTACAAGTCGCAGATTGATCGTATCCCCAAATTTGGCACCACGAGGAAGATCCATCCGCAAAAACCGGACGTGCCGAGAAAGAAACGAATGAAAGGAAAGCAGTCGAAAGAACTGTTTTTAAGAACGTTGATCGTGAAACTTTTCGTTCCAAGTTCTCAGCCATAACCTTAGTAAACCTATCAACCGATTCAAGCCATTTAATCATTTATTTTACCGTCCTTTCAGGGAGATTTGTTTCTTCAACTAACACAGATTCACCTTCAAGTGCCGATATTAAACCATGGATGTGTTCGATACCGTTGCATAATCCTTTTCCTTTGACTGTCCCATTCTCGTCTATAACAAATGCAAACGGTGTAACTCTAACCTGGCAGGATGCTAGTATCTCTCTTTCTTCATCTAATAATAGTTCGCCAATCAATGATTTATCCGCTAAAAGTTTGGAAAACGACGTCTTGTCCCCGAGCCCTACAATAACAAAGTTGATTTTTTCATTATATTTCATATAAGCTTTATTCCATTCGGGAATTAATTCCTGGCAAGGTTTGCAACCAGGCGAGATAAAAGCAATCAAAGTCGGTTTATGAAAAAATGAATCGATCGGTATTCTTTCATTTGAAAAATACGATTTTGCTGAAAATTCAGGCAGCTTGCTCCCAATCGATACACCGTCTCGAGTAATGGCCTCACGTGTGCCCAAGTACACGGAACCAAATTGTCTATAAAGAAGAAATAATGAGAACAACATGAATAACACAACGATCCACAAGAGCACATTAGAATAAAATAATATGTCCATAAACCCTCCCGTTAGGCTTTTAATAGCTTCATGTTTTTCTTATAATCATTCCATATTTTCTGCGAAAGAAAGTAGATAAAGACTATAACTATACCTAATACCAATGATGCTGCTGAGTATATAGAATGTTGAGACCATGTTACTCCTATTGCCAAAACATTCAATACGATTAAGGCACCATTACGGTACAACGAAAAAATATCCACTTGGCTTTCCAAGAAGTTTCCGAAACATGAGCATGTAACGGATCGTTTTGACTTGATAACCATGATATCCGCGATAAGAAAACTGACCAGCAGCAACAAAGTCATCATAAAGCCGTAGAAGGAACTGCTGTGAAATATAATCAAAATTGAAGCAAACAGTTCGATGACAGGCAGGGTATAACCATACATGACAGATAATTTCCTTGGAACGACTCTATACTCGATGACGCCATCGACGAATTTTTTTATGTTGGCAAGCTTTGGTACCGAGGATATTAAAAAAATCAAGAAAAATACAACTTTTAATATGCTGCCCGCTAGCTCTAACATAAATATAGTTCCCTTCGATTTTATTGATCTTTAGGTTCTTTACTCGAAATCCCTTCTTTAAATTCTTTCACAGCGGAGCCTAGCGATCTTCCCATTGACGGTAAATTCTTCGCCCCAAATACGACAAGGCCAAGAATCAACAATAGAATAATGCCTGGGACGCCGATTTGATTAAACATAACCTCTCCCCTTTCAGTTCTTCCGTTTATTTTCTAAAAAAGCGCACAATGCTAGCCCAATTTCGAAAATAGAGATTAATAAAATCATGGCAGTAATATCCGAAATAAAGTCAGGTGGAGTTAAAACAACAGCAGTTATACAAAAGATGGGATATAAAAATTTACGAAATTTCTTAATGGTAGTCGGGGATATGATTCCTAGATGAGTTAAAAAAACCATAAATGCGGGGATTTCCAGTATTAATCCGGTCAATAAACAGATCATAAATACAAACTGAAAGTAATCGGAGAAGTTATACATCGTATTCATACTCAGATCCTCGGTAACACCCAGAAAAAATGAAAACAAAAATGGTGTCAAGAAGTAATAGCCAATAAGCACTCCAAGAAAAAAGAGTATAGATACGATAATTGAGAACACTATAAAGCCTTTTGTGATATTCTTGCTAATTGCCGGCTTAATAAAAAGAAACAATTGCATAATTAAGATTGGAAATGATAAACACACGCTTTGAAGGAGCAGTCGTTTTAGCATAGATAGAAACAGATTCCGTGACTTTAAAAACATTTAGTTCAATTTCGTGAGAAATTGCTGACGATTGCAACAAATTCACAACATAAGGCGATGTAAAATACGTAATGATTAAACTCGTTAAAAATGCAGCTACGAAATAAAGTAATCTCTTTCGAAGCTCATAAAAATGTTCAATAAATTTCTTAGAATCGTTATCATAAATACGAGGTTCTTCAATAGCGCTTATCTTTTCAATTTCATTTAACATTTTCTCTCCCAAGTATTACGAGTAATAGTATTCGGATTGCTAAAGACGAAACGCCGACGGAATTTGACTTAGTCTCCCTCCTTCCAGCATGTCATTTCAATTTCCTTTAAAATATCCAAATAAAAGAAATATAGCCCAAATATTTACTTGGTATATCAATTATAGTTATATTAATAATTCTTTCAAATAGGACCATTAGCTCAAAAAGTATGATTGCCTAAATATGAAATTGAAATACAAACTCTGATCGGTAGACTATGCTTGATAATGTGAATATATAGTTGTATAATAAGATTCCAAAATTAGTTATTTGAGGCTGGCTAGGTTACTGGTGTTCCTCTAGGTCTTCAAAACCTTTTGGGAGATTATTGGATCTCCGGTGGGTTCGATTCCCACACAGTCTCGCCATTAACTCATTCACAATGTCCATTTTCGGATCTCTTTTACTCTCTTGGTAAATTGTAAGAAGTCCAGAAGTTCGAGAAACTTAACTAGATTTTTTCTTGGCATACTTAAGATTTCCCTTGCATCTTGCAGAGAAAATGGCTGTTTTTTTGTTGCGTGATATAGTAATTTAAATTGATCATCAAAAGTTTCATAATGAATAAGTTGTTTATCGCCTATTGGATAACCCAGTTTTTTCGTAATCATGAAATGATATGATTCATGTTCAAATCGACTATGGACATTTTCACTTCTGCAGTATTCCCCCCATTCCTTCACCTCCATCCGATCATGCTTTAAATTGTCTAAAACTCTGTCAAATTTCGACACAAGTTCTTTCGGGATATGAGGCTCAAAATCTGTCAAATAAATGATGTGCTGCTCCCTTGCAATGGTTCTCTTTTCTATTTCCTTGTTTATAACCGCCTCAATTAGTTTTTTAGGAAAATTTCTTTCCAAAATTTGAATGCACTCTGCTTTGCTTATCCCGATTCGGAAAGGATTTAATTCATGGTATTTATGCACTTCAAACTTTACCTGGGATCCTGCATCATTATAAACTTCCTTAGAAGTGAAAAAACCAGGCTCGATTTCAACAATTTGATCGCTGTCTATCATCCCATTTAATATCTCGTTGATCTGATCACAGCTAATTGACAACGATTTACTTATTTCATTTTTATCCAAACATTTTTTTGTTGATAATACATCTAATACTCTTTCTTCCGAACTTGCTTCTCTTTGTTGCAATAACTTCTGAATCGTTTCTTCACCAAATCGATATTTTTCACCGGCCGTACCAATAACCCATCCACCACCAATGGTTTCTGAAGGTGAAGGTCGTCTTATAATAAAACGATCGCCGCGTTTAACGACAATCGGATTCGTTAATCGAATTTGACACAAAACTTCAGAGCCTTCGCGTAATTCATTACGATCGAAGAATACAATGTATCCCGAGGATTCGGTTGTTCCACAATAAAAATGGATGGGGGGTACGTTGTTTTACAGGATATTGAAGGTGATTTACTGAGTTAAGTGACACATCCACCATCGTACTTAGTGTGAAATTGGTTGATGTTACGATAACATCGCCCCTCTTTATTTTTCTTTGTTTAAGTGCACCACCAATATTGATGGCTACTCGCTGACCTGCCGAAGCTTTATCTTTAGAACAGTTATGTATTTGAACTTCCTTTGCCTTTACTGAGCATTGTTGTGGCAATACGATTAACGTATCCCCTTTGTTCACAACTCCTTCGTATATCGTCCCTCTTACAACGACTC
Organism: Paenibacillus vortex V453; assembly: GCF_000193415.1. Classification (NCBI taxonomy): domain Bacteria; kingdom Bacillati; phylum Bacillota; class Bacilli; order Caryophanales; family Paenibacillaceae; genus Paenibacillus; species Paenibacillus vortex. Next base: position 361,778 of record NZ_ADHJ01000037.1, read on the forward strand.
CATGACCGTGAATGGTAAAAACCTGGTCAATCGGTAATCTTAAAGCTCCGTTAGAAATTCGTTGCGGGATTTCTATCAACTTCTCATGTAGCGATAGCTTAAGTTCATCAATCCCTGTTTTTCTTATATTATCCACAAACAACGTTTCAACTTCTTCAAAAATGGAGCCTTTTACGACCTTATTTATATCTTCCACAACCATATTCAGAAATTCAGGTTCTACCCTATCAATTTTCGTGACAACAATAAGACCATTCACGATCCCTAACAGCGTTAGAATTTCAATATGCTCTCTCGTCTGGGGCATTACCCCTTCATCTGCGGCAACGACTAGGATGACAAGGTCTATCCCTGCGACCCCCGCAATCATTTTCTTTATGAATTTTTCATGTCCCGGTACATCGATAATGGATGCTTCTATACCATATAATGAGAATTGAGCATAACCTAACTCAATGGAGATGTTTCTTTCCTTTTCTACTTTCAAACGGTCGGTATCAATATTCGTTAAAGCCTTCGTTAATGAAGTCTTACCATGGTTAATATGACCAGCGATTCCAATCGTATAATACATAGTTTGATCTCCAATGCTATTCAATAGTTTTAAATCATACGGGTTCCAAAGATCTCGTTTAATCCTTGCGCAACAATCACAATTTCGTCCGCCTGTATCGTCCTAGCATCTAGAAGAAGGGCATTCTTATGAATTCGAGCAATGATCGGAGGATCATGCTTTCGTAGTTCTCTTTCCAACCACTGTACATCGAATCGATCGGAATTAACCGCGACAACAAAAGATGGCAATTTTACATCAGGCATCGAACCGCCACCGATCTCAGAGTAATCTGGAATGATTTTAGCATATGGTTTATAGTCGTCTAACAGTAGGTCACAAAGCTCCTCTGCCTTTTTCTTAATTTCTTGTGGCGTAAGCAGGATATCTCTAAGTGTAGGTAGTTCTTCTACCAACTTTTTTTCATCAAGATACAATAATAGCGTGGATTCTAGAGCAGCAAGAGTTAACTTATCCGGTCGCAAAGCTCTGATGAGCGGATTTTTCTTTAATGTATTGATTAAATCACGTCTACCAATAATAATGCCGGCTTGAGGTCCTCCTAACAATTTATCGCCGCTAAAGCTGATCAAATCTACTTTCTTGTCGACGATCTCTTTAATAAACGGCTCGTTGCCGATTTTGTGTTTTTTTAAATCGTATAATACACCGCTGCCAAGATCCTCATACACCGGAATATGATGCTTCTGTCCAAGCATGACGAGGTCTTCAGTCAATACAGAATGTGTATATCCGTTCATTACAAAATTGCTCTTGTGGACCTTAAGTAACATAGCCGTATTCTCATTGATTGCTCGCTCATAGTCATGCGTATATGTGCGGTTAGTCGTACCAACTTCGTTAAGAACAGCCCCGCTTTCCTTCATGATGTCAGAAATACGAAATGATCCTCCGATTTCAACAATTTCACCTCGGGATACAATAACCTCCTTTTCTGAAGCTATTGCCTTGAGTATAAGAAATACAGCGGATGCATTATTATTCACAACCAAGGCTGCCTCTGCACCCGTCAAAGTCGTAATAAGTTGTTCGACGATATCATGTCTGGATCCGCGCTTTCCTGTTTCAAGATTATATTCTAAATTCGAGTATCTTCCGGCTATTTTTGTTAGATGCTGATTAACCGCATTCGGAAGTACAGAACGTCCTAGATTGGTATGCAAAACAACGCCAGTGGCATTAATGACTGGAACCATATTGGGTTTTAAACGCTTCCGAATAAAATCTACAAGATCGTTTAGCAATTGATCCTCCGAGATGGATGTCAACTGTCCAGAGACGATTTCGCTTCTAACTTCTTCAAGATACTTTTTTATTAATATGGTGATATAGTCGGATGATACAGCATGATTTTCTACTATATTTTTTATAATGGGATGATTTAATTGGCTGGCAACAGAGGGAATAGAACGAAAGATCATATATTTCTCCTTGGTTTTAGTATAGGAATACTTAATTACATCAATTTATAGTATATATTCTAGGAAGGGAATCTTATGGTTTAATTATTACTTGATGTAAATTATAGTAATAATTAAATTTATTCTCACAATTTATTCCTTTTGAATCAAAGTATAATCATACTTTTTATATCAAGCAACCGCTTATCTTAAAAATCTACATAATTTTCAAGATGGAATATTGCTACACTATTTCGAATTTCATTATGATGCAATATGTAAAAATCCCTTTCTGCCAACAAATGTTAAGTCATCGTTTCAGATGTACTTTTCAACATTTATGTGCAAAAAGGGATGATATCAACATGTATTTAATTGTTTCTAGCGATTAAATATCATGGAAAACAGCCAGTTCAGCCTCGATAGCAGCTTTGATCTTCTCGACGCATTCTTCCGTCGTTGCCGCAAATACACGGTTTCCATTCACCATTGCATATGGACGCAGCTTGCACAGACCGCAAAGATTCATGCAATCCGCCCGCAGGACCGCGATTTCGGGATACAATTCCTCAAGATGCTCAAGTTCCAAAGCACTCATCAAGTTGCTGTCGCATATTTCCACAACAACAATTCCCATCCCCATCTTCATCACCACAATTCGATTTGACAATACGTTCATTTATTATGAGGAATAGACCCGGTTTTGTCAAATCGAACGAACACTGCAGCATTTAATGAATGAGCGACTCCGCACCATCGATATAGATTTCCGTGCCGGTGATGTGCGAGGAATCATCGGATGCCAGAAAAGCCACCAGTTGGGCCACTTGCGCAGGTTGTCCCGGACCATCTGCCAAAGGCTGGTCCCCTTCCGGATATTCAATCGGGATGGTCACTTCGTCCAGCTCCGGCTTGGCAATCGTGCTCTGATCAATGTTGGTTGCGATTGCACCCGGACAGATCGCGTTTACCCGGATTTTATAACGTGCAAGCTCCAGAGCCGCCATCTTCATAAAAGCAACCTGACCTGCTTTTGTTGTGCTGTATGCAGAGAAACCAAACCCGGTAAACACCCGATTTCCGTTGATGGAGCTGGTTATGATAATGCTGCCCCCCGCTTCTTTTAAGTAGGGAATCGCATATTTCACCGTAGCGAAGGTTCCTCTTAAATTGATGTTAATGGTTGCATCCCATTCGTCCAGCTCCATGATTTCGATCGGGGCCTTCGTTCCGTTTATTCCTGCGTTTGCGAACACGATATCGATCTTGCCCCACTTATCAACCGCTTCGCTGAAGCAATCCTTCAGCGATTCAGCATGGGAGATATCGCAGTTGCCCGTTATGGCTTCGCCGCCGCCTTGTTCAATGGTGCTCTTCACCTTCTCTACGCGTTCACGATCGATATCGATCAACAGCAGCTTAGCTCCCTGCTCCGCCAACAGAAGGGCTGAGGCCTGGCCGATTCCGGAACCCGCACCGGTAACGATGGCTACTTTGCCATCCAAACGTTGATTCGTTGACATTGCCACAACCTCCTTGTTCAGTTACATGATTATACATAACCCAAGGAGTCCAGCTCTGAATCTTGCCTGACCAATGCTGTCATACAATTTACTATCAAATCTTGTTCTTCCGCAGCTTAAAGCTGGAATACCGCTGGTTTCACGCATACCGGCTTCGATTGACTGACTGTATACCCTGTGAAGGCAAGCTTTCCATCTTCCGGATCTACATTAAATAACACCAGATTGTTCCCGTCCCTGTTGGCAACCACCATAAACTTGCCCCCCGGCATCAGCGTAAAATGGCGAGGATGGCCGCCCTCCGTGGATATATATTGAACCGGGCTTAAATAGCCGGTATCTTCATGTACGGAGAACACAACGATACTGTCGTGTCCGCGATTAGATCCATACACCGTTTTGCCGTCCTCAGACACAGCAATCTCAGCGCAATAGCTTTCCCCGTCAAAATCCACAGGCAATGTTGATATCGTCTCCAGAACAGCCAAGCGTCCTTCGTCCTGGATGTAACGAAGCACCGTTACGCTTGAATTCAGTTCATTAATGACATAAGCATAAACTCCGCTTGGATGGAATGCCAGATGGCGGGGTCCTGCCCCCTCTTCAAGCTGGGTCTCACCGTGGAAGCTCAACTCGTTGGTATCCGGATTAATTGTATAAGACAGAATCTTGTCCAATCCCAAGTCCTGCACAAACACATATTTACCATCCGGACTGTAAAATGCCGAGTGCGCTCTGGCTTGCTGAGCTTCACGCACAGGCACGAGATCCGAATGTTTCTTCTCATCCAGCAGCTCACCGGCTAGACCTTCCTCATCGATAGAAAGAAGACCTACCAAGCCCCCATGATAACTTGAAACGATCAGATACTTACTTGATTCGTCGCGCTGTATATGACAAGTCGAGCTGCTGACACTGCGAACGCGATTCCGTTCGATCAGCTTGCCGGCAGCAGGATCAATCTCAAAACTGACAACCTCGCCTGCCTTGCCTCCCTGCTCTGCCATTTCGCCAATGGCATATAAGCGTCTGTTATCCGCGTCCACGTTGAGGAATGTCGGATTCTTAATGCCGGAGACCTCATCGAGCAGCTTCAGCTCGCCGCTGTCCTCATTAAATTCATATATACATACACCGCTTTGATCCTCTTCCGCATAAGCACCTGTAAACAGCAGCGTACGCTGTGATCGGTTAGCCATATTACTGTATCTCTCCTCTCGTTTATCGATAACTCTATATCGTATGTAGAGATCTTTCAGTTACCATGTTAACTTCAAGCCATATGAAAATCAAATGGCTTGTCTTTAATGCCTGTTTGTCTTTTGGCATTCCGGGTATGTATGTATTATACGGACAAAAAGGAGGTATTCCCATGAAACAACCAAGCAGTGAAGAAGTGCGCAATCATCAGGACACAAAGAACGACTCGCAGGAACAACGAGACAAGGTGAAGAAGCGGCAGGATGTGGAACCTCAGGCTGAGAATTGGAATCCCCGGGATCTCCCCAAGCCAGACGATAAACAGCAATCTAAATCCTGATAGATCATATAAGAAGGCCGCATGGGAATGTCCATGCGGCCTTCTTATTATGCAAGTCTCTCTTCTCTTGGATAATTATCCTTCCAGAAGCAGTGACTCCGGATCTTCAAGAAGCTCTTTAATCGTTACCAGGAAGCGAACCGCTTCGGATCCGTCAACGATTCGGTGATCGTAAGACAATGCGATGTACATCATAGGGCGGTTCTCCATGCGCTCAGCATCGATGGCTACTGGACGAAGCTGGATCTTGTGCATGCCGAGAATACCCACCTGAGGTGTATTCAGGATCGGTGTAGACAGCAGCGAGCCGAAGACGCCGCCGTTCGTAATCGTAAATGTTCCGCCTTGAAGTTCAGACAAGGACAGCGCATTATTGCGAGCTTTCGCAGCCAGATTGCCGATTTCCTTCTCAATCTCGGCGAAGCCCAGGCGATCCGCATCGCGAACGACCGGAACGACAAGTCCTTCCTTAGCGGATACCGCGATACCGATATCATAGAATTTCTTCACAACAATATCGTCGCCATCAATCTCCGCGTTAAGATGCGGGAATCTCTTCAGCGCGCCCACAACCGCTTTGGTGAAGAAGGACATGAAGCCGAGGCCTACGTCATGCTTCTCCTGGAATGCTTGCTTACGACGCTTGCGCACATCTAGGATCGCTGTCATATCGACTTCATTGAAGGTAGTCAGCATGGCAGCTGTATGCTGCGCTTCAACCAAACGATTCGCAATCGTTTGACGGCGGCGGGACATGCGGGTACGTTCAACCGGTTTGCCATACTCAGCAGCCGGAGCTGATGCTGCCGGTGCTGGCGTTGAAGCTGCAGGCTTGCTAGGTGCTGCAGGCTGCTTGGCTTCATTATGATTCTTCACATCATCATGGTAAATCCGACCGATCGGGTCGCGGCCCTGTACCTGGTCCAGATCAATCCCGCGCTCACGAGCCAGTTTGCGTGCGGATGGCGATGCAGTCAGGCCTGCTCCTTCCTCGCTTGGGGCCGGCACAGAAGCTTGTGGCTTAGGTGCTTCTGCAACTGGTGCTGGTGCAGCCTCCGGTTGTACAGGTGCAGGAGCTTCAGCAGCCTTCGATGCCGGTGCGCTTGCAACGCCTTCCTGTAGAGAAATTTGACCGATCACTTCCCCGATGGTCACATTCTCCCCTTCTTGACGAAGGATTTTTTCCACAACGCCTTCAGACTCTGCGCTAATTTCTAGATTAACCTTATCCGTTTCTAACTCGAGCAGAACATCACCGATGTTTACGCTATCCCCTTCTTTAACGTGCCATTTGAATATCGTTCCTTCGGTGATGGATTCGCCCATAGCTGGTACAGTAATTTCGCTCACAGCCGCTACCTCCCCAATGAGATCTGTTGATTTATAGTTTTACGATTAAGGGCAAAAGAAATGATGGTCTGTTGCTCATAAGCATGAACATCCTGATATCCGCTAGCCGGGCTCGAACGCTCAGGACGTCCGCTGTAACGGACCTCTGTGCCTTTAGGTGCAATTTCACGAATTCTCGGCTCCATGAAGCTCCAGCCGCCCATGTTCTGAGGTTCTTCCTGAACCCATAGAATCTCCTTCAGGTTCGGATATTTCTGCATAACACGGGAAATTTCCTCTTTAGGGAATGGATACAGCTGTTCCACACGAAGAACATGAATCCATGATTGGTCTTCATCCTTCTGCTTATCCAGCGCGTCCTCCAGATCGATCGCAACTTTCCCCGAGCACAGCACCAAGCGTTCGACCTTCTTCGGTGATTGGCCAAGACCAGGCTGTTCCATAACCTTCTGGAAGCCGCCTTCGCTGAATGCGTTCACCGGTGATGCCACACGCGGGTTGCGGATCAAGCTCTTCGGAGCCATGACAACCAGCGGACGGGCATCTTCCGTTTCAGTCAAAGACGCCTGCTTGCGAAGCAGATGGAAATACTGAGCAGCAGAAGTCAGATTCGCAACCGTCCAGTTATCTTCTCCGCTCAGCTGGAGGAAGCGTTCCAATCTTGCACTGGAGTGCTCAGGACCATTTCCTTCATATCCGTGAGGAAGCAGCATAACCATGCTGGACTTCTGTCTCCACTTCGAACGTCCAGCTGTAATGAACTGGTCAATGATAACCTGGGCACAGTTGGTGAAATCACCATATTGCGCTTCCCAGATAACCAAGGTCTCAGGAGAATATACATTATAGCCGTATTCGAATCCAACAACAGCTGCTTCTGTCAGCGGGCTGTTATGAATAGCGAACGAAGCTTTGGCTTGCGGCAAGCGGTGCAGCGGGCAGAAGGTTTCTCCATTAACCGCATCGTGAAGCACAAGGTTACGGTGAGCGAACGTTGCCCGCTCCGCATCCTGTCCGGTAATCCGGATCGGCTTGCCATCCGCAAGAATCGTAGCGAAAGCCAGCGTCTCCGCATGACCCCAATCCACCTTCTCGCCTTCATCAAGGGAATTGCTGCGGCGCTCAAGGATGCGTTGAAGCTTCGGATATACCGTAAAGCCTTCAGGCCATTGCAGAAGCTCGCGATTAATCCCGCGCAGTACCTCTGCAGATACGTTCGTTGCAGCTTCCTTCTTCGATTTGCTATCGGTCGGTTTCAATCCTAGCAGGATCTGATCCACAGGATCCTTCGACTTTACGCTCTCATAAGAATTCTTCAATACCTCTACAACACGATTCTTCAATTCGTCCACTTGCTCCTGGGTCAGAACGTTTCCATCAACCAGCTTCTTCATATAGAGCGTGCTGACGGTTGGATGATTCTTAACCTTCTGATAGATCAGCGGTTGAGTGGTTTCCGGATCGTCCGTTTCGTTATGCCCATATTTACGGTAGCCAACCAGGTCAATCAGAATGCTCTTCTTGAACTTATTCCGATAGTCGCTGGCAAGTCGGGCAACGGCAATACATGCTTCCGGATCATCTGCGTTCACGTGGATAATCGGAATTTCATATCCTTTAGCCAGGTCACTCGCATAATGGGTCGATCTGGAATCCTTGCCCTCTGTCGTAAATCCGATACGGTTGTTCACGATAATGTGAATCGATCCACCCGTACGGTATGCCGGCAGCTTGTTGAAGTTCAGGGTTTCCGGCACGATGCCTTCGCCAGGGAATGCGGAATCGCCATGGATCTGAATGCTCAGCGCTTTGTTTACGTCCTGCTTCGGATATCCCGCTTCACCGCGTTCCTCCTGAGCCGCACGTGCAAAGCCCTCCACCACCGGATTGACATATTCCAGGTGACTCGGGTTATTCGCGAGCGTAATGCGAATCTCGCGTGCTTCATCCTTCTTCAGATAGCGGTCAGCTCCCAAGTGATACTTCACGTCACCTGTCCAGCCGTAGTTAATGCCCATGGAGCCTTCGGACGGCACCAGATGTTTATTCGGGGAGTGCATGAACTCCGAGAAAATCTTGCTGTAATCCTTACCCAGCACATGAGCCAGGACGTTCAAGCGTCCACGGTGCGCCATGCCCACCAGGATCGAGTTGACGTCCACTTCAGCCATCTGACGAACAATCTCATCCAGAAGCGGTACAAGCGCTTCGTTGCCTTCAACGGAGAAGCGCTTCGCACCTACAAACGTACGGTGCAGGAACTCCTCGAATTGTTCGGCCTCCAGCAGTTTTTTCAGAAGTCCCTTGCGCTCATCAGCGCTTATGTCAGACAAGAAACGGCCGGATTCCGCTTGTTGATTAAGCCACTTGCGTTCTTCTTCATCATGCACATGACTGAATTCGTAGGCAATAGAGCCTGTATATAGTTGTAACAGCCGCTGGATTGCCTCATAGCCGTTCTTGATATCACTAGGAGCCTCCTCCCAGACGATATCTGCAGGCAGAGCTGCCAAATCCGCTTGGCTGAGTTGGTAGCTTTCTGGTTGAAGCAGACGTGTGTCGGCTTCGTTTCCAATTCCAATTGGATCAATGTCGGCGGCAAGATGACCATAGGTTCTAATGTTCCACACCAGTTTGCCGGCAGCTACCCCTTTTTTCAATAATTGCGGGTCATAGCTTACACCTTGTCCCTGCGAATCCGCTTTCTTTTCATTGTTTTCCAAAGATGGAGGCGGTCCCCAGCTGGCGAACAGCTCACGGTATCCTGGCTCCACAGATTGCGGGTCTTGCAAAAACTTCTCATACTGATCTTGAATGTACCCCAAGTTCGGACCGTGATATTTCTGCCAGGGTCCCTCTGTCATTCTGTCAAGGGTCTTCATCGCTGACTCCCTCCGTCAGATTATTTTGATTGTTCATGGACGGAAATTCTGGTTTTACATTAAATTAACGTTTTCTTACGATTACATTATAATACACTTGACCTACTTACCGAAAATACCCTTTATATATAATAATGATCTCGGAAACAGATGAATTTGCGGCAACTTTTTGACGATTTGTCCATTCGCTAACCATTTATCTGTATGAGCATACAATTAAAGTCATTTATCGGTAAAAATATCCTCATCCAGCCAATTCATCTGCCTCAGCGGCTCGGGTCCGCTGTCCATTCCGAGTAAGCGAAGAAGCTGTTTCGCATTATCGGAAGCATCGCCTCCTGAATTGTTATTGAAGATTATCCAGCACTGCTCCGATTTCTCAAGCAGCTCTTCGATCCATCCCTTCCATTGATTGAGCTCCTCCAGGCTGTAACGGTACAAGTACCGCACCTCACGCCAGTTGGGCTGACCGCTGGAATGCCATCCCTCGGCATTGCGCCCATGCATTCGGATCATGACGGCACCGGTATCCGATGTCTCCAACACGACGGGCACAGAACCGATACCTGCCTGGGGCTCGTCAGCTATGCTGTGAATCCAACCTTCACTGCGCATAAGCTCCATCGTCTTCTCGCGATATTCCGGCGCATACCAGCTCTGATGCCGAAATTCCAGAGCTACAGGAACATCCTTCATCCACTCCCGGGTGCGCTTCAGGATTTCCACGTGTTTGCGTTCGCACCCAAACCATGGCGGGTATTGAAAGAGAACCGCCCTTAACTTTCCCGCCAATCGCAGTTCTTCAACCGAAGCGAGCAGATGCTCAAACATCATTTTTACATTCGGGTACCTGTCTTTGCCTTGGCCGCGCGCGTGACCCGTCATGCCTTGATAGGCCTTTACAATAAAACCGAAATGGTCCGGGACCGCGGCTGCCCATTTACTCATCTGTTCTGCTGAAGGAATGGCATAGAACGAATTGTCCATCTCCACAATCGGAAAATGCCTGCTGTACATTTCCAGCTTATCGGCAGCCCTTGCCCCTTCATCGTACAACTTGTCATGGTCTCCCCAGCCGGACAGCCCCATCTGAATCCGTTTCTCAAGCTTTTCTTCCTTTAACATAACAATCCTCTCATCAACATGATTTACCATATCGGGGACTTCTATTAATTAACCTCAACCCGGCGATTTCAAAAGCAAGCAGCCCCATACTGATTTTTCCAATGCCTGCAGGCACCTACTTCTGATCGTAAAAGATATGGCGTGCCTCCAGGGTTTCGTCCTGGATAAGAAGCCGTCCATACGAATACCGGGGCTGTCTGCGTTTGTCAGTTGCCGATCCCGGATTAAACATCAGCACGCCTTGTACATTTTCTAGGAAAGGAATATGGGAGTGACCGAACACTATGCAATCCACCTCGCTATCATGGAATGTCTTTCTTGCACGTGATGGCGTCGTCCCCCCTTGACCGTGTCCATGCACAATACCGATTCGTTTTCCCTCGGCGAGGACAATCCTGTGGTATCCTAAGCGATCTATAATCACCTCATCGTCAACATTGCCGGCAACGCCCTCAACCGGAGCATACTGGCTCAGCAACTCGTAGAGCTCCCACTTGGACCAATCCCCTGCATGGATGATCAGATCCGAATGCCTAAGATCTTCTAACAGCCGAGCTGGAAGCTCCTTCGCCTTTTTGGGCATATGGGTGTCTGATAATACCGTAATTCGAAAAGGATGACTCATCCTGTGCAGCAGCCCCTTCTTGTTCACATCAGATGCAAGCAGCTTTGCTGCGGGCACTATTATATATCCTACCAAATATTTGGATTCAAATAAAACCGCGCTGAAGCTGCGCGGCTCTAAGGGGAGGATGAACAGAAAACATTTTCCAATTCACAGTTTTAGTTTGCCCCGAAGCTGAATACAATGTACGAGCATGCTTGTACGAGTCATGCTTCGTTCCATTCAATCAGGGTAAGGTGGGATAACAATGAGTGTTTTTCTAAGCTACATGATTCTGGGGCTCTCTCTGTCTGCACCGATTGGCCCAATCAATGCTGCTCAGCTTGATAAAGGCATTAAGAACGGTTTTTGGCACTCCTGGATGTTTGGCGTCGGCGCTGTGTTTGCTGATATTCTTTACATGATTCTGGTGTACCTGGGCGTCGTCCACTTCCTGAGCACTCCGTTTATGCAGACCTTTCTGTGGCTGTTTGGTGCCTTTGTGCTGATCTATACGGGATTTGAAAGCATCATGAATGCCAGTAAAATTACAATCAGCAGCGCGCGCAGTGAAGACTCCATTCCCAAAACCATGTTCTCCGGCTTTATTATGTCGGTATCCAATCCCATGACAATCCTGTTCTGGCTTGGCATCTATGGTTCCATTCTTGTTAAGGCCGCTGCGGACGATAACAGCTCCGGTCATATTTTTCTGTACAGCCTTGCGGTCATTGCAGGGGTTGTTGTATGGGATTTGTTCATGGCAGCACTCGGGAGCTTCTTCCGGAAATATTTAAGCCAGAGAGGACTCTCCATCATTTCCATTATATCTGGCGTATCCCTCATTGCCTTCGGTATCTATTTCGGCATTCGGGCATTAACCCTGCTCTATCCCCTCGTGTTTTAACGGGCGGGCTTCGGATTCAATTTGGATTTGTTGAGCGTTTTCCCTTGACCGCTGCCGGATTTCTTCCATATTGGACGCATACATAGGACAACCAGACCGATGATAACAAGGAAGCCTAGACTGATCAAGAGCCCTGTTCGGCTCGTGGGATGCATTGCTGTTCCGCTTACCGCAGATACAATGAGCAGCATGCCGGTGTATCTTTTGATCTGCCCCCACATCGTAAGCTGTACTATTTTGCCTGCAGATATAAGGATAAACAGCCAGTTGTACAATAGCATGAGACCGGCTGCGGTCGTCAAATATTCATAGATCTTGCCAGGAATGAGCAGTGACAGGACGATGGAGAGAATCAGACCTCCTGCTGTAAGGGAAAGCGCATAGACCGGAGCCTGCCGATGAAACTTTTTGGCTGCAAAGATCTTGGGCGCGTCATGATCCTCTGATAAGGTCACGAGCATCGTTGTGATTGCATAGAGCGAGGCAACCATCGTCGAGAAACCGGCCACAATTAATACAGCATTAAAAATATGCGGGATGAACGGCAGCTGATAGGAGCTCAGTGCGACAACAAACGGACTCTTGGTCGTAGAGAATTGATTCCAGGCAACCATCATGACCGCCAGTCCAATTGATAGAACGTATACAATCGACAGCAAGATGATCATCACTTTACCCGACTTGGGTGCTTCCTTTGGATTTTTCAGACGTACGGCCATCATGCCCATTACTTCAATACCGCCGAAGGCGTAGAATGCAAAAATCAGGGAAGACCACACACCCTTTCCTCCCGCAGGGAAAAAAGCATTCAAACTTCCCGGAAAGTGCGGCTTTGTCCCGCCTTTTAGCCATCCCATCCATGCGGCCCCCGCAATGATCAGGAACATAACAATAGCAGCTACCTTTATAACCGCAAGTACATTCTCCAGCCTGTCAAACCCTTTGTTACCAAGCCATATGACAATCAGCCCAAGCACCGCGTATCCAGAGGCAAATATCCACATCGGAACGGACGGAAACCAGAAGCGTGAAAAAATAGCGAGGGCCGTCATTTGACTTCCCATGATCAATACCTCCGAGCACCAATACATCCAGCCTGTCGAGAAGCCTGCCCACCGGCCGAAGGCTTTTTTGGCATAGGTTCGGAATGAGCCCTTCTGCGGGTCTTCGGCCGTCATCTTCGCCAGCACATCGAATACAAAATAGGTCGCTGCCGCTGCCAATATAATAGATAGAAGAAATGCAGGCCCACCCAATCTAATGCCAAGTGCAGATCCGAGAAAATAGCCTGTACCGATGGTGGATGCCACCCCGAGCAGCGACAGCTGCCACCATTTCAAGTTCCCTTCCTTCGACTTCGCCCCTCTGTTCACGGTCTTATCCTCCAGACTTCATAATAAGTACTTCAAAACTTTCCTTATTATGAAGGGAATCTCCATGCATTATGTACCAGGTGTCTGTCCTTATAATCCCTATTTGTATTGCATTGCACCTTTCACTGGATATCCTCGCATATTTTGGCTGTTCCCCGAGAACTCTAAGCTGAAGAAAGTGAAATGGGGGATCGAATAACATGTCCGTTGCTCGCGGTATTCCAACGAATCAAGTATTCATGATTATGATGTTGACTGCCGGTTTGACCAACCATGTCATGATTATTCCTGTCCTGCTTGAAAAGTCAGGCCGGGATGCCTGGATTACAATTCTCTTGTCAGCGTTCTTGTTCATGCCCTGGATTCTGCTTATATACGGAATTATCAAGAAAATCGGCGACCGCACATTAACGCAGGCATTAGACGAAAGCAGCGGAAAATGGGCTCGCATCATCGTGATGGGCATGTCCGGATTGTATTTTTTCTCCTTTTCATTTTATACATTGAAGGAAGTGATCGACTGGACCAAATCCACCTACATGATCCAAACGCCGGTCATCGCAACCACATTGGTCCTCATGTTACTATGCCTCGTCAGCGTGAATCATGGCATCAAAACCATTGGGGTTTCTGCAGGGATATTACTTCCTTTTGTTGTCTTACTGGGAATATTCGTATCCATAGCCAACCTGAAGGTCAAAAATTACAATTATCTGCTGCCCATTCTGGAAGATGGGTTCATGCCTATACTTAGCGGAATCCCTGTCATGTTCGGCGGGCTTTCGCAAATTTTCTTAATCCTGTTTCTCCGTCCCCACCTTCAGAAAAAGCCGCGTTTTGTTACGGTTCTGCTCATCCATCTGATCTTCATCTTTTTAACGTTTGGTCCAACGATCGGAGGCATTGCCGAATTCGGTCCGGAAGAAATGAAGCTGCAGCGGTATCCGGCTTATGAACAGTGGCGGCTCGTCAAGCTCGGAAAATTCGTGGAGCATGTTGATTTCTTTTCCATATTCCAGTGGCTGAGCGGAGCTTATGTCTCTATATCGATCTGCATCTATTTGCTATGTGAAGCGCTGCTGCCCAAAACCAAGCGGAGAACCGGCGTGTTAGCCATTTCCACGCTGCTTATCATCCTGTGCGCCTCACCAATCAGCAATCTGAAAATGTATTATGCGATGGCTGATTATTTTATGCCTGTATCCGCCGTGTATCTTACCGTGTTATGTCTGCTGATGTTTTTCTTAATCCACAAGCAGCAGCAAGCGAATTCCATTACAGCGAAAGGAGAATCTCAACCATGACCATTACCGAGCAGCAGCTCCGAGAACGTTATGCCGATTCCGATGACATCTATATTTCGTCTTATCCTGGGATGGAAGGCGCGGCACAACCATGGGCTCTTATGATATACAGTCCGATGATGTGCGACTCCCAGCTGATGTCCAAAATCCTGCTGCCCGTCATCAGTAAGGAATGGAATATTTCCGTTACGCAAAAACATGAGTTTGATCCGGGACATCTCGAATACTATCTTACTCTTGACTCCATTGAGGCCAGCGCTGAATCCATTGATGACATTGTTTTCTCAGGCTATGTTGCGCTGTATTTCCCCAAGGATAACAAGTTATTCTCCTATAGTGCCTGCAAAAGAATCGGACGAGTACCCGAAGAAACGGCATCGGAAACTTCGATTAAGGGGCCGCGAGACGGATTTGTGGAGGAACTGGACGTCAACGTGTCCCTCATTCGCAAACGCCTGAAATCTCCGGATCTTGTCTACACCTCCTTCAAGCTGGGTGACCGGAGCAAAACCTCCGTAGGCATCATGTATTTGAAGGACAAGGTTATACCGGAAACGGTGAAGGAAGTCGAAGAGAGACTGAATCATTACTCCGGTGATTCACCGGTGGGCATCGGTGAACTCGCTGAACATATAACACCCTACCGATTTACGGTACTGCCGATGTTTGATTATACGGGACGGACGGATCTCGCATACGATTCTTTAACGCGCGGCAGATTGATCATTATTATGCAGGGAAGTCCCGTGGTATTGATTGCACCTGCCAGCTTTATGCAGCTCCTGTTTGCTGCCGAGGACCCGCAAATGCCATTTTATTTTGTATTTCCATGGAGAATCCTTAGGCTTGTGGGCTTCCTGATATCCATCCTGCTTCCGGGTTTCTATATTACACTGATGTCGTTCCACCAGGATCAGATCCCTTTTCCGCTGCTGGCAACGGTGGCCAACACCCGGCTCGGACTTCCTATTCCGACCGGAATCGAAATGCTGGTCATCCTGTTTCTGCTCACCCTGCTGCGGGAGGCCGGCATGCAGATGCCTTCTCCTATCGCATCCACCATCACGGTTGTGTCCGGTATTATTATCGGCGATGCCGCCATTCGAGGGGGATTCTTCTCGCCTACAATGACCGTAGTCGGTGCATTGGCCTTTGTGGCCGGTTCGACCCACTCCAATCAGGACTTTGTGGTAACCCAGACGATTTTGCGTTTTTTTGTGCTTGCTTTCTCTTCGGTATTCGGATTATTCGGTTTTTTTATCGCGATATTCTTGATGGTGCAGTATGCGGCCAACCATAATCCGTTCGGACAGCCCTTTCTCGCTCCCTTCTCCCCCTTCTCCCTGTCCAAGATCATTCGCAATCTCATGAGGTTTCCGGGTAAGCGAAAAAAAGGCGGGGCATTATGAGACGGGTCTTGATGCTTGTAGGTATATTGTCTTTTTTGCTCACAGGGTGCTGGGACAACAAAGAAGTACAGGATATCAACTACATCACTGCACTGGGTGTCGATTATAAAGACGGGAATTATATCATCTATGTGCAGATGCTTGACTTCGCTACAATTGCCAAGCAAGAAAGCGGCAAACAAACGGAGAAAGCACCCATCTGGGTCGGGAGAGGTACCGGAACGACACTGGCCGGAGCATTGGTCGACCTGTATACGTCGAGTCAGCAGCGGGTTTCCTGGGGACATGTCACGGCATTGGTGCTTACGGAAGCCGTATTAAAGCCTGATCAGATGTCCCAAGTGTTTGACCTGACCAATCGTTCCCAGGAAATCCGTTATACCAAATGGGTATACGGCACTCAGGATAGCATGGAGGACCTGTTCACCGTCTCGCCATTCTTTCAACTCTCTCCCCTTCATTCACTGCTGCATGAACCCAAAGAAAGCTACGATCAGTTCTCGTTCATACGCCCGATCCAATTCGTCAATTTCATTCGGCTCTACCGGGAAAGAGCGGCTACAGTTGTCCTTCCGTCCATTCATATCTCCAGTCAAAACTGGTCTGAAAATCTGAAGCAGCACCCGATTCTGGAGGTCAGCGGTGCCTTTATGATTAAAAACCAGAAGCTGATGGGCTGGCTCAGCCGCTCCGACCTGCTAGGTACCCGCTGGTTGGCTTCCCCGCACACCCACGCTTCCATCATCGTGCAAGAGGAGGGTGAAGCCATTGGGAGCATCAGCCTGGAGAAACCTCAATCCTCGATTGAGATCATACGCGAACCCGACGACGTGGCCTACAGAATTAAACTTAACGTAACGGGGACGGTACAGAATATGTACAAGAAGGTTGGTGTCAGCGAGATGAAGCGGTTAACCGAAGCCACGCTGAAGAAAGAGATGCATACCACCTTTCATAAGGCTGCTCTGCTAAAAGCCGACCCCTACGAGTTATGTCTTCAGTTGTATCGAACCGACCCCAAACTATGGAAGAAATTAGTCGAGCAGAAAAAAGAAATCCATGATGCTTCCCTTCGCGAGCTTGAGGTCGATGTCAATCTTCGCTTCTGGGGACAACGTAAAAATCTGAACCGGTAACCATCCGAAGCCGCGATGGATTGGTCATTGCCATGTACGCAAAAAAGAAGCAGGCCGCTGAATGACCGGCCTGCTTCTTTACTTGTTGAATTATTTTTTCATGATATCCTTGATGTCGTCTTTAATGGATTCTGCCTGCGGTCCGAATACGATCTGAACCGCACCCTGACCCAGACGCATGACACCGGATGCGCCTAATTTTTTCAATTCCGAATCTTTAACGGCCTTCTCGTCCTTAACAACAAGGCGCAGGCGTGTGATACAAGCATCGATGCTGGTAATATTATCGGCACCGCCGATGTTTTGCAGGACCTTGGCCGCCTTGGACTCTTTGGATACTGTACCGGATGGAGACTGGCCATCGGTTCCAGTGTCCTCAGAGGACAGATCCAAATCGTCGTCATCCTCGCGTCCAGGCGTCTTCAAGTTCAGCTTGACGATCAGGATTCTGAACAGCAGATAGTAAACTACACCGAAAGCCAATCCTACCGGAAGGAGAAGCCAAGCGTTGGTGGACAGCTTCAGATTCACCAGATAGTCGATCAGACCCGCAGAGAACGTAAAGCCCAAATGTACATCCAGCATATACATGATCAGACCGGAAAGACCTGTCAAGAATGCATGCACCACATATAATAATGGAGCTATGAACATGAACGCGAATTCAAGCGGTTCGGTGATACCGGTCAGGAACGACGCCAGTGCTGAGCCGATGAATATCGATCCGACTAACTTGCGTTTGGACGGCTTAGCAGTGTGCATAAAGGCCAGTGCCGCAGCCGGCATCGCAAACATCATGATTGGAAAGAATCCGGACATGAACATACCAGCCGTCGGGTCTCCCGCAAAGAATCGCCACAGATCGCCGTGAACGACTTCGCCCGCGGCATTCGTGTAATCTCCGATCTGGAACCAGGCGATGGAGTTTAATACGTGGTGCAGGCCCAGAGGGATCAGCAGGCGGTTAGCCATACCGAAGATGAACGATCCAATACCTTCAAGACCAACAACCCAGTTGCCGAAAGCAGATATTCCATCTTGGACCGGGCTCCAAACCATACCGATCAGCACGGCAAGCACCATCGTGGAAGCTGCCGTGATAATCGGAACGAAGCGCTTACCCGCAAAGAAGCCCAACCAATCCGGCATTTTAATATTGTGGAATTTATTATATAAGTATGCGGACCACAGACCAACAAAGAAACCGCCAAGAACGCCCATATTCAACTTCACGTCATCTGGTATAAACGGCATTTGCAGCGGTACTTGTGCAAGAACTTTGGTAAGCACCATGTACCCAATAAGAGCGGACAGAGCCGCAACGGCGTCTCCAGCAAAACCAATTGCAACGCCAATCGCAAAGATGAACGGCAAATTGTCCAGAATCGCAAGGGCACCGGAGGTCATGAACGGAGTTACATATTGATTCAGAAAAGCTCCGAAAGCCCCTAAAGGAATATCTTTTTGATAGTCAATCAATCCAAGCCCCTGCAAGATACCTGCCGCAGGAAGTGTAGCCACGGGCAGCATAAGGGACTTACCCAGCTTTTGCAATTTAGCCAGCATGTCAATCATCCTTTCAACTTCAATAATTTAGCTTTCTACTGAAAACGTTTACATAATGCGTCGAATATATAATTGTTTCGTCCCTCCATTCGGGTAAAAAAAGAATCCTCCTCCTCGCGGGTTTCTTGTATTCATCGAAGATTCTTCAAAAAGAGCGACGATGACTAGAGAGGTACGTTATCTTGTGATATAGAACTCGGTCTGACCTGCTAAAACAATGTGCATTCTATATCAACAAAAAAAGCCAAGGAGGACGGTGACTAAATAAAAATAGTCATGGTCTTCCTTGGCTCATGCCCACAAACGCGGTAACACGCCGTTCTCTTATTCAATTCTGCTGTTATCTTAATTCAGGTGTTCCTGTTTTGTCAATATCCAATATTTCAATCCATGATTCATTATGTTGCACTACTTCAATTCAATGGTGAGGACATGATCTTGCCCGGATACGACATCGCCAATCTGCCCTTCGACCTTTGAAGCCACTTCATCCGCATTAGTCACAATGATTGGTGTAATCGTCGGATAACCCGCGGCCTTGATAGCGGCCATGTCGAACTCAATGAGAGTCTGACCCGACTTCACCTGATCTCCAGCTTGAACATGACTGGTAAAACCTTCGCCCTTAAGACCGACCGTATTAATCCCAATATGAAATAAATACTGTAAGCTTCGTCGCCGGATCTTCCAGCATCACGGCATGCTTCGATTTAATGACATGGGCAACCGTACCGTCAAATGGGGCTACTAATTTCCCCTCTGAAGGCTCGATGGCAATGCCTTGGCCCATATGCCCGGCAGCAAACGCCTCATCCGGCACTTGGGATAAGGGTACTGCTTTACCTGACAATGGAGCTGTGACTTGAATAGCTGTTGCTGTCTTTTTCTTCTTCCAACGATCGAACATATTATGATTCCTCCCTGGGTTGATTCTTCTGCTGTAGTCGGCCTGTGAACAGCCGATATAAATGCATGGCTAGAAAGCAGATTTCCGCTTCCGGTACTTTCTTGCCGAGTTCCTTCTCCATCATTGCCGCAAGACGAGCAGCCATACCGTACTCATAAGTGAACTTGGTACGAATCTGTTCTGCGAACGGATTATCCACGTGGATCTCCTGGTTCAGCATACGATCTACGGAGAATCTCAAATGCATAAGAAGGCGGACATAATCCATACTCCCCCGGTCAAAGGTCGTCTGCCGCTCCTCTTCTATATATTTCACCAAACTTCCCACCACATTCGAGGCCTTCACCAGATGGCCTACCGGCACATGGCTGACAGCAGAATAAACATGATAGGTCAAGAAACCAATCTCGTCCTCCGGAACCTCGATGTGAAAGGTCTGTCCGATGATTTCCGCTGCTTTGGCTGCGATATCATATTCTTTCGGGAAGCTGATTCGGGTCTCTTCAAGGAAAGGGTTTATAATATCCATACCCTTACGGATTCTGTAGATCGTAAACTGGATATGGCTCGGTAAAGCCAAATATACCTTGTCGTTTAATGTGCCCGGAAATTCCTGTCCTATGAGATTGAGTATCTGGTCTGTGATCTCCATCACCAGTGGATCGAATTCTTCCAGCAGATGGTGAGCTTGACTCCACTGCTCCCGATCCTCGAGCCTGAACAGCTTCTCAATCCGCTCATCGTCCGAGGAGATCGTGCCGCCTGTTTTTGCTCCAAAGCCAATTCCTTTGCCGAGGATGACGTATTCCAATTCTTTTTTGCCGCCATTGACCATCACGACATTATTACCTATAACACGCACAACTGTAAACAACTCGATCCCGCTCATTGACTTCCCCCTTTCCTTTAAGTTTAATCAGAGAACAGCCGAAGGATTCATGTCCGAAGATAAGCTCCAGGCAAATTCCCACAAACATGAAAAAAGCCAAGAAAAGACCCCTTTGAAAGCTGTCTCTTCTTGGCTCATGCCCTGCTAAGGTAACACGCCGTCTCTTGTAAGTGCTATAACCCCATCATAAAACAATCCGCTTGCATTCGTCAACATTTGACACTCGAAACTGGACATCCCAGGCGGGAATTCACACCAAGCCCATTAACGGAATTCGTTAATTCCCTACCCATTTCTGAAGAGCGACAATAACCTCGTGAATATGAACCGGCTTATGAATATAACCGTTGGCACCATCGGCAAGGAATTGATCCTTATCCCTCATGGCATTCGAACTCATCACGATAATGGGAAGGTCGGACCACTCCGAATTCTCTCGAATCCGTTTCATTGTTTCGATTCCGTCCATCTCGGGCATCACCAGATCCAACAAAACCGCGTTGATAGAGGATTGTTTATTCAGCACCTCCAGGCATTCATAACCATTTTGTGCTGTATGCACGGTCATCTGGAGTTTCTCCAGCGCATTGGTCAAACCATACACATTACGGATATCGTCGTCCACGATTAATACCGTTTTGTGTTCCAATTGGCTAAGCTCGTCCAGCTCATACTCCTCTATCCGTATATCACTCAAGCTCGTATGGCTTGCGGCAGCGGCCACCTCAGGCAGCACAAATAAGCTTTCGCTTCCGCCATACTCTGTTACGAGCGGCAAATACAAGACAAAGATACTTCCGCTTCCTTCCTCGCTCTCGACGGTAATATATCCGCCCAGCAGCTTGGCAAGATGCAGCGATATGGATAAACCGAGACCCGTTCCACCGAATCTTCTGGCAGTGGTTTCTTCCCCCTGCTGGAAGGCTTCAAAGATCGGTTGAAGATGCTCTGCTGCAATCCCGATACCGGTATCCTCCACTGAAAAAGCAATGACTTCTCCACTGATGATGAAATCCGAAGTGACAATCGAATTCATTTTCTTTACAGACAGTTTTACGCTGCCGCTCTCTGTGAACTTGATGGCATTCGAGAGCAGGTTGCGCAGAATTTGATGGAGCCTCATCCCATCGCTGTACATCATGTCGGGCAGATCTTCCGCCATCTCAATTTCAAACTCCAGATTTTTGGACTCTGCACTCTTGGAGAAATACCCTTCCATCACTTCCGGCAGCTCTGTCAGATTTACCAGGTCCATCTCGATCTGCAACTTACCGGCTTCCACTTTGGACAGATCCAGAATATCATTGATTAAATTCAGCAGCTCACTGCCTGAATTATGAATGACAGAAGCATAATGCTGCTCTTCCTCTGTCAGGTTGCCCTGCTTATTCTCCGATAAAATCTGAGACAGGATTAACATGCTGTTCAGCGGTGTCCGAAGTTCATGGGACATATTCGCCAGAAATTGAGACTTATACTTGGAGCTCTTCTCCAGCTCCTTCGCATAATTCTCCAGTTCACTGGCTGCTATTAACGCCGCTTCCTTCTGGGCTCCCAGACGTTCATTCAGAAGATGCATCTCAACCGAGTGGGCTTGAAGCTCCTCCGTCTGTGTCTGCAGTTCTTCCGTCTGACTCTGCAGCTCCTCATTCAAGGTCTGCGATTCGTGATATAACTGCTGGATCTCCATTTTACTTCGAATCGAGTTCAGCGTAACCCCAAGCTGTTGATTAAGCTGTTCGAGCAGCTGGATTTCCAGTTCATCAAAGGGTTTGAATTTGGCTAATTCAATTACGCCAAGGACTTGCCCCTCGAACATCACAGGTGCAAGCAGCAAGGTCGTAGGCTCAGCATCACCCAGACCCGATTCTATCCGCACATAGTTCGGCGGGATATCGTCCAGAATAATCATTCGCTGCTCCAGCATACATTGACCCACTAAACCTTCACCTGGCAGGAAACGGTCCCTGACCTTGTTCCAGGGCTCACCATCAGGGTCAGCAAAAGCCGCGGCCTTTACCAATTCTGAACCGTCCCGGTTAATAAAAACAGCTCCGTACGGTAGCTTCATGATTAAAGCAAGCTTATGAATGAAAAATTGCACGGCCGTCTCCACGCGATCAGACGATTGAAGCAGAGTGGACATGATCGAAATATGATCCTTGGCCCAATTCTGTCTCCCGACCTGTGCCAGCAGCTCGTTGGTTGTATCAGCCAACTGCCTCACCTCATCGTTGGAGCGCACATGGATCCGTTGGGACATATTGCCGCCTTTAACGATATCAGAGATGATATGGGTTACTTGAGAGATCGGTCTTACAATGCTCTTGGAAATAATCAAAGCCGCACAGATCGTAATCAGAGCTGCTCCGGCCCACAACGCATACATCATATACAGCAATTGGGTGTTGCTATCCTTCATGTCGTCAATCCTGCTTGTTGTCAGCTCACGTTCTGTGTCCCGGAACGAGAGGAACAACTCGTGAATGGAGTTCATCGCTTGCTGCCCGGGATCGTTGATGAAGAAATGAAGGGCTTCCTCATCTTGTCCAAGCTGTTTCAATTGAACCGCAGGCTGGCCCGCATTGGTAATCCATTCCTGGATATTCTCTTTGATATTGTCCAAATGATTCGCTTGCTCAGAACTTTCGCTTACCAACTGGTACAGCTTGTTGTACTTAATTTGCCAGGACGACAACGCTTGGTTGAACGGCTCCAGATAGGTCTCGTCACCCGTGATAACATACCCGCGTTGACCGGTTTCCATCTCCAGCAAATCCTTCTCGATTTCGTGCGTCAAATTATGTACTTCGATATCATGCTCCTCTATAAAATCCGCCTCTTGCTGCAGTGAAGAGATGCGGTCCGATACAATCCAGAGAAAAGCTCCAAGACATAACAGTATCAACAAATATCCGATTACAATCTTGCTGCGGATATTGATTTTCAGGTTGTTAGACAAGTGGCTAACCTCCCTTGTTCTCTATCAGAATAGGTCTGCTCCTATCCTCATAGTAATTGTTATGAAAATGGTTTACAAGCAAAACCATTTTGCATGATCTCAATGCTACTTTAGTCGTAGGCAGTCAGATTTATAAAATCCAAGCATATGTATAGAGAACAACCCCTGTACAGCTTCTATTGACACATTTAGAAAAGGAGGACCGCTCTTATGATGACCTCTACGGCGCTTACGGCGAATTTACATTGACCCGGCATGTATTCCATCTGAGGAGGCAGGCCGAACGTATAACCGGTCAAGGACACGCCCATGTGTCATCTCAGGAGTTGCCCCTGCTCAAAGGCATGTTCGTGTCAGAAATCCACCTAGGGCGCGGCAAGGTGCTTTCCCCTCATGGTCATCCGGACACCGACGAATTATGCTATGTTATTAACGGAGAAATCAGCTATTCCCTGGTTGATCCGTGCAGCCACCGGGTTCACGCATTACACGTTTCGCCGGGTCAGATGGTACATGCTCCGGTTGGCTGGTGTCACTGGGTTACCTCACTCACCCCTGACACGATTTTGCTATTCATGTATAACGCGGAGCATCCGCACCAGATGGACATTGCCCCGTTATGGTCTCATGCATTGCGTGAAGCAGACCCATTACAAATCAATGACGTCCACACACAACCGCAAGCGGGGCCAATCCTCCCCTCTGTTCCAATACAAGAAAAAATGCAGTCAGTCGTTCAAAAAAGCCCCCTTCCAGCTCCACCCTTAATCATGGCTTCGAACCACAGCAACAAAACCACACACAGCCGATGAGTCGGCCATGTGTGGTTTTGTTATAAGGACGCTTGTTATGTAATGATTCCGAGCGTGTAATTTATGCCTGCCTGTTGACTGCTTCTAGTCAATATAAAACCTTTGTTCAGGGCGAATTTGCTTCTTCAGCAGACGCAAATCAGCTTCGAGCTTTGCAACGGTTTCCTCAATCTCTTCCGGATTGAGCGCAGGACGTTTCTGCTTCTGGCTTAACCCCGGCTCTAAGATCACGAATAATGATCTGCTGCTCCTGCCATTTATCCATAAGATCTGAGATGGTTGCGTAAAAACGCTCATAATCTTGAATGACTTCGTCCAGGAAGGAATCCACTTCCTCCTGATCATAACCCCGCAGCTTATTCGAAAAATTCTTTTCATGGATAGACAAAGCGTCCAGTTGAATGCCTAGTTGCCGAAAAAGCTTTTTCTGTTTATCCAATCGGCGTTTCATGTGTTCATCCATAATGATTTACCTCCAAATATTGGCGCAGCCCGTCTTTAAAGACTTCTCTCTCTATCTTTGTTTATATCATATTAAGCACTGCGATTAAAACACTCCGGGGCTTTTTTGGAGAATGTTCCAAAAGCGATAGGCCGCCATTCCCATAATAAATGTGATTGTTACCAACACATTTCGGGTATTGAAAATACATGGGCAGCTTTTAATGGAGCTAAGCTAGAGAGGAGCGACTTTTGATATGACTTCCATAACAAAACAACAATACAATGAACTTCGACAACGGTTGCTCAGCGATCAGGAACGATTAGAGCAGCAGCTCGAGTCCCATGAGGGAACCAACACGAACAATTCGCTTCGCGATTCAACGGGTGAGCTGAGCGCTGCCGATAACCATCCTGCCGACGTAGGAACAGAGGTCTTCGAACGCGGGCGGGACCTGGCCATTCAAGAAACACTTGCTGACGAGCTGGAGCAGATTCGATCTGCATTACAACGAATGGACCAGGGACAATACGGTACTTGTGCAGAATGCGGACAGGAAATTCCCTATGAGCGGCTGGAAGCCATACCTTATACCGCCTACTGTGTCGAGCATTCTCCCAGACAGGATCTATCCGATAATCGGCCGGTTGAAGAAGATGTTATAACTCCGCCACCCTCCGGAGCAGGTGTCAACCGCCAACGAGAAGACGGAAGATTTGACGACGCCGGTGCATGGGAGGCTGTAGAAGACTATGGAACCTCCACATCGCCCGGCATGTCCACTCAGCCTGGACAAGATGACTATAAGAACAATGTATGAACCCGTTCAGCAAAATAGAAGGCAAAGCTGGTACCAAGCCCCTTAGGTACCAGCTTTATTTCGGATTCAGGATTCTTCCTTATTCCGAATATTAGAAGCAAAGAACTCGTATTCGTGATATCCTTCGCCGCGTTTCTTTTTATAAGGGGTCAGCATTTTGTCCAGTTCAACAAAGAATTCACGCGCCTCATCCTCACTCATATACAGCGAAGTATTGGTTAGCATGGACGTCGTTTCGTCATCTTTGCTCATGTTCTTGAAGAAGCGGTCCCTGTTCTGATCGAACAGTTCGGATAATAGTTTGTTCGTCTCCGACCGAATTAATTCCTTAATGACAGGCTCCTCGGAGTTTTTTCCGCGTTTGATCTTTACTGTGCCTGCAAAGGGTTCATAATATTTAGCGATGATACCATTGATCTCTTTCGTGGATACGATTTTAACGAGTCCGATTCTCTCCAATTTCTTCATATGATAATGAACTTTAGCCGGCACGTCGCCGATCTTATCCGCTACTTCCTTCACCGTTGCCGCACGATCCATCCTGTTCAATACATTCAATATCTGGAGCCGATATGGATCTGAATATATTTTGATCTCTTCCAGTGTAGTGAGTTCCATCGTTTCCACACCGTACACCTCAGCTTCACGTTAATTTTTCACTTCTTTTCATTATAGGCCGAGAATGTCGAAATTACAAAAACAGCCCAAAGTTTAGATGGCACGGAAACTTCTTTTTCGGATCAGAAACAGCACGGGCAGCATCATCATGAATCCCATCATCATAAAGAGCACCGGAGGCGATTGATGCTCTGCCACAAAGCCTGTGATTACACTGCCCACAGGAATTGCGGCCGTACATAACACCGCCATAAGGGCACTAATCCTGCCGAGCATATGCCTAGGCGTGACTTCCATCAGATAAGTGGATATCGGAGCATTCAGCATGGAAACCGCAAACCCTGTAATGAACATGCACACCGCAGCCGACTCAACCCGGAATGCAGGCATATGCCCTGGAATCCCCAAAGCAAAATAACCGATTCCGAGCAGTATCGAACCTGACATCATCAAGGTACTCTTTTTGAAGCTCTTGCCGAAGCGCCCGATCCATAACCCGCTGCAGATCATGCCGATCAGCAGCGCCGTTCCGAGCACACTCAATCCTCCCGCTCCCGCACCCAAGGTTTCTCTGACATAAACCGGCTGCAATACATTTAGCGGTGCCAGACAAAAATTATTAATCATGGCGAGAACGGTTGTTATCAACAGCAGTGTATGCTGCTTAACAAACAGGAGAGCTTCTTTAATATCACCAAGGACTGTCTTCTTCTCTTCCACAGACTGTGTAGGAGTTATTCCTGCTTCAGCCAAGTCAGCAGCATCCGGATTTGGCATAAAACCGACAATGATGGCTGCAAGGATAAAGGTCACGGCATCAACCAGAATGGTACCCGAGATTCCAATCAGGGCGATGAGCGCTCCCGCAATGGATAAACCGATCAGTTCAGCGCTGCGGCTAATGGAAGAGGAGAATGAATTGCCTGTCAGCAGCTTCTCCTTCGGAAGCAGCCTGGGCACAATGGACGTCTCAGCGGGCCGCGAGAAACACTCGAGCGTTGAATTAATGAAGGTAAACACGAATAAATGCCATACTTCGAGTGAACCCAGTGCATATAAAATGGCGGTTATCGATACCATGAGGCCACGGCTGAGGTAGGTCAGCATCAGGACCAACTTCTTCGGCCAGCGATCCACATAGGTCCCGGTAAATAAACTGAATAGCAATCCAGGCAAGAAGTTAAAAGCGAACAATGTGCCCATTAAAAGCTCTGAGCCTGTAAGCATGTAGACCATCCAGCTGTATGCAATGGAATCCAGTGAATCTCCAAATCGGGTAATCGCCTGAGCAGACAAATAAATCATGTACGGACGAATCTTCAAGAGCTGACCAAAGCCTTGCTTTTCCACAACAGCAGCATTTTGCATTTTCTTATCTCCTCTTCGTAAAATAAATAATTCTGCACGTTAAATTTTTTCGCCTGTTAAAATAATATTTACGTTAAAATTATTTTATCGTTAAATTTATTTTAACGATTTTGGAGGAAAATGCAATAGACAAAAAAAATAAACCGCCTGCTTCGGCGATTTATTACTCTGAAGGCCTATTTAGTTGGCTGCGGTTCTATTTGATCTCCACGCGCGATGAGGAACTGGCTGCACGGAGACAAGCTTCAATCGCACGGATGTTGCTGATGGCGTCATCCGGGCCGTACGGTAAAGGAACGCCATCCATCACCGCTGCTGCCATTGCATCTGCCTGCAGAGCAAAGTGATTATAGATGCCTACCTTCTCTTCACGTGATCCCTTGGCGGTATGAACGAATATTTGAGACATATCCTCCATTCTCTCCCATCCGAAGGCAGAAGGCAGCTCAATCCTTCCCTCTGTACCCGCGATTTCGAGCGAGCATCTGGAATAGGTCCACATCCCGCAATCAAATGTCAGACCCAATCCATGATCGAATTCCATCATCCCGTGAACCATCATGTCTACACCGTCGTGCTCCTCCGAGAAAAAGGCATGGGCTGTCACGGCTTTAGGCTCCTGCCCGTAAATCATCCGGGCAGCGGATATGGGATAACACCCCACATCATATATCGAGCCTCCGCCCATATCCTTGCTGTATCGCACATTGTCTTTATCCTCTGCATTGTTGAAGGTAAAAGATCCATGGATTCCGCGGAGCTGCCCGATTTCACCGCTTTCGATGATTTCCCGCACACGCGCATGCTTGGGATGATACCTGTACATAAAGGCTTCCGCGAACAGCACGTTGTTGGCTTGAGCAACATCGGCCATTTCACGAACATCTTCCTCCGTCAGTGCTGCGGGTTTTTCACACAGAATATGCTTTCCGGCCTGTGCGGCTTTAATCGTCCAGGGTTTATGAAGGTGATTCGGTAGAGGAATATACACCGCATCAATGTCCGGATCATCCAGAAGCTCCTCATAGGAACCATAGTATTTATCAATATGATAGCGTTCCGCGAGCTCACTTGCTTTTTCGGCATTGCGGCTTGCGACCGCCCCGACTTCACAGCGTTCCGATTTCAATATGCCGGGTATCATGGAGTTTCTTGCAATTCGAGCAGTACTCATAATCCCAAAGCGCAGTTTTTTGCTCACGAGGTCATTCCTCCTTCGGCTATATTCCATACGAATGTGTATTCAATAATTATCGTTAACCGCTTTATGAAGTATCCCCAAACATCGATCCAAATCACTTTTAACTTGCTTTTTATAAAGCTTGGCTTTCTCAGCACCGTCATCGGTAAAATGATAGAGTACGATTTCCTGAAAATCGACCCGCGGATCGTTCCCCTTCAGCTGCTTGGTACGGTATAGAACCCCCTCCTGCACCAACTCATGCAGAGCCCGGTAGATTTCGCTTTGCGGCGGTGAATACCCATGGCTCTTGAAGTCCTGACGCAGTTCTTCCAGCATTTGATATCCATATCCGCGCTGCTGCTCCACCATGGTAATGAGATAAACTTTGATAAATGCTCGCTGCGCAATCATAAATGCCATCTGGGCGCCTCCTTTTTCTACAGAGCTATTTGTCCCCATACTTTCCTCATTATAACCCACAGTTTCCCAGTTTGCACAATAGGAGACATCCTCTTCTTTTTAAACCAGGAAGGGGTGGATTGAAACGTGGAAGGCTGCTATGAGAGCTGAATGGAATCGGGAGTCTCGATGCAATTAACTATTGTGAATTTTTCACATGTTGAAATAACATAATTTATAATTTCTCACATGTTGTTGATTGGTTCGTTGATGCAAGGTTCGGCAGGCGGTGTTCATAAAAAAACCACCCCTCAGGGTGGTTTCTAGCATTCACATGCCCGTTGTTGATGAATGAGACGGACTGGATGGCTGCAGGGTTCGATTTTTTCTTTTTCCGGTCATTCCGACCAGCCACTTGCCGAACGGTAGCATAGCCAGCAGGCGTGTTGCCCCATAGGCCACAGCCGCACTGATGAGCCACGAAGAAAGGATCCGAATCAGAGGAGGCATGCTGATCAGCCATGATTCGTCAACGACATAGCTTATACGCAGTGTCAACAGATGCATTAGATAAGCTCCATAGGAATACAGTCCGACGGAGGTCAGGAGCGAATTCACCCTCGCTCCTCCCTGACGGCAGATCCAGCCGGTCACATCGTACATAACCAATATGGAACTGATCAGGAATACCGACATCATCGGCCGCAGCAGAGACAGCGAATAGAACGTGATCGCTCCATTCTCCGCGGAACGGATTTCATTCACTGCCTGGATGAGCATCCATCCAAACAGGAACAGAAAGATCAGCCATATTCCCGTGCGTGCCTTCTGGATCCATTTTTTCCAGGATGTATGGTACAATCCCGCCGCTGCCCCCAGCGCAAAATAAAAGAAATAATATAGTGCATTTCGATCCGCATAGGTTGTAAACAGCTCACTCCACACGGGAATGTCCAAGCTTCCCATCCATCGGCCAATATCGCTGATAACCCCTGTTAAGCCCACATACAGCAACCCGGACAAGAGCAATATGGTCAACTGGGTTCTCCATCCCCATCGCTCCTTGATTCCCAATATGGCGGAACGGAACAAAGGATACAGCAGATAAAATTGAAACAGCATAATGATATACCAAAAATGCGAGCTGGATTTTCCGGTTAACAGTACTCCCCCAAGATATTTCCAATCCTCTGCCTGGGTAGGGTTGAACCTATTATTGATCAGCAATGTGATCAGTGTCCATACAGCAAACGGAATGTAGATATCACCAAAGCGCCTCTGTATGAACCGGCCATAATGCAATGGACCTTTATCATTATAAAACAGCACCATGCCTGTTATAAAAATAAAGACAGGTACTGCGAACTTGGTCGCCATAAGCAGAACCGCCATCAAAATCCCATCTCCGGTGGTCATACCTGGTTCCACGGTATAATGCGCTATGGAGTGCTGCAAGACTACGGCCAGAAAAGCAATCCCTCGCAGTCGTTCCACTTCCGGTATTCTTTCTCTGGACATTCCGCTCCCCCTTTACGCTGTCTTTCGTTCATCCTAACACACCTCATTGTAAGGGAGACTAACCCCGATCGGGTAATCCAAATTCTTACTGATCCAGATGGTTTGAGCAACAGACATCTGCCTGTATTCATATGTATCATAACAAAACCCGGCCCCTTGCGGAACCGGGTTCGGGTTAACCTCTTACAGCAAATACGTTCCTCGCGGCGGCAGCTTGTCGTCCCGATTCTGATCAACGGCCCCATACTGGTCCTCATTCCTGTAATCGTAGTCGCGGAATATATCGTAAATGCCTGTGTTCTCTTCGTCAGCATCCACGAGTACCAATATTCGTCCTTGCTCTACATAGGATTCATATTCTTTGGCCTCATCCTCCGGTATGCCAAGACCGATGAAACCGCCGACGAGCCCTCCGGCCCCTGCACCCACCGCTGCTCCTGTAAGCGTAGCGGCAATAGGTCCTGCAGCAAGAATGGGTCCTATGCCGGGAATCGCCAAGGCTCCAAGACCTGCCAGCAAACCAGCGGTTCCACCCAGAATGCCGCCTGTTGCTGCACCAGCCGCCACCCCTTCAGGTGCCATCGTTCCTGTCTGTTCAGCAATCAGTTCAGCTTCGCGTTTATCCTTCGCTATAATGGATATGGCATCATTCGGAACCCCGTGACGCTGCAGCTGCTCAATGGCCTGAGCCGCTTCTTGCTCCGAACGGAATACACCTACAACTTTCTTCTCCATGTTAAACCCTCCTTCATCGGTGGTTGTTCATATCTAACATTACCCGAGGGTACGAGGATTTAAACCTGGAACCTTGCGTTGTTAAGCCTTGGGTCTGGTCCGATGGGTCGCGGTTGCTTCCAGCGGATCATCCGGCCAATAATGTTTAGGGTATCTTCCTTTCAAATCCTTTTTGACCTCAAAATATCCGTTCCGCCAAAAGCTTGACAGGTCTGAGGTCACCTGAACCGGTCTTTGGGCGGGAGACAGCAGATGCAAGGTCAGCGCCACCTTGCCTCCGGCAATGCGCGGCGTATCCTGTAAACCGAACATCTCCTGGAGGCGAACGGCCAGAAATGGCTGTTCGGGGTCACTGTAATTAACCGGGATCATGGAACCGCTGGGTACCCTGATATGGGTCGGTGCTTCTTTGTGCAGCAACTGCTTCTGCTCCCAGCTGAGCATATGCTCCAAGAGAGTTCCCGGTGCAAGCCGCCTGATATCATTTCGATTCCGCAGCCCATTCAGATAAGGCAGCAACCACTCATCCGCACGGTCCATCAGGCCTTCATCCGATACATCCGGCCATGAACCATCCCGTTCATGCCGAAACATGAACGCCATTCGTTCCCTAAGCTGCAGCGCGGCCTTGCTCCACTGAAACAATCCAAGTCCCTCCTGCTGAACGCCCTGCAATAATGCCAGCGCCGTTTCTTCTCCTGTCGGATTCGGATAGGCTTGCTCCTTGATGACCATGGCTCCTAGCTTCAGCTTCTGTCTTGCCCTGATGCTTCCTGATACCGCATCCCATATAACTTCCTTATGGCTTTCCATCTCGTTGCGGTAATACTTATCCAGAAAGCGCTCATCCAGTTCCGCGGCAAGCTGTATGTTCCCATCCGCCCCTTGATCATCAACGGCAGCCACTACCACATACCGGGCTCGGCTCAGGGGCTGCATCGCAGGGAATTTCACTCCCCTTCCACTGCGCATCAGGAACCCGCTTCCGCCCCGGTTCTTAGCCATCCGGTCAGGATAGGCAAACGACAGCAGAAGCCCGCACAGGTCAAGGTCCCCCCATGTTGAATATGCGATATCCAGCTGTGCGTGGAGTTTCTTAATTTCCTGTCTCATTCGCTGTATAACAGCTTCCTCGCTTCTGTCTTGTGAATGGTATGACTGAGAGCCCTGCTCATAAGAGAGAATTCGTTCAACACGTGAGCGCAAATCCTGATCCTGTATCGCTTCTATTTCGGCGCATTATATCCCGTTCCTGAAGCAGAACGGCTATCCGGATGGCCAATGATGCTTCGTCCATTTCTTGTGCCCTCAGAAGCATATGAGCCAGTCTCGGATGAAGTCCAAGCCTGGCCATATCGTGCCCGTGCCCGGTTATACTGTCCGAATCATCCAGAGCCGACAGCTCCTTCAGTAACGTTTGACCTTGGGTGTAAGCGATCTGAGGGGGTGCATCGAGCCATGCAAGCTGCTTCGGATCACGAGTGCCCCACGCTGCCAATTCCAGGGCAAGCGGTGCCAGATCCGATTCGCAAATGGCCGGCGTGGTGTGCTCCTGCAGGTGGCGGTGTTCCTCCTCGCTCCACATGCGATAGCATACGCCTGCGGTTACCCGCCCTGCTCTCCCTCTTCTCTGATCTGCGGAGGCTTTGGACAGTCGTCTCGTAATCAATTGCGGCAGTCCCGTTCTCGGAGAGAATATCTCCGTCCGCATATATCCGCTGTCCACCACCATTTTGATCCCTTCAATCGTAATGCTGCTCTCGGCAATACTTGTGGACAACACGATTTTACGTCTTCCGGCTGCATCAAGTTGGATTGCTGCATCCTGCTTCTCAGCCGGAAGCGCACTATACAGCTCACGTATGACCACATCATGGCCTAGACCCGTTCTTACTAATTCATCAGCCGTTCGCCTGATCTCTCGAGCACCTGGCAAAAACACCAGGATATCGCCTTGCTGTTCAGCCAATGCACGATGAATGACCATCGCTGTGCCTCTATGTATCTCGTCCAAGCCAAAGGAGCGCAAATAGTGCGTGGATACGGGAAAAGCCCGCCCCTTACTAACGATAACCGGCGCGCTGCCAAGGAGCTCCGCAACCGATTCAGCTTCAAGCGTTGCCGACATGATGAGCAATCGTAAATCTTCGCGCAGCGCTCCCTGTGATTCCAGCGCAAACGCCAAGCCTGTATCGGCCTGTAAACTGCGTTCATGAAATTCATCAAATATGATCATGCCGATGCCGCTTAACTCCGGATCATCCTGCAGCATGCGGGTCATGACACCCTCCGTCACAACTTCAATCAGGGTATCCTTTCCGATTCGGCTATCCATCCGAACCCGATACCCGATCGTCTCACCTACACTCTCTCCCAGTGAGGATGCCATATAACTCGCGGCGGAGCGCGCAGCAATCCTTCTGGGCTCCAGCATAATGATTCGCTGTCCCTTAAGCCAAGGTTCATTCATAAAGGCCAATGGCACTTGCGTGGTCTTGCCTGCTCCCGGTTCCGCGATCAGAACGGCAGCCGTTCCTGTAGATAAAGCCATTTTCAATTGTGGCAGTACTTGGTGAATGGGAAGTTCAGTCATGGATACATCTCCGTTATCCTCTTCATATAATTCCTTAATTATATAAGACACCTCCACTGCGTCAAGTGGACCCTTGGCGAGAACAGAGGCTGCTGGCAAGAAACGATGTAAATACGCTACAATATGTGAATAACATACATCGTCAGATTCTGGGTAATCCATCCGATCCATTTCGTCAGAAGGTGATATATATGGAGCAGCACACCCCCATTCGAGGCCGCTTTGCGCCGACGCCATCCGGAAAAATGCATATTGGCAATGCATTGACCGCCTTGCTCGGCTGGCTGCAAATAAGAAGTATGAACGGACAATATATTCTTCGCATCGAGGATATTGATACACAGCGTTCCCGCCAGGAGCTTACGGTTGAAATCCTGAGGGATCTGGAATGGCTCGGTTTGGATTGGGATGAAGGCCCGGGCCGTGACGGCGACTACGGGCCTTACCATCAGGCGGCACGCCAGGCATTATACGAGAGGGAAATTACGAAGCTGCAGCACAATCATCTGCTGTATCCATGCTATTGCAGCAGGGCAGATATTACGGCTGCATCCCGAGCACCGCATGGCATTGCATCGGAAGGCCTCCGCTACCCCGGGACTTGCAGATATTTATCTGAGGAAGAAGCCACTATCAGGAAGCTGCGCAAAAAGCCTTCGCTGCGAATGAAGGTCCCGCAGCAGCGAATATCTTTTATCGATGGCATCGCCGGGGCACAGTCGTATCTGTTATCCGATGGAGGGGATTTCGTTGTTTGCAGGGCAGATGATATGATCTCTTATCAGCTTGCAGTTGTCGTGGATGACGCGCTGATGGACATTACTCATGTGCTGCGAGGAGCTGACCTTCTGGATTCCACCCCCCGGCAGCTTCTGTTATACCAAGCGCTGGGTTATGAGCCTCCTCAGTTCGCCCACACTCCTCTGATGGTCGATGCCGAGGGCAGAAGGCTGGCTAAACGAACCCGCGGATTAAGCCTCTCTTTTTTACGCGGACAAGGCGTTAAGCCGGAACGGGTTATTGGGTGGTTAGCCTGGACCGCCGGTCTGCTGGAAAAGCCGGAACTTGTTACTCCTGCAGACTTGATCTCGTTGTTCGACCTGTCAAAAATACCGTCTTCCCCGATAAAAATATCGGATGAAACAAGGCAGCAGTTATTCGAAACATAAAAAAACAATCAGCGCCTGCGCTTTCGTTCTTGTGATAAGAAGAAAGGCTGGCACTGATCTGTTATTCCTCACGGGTTAAACGGTCTCTGACTTGGGTTTCATACTGCGCAAAAGCGCTATTGGCGCTAAGCCCGCGCTGTTCCATGAGCAGCTGCAGTCTTAACTGCTTTTCATTCAGCTTGCGTCGAAGCTGGTCCTGTTCACCCTCATTCCGGGCAGCTCCGAGCAGATCGTACAGCTGAACACATTCCTTGCGCAGCGTCACTTCTTCGGGCACATAACCTGCATTCTTCATGATTCGATAGGACATTCTCATATCTTCGGGTAGGTGAGACAGATCATCAATGGGCAGCTTCTTGCCGGCAAACGGCAGATTATCCAGCTCTCCGTTACGAACCGCTTCTTCAATCTTCTGCTCCGCCAATCTGGAAAAAATGATCATATCTACAGGAGCGATTCCGCTCCATCAATGAATATTTGCGCCCCTGTAATATGCTTTGATTGATCCGAAGCCAAAAACGCCACCAAATCCGCAACCTCCTCCGGTTTACCGGGTCCATCCGACAGCGGCTGGCTTCCCTCCGGGTATTCAACCGGAATCACGATCTCCTCCAGATCCCCTTGTTTCTTCGTGCTTTGATCAATGTTGGTCGATATCGCGCCAGGACAGATTACATTTACCCTGATCTTGAATTGGGCCAGCTCCAATGCAGCCATCTTCGCAAAAGCCACCTGTCCTGCCTTGGTTGTGCTGTAGGCACTCATTCCAAAGTTGGAGAAGGTTCGTGTCCCATTTACGGAGCTGGTGATGATGATGCTGCCCTGTCCCCGCTTCTTGAGGTGTGGGATCGCATATTTGACCGTCAAAAACGTACCGTTCAAATTCACGTTGAGCGTCTTGGTCCATTCCTCCAGCTTCATGTCATCGATAGGAGTCATCACGCCGTTGATGCCTGCATTGGCAAAAACAATATCGATTCCGCCAAAAATCTCTACGGTTTCCAGAATAGCCTTCTCCACTCGGTCAGGATCTGTTGTATCCACATCGAAGGCTCTGGCAGATCCTGCCTGCAACTGATTGATTTCCGCTTCCACTTTGTTCGTACGGTCATCGAGCAGATCGAACAGCGCCACGTTTGCACCTTCCTTTGCCAATAAGACTGCCGCAGCCTTGCCGATCCCAGAACCTGCACCCGTGATGATGGCGGTTTTTCCTTGAAAACGTCCAAATCCTTCATTCATCATTAACACGCTCCTTTTTCTTCGTAATCCGTATACATTCATCTGTCACAAGATTACCCAAAAGTGCCTGTTTTATAATCATGTTTTTCAATTTAGCCGCAGCATCATGACCATCAACGAAAAAAAACCGGCCCTCGAAAGGTCCAGGTCCGGTTAATCGTTAACATTCTGTTGCATCCATATAACTACCACATGAATTCCAAGAAGGAAGCGTCATCTTCCAAACCATCCGTATGAAGGGCATTCATCAGCACCTGAACCTGTTCATCCGGAATATGCTCCATCACAGCATCCAGGTCATTCAAGCCATCACTGTATAACTGCAGGCGATATTCGCTCTCATGATCCAGTCTGCTGCTATACACATGCGGCTTGCCTCCTACTGGACCGATGCGGGATGACCAGCGTTCCGCCGTACGAAAATGGTCTCCGAATAGAGAGGTCAATTCCCTCTGCTTATGCCATAAGCGCACACGAGAATCGCCCTGCCAGGCCAGCCATAGCCTTCCTTTGCGGCGAAAGCGCGTGGGAAGCTCGATACGCCCGCAAATATACATCGCTTCGCTTCCCATGCGCTGTTTCTCTTCCAGAACCTCGCGAAGCAGCTTAGGTGTAGCGGAATCTACTGAAAGATCGCGCAGCTCCCGATCCGCTTCGAGCGATAGATCCTTCAGCTTGCGTTCCAGCGATGCGGAGGAGAGCTCCTCCTGATTCTCCAGCCATTCCATAAGCCCCTGACCCAACAGGCGCGAGGCTACATCCCCACGGTAGCTCAGTCCGACGCCGTCACACAGCACAAATCGGCACACATCTTCGTTCAGTGAAAATGCCAGGAAATCCTGTCCCTTCTCGGACAGCTTCACCGATTCGGCCGCCCTACCATAAGCATAACGACATGTAAATAGATCACGAATCCTCGTAAGCGGCTCTTCCCCGGTCTGTTTACTCTCGTAATAATACGTCGATGTCGGAGACTTCTTCCGCGCTCCCCAAGAATCCATGCTTCCAGCATATGATCGCTTCATATTCTTACCTCACCGGCGTGGCTGCCGACATCTGGAATCCGATGGATACCAGCTCCGAGCATGTGCCCGGAAGCATCATCAGGGCGCCGGGACTCAGCTGATAATCAGCTTCGAGCAGCATTTCACGATAGCTTTCAGGAAGAACCGAGGACATCATTTTAAGTTTTCGCGCGTGCTCATCCTCCAATGATGTGTCCGTCAAGATTCCCTTCCAGCGACGAGGTTCAGTGATCGGCTGGTTCATCAGATGATCGGATATAAATATATTCTCGACAAGCACGTTCCCATCCGGAACGCTCATACTCATAATCCGGCGGGCAATTGGTTCTGGATCATCTCCTGTCGACACTCCATCTGTCATATGGCACACAAGCGGTGCAGGACAATCCTGCATATTCGGAATTTCCGATTGCAGAATTTTCTCTGCCTGAAGAAAGGCTTTAGCCGAATCAGAGAACCTCTTTGGCGTCAAATCAGGCAGTGAACCAATTGCTGCAATCTCGTCAATGCCCTTAATTCCGTTCAACAAATCATATACATCATCGCTATAGGCAAGTATGGCAATCCGGTACCGTGGTGTTAACCGGTTACCCTTGGTCGAACGGAATACCATTTGCCGAATGGCCAGGGATAATGCTTCGTAAACCACGTCGATCCGCCTGCGGTCCTCCATCAGCATATTCATAGATGCGCTGATATCAATCAAATATATGATGAGCGCTGGCGTGCGCTGTGAAGCCTGTATGGTATAGTTCATCGTGAATAACATTCACCCCTGCATTTCGTTATGTTTGCTTCTTTTACAGTTTTGGTATCCAGTGACTGTCGTCACTCATGAATTTTTGCAAATTGTTGCGGCGACTGCTCATTTTGCCAACGGTCTTATAATAGGACTGATCCTTGTTATATAAATTAATGAATTCATGAGCAGCGTTCCTGGCCCGGTCTTTGTTGCCGGCTACCTGTGCATTGTATGCCTTATTATATAAGGCAACCAGTTCCACAACGTTCTGGGAACGCTGCTTCTGGAGCTGGGCCGCCTGCGCTTGCTGAGCCGCCTTGGCTTGTGCCTTGCGATTTGCCTCGGCCTCGACTGCTGCCTGAGCTGCCGCCTTGGCAGCTGCTTCATCCTGCGCGGCCTTCTTCTTGTTCTCTTCCTGCTGCGCTAGATAAGCCTCGTATTTGGCCTGGTTATCGTATTTTTCTTGCAGCTCTTGTTTCTTCTTCTTCTCTTCTACGGATGCCAGGTAAGCATCATACTTCGCCTGCTTATCATACTTGGCTTGAAGATCGGCTTTTTCCTGCTCTTTACGAGCCTGCTCAGCTTCCGCCGACTTCTTGGCTTCCTCTTCCTTCAAACGCTCCGCTTCCGCGATTTTTGCTTCTTCTTCCTTCTTGGCCGCTTCTTCCTGCTGCCTCCGTGCTTCTTCCTCCTGCTTGCGAATGGCTTCTTGCGCCTGCTGCTCGGCTAAAGCCTCCGCATCCATTTGCCTGCTCTCTGCCTTCTCAGCCAAGATCTGATTGACCGTAATCGCCGAACCAGCCAATATGACAAGTGCAGCCGCACTTGAGATCATAAATTTACGAGATAGTAACAGTGCCTTGAATCCTTTGTTCGATGTGTCTTCGACCGGTCGAAGCTGCTCCTCCAGCCCCTGAATCGCAGCGGCGAGCTCCACCTCAAGCGGACTGTCCTTCTTCACAAAATGATACGCGGAACGGAATATTTCCAGCGCACCTGATAAATTACCCGCCTTCTCCAAGTCACGGGCTTGATGGAACAGCCGTCCAACCACATTATCATTAACTTCTCTTGTACCCGGCTCGATCCCTAGCGATGCTATAACCTCTGCAGGCACTTCCTTCGAACGTTCTGGCGCGGCTTCTCCCTCGTCGGAAGCATTAGCCGCTGCGGCAGCGGCTGATGCGGCTGGAATCTCTTCCACCACTTCTTCCTCGCTCAAAGTAGACAACGCAATGAGCCACTCGCCGAATGTCGGACAACTGCTCAAATCCTGACTGTCCCATGCTCTGCCGAACAAGTCTGAAATCCGTGCACCCCAACGCTGACCCAGCGATTTTTTCAGCAGAAAATATCGTTCGCAAGGTGTCTGCATTTCATGCTGGTCAAAATAGCTCTCGCCCCATGCCCGATTCACGATGGCCGAATCGCTCCAGCCCAGCATTTCCGCAATGATGACAGCCCCTGCAAAACGGTCAGCATATGCACTCCATAGCCCACTGTGCACCGTCCGATGAGCCGCATAACCTGGCGAGCCAGCCAGCAAAACATCGGGGCGGTCCATTTTGGGACTGTACATCTGCTCGACATCTACAAGCTCAACGGCGGCCGTGCCCTCCGGCAGCTTCACTTCCGAAAAAAACGGAAGCAT
The DNA here is from genome assembly GCF_000193415.1 of Paenibacillus vortex V453. Classification (NCBI taxonomy): domain Bacteria; kingdom Bacillati; phylum Bacillota; class Bacilli; order Caryophanales; family Paenibacillaceae; genus Paenibacillus; species Paenibacillus vortex. Next base: position 401,546 of record NZ_ADHJ01000037.1, read on the forward strand.
GACATTCGGCGCAGACAGATCGCAATGCGCTAATCCACGCTGCTCCATGCTCGAACCAATAGCTGCCAACGCCTTGGCCAGCATCAAACTTTCAGAACGTCCCAGATTACGCTGATCACTGATAACGTCAAACCAAGTGCAGCCATGTATCCATGGCATAATGACCGCGTACAGCAAATCCGGATATTCTGCTATCAAATCTCCGTTTCTTTCGGGAGTGAGCACCTCTCGGCTGCTTACTTGCAATCCCGGAATCTCGCGATAACTGCCCATATGCTCGGATTGATAAACCATAGCCGGAATTCTGAATTTCGGAAAAAACACTTTAAGCGCTTTGGCCTCATGCAGCTCCCCATCAACAGGAATCAGCTGGTAAACAATGCCTTGCCTCCCTGCCTGTGCATAAGCTACGCCAGGTGCTGCGGGATGTTGTCCTACTGTATAAGCCCTTCCATTTACAACAATCCCATCGCCCGGGTTTGGCTGAAATGTCATGAACATCACCCTCTCTATAACTCCATTACCAACCTATATGCTCGATTAAACGGCAAGCCGTAAATTTTAGACAAAACAAGCTGGATTGCAAGAAAACCGGGTTATCTACCACCCGGTTTATTCTGCCTATTAAACTATTATAATGCAAATGCGGCCGAATGAATATTAACGGGATTCGTCAGCCATACGGAATTTCTGAGCGATCGCTTTCAGCTCGTTGCTGATGCTGTCAAGGGTTTGTACGAAGGAGTTCATCAAGCGGCTTGCCTCCTGGAATTCCTGGAAGAAGCGCTGCTTCGTCATACCGTCCCATTGACCTTCCATTCCGTTGATCGATTGAGTCAAGCTGTTGACGATCTGCTGACTTTGATCACCGCTCTGTTTAAATTGGTTCGCTACTTGCTCTACTTGTTCTGGCGTTATTAAAATACGTCCTGCCATTTATGTAACCTCCTTGAAATTCAATTTCTGGTGACACTTGACATCTTAGCCCAATAGACTTGGTTTATCAAAATGTCCTCAGACCTAATTTCCAGTTACCCTGCACGCCCCAATTTGAAACTTTTACCATCTTGATTTTCCCAAAAAAGCAGGGAAATTAGTTAGCAATTCCAAACGAAGAAGGATCCGTAAAGGTCCAACCCTGACCGGACAAAGCCGCTTGTTTAGCCGAATTTCCGTTATCCCCACTTGTCATGCCAACAGCAGCCGCTACGGAACTCGGATTCGAAATAACAGTAGAAGAGTTTCCATAATCCGGCAATATTGATAAACGTCCATCCATACCGGAGGCAGCAAACAGCGCTGTCGGCGATACGGTATTTACGATCGCATGCTCCAAAATGGTATGGTACTGATGATCCGTTTCTTGAAACTGATCGGCTTTACTTTGAAGATGCTTGCCCAGTTGAGCAAGAAGAGCTCCCAGATGCTCTCCTAAACTTCGGGCAGACTGCCACTCATCGATAACCGCCGCTTTGAGAGACGTCTCCCAGACGAGTGAATTCATTGCTTGGTTGAGCGTTCTCGTTATCGCCAAATATTCATCGCCACTATGCTGCAGCTGACGGCTTAACGTCCGGAGAGACTCCGGCTCGACAGAAATACGCATTGGTCCTCACCTTTCATACAGGCTCTGTTACTGTTTCAGCCACATGAGAAGCATATGACGAAACTGCTCTTTGGTCGCTGGTGCTGCGGTTAGCCAGTCCTGGTCTCCCTCCAGGCTCATACGCAGCAGCCAATTCATGGACTCGTTCACTATAAAAGCTGCATTCTGACTTTCCCAGCTGTTTCCGTTCCAAATCGACAGCTGGAGTTCCCCCGAAGATACCTTGTTCTTCATACATTTCGCGAGCGCAATGGAACCCTCGGCATCATCTGTCAGTCTCGCTAAACGATCACTGATATCATCGCTTTTCTGTTCGGAGGCAGAGGTATAAATATCTCCGAACTCCTTTCGGCTGAGCAATAAAGCCGGGATATCCCCCCAGTTCTGATCGCTTAGCGCCAGATCCTCCACCAGATGATTGCAGGTTTGTTCGATTGTTCCGAGTTCACTAAGCATGTAACGCCGGTTATCCTCACCGCTCCTGCATACTTGTATAACTCGTTCGTCCGTTACATGTATATATCCTTCAAACGACGAACCCTGATTTTCATACTTTAACCAGCACGCACGTTCCGCAAGTCCGGCAATCGCCACTCGTGAGAAGACATCAGGTGGAATCGACAATTCCCCGCCTTCCTCTTGAATCAAATATTGCTTGCTTAGGAGCGATTGTTTGGCTTTTTCCCATTCAACCGCGATTTCTTCGGTTAAGTATCCTACGAAAGGATCTTCTACACCAAGTAATCGGTCCGATCCGATAATTCCAGCCAAGAAGAAAAATTCCTTGTCGTTCAGTGTGATCGTTTCTTGTTTGGAAGCATGAATTGTCAACATTATGAGCCACCTCCCCTCAAACTACAACATGCCATCGGTCGCGAATTTCTGTGACCCATCTCTGGGCATTCCATTCGTCATCGAACGGAACTGCGCCTTTTATTCTGGAAAATTTTCGTTTTACGTAGTACCCTTGTCCCGGCGGAAGAATTTTTAGTCCTCCAGGACTATTCGAAGACTCGGAAAAAGGAATTCTGAAGAACGATAAATCGTTTGAATCCAAAGTCCCGAATAAAAATCCGTTCTGTGCAGCCTTAATATCCGTAAACCAGTCCACGCCATACGTCGGGAAGTCGGCCGGAACGCCAGCAACAACGACATGAACCCGGCGGTCTCTTCCCTGTCTTACGATGGCAGACAATTGGTCCTTCAAGGTGAAATCAGAGAGCTGCTTGCTCAGAACATCAGCATCATCAATCATAAGCAGGATAGCCGGGTCTTCCCCGTCCTTCGATCGGGTCGTGAACCCGTTCATGAAGGCCCGAAATGAGCGGTGCCAGATCCTCCTCATTCTCCGCATGTCCTCTGACATGCGGAAGATGGTTCATCCGGCTTAGCCCGCTGCTGCCATAGCGCGTGTCTACCGTATAGATTTCCAGCTCATCCGGTGACGTATAATACGCAAGCGATAGCATCCAGCTAAGAAGGAATGACGTCTTGCCGCCTTCCATTGGACTTGCAACGATAAAATGCGGCCCATCCTCAAGATTGATCGCAAAAGGCGTCAAATCATCCGTCGTCACGCCGACAGGAACCTGATATTTCTCCATGCCTGCACTTTCATAAGGATGTTGAACTTTAAGCAACTGGTGAAGCGGAATTCTGTCAGGCAGCGATTCAATATGCGGCGCATATTCCCCTTGCCACGATTCATGATGAGCACGAATGCTATCGCGAAGCGCTGCGGAACGGCGTCCTTCGTCCTGACCTGAAGCCGGCAGTGCCGTTTGGAATTCAAGCGGCGGCACTTGTCCTTTAACCAGGCCTCTCCCGGGAGGAAGCTGGCTTGGAGCTCGTGCAGGACGTCCTACCGCATAATAATAATCAGCCGGGTCGGCGAGTTCATACGATACCGCCTGCGAAATATTACTCCGGACTTTCTCAAACATATCCGATATCCGATTGGCGGTTATCACGAATGTGATTCCCAAACTTCCACCCTCACGCAGCAAATATTCCAGCATATCATTCTCATCGGGATATGAGTTCCGGAAGTTTAGATACCCATCAATAATCACGACTATTTGAGGAACTGCGATTGCATTCGACCGGCGATATGACGCAACGGTTTTCACTCCCGCATCAGCGATCATATCCTTCCGCAGGGCCGCGGTTTTCGCGAGAAAACGGAACAAACGCTTGATCCGATCCTCCTCTTCTGCGGTCATGACCGCTCCGATATGAGGCAGTCCTGCAAAGTCCCGCATCATCCGACCCATATCCACGATATAGCCGTGCCAAAAGTCCGGGTTGTACCGATGGGCAAGGGACATCAGCATCGTCTGGATGAAGGTGGTCTTTCCGAGGCCCGGCATTCCGTAGACTGCCCAGTGCCCTTGTTCCAAGTTTAAGACCAGCGGCTTTTGACACTGATTAGGCAGGTCATCAACTATCCCCACATAAGATGTAAGGGTCCATTCACAGAATGGATCCTTCTTTTCAAATTCCATACCGGACTCAATCGCATCCAAATCCAGACTTTCGGGAAGCGGAGGCAGCCATGGTCCCTGAAGTCGGGCTATCCCTTGTTGTCTTGCTACCTCAGCCACATGATCGATAAACACTTGCAGCTGTTTAGGCACTTCAAGATGGGCTCCTATCGAGGGATTCGAAGCAAGCAGGGGTTCTGTCCTGCCGTTGATCCTCACCTCGCGTATTACCACAGCGCCAGGTGTATCCTTCTCTTCAATATAAGGAGCACCGCTCCAGGCATACTGCATTTCCTCAAACACTTCGTCGCTGCCGACTTGGAAATAACCTCTTCCCGGCTTGTTGATCCAGGCTGCGTTCGGAATCTTCAACATGTCCCGGCTGTCTCCCTCGCTTTGCACTCGAAGACAGATCCGAAAGCGCGAATTACTCCAAATTTTATCATCTACAACCCCAGCCGGTTTTTGTGTTGCAAGAATAAGATGGACACCGAGCGTTCGCCCGATCGCCGCAATGCTGATTAATTCATCCATGAATTCCGGTTGATCTTTCTTCAGCTGAGCAAACTCATCAATAATAATAACGAGATGGGGCAGCGGTTCGCCGTGGCGGCTGCGCAGCAATTTGTAATACTCGTCAATATGCTGCAAATTGCCCGCATCATTCAGGATTTTCTGTCGGCGGACAAGCTCGGCCTTAAGCGAAACCTTTGCCCGTTCGATCAGATTGTTATCCAGATTGGTAATCGTACCTACAACATGCGGCAAGTTTACAAACGTATTGGACATGCCGCCGCCTTTATAGTCAATAAGCATAAATGCTAGGTCATGTGGATGGAATTCGGATGCCAGTGAAGCAACAATCGATTGAATGACCTCACTTTTGCCAGAACCCGTCGTCCCTGCAATGAGACCATGCGGTCCATGTCCTTGACGTTCTATTTTATCATGAAGATTCAAATTAATCTTCTTTCCGCCCGCGCGGACACCCATGGGAACGGGCAATGAGTCCGGATAACGGTTCTGCTGCCATCGTCTGTGCACATCCAGATCGTTGATTCTCTGAATATCCATCATTTCAAAGAGAGGCAGAACGCTAGGGATATCGGATGCAGAGGATCGTTTCAACCGGATCGGCGCCATATAACGGGCCAAGGCTTCAATCTGGTCTTTGCTGATCTGATGTGACTGGAACGATTGCCTGGAGACGGTGCCATCCTGTTTCTTAATGGTATAAGCTGCCTGCTCACGCTCTACCTCCACAATAAGCTGGCAGTGCATCGGCAGGCTTTCCTTCCGGTCAGACAAAACGATCGTGACCACATCAGCTGCATCACCGTCTTCCAGCAACAGAGGAAGCAGCGGTTCTTCCTCGATTAATTGGGCAGCGGATAAAATTACAACGTATGCAGGTGTCTCGATCGATTTCTTGCCATGCTCGGAGCGATTGTTCTTACGACGGTATAAATGCGTAAACAGCTCATCTGCAAGCTGATGCGCATTACTGCGCCGATCAGCAAGATAGCGGCTGGAGCGGTCATCATCCCATGTGTGCGGAAGCCATCGCAGCCAACTGCCACTCACTCGCCTACTTTCTCCTCATAGAACGCGGCAATCTTCACTTCGTCAGGCGAGTAGTCTTACAGCGGTTTGGGCCATCATGACACGAAGCATATTCAGTACCCGATCTCTTCCGCCAACAATCCCTATCACTTTGGATTCGAACAGGGGCAGAGCAATCGATGCCTCGTCAACCGTCTGAAACTCCGCAGACAGCAATTCAGCCGCCTCAATCAACGGGTCTTTGTCATATCCATCCGCACGGGGAGGCTTGACCTGAATGTAAAAAGACACCTCCCCCTTGCCGACGCAAATCTCCAGGAAGTCCGTATCCTCCGGTGAACGCTCCCACAAGCTGCTGCTGCGGTTCTTTGCTACGTTATAACACACGTCCGGATCGCCATGGATGTCAAACAGGATATGAACCTGGTCCTCCTGCTTCTCCTTAAGCTCGTCTCGGTGCAGATCAAGCTGTGCGCGATATTTCTGGTCTCGTTCCTTCAGCTTGATCTGGTAGGTCTTCTTGTTGCTTAAATACATGAAAAACGGCAGTGTATAGGATGTCAGCATCATAAAGATGGACAACATCTGAAACATCATGTAGTTGGGGTTGGACATTTTGCCGCTCATGCTCATATAGACATAGAAGCCTACCGTCACGGCAGTCATAATAATCGGGATAATGATGGCAATCATCGAGAATGACGGTTTGCTAGGCTCCGACGGAGGTCTCAGAATCTCCATTTCCTCATTCGGTAAGGCCGGTCTAATACGCGGCGAACGTTGATATAACACGTTCATATGTTCACTTCCTCCTAATCCAGAGAGCATCTGAAAAGTACATTATGTAGGTTGTTGTTTCAGTCAAAACCAATGGGTTACTTACCCAATTCTAACTTTCTTGAAACAACGATCTTCTGCCATAGACAGGAGCTTCCTCGGTTGTTGTGGAGAATGCCCGCTGTAAACGTATATAAGAGCCTTCTCTCAATCCAGCCTCAACAAGGCTTGAATGGCCCCCTACCGTAAACCACAAGCCTTCTGGAAATTTTGCTTCTAATATATATTGAATTCCTTCACTGGAGGGTTCATGAAAGAGACGCAGTCCCAGCAGCTCATTCAACCGTCCAATCGAGCATTCATCGGGTACGTCGATATCAAACCAATCATCTTCATTACGCCCGCTGATCACGGTGAGTATCATCTGGTTAACCTGCCTTCCCAAAAATGTTAATTCTATATGTTTATTCCATACTCCATGTCCAAACACCTATTTTAATAGGCACAAAAAATAGTTACATTATTGTAACTATATCATTACAGGATCTGTTCTGTCAATTTGTGTCATATTTCCTTTTTCCTATTTCGGCTGTGAAAACGTTGGTTCAGAAGAACTATTTATGTACTGATTATAGGCCAAATCGAGGCTTTTCGTTGTTAAAAAGCCACTGTTCACAAAAATGTCACGCTCACAAAAATGATTCTGATTAATTATACGAATTTAAGGTTATTTTAAGATTGGCAATTTATAATGCAATTATCATGAAAAAACTTTCGTGAGGTGATTGATATGAAAACACTTATTATGTTCCAAAACAAGCCGGTTCCCGTGTACTTTACAACGGACAGCAAGCAGCCGGTACAGAAGGTACTAAAACTGCTGACCAGCGCGCTTGACCATAAAATTCAAACCGGCAAAAAGGCGCTGCAAAAATGCCTCAACTCCCTCATCAGTATTGAAATCGAGGGATCCGAGGCAATTCTTCACAGCAAAAGTGAAAACGACTCTCTTGCGCTATCTCTCTTTTAAAAAGAGGGGTAGCCCTTTTTTTGTTTAGCTTCATTATAACCCGTAATGGCGCTCCTCGGCTATCTGTGCTCTCTGAATTCGAATCTGAAACAATTTCACGAGATTTCTCCGTGTCGTTAACTCCTGGCAATGGTTGAGCTTTTTTAATATAAACCGATCGATAGACATACAATTCATCCCTCCACTTCCTCACTTAGGAAAAACGACCCTATGTTCTGATAACTTCTATTAACCGTGCTTTTCCGAGATTAAACGAAACTCCCTTCCTTATACAAAGCTTCTAATGAATCGACTTTTTTTTTCGAAACAGTCAAACTGCAGCCCATTTATAGTCAGTACCTTGCATTAATCAGTACTAAGTGATATCTTGTTGTAGACACTACTGAATATTAATTACTACCTCATGATGACAACACGAACAAGGATTTATGAAAGGAGGTATCGGCATGGATGTCAGTATTCAATTTAAAAAAGGTGTTCTTGAAATTTGCGTGCTTGTGCTTATCCATCGCAGGGACCAATATGGCTATGAGCTGGCCCAAGCGGTATCTCGGCATATTGAGGTCGCGGAAGGAGCTTTATACCCCCTTCTTCGCCGGCTTGTGAATGAAGGCTACTGCACAACATACCTGCAGGAATCAAGCGAGGGGCCACCCCGTAAATATTATAAGCTGACCCCAAGCGGTGTGATCTATATGAGGGCGATGGTAAAGGAATGGAAGACTTTTGTTAGCAATGTGACCAATCTGATAGAGGAAGGAAATGGGTATGACTAAAAAACAGTTTATTTCGATTTTGGAATCGCGTCTGGCTGCGCTTCCTCCCCATGAGCGCCGGGAATTCATCGAGGACGTGGTGTCCCATTTTGACATCGGCATGCAGAACGGACGGTCCGAGCAGGAAATCGCCCGTGAGCTGGGAGATCCCTTTGAAATGGCAAAGGAAGCATTAGGCGACCGTTATGTAGACATGGAAATCCCGGTCCCTGCAAGTTCGGGAAAACCTTCTTCGTTCGGCAAAATCGCCATGGGAACGGGTTTATTCTTCTGCGCTATGGTCATGATTCCTTTCCTTGCGGCATTATGGTCCGGGGGAGTTGCCATTGCAGCTGGCTCGCTCGCCACCCTGCTCAGCCCGGTGCTTGTCCTGCTTGATTATATGGTGAACGGGACGTTTTATCCCGCCAAACTGTTCTTGTCCGTTTCATTCGTGGGAATCGGCATTCTTCTTGGTTATCTAACCCGCTCCATTATATCGGGATTGTTATCGATAACCCTCGGCTACTCCAGATGGAATACTCGCATGATGAAAGGTCGTGACGCAAAGTGAACAAGAAATGGTTGTTCAGTACAGCTATTGCACTTATATTGGTTGGCATCGTCGGTATGGCTGCGTATCAATTTAAATTTGGGGAGGAGCTTATCAGCTATCAGAACAAATGGGAGCTGCAGGATGCGGAAAATCTGAAAAAACTGAGGATTTCCAGCAACATCGAAATTGACTTTGCCTTCGAAGATAGCGGAGATTCGGGAGGATACATCGCTTTTGACGGTAAATTAAGACCCGAATATATCGACATCCTCCAATCTTTTCATCCATCTGGTTCGGAAATCGAACTGGATCTGACCCCATCCTACAAGATTCAGTTTATGAGTGTGGACTTCCATTCACCCAAAGGAAAACTGACCGTTGTTCTGCCATCAAGCACAAAACTCGATGATCTGGAATTGTCAACGTTCTCCGATAACATCCACGTCAAAGGTGCATCATCCAAAACGGTGGACATTTCCGTGAAATCAGGCAACATTAACATGAGTGAGATACGTGCCGAGCAACTAAACGTGGAAAATATTTCGGGGAATATTCGCGGCTTCGATATTCAGGCATCCACGCAGCTTGTCAATCATTCCGGCAATGTCGTGTTGAAAGATCTGGAAGGCCCCGTAGACATCGAAGTTTCTTCAGGAAATGTGAACCTGGGCCTGGTTGGTGTTTCGCCCGTCCAAATTTTATGCAGATCCGGTGATGTGAAAGTGCAGCCCGATCCGTCATTCCGCGGATTCTATGATCTCAAGTCGCTGTCGGGATCCGTGAAGGCACCGGAAGCAATGGAGGAAACAACCGATACTATCCAAATACAAACCTACTCCGGCAACATTGATATTGTTCACTAGGATGTCATTGACAAACCATACAAATGAAATATACTATAATTTATAAAGTAAACCATACAACAAGGAGAGTTTTCATACATGTCTAATGTTCTATTCATCAAAGCAAACAACAGAGCCATTGAGCAATCGGTAAGTGTAAAAATGTATCACGAGTTTCTGGAGTCTTTCAAAGCAAGCCACCCGGAAGATCAAATCACGGAGCTTGACCTCTTCGCAGAGAACCTACCTTATTATGACGGTGTTGCCATTAACGGAATGTTCAAAGCCTCCAAAGGCTTCGAAGCAACACCGGAAGAGCAAACTGCTGCAGCGAATGTCAGCAAATATATTGACCAGTTTCTTGCTGCCGACAAAATCGTTTTTGCCTTCCCATTGTGGAACATGACGGTACCTGCCGTACTGCACACCTATATCGACTACCTCAACCAAGCAGGAAAAACCTTTAAATATACGCCTCAAGGCGTTGTAGGTCTCGTGACCGGCAAGAAAGTTGTGATCTTGAATGCACGCGGCGGCAACTATTCCGAAGGACCTATGGCAGCAGCAGAGATGGCTGTAAACTTCGTGATGGGTAATCTCCGTCAATGGGGCGTACAAGACATCGAGACGTTGATCATCGAAGGTCATAATCAATTCCCGGATGAGGCTGAACTGATCGTCCAAAACGGTCTTGAGCTTGTTAAAAAGGCTGCTGCTGGATTCTAATAGAGAACTTATACTAACTTAAATTTGTATATTTAACACACGAAAACCACCGTTCCATTGAACTCCATCCCAATGGTTAGACACCATCTAACATTGGAGGTGCAGTTCAAATGAGGGTGGTTTTTTGTTTTGTGTATTGGCGGCTTGTTAAGATTTAGATCTTGTCCCATTGAATCCATAAATCACGCGGATTTCGTACATAGACCCCGTTATCCCGGCTCATATACTTATGAATGATAAATTCCCGCCGGATGGTTGCGTAATCCGCATGATATTGCTTAATAAACTCGTTGATCTCCTTCTCAGGGTATTCCCGCCCCATTTCAAGCTGTTCCACCAGGTGCTCCATAATCACCAGCTTCTTCTTGTACTGTGCCGGAATTTGCCGCAGGCTTCCATCCTCAGCCATAAAATTTCTTAGTACGGAGGCTTTATACGCCTCACTTGCTGTCAATTCCATCATGATCAACCCTCCAAAAAACAAATTTTATAAGCATCTAATTTAATAAATATCTAATTAGAAGATAATCTAATTTCTAATGATTGTCAATCCCTCCCCCCACTCATGTGAAAAACCGTACTGCGTCAACGGGAAATCTGGATTTATCGTTTTATTTGCTGTAGGATTATAATGCTGATCCATAGCGTAAGGTTAAATACATAAGGAGGTTCACCATGCTCGACGTCTTAATTATCGGCGCAGGCCCATGCGGTCTCGCAGCTGCCATTGAGTGCGGCCGCCAGGGCCTCAGCAGCGTGATCATCGATAAACACAATGTAGTCCATTCCATTTATCTTTATCCGACGCATATGCAGTTTTTCAGTACAGCTGAAATGCTCGAAATCGGCGATGTTCCATTTGCCATATCGAATGACAAACCGTTCCGGCACGAGGCGCTGGCCTATTACCGCAGAGTTGCCAAGCATTTTAATCTTAACATTTTCCCATATGAGGAAGCCCTCACGATAACGAAGCAGCCGGACGGCAGCTTTCAAGTGAAAACGCAGAAGCGCGGCGGTGAGAAATCCATTCGACAAGCCAAACACGTAGTCATCGCTACGGGTTATTTTGACCATCCGAATTATATCGGCATTCCTGGTGAAGACTTGGAGAAAGTAACGCACTATTTCCGTGAAGCTCATCCTTATGCCGGCATGAAAACCGTTGTCATCGGAGGCAGTAACTCCGCTGTCGATGCAGCCATGGAGCTCATCCGCGTTGGAGCAGAGGTCACGATGGTGTACAGGGGCGAAGAAGTGTCCCAGAATATCAAGCCATGGGTACGTCCTCTGTTCGACGGCATGGTTCAGAAGGGACATTTACAGCTTCACCTGAACTCCCGTGTCGTTCAAATCGCGGAATCCTGGGTAACCATTCTTTCGAATCAAGGTCAGGAAACGATCATTGAGAATGATTTTGTCTTGGCATTGACCGGCTTTCGCCCTGACCGCAAGCTGCTCGCCTCCTCTGGCGTCGAACTGAATGAGGACATGGAGAAACCGCTCTATAATCCGGATACGATGGAGACCAACGTTCCAGGACTTTATGTGGCTGGCGTCATCGCATCGGGCCGTAACGCTAATGAGGTCTTCATTGAAACGGGCAGATTTCACGGGCGCTTGATCGCACAGCACATGGTCTCGAATGTTTAACAAAAGGAGGGATCTCCCATGGACGTAACTTCACTCATCCTGCTGGCCATGGCCGGACTTGGCATTATCAGCAGCAACTCTGCTGTGACCATTGCGATGCTGACTTTGCTAATGCTCCGCGTAACCGGCTTTCAGCAGGCCTTCCCATGGCTGGAGAAATACGGACTGACCCTCGGTATCATCATCCTCACCATAGGGGTGATGTCGCCGCTGGCCAGCGGTAAGATGAGCCTGCAAACCATCGGCGAGTCCTTCCTCCATTGGAAATCACTGCTCGCCATTGCCGTCGGCATGCTTGTCGCTTATCTGGGAGGACGCGGAGCTACCCTGATGGGAAGCAACCCGACCGTGGTTGCCGGGCTCCTCGTTGGCACCGTCCTCGGTGTTGCTCTATTCCGCGGCGTTCCCGTGGGGCCGCTGATTGCCGCCGGTCTGCTCTCCCTGCTTATCGGCAAATCTTGAGGAAGGCTTGTTTGCCTTCACCTGCCATGCAAACAAGTAATAACACGTTGAATGATGGCCTCCCTGCTGGTTCAAGGACCCTTGGGGAGGTTTATTTTTTCTGTAGTGCGGCAACAGCTTGTTCACTCATCATTACCATATATAGTCTATTCTATGGTATGATAGCTATCGTATTTCAGCTCTTCTTCCCTACATCCCAGTGAAACATGATTGATCAGGAGGTTACATCAATTGTCATCCACAAATACGAATTCAGCGGCTGCCCCATTGAGGCAGCTTCCTGTGCTGCTCTTTAGGCAGCTTAGACCGAAGCAATGGACCAAAAATCTGCTTATTTTTGCCGCCCCCCTCGTTCTCGTTCGAAACGATAAATCCTGGATCGCTCCTCGATACGCTGATCGGTTTTCTTCTCTTGTCCTTCGTATCCGGCTGCGTCTATATCGTGAACGACTATGCGGATCGCGAAGCCGATCGCAACCATCCGGTGAAGAAGTACCGTCCGATGGCATCCGGTGCACTTCCGCCCAAGCTGGCGCTTGTGTTTGGTGCGTTGTTGTTAGCAGCTTCTCTAGCGGTATCTTATGTTCTTAATCCGTTGTTTACCGGCTTGCTGCTGCTCTACTTCGCAATGAATGTTGCTTACTCGTTCCGGCTGAAGCACGTTGTCATCATCGACATCATGATTATTGCGGCAGGGTTTGTACTGCGGGCCATTGCAGGCGGTCTGGTGATTCATGTGCCCTTCACGCCGTGGTTCCTGCTGTGCACCATGCTGTTGTCGCTCTTTCTTGCTATCGGCAAGAGACGGCATGAGCTTCATCTGCTGCAAAATGACAAGGGCTCTCACCGCAAGGTGCTGGATCAATATTCATTTGATCTGCTGGACCAGATGAGCAGCATTGTCACAACGGCAACCATCATCAGTTATTCGCTGTTTACCTTTACATCGGGCAGAACCGTTCACCTCATGTGGACCATTCCGCTTGTCATCTACGGCATGTTCCGCTATCTTTATCTGATACATATCGAGAAGAAAGGCGGTGCGCCTGACCGGGTGCTCCTGGAGGACACTCACATCCTGGTTACCGTCATTCTCTATGTAATAAGCGTTGTCGGAATTTTGGTGTACTTTGAATAATACAGAATTGGTAATAGAGGGATCCCATATGAACCAGAAATTCGCTATATTCGATATCGACAAAACGGTGATTCATACGGACTCCATGTTTCAATTTTTGCAGTATGGTATACGGAAAAAACCTTCCACGGCACCCGTCATTCTGAAGGTCGTGCTGCATTCCGTGCTGTACAAGCTGAAGCTCTTGGAAGCCGAAAAAGCAAAAAGCGCTTATTTCCATGCGATGCGCCATATGGAAGACTCCGATCTGGAGCATTTTTATCAAACAGAATTAAAGCCCGCCATCTTTCCCGATGCGCTGAAAGAGCTGCAGCTTAAAAAGAGCGCGGGTTATCATGTCCTGCTCGTAACGGCATCCCCGGATGCGTATATGAGATACTTTGCAGAGCTGCCATGCGTTGACACCGTGATAGCGACAAAATTGACCCGGCAGGACGAACGCTTTACCTCAATGATTGAAGGCAGCAATTGCAAGGGAGAGGAGAAAGTGAACCGCATTCAGCAATATCTGGACGAGCAACAGCTGACCATTGACTATGAGTCATCCTGTGCTTATTCCGATTCCTTATCCGATCTGCCGATGCTCCGGCTGGTCAAGCACAAATATCTAGTCAATCACAAATCCGCTCATGGATGCGAGGGATTAACATGGAGCAGGTAAAAGCACAGGACTCTCCGCGCCACCTCGGCAAGCTGCTGATGGTTGTATCGGCCTTTTTGACGGCTACCGGGCAGCTGTTCTGGAAGTGGGGTCATACCAACTTGCTGTATATGGGGATCGGGTTTGTCTGCTATGGCCTCGGGGCTGTACTCATGATCAAATCATTTTCCCTGGAGAAGCTATCCGTAGCCTACCCCCTGATGTGTATCAGCTATATTGTGGCCCTGTTTTATGGTGATTTTTTTCTGGACGAACCTCTTACCCTAAAAAAACTGGCCGCTGTAGCCCTGCTTGGAATCGGGGTGACTTTAACTTCCTATGAAAAATGACATCCTGCTCTACTCACTTCTGCTCTTGATGACACTTCTGGGCTCGCTTGGGAGCGTATTCTTCAAGGGGTACACCGCGGGCAAACAAATCAAGCTGCTTCTGATCGGTTTTTTCTGTTACGGTTTGGGGGCGCTGCTGAACATTTACCTGCTTGGCCAGCTTCCCTACACACTGGTTATGCCAGCCAATGCGCTGACATTTCTGTGGGCATTGCTGTTTGCCAAACTGGTATTCAAAGAAACCATAGGGATTCGAAAAATCGCGGGTGTCGCGTTTATTATTTCCGGATTGCTTATGCTCATCTGGTAAATGCATGCAGAACGGCTCACTTTGAATACATAAAATGATTAGATTGGTGGAAAGCGAACATGACTTTTTTCCGTTATTTGTTTCGACATAAAAAAGATAATTATACGGCCATCGGCTTAAGCATCTGTCTTGCGCTATGGTATGTTTTCATGAATCTTCCCTTCGTGACCTACATTAAGGATCATGCAGCCACCCTGATGCCCCATAGCCCTTTCTATGGTGCACCTTTTACCTTGAATCTGTTTAACTTCGACCCTTCGATGGAATATGGCCCGGAAAATATCTCGATCATACACCCGTTCATTAATTTCCTGACAAGTCCGTTAACATCGATCATCGGGAGTTCCAACCTCCCTTATCTTCTGATTCAGTCAGTCTTGAATGCCTTGAGTGCAGCTCTGGTATATTACATCATCCGCAGAGGCGGAGCAGGCTGGGTGCTTTCCCTCGTCACAGCCGCTTTCTTTGGTTTCAGCTCTTACTCACTGTACACGGCTTTTATACCGGATTCCTATGCTTATGCGCAGTTTATGATCATTTTATCTGCGGCTTACTTGCAGCATAACCGAATCGAGAATCGGTTTGGGGTAATGCCTAACGCCTCCCTGGCCCTTATCAATTTCGGAATTACATCTACGAATGTAGCAACCTTCTCGGGAGCACTGTTGATCAGTATGTTGGATAGACGAATGAAACACGCGTTTAAACGGTTTATCATCATAATGCTGGTCTTTCTGGGCATGGTTGTAATTGTTACACTGCTTCAGCACCTGCTGTTCTCAGGCAAATCGTGGATCGGGAACGTATTTACAAGCATGCAGAACGGCGCGCTCAGCTACGTTTCTCCCTTCTCCTTCACGCATCATTCACGCGTGTTTTACATGCTGTTTGTAAGTCCTATTCTGTCGCCCGAGCTTGCTATGATTGATCCGGGAATCGCTGCGTTTGTGACGGATTTGTCCAAGCCGTATCCGATCCATGTCCATATCGTCGGTCTCGGCATGCTCTTGCTCGCCGTGCTCTCCTTCATCAAAGGCATCAAATCCCGTGATACGTGGGCGTTCAGCATCTACATTCTGTTCGCGATCCTGCTCCACGTCATCGTTGGCTTCGGTCTGGCTACGTATAATTACGATATGTACTTGTACGCAGGGCATTATCTGTTTGCGGTATTCGTACTCGCCGCGATGTTCATTGCAAAATTGAACAGCTATCGTATTCAGCAAGCTCTGACCGGCATCATGATCCTATTCCTGTTTATCACCTTGGTGAACAATATCGTATTACACGGTCAGACGCTGGATTATATTCAGACCACTTATGACACGGTGTTCCATAATATCGAGAAATAAGCATTGCCTCAAAGGGGGTGTCCCGAAAGATCTTAGATCTGGCCGGACGCCTTCTTTTTCCTATTAATAGACACTTTCTCTACGAATCGTTCCTCGTATCACTACCGCTTATCTACTCACTTACCAAGAACAGAATGCTATCAAATGTAATAAATCACTTTCTTTCTTCTTCTCTTGACGAACCACTACATAATGTAGTAAATTGTAATCACTACGTAGTGTAGTAATTCATTTCGTTATGGACGCATAACGAACTCAAGAGGTGCTCACCGTGAAACAGGTACAAAAATTATCGGATACTGAAATGGAACTAATGGAAGTAATTTGGGAGTGTACGCCGCCTGTGACATCCACCGAACTTCTGCGTTTGTTTTCTCAAAAAGGAAGGGAATGGAAACCGCAGACTATATCCACCTTTTTATCGCGCTTGGTGGACAAAGAGGCGCTTGCAGTTACGAGGCATGGACGGACAAATCAATATATGCCTCTCATTTCTCCTAAAGATTATAAATTACTCGAAACGCAAAACGTGCTGGACGGGTTATATCAAGGCTCGGTGAAAAACCTAATATCGGCTCTATACGATGGCGACAAGCTATCAGATGAAGACATTTCAGAACTGAAGAAATGGTTTTCGGAAAAGTAGGTGCACCTTATGAATACGATACTTGAATTGCTGTCTATCCTTACCGTTGCCGGAAGTGTCGTCGTAGTCTGTATTCTTTTACTGCGGATCGTATCCATCCATGCTACTCCACCAAAATGGCGTTATAGAATTAGCAAAATGGCTTTAGGCTTTTATCTTCTACCTGTAGTGCTTGGTATACAGTGGGTTTCACGGTTCTTTACTTTCAAGTTTAAAGCAACCACCCCCATCTCAAACCAGTTGCCATTAAATGTACAACATACGCTACCTGGACATTCAGGGTTCAATCCGAAGCCATTTATGGCAGAGCAGACTATTTCAACCCATATAGCCCTTCTCCTCCTCAGTCTATGGGGACTCGGAGCTGTAGCCTTTGCCGCTTGGCAGACCGTTTCTTATCGCAGATTATTGAAAATACTGGAACAGACGCGTTCCTCCGTTTCGGAGAATAGTGAAGCAGCTAAACAACTCCTTTTTACCAAGCAAGCTCTTGGTGTTACTAGCAAGGTCCAGCTTGCGTACAGTTCTGCCGTTCGGAGTCCAGTGCTTGTCGGCCTTTGGAAGCCAACCATTTATCTCCCTATGGAGAATACCGTAGACATGGATATGGGTATGGTGATCCATCATGAGTTGATTCATCTGAAGCGAAAAGATTTATGGGTCAAGGCGTTCACCTTGGGAGCCAGTGCCTTACATTGGTTTAATCCCTTGGTACACATTCTTCAGAAGGACATTCACACATGGAGCGAGCTTTCTTGTGATGAAGAAGTCGTAAAAGGGATGTCCTACGCCGAACGAAAACGCTATGGAGAAACCATCTTGAACGTCATGGCAGGATCAAGAAATTTACCCGTACGATTTTGTGCCTCCTTATCCGGTGACGGAAAACAATTAAAAAGGAGATTAACGATTATGCTCAGCGTAAAGAAATTGAAAAAGAAAACAGTGTACCTCACGATAACAGCTGTATTTTTGGTGGCCGCAATTAGCACAACAGCAGCGGCATGGGCTTCCAGCAACACGCCCAAAGTAGTAGAAGATGAAAAAAGTCAATTTAAAGCTCAATCAAATGAAGTTACCTTAAAACCTATAGACGAAACTAAAACAAATGAGGTGGAAGTTTCTCGTTCTACACCTGCATCTGATAATGAAACAAATACAGGATCGCAAATCAAAGAAAATACGGATATACCCAAAGCTCCAGATGCAAGTGAAAAAAGCGCTCCTGACCCTCTAGCAGTTGAAGAACTGATTATGCCAGTAGACGAAGGTTATAGAAAGTCTCACCTAATTGAAATCCCTCCGGGCACTTCGATCACGGTAAGATCCATGACACCTGAAAAAAAGACTTCGATGAAGGAACTTGAAGAGGAATTACAAGCAACAATGAAACTCGAGGAGTCTATCGACTATGATGAACGTTCTCATAAATAACAATTTTGAAAAAAGCACTGCCTCAAAGGCAGTGCTTTTTTCAGATATTGTTGCCTTTATTTGTACACCTTTTCCATTTTTGATACCCTCCGCTTATTGCTGAACACCCCCTGCAGCTTTAAGTCTCCAAATGCTGCACGTTATACAATCTCGCATAACTTCCTTCGAGATTCATCAGCTCGCTGTGCGTGCCCTGCTCTGTAATCCGGCCATTCTCTAACACGACAATCTGATCGGCATGCGTAATCGTCGAAAGGCGATGAGCAACTATCAAGGTTGTACGGTTATTTGACAGGGAGGCAAGCGCCTGCTGTATCAGGTGCTCCGACTCCAGATCCAGCGCCGAGGTTGCCTCATCGAGGACCAGAATGTCCGGGTCTTTAAGAAAGACGCGGGCGATCGCCAGTCGTTGCTTCTGTCCTCCCGAAAGTTTAACGCCTCGTTCACCCACCTCGGTATCATAGCCCTGCGGCAGCTGAGTAATGAAATCATGCGCATTGGCCGCTTTGGCGGCTGCAACTATCGCTTCTTCCTCTGCTTCCGGATTACCGAACAGAATATTTTCCCGAACTGTGCCACTGAACAGGAAGTTATCCTGCAGCACCATACCTACGGCCCCCCGCAAACTGTCCAGCGTCAAATCCCTGACGTCGTGTCCGTTGATCCTAACAGCGCCTTGCTGCACGTCGTAGAATCGGGGAATCAGTCCGATGAGTGACGACTTGCCGCCGCCGCTCATGCCGACAAACGCAACGGTCTGGCCTTGCTTAATGGTCAGGCTGATATCTTTAAGCACCCAGCCTGCATCGTCATTGTACTTGAAGTAGACACGATCAAACTCGATCTGTCCGGCTCTCTTGAGCGTTTTGGCATCAGGACGGTCCAGGATGTCATAAGGCTCGTCCATGAGCTCCTTGACCCGCTCCAGCGACGCTGAGGCCTGTGTCAGAACCGTTGAAGAGTTGATCAGGCGGCGAAGTGGAGCATACAGCCTGTCAAGGTAGCCAAAAAAGGCTACAAACGTACCCAATGTCAGATCCCCCTGAATTACCCGGTACCCTCCGTAACCGATCACCAGGATCGGCGCAATATCCGTCAGCGTATTGATTATCGAGAAGGTGAGCGCGTTCCAGCGGGTCTGGGCCATCGCTTTATTCAGAAAATTTCCGTTGATTCCTTCAAATTTCTTCTGGTCATAACGCTCCAGGGTGAAACTTCGGATAACCGAGATGCCCTGAATCCGTTCATGCAAGTACGCCTGGATGCCTGCCAATGCCTGAGAGCGGTCTTTGGTCAGCCGCTTAAGCCGCTTGTACAGCAGATTCACCGCGAGTCCATACAAGGGCAGAATCGAGATGGCGACCAGGGTTAGCACCGGATTCATAAAGAACATAACAATCAAAACAAACAGCAATGTAAACATGTCCAGCCAAATGTTCATCATACCAACTTCGACCAGATTCTTGGACTGCTCCACATCGTTAATAAAACGCGATATCGCTTCGCCTACCTTGGTATTCTGATAGTAACGCAGAGATAAGCGCTGCAGATGTGCATAAAGCCGGTTACGCATATCAAACAAAATTCGGCTGGTAATAAACTGGGCAAAGTACTGCCTCAAGTATTCAACCGGACCACGCACAACAACAAACAGCACAAGTGTACCGGCCAGAATCCACATCAAATCCTGAATTTTCTGCTCGATGGTCATCTGCTGGTTAATCAATAGATCATCAACAACGTATTTCATGATCATCGGCAGTAATAACGGGATTGCAAATTTGATCATGCCGATAATAGAGAGTCAGAATGATCCACTTCATATAAGGCTTTACGAAGGGATAATAGATTTTCCATGATTTCAATAGTAATAACAGCCCTTTCCCAAGATTATAGAATTATAAGTTTTCCGCGAGGCTGAGCCTATTCGATAATCGCAAGAAAAAACACCCTCCAAAGCGGGTCTGTCTTCTGTGAAAGTACATGGATAGACGTTTATATAGCGTAACATCCACCCGGTTGTTAGGGGAAGAGCAGTTGACAATTGTGAACTTCAATGCTTTATTAGTTCTAAACTTATAAATAGTATCATGTCACGCAGGAGGATTTAGTCATGACCAGAATTTTCGTGACGGAGGCCGTTATGCTAGCCATTTACGGCCAGCTGTTAATACCATCTAAACCCGTCGAATACATCATTCCATACACTACGATTTTGGAATTATATGAACTTCATACCACCGATGAACATCTCATGAACAGCAGTGCTGATGATCAGCACGTCAAGATAAAGATCGGCGAATTGATTTCCTATTTTGAAGAGCCGTTGAATAAAAAGAAGATCGAACGGGCCCTTCAAGTTCCCTGGGCGAAAAGCCCATCCATTCCCGTTGGCGAAACCACCCGGGTATCCGTTATGAACACGATGGACACAGCACCGTACGGGGAGTCGTTTGATCCGATTGAAACCGAGCTGCTCCTGGCATCCCAAAGAGCGGAAGCTCCCATTCTAACAGATCAATACGAATTGATCCAGCGTATCGTTGATAGCGCTCTTCCTGTTCAGGTCTATGATATCGACGATTTTGATTTTGCACTGGAGGTCCCGTTTTCCGGTCTGACTTAATGGTTGATATCGGATTGTGCGGAACACAAGCTAATATAGCAAAGGAGTCCCTCCCCCGGTTTGAATGGGGCAGGGACTCCTCATTATGACCGAAAAAAATTCCCCAAGCGGGGAATTGAAGGCATGCACGCTGATGCCACCTAGGCTTTCAGATTTTCTCTTTTACCTTATCCAGCAAGTGCACCGTAATGGCATCCATGGCCGGCAATGCATGAAAGTCAAAATATTTAAGTGATACTTCCGTATTAGGAGACAGATGAATTGCACTGTGCAGACCGGTTGCTGCATACACGCCAATCACATAATACTCCTCATCTCCGCCAAGATGCTTCTTCCTATACTCTGGACCCGATACAAGGTCCAAGAGTCGCATATCATCCGCTGTCAGGCCACTCTCTTCCCACAGCTCTCTGGACGCTGTATCTTCAAGAGCTTCGCCAGGCTTCAGGCTTCCCATCGGGAGCCCCCACTCGTCCTTGTTCTGCCGCTTCAGGAGCAGAATCTCTCCATTCTCGTTCAGCACAAGCACCGCCGCTTTCACACGGACCACCGAACGTTTGCCGATGTATTGGCGAATATCACGGTGATATACGCTCATCTTGGGAACCTCCTCTCCCTAGATGGCGCTGCAGTCTCTCACTCAAGTTAATTTACTGCGCCCTCTTCTTCATAAATATACGAAATGTCATCCAACGATTCCTCATATTTCACGCGAAGCGTATAACCGTTCAAATACCATAAATCCTGCTCTTCCATAAAGAACGTTACCTCTTCCGAACGCTCTGTCAGTCCCGCTTCTCTTGGTTCTTCTACTGAAATGCCTAGCGAAAAGCCGGGATGCAGCCCCCCGCCTGAACTATATCGCGGAAAGAAGCGAACGAACGTGCCTGCTTGAAGATCAAGTTCCTTCTTGTACCAACGTGCCGCCTGATCGCTGACTTGAATTTGCATGTATCGTACACCCTCCTTAGACGTCATATAATGTTGACCCCATCGTTATTAAGGACGGAGACCTTAGGAACGGTTCATATTTGGTTGTAGTATTATCATAACGCAAACGTATGTTAGGATACAAATCATTTTGATAATAAAATAGTGACATAAGGTTGTCCACTGCCTGCTGTTTGAAATAACCTGCCCTGTTCTCGAAAAAATAAGTTTGACACATTCCAGTTCATGGTGATAAAATTCAGTCCATACAAGAGCGATTTGAATAAATTGTAAAAATGACGAAGAAAGGGTGAGTGACATGTTTAAACTTATTGCTATGGATAAAGATCATCTGCATCCATTCCTACAATTAAATATGGATCGACTCTCCCATGGTGCTGTCTCATAGTCATTAAGCTTCGTTCATTCGCAAGAATGACCAGAACGAAGCTGCTAACCGCTGCACGGAAGTCATGATCACCGTGCGTATGATAAATTCAAAATTAATGAAGCATATCGTCCGTCCTCGGATGATGTGCTTTTTTTGGTTTTTGCGGGTGATATGATGTCAGAACTGCATACGAAAGGAAGGGATAATGTGTTTGCCGTACTTAAAAATTTAGGCTGGTTTTTCAAGCGTGAGAAGAAACGTTATTTGATCGGCCTTGCACTTCTCATCTTTTGCGGACTGGTTGAACTTCTGCCGCCGCTCTTGCTCGGAAATGCCATTGACGATATCGTCAGCAGTTCGATAACCTGGGCCTCCCTGGTCCAGTATTTGCTCATGATTCTCGGCATCGTCGCTGTTGTGTACTGTGCCACGTACATATGGATGCATCGACTGTTCGGTGGAGCGAACCTTGTAGAGCGCCTGCTCCGCACCCGGTATATGAATCATTTGCTCCGGATGCTTCCGCCTTTCTTTGAACGAAACCGTACCGGAGATCTGATGGCAAAAGCAACGAATGATCTTCGCTCCGTGGCAGCCACCGCCGGTTTCGGCATGCTGGTCATGACGGATTCCACTATATATTTGATCGTGGTCCTGTTCGCCATGGGTTTCATTGTCAGCTGGAAGCTGACACTCGCTGCCATTTTGCCTATGCCGATCATCGCGATTGGTATGGTGATCTACGGAAGAGCCATTCATAAACGCTACACGCTGGCGCAGGATGCTTTCGGCGACATGAATGACCAGGTTCTGGAGTCGGTTGCAGGCGTGCGTGTCGTACGTGCTTATGTACAAGAGCGCGCCGATCAGAAACGCTTCCAGGACATCACGGATGATGTATATCGCAAAAATCTGGCCGTCGCCAAAGTAGACGCCCTGTTCGAACCGACCATTAACTTCTCCATCGGATTGAGTTATGTAATCGGTTTAACCTACGGGGTATACCTGGTGTTCCAGAACCAGATCACCCTCGGAGATCTCGTATCGTTCAACATGTACCTCGGGATGATGATTTGGCCGATGTTTGCAATCGGAGAATTGATCAACATTATGCAGCGGGGGAACGCGTCCCTGGATCGGGTTAACCAGACGCTGAATACTCCGCCGGATGTAACGAATGCTGAAACGACTGTAGACGTGAAGGTTCCGGATACCATTCAGTTTCGGGATGTGACCTTCCGGTATCCGAGCTCTACTATAGATAATTTGAATAACATCAACTTTATGCTGCAGAAGGGCCAGACGCTCGGCGTTGTAGGCCGTACGGGCAGCGGTAAATCTACGCTGCTCAAGCAGCTTCTTCATGAGTATCCTACCGGAACCGGCGGCATCCTTATATCCGGTGTGCCGATGGAGATGCTCTCCACCGACCAGCTCCACAGCTGGATCGGGTATGTACCGCAGGAGCAGATTCTATTCTCCAAAACGGTTCGGCAGAACATCCAGTTTGGCAAAAAGGATGCAAGTGATGAACTGATCATGGATGCCATCACAACGGCCGCTTTTGACCGGGACTTGGTTACCCTCTCCGATGGGCTAGATACGCTTGTGGGTGAGAAAGGCGTTGCCCTGTCCGGGGGACAAAAACAGCGGGTCTCGCTGGCTCGCGCTTTCATCGGCGACCCTGAAATCCTGATTCTGGACGACTCCTTGTCCGCGGTGGATGCCCGGACTGAAGCCAGAATCATTGACAACATCCGGAGCAAGCGCGCCGGCAAAACGACGCTTATCTCCACGCACCGTCTCTCGGCGGTTCAGCATGCCGATGTCATCGTGGTGCTGGAGGAAGGCCGAATCATCGAGCAGGGAACGCATGATGAACTGCTGGAGCTCGGCGGCTGGTATCGTGAACAATACGAACGCCAGCAAGTAGAAAACAATCTAACCTCTGAGGAGGTGTCTTAATTGACTCCAACGGATACAACCATATCGAATGAATCCGGAATCGCCAAACGGCTGTTCCGGTATGCCTTAACGGCAAAAGGCACCTTCATCACGGCTTTAATTCTGCTGGCGATTGGCGTTGCCGCAGAACTGGCAGGTCCCTTCATAGCAAAAACGATGATCGATGAGCACATACTTGGCATCGAGCGGCCTTATTACGAAACCACGCAGGCCGAGGGTGCTGCTGCGTATAACGGGACTTACTACAAGCGTGAAGATCGCTTTCAACTAGGCGAGACACGCGGGCAGGAAGTACGCCTTGTCCAATCCGGCCGCAGTTTCTATTTCATCAACGAGCCGGTCGCCCGGGTAGAAGGCAAACGTTCCTTCCAGGATGGTGTATTGACGATTTCTTACGCCTCGGAGAAACAGCAGTATCCGGCTGTCCCATTATCCAAGGAGCAGCTGTTTGAATTTTATAAACCGGAGCTTCCCAGCATTTATAAGCTGGTCGGCCTGTTCCTGATCTGTCTGCTTATTTCCATGATCACGGTATTCGGCAGAACCTACTGGCTGCAATCCGCTGCCAATCGGGTCATTCAGAAGCTGCGTACCGATGTTTACGCCCATATTCAGCGGCTGCCCGTGAACTTCTTTGATAACCTGCCGGCAGGTAAAGTCGTTTCCCGGATCACCAATGATACCGAGGCGGTAAAAGACCTGTTCGTTGCAGTATTATCCAACTTCAGCTCCGGAGCCGTGTATATAACCGGTGTCTACATTGCCCTGTTCCTTCTGGATGTAAGATTAGGCCTAATCAGTTTGTTTGTAATCCCGATGTTGATCGTGTGGACCATTCTGTATCGCAAATTCGCGACCAAGTACAACACCGTGATCCGCTCCCGTTTGAGCGAGATCAATGCCATCATCAATGAATCCATTCAAGGTATGGCCATCATCCGTGTATTCCGCCGCCAAAAGGCTACCCAGGAAGAGTTCGAAGCACTGAATGCGGACTACATGGCCCATCAGAACAAAATGCTGAACTTGAACTCCTTCACCACCCACAATCTGGTGAATGTGCTCCGTAACATTTCCTTTGTAGTCGTTCTCTGGTATTTCGGCTCTGCATCGCTGAACGGTGCCGGCATTGTATCGATCGGGGTGCTGTACGCCTTCGTTGATTTGCTCGGCCGTATGTTCCAGCCGATTACAGGTATGGTGAATCAGCTGGCAGCCCTCGATACCTCCATTGTCTCCGCTAAACGGGTATTTGAGCTCATGGACGAGACTGGAGAGAAAGTAACCGATGGCGGCATGCCGCGTTATATGGGGAATGTGGAATTTCAAGACGTGTCGTTTGCCTACAAGAAGGATTATGTTCTTAAGAACATTTCATTTGAAGCCAAGCAGGGGCAGACGGTTGCACTTGTAGGACATACCGGATCCGGAAAAAGCTCCATCATCAATCTGTTGTTCCGTTTCTACGATCCACAGAAAGGAACCATCACCATTGATGGTCAGCCTGTTACCGACATTCCGAAACAATGGCTCCGCAAGCATATGGGTATCGTACTGCAAGATCCCTATCTATTCACCGGCACCATTGCTTCCAATGTCAGCCTGGGTGATCCGAGCATTACCCGGGAACAGGTGGAGCAGGCACTCCGTGATGTGGGTGCAGACCGATTGCTGGCTCACCTGCCGCAAGGCTTTGATGAGCCAGTCCTTGAGAAGGGCAGTACGCTTTCTGCCGGTCAACGACAACTGATCTCATTTGCCCGGGCCTTGGCTTTCAATCCGGCCATTCTGATTCTCGATGAAGCCACGGCTAACATCGACACAGAGACGGAAGCGCTGATCCAGGATGCGCTGGAAGTATTGAAGCGAGGTCGTACCACGTTTATCATTGCCCACCGCTTATCCACAATCCGCAGCGCCGATCAGATTCTGGTCCTGCACCGCGGGGAAATCGTTGAGCAGGGCTCCCATGATGAATTGATGGAGCTCGGTGGAAGGTACTTCAAAATGTACCAGCTCCAGCAAGGAAGCACTGCCTCCCTGCCGGAAGGCAAGGAAACGGTTGGCGCCGCTGCCCATAGTAAGCTGGCTGGTGGCCATGTTTAGCTGATGAAAGAATATACGATGCAGATTAAATAGAAGAAGGCTTCCCCATGCACGAATGCAACATTCGCACGGGAAAGCCTTCTTTTTACATTATATATGGACTGGTTCTATAAGATCACTTCGTGAAATTAATGATACCGGCCGATTTGACCGTGATTTTGGAATACTTGGCTGGCACCAGCACGTCATCCGAAGACTTGGAGATGACTTGCGGGTAAATGTTATCCGGATCGGGCTCAAGAACTTTGTAATAGATAACCGCTTCGGAATCACTTACATAGTCGACCGAGGAAATTTTAATGCCATAACCCGGATTTGGCAGATCATCTTTGGTTACCGTTACTTTGTTCTGCGATTCATCCACCTTGACCACGCTGGTGCTTATACCCGATTCGGGCTGTTCGGGTTTCTCGGGTAACGTGATCTGCGGGTGCTCTTCAATGAACTGGATCGAATGATAAGCAAGCTCTGCCGCCTCAATCCGCGTTAAATGATTCGTTGGATGGAACTTGTCATTGCTATCCAGCTTAGCGATTTTGGTTAAGAGCAGGAACTGCACCGCTCCCCGGCTCTCCTCCTTCATCAGGTCCTCGTCAGCCACATGCAGATACATCGCAACGACAGGATAATTTCCCGTCTGCTGAATGGCTTCCGAGAGCAGAGTCGAGAACACTTCCCGCGTTATCGGTTCATTCCACTTCATGTCTGAGGATACGGATAATCCGTTCTGAACCGCGATATTCACGGCGTTGGCATACCAGGCATCCTTCGGCACGCTGTCAAACGAACGGCCGCTATAGTTCGGCTGCACTTTCAGATCAGCCACATTAACAATCATCTGGACCGCTTGGGCAGTTGTAATCGTCCTGGACGGAGCGAATTTGTCAGCACTTATGCCTTGGATAATCCCTTTCGCCTGCAGCTCCTTCACCATTTGCAGCGGCTTCTGCTCCTGGATATCCGTGAAAGCAGAGGCGGCGCCAGCACCGAGTAGTGACGAAGTAACAAGCATTGCAGTTAACAATTTGGTTGTTTTTTTCATATTTACACCTCCTATAATCTCTGACGCAGAGGTGCTGGAATATGTTTCATCTCCGCCCTATTTTCTTCTAAACACTTTTTTCGCTGTCCAAGCCCAGCTTCACGTACATTTCACGGGAATATCCTTGCAGTTTCTGCTCCAGCGCCTGGGCCTGGTCCTTGAATGCAGTCAACTCCCGAATCATTCGGGATCGACCGGCAGGGCTGAACGTCTCATGAATCCGCTCTTTGAAATAATCATGAACGATATAATTCCGCTGCTTCCACACTTCCTTTAGTTGAAGTGTTTCTTCTTCGGAGAATGGAAAGTAATGCTGGATCTCGTGCACCAGCTGACCGAGAGAACTGCTTAATTTCCGCTGATATAGCTGCGTGAAATCTTCTTCCGAAGGCACGTTCCCTTGGGAGAGCTTGATCAGCATCAACAAATTCGCAAGCTGCTGCTCAAGAGCCTGTGAATAATACACCGCTAATCCGAAATAGGCAAACAGCTCTTTGGAGTGGTCACTGTCCAACAGTCGAGATTGTTTCATGGTATCCTCCTCTAGTATTGGCTGTCTTTACCGTTTCTATTTGTGTATATCCTATATGGTAAAGGAAGACTGCACCTACTTCAACCTACTTTTCGGATCGCATTCGCCGCATCCTTGCGGCAGGCAATCCATAGATATATCACCAGTAAAATAAAGCTGTATATGAACAAATATGTAATTGTCAACGTCAACATCAGCATAGACATTCCTTCAGCATGCATAAACAGATTAATCATAACGGAGACGGGTGGCAGTATATAAGGGACAAATCCAAAAGAATCCGGCACGCCCCGTGAACGATGGATTGTCCTGCTAATGCAAGTACGATAACCATGAACAGCAAGCCGGCTGCTCTCCCCTGATTCTCCATGAAACTGATTTGAAAAAATAAGGACAGCGAAATGCCAAGCAAGGCTAGTCCAGCATGGCCCACGTAACCTAGAGCAAGCTCATCGAATGTAATCGGCTTATCAAACATCCCGAAAATGATGGGGTAAAGAACCGCAAACAAGCTGAAAATCAAAGACAGTAAAGCAACCGTGAAATATTGAGCGGTATAAAATCGTCTAGAGCTGCCGCTATGAACAATAAGGAGTATGGATTGACGACCTTGGTCATGATTAAGAAAATTCATGCCGAGCCAGGCTGAACCGATAAACAGCAGCACAGCGGTTACGGCATAACTGTCCAATATCGGATTTGGCCGGTAGGAGTATATAAATACCACCGAGATCAATATAAAGGCGACTGGGGCGAAATACCGGTACGATCTCGTGTAGCTCGCCAGCATGTACTTAATCAACGGAATTATCATGCCCTCATCCCCTCAACCTGTTGGCTTATAGGAGATTCCACCTGCTCCATCGTCTCCCCGCTCCACGGCTCAAGGCGGATTATGGATCCCCCCGATTGCAGAATCCGGAGCAAGATATCGTCTGCTGAATGCTTGCGTACAACCATCGATGCCGGATTCCCTCGGGATATCCAATATAGAAATCCAGGCTCCCCTTCCAGCTCCCGCAATCGGTCCGGTTGAACGTCAGCGAATTCCAGCTTCGTTCTTGCGTCAACATTATGGATAGCGAGCACACCGTCTCGTTCCATCCGCCCCCGCTTCAGTTGTGTCACCCGATCGGCTAGCGAGGCAATCAGCAAGGGTTCATGAACGGACATCGCAATCGCTGTTCCCTGCCTCTTCATTTCGCCTAGGATACCGATCATCTCCATCTGGGAAGACTCGTCCAATCCTGACAGAGGTTCATCCAGAACAAGTACATCGGGCTGCCGAAGCAAGGCCTGCATTAAATTGACCTTTTGGAGCATCCCCTTGGAGCATAATGTCATTTTGATGTCCTGCAGCTGAAAAACGTTCAGCATCGCATCGATCCGCTTCGTCGCTTCTTGTGTATCCAATCCTTGAATGCTGGCCATATGGTGCAAATATTCTGAAGGACGAAACCGAAGAGCAGGAAAGCGCTCCGGTACATATCCGAAACGCAAGGATGCTTCTAGTTCAACTCTGGATCCCTCAGAGGGAATCGCAAGTCCGGCTATGATATGGAGCAAGGTGCTCTTTCCCGCTCCATTGCCTCCAATTATGGCTACGCACTCGCCTCGGGATAAACTCCAGCTGATATTTTGCAATACAGCAGACTTTCCGAAACGTTTATGTACTCCGTTTAATTCGAGCAGCTCCTGCAAACACTTCAACTCCTGTTCCCCTTGTTCTGGTGCTGTATGTATTGTAGAACTTCTCTATGCGAAAGCACGGCAGCTCCATTTACTCTTGGACAAGGCTCGTATCTTACATGACAATAACATTTTATGGACGTCGTTTCAATGATGGCTACCTTTCGTGTAAGTTTTTTTAATTGACGGGCAAAGGGGGTGCCATTATTTTAATAAGGTATCGTAGACGAATGGGGAATAGGGGCTTATAATTACTTATTTATAGAAGCATTACACACCATCATCTTAGAAATGGGGAATCAATGTGATACAAAAAGCAACGTTTGCCGGAGGCTGCTTCTGGTGCATGGTTAGTCCGTTTGAGGAACAGCCGGGTATTCATGGCATTATATCGGGATATATGGGCGGGACGCTTGAGAATCCTACATATGAGCAAGTCTTAACAGGAGAAACTGGCCATTTGGAGGTTGTGCAGATTACATTTGACCCGGACATTTTCCCCTATGAGAAATTACTGGAGTTGTATTGGCCGCAGATCGATCCTACCGACGCTACAGGCCAAGGCAATGATCGCAAGAGCCAATACCGTGCAGCTATTCTATATCATAATGAAGAACAACGCGAGCTGGCCGTCAAATCGAAGGAAGAACTCGCCAAGAGCGGACGCTTTGATCAACCGATCGTGACCGAAATCCGGGAAGCATCCGTATTCTATCCTGCGGAAGAATACCATCAAAACTTCCATCGCAAAAATCCGAAACACTACAAGGAATCCAGAGTATACTCCGGCCGCGACGCCATTATCGAAAAGTACTGGAAATCATTCTAAAGTGAGAAAAGGCGGCCCCACGGGTTCGCCTTTTCTGTACACAGCAGTCAACCATCTGTCTGCTGTTTAATCATTCGCCCAAACCTCAGTCCATACTAGGCTTGGCGGATCAAACCATCTGCTATCAAAAAACCTGTTCCCTGATTGACAAAGGGGACAGGTTTATGTACTTCTATTTTAGGCGTGGCTCAGCATTTCCTGGCAGACCTCGGCACATCTACGGCAAGCCTCCGCACATTCTTTGCAGTGCTCATGATCGTGCTTTCCGCACTCTTCCGCACAAGCCAGACAAGCCTTGATACACAGTTCGCAAATCTCCTTGACGTAAGGGCTTTTACGTGACATTGCTTGAGCTGCAAACGCACAAATATCGGCACACTCTCTGTTGAGTGCAATACAATCGCGAAGCATAGCCAATTCGTATTCTTTCAGACAGGATACATAGCATACATTGCAAGCGTTCATACATTGGAGACATGCTTCGATGCATTCTTTATATTTGAGTTCATTTAACATTGTGGATATCCTCCTTGTAGTTACTACGCTATGCCTTAGTATTAAACGCTGGATGGCTGTCTGAATCAAATGCAGGTGGGAGAAGCCCAAGGTACAATTAGCCAAAAGAATCCACAGCAGTACAGCTTATGCCAAACGGTTCTTCCCCTCCAGCGCTTCAAGCTGCTGCTGGAGCAGCGATTTCTGGAAGTGCTCACCGATAAACACGACCACGTCCGGTACTTGACCCTGAGGCGTGATTTTCATAAAATCGGATTCGCAAACGCATACTGGAACAGAAAACGGCTGTTGGTATCGCTAAAGGTAAGAATGCCCTTGGCCCGGTATACATCTCTCGGAAGCTCCGCTATCAAACGTTCGAACTCCACACTGTTCACAGGCTGGCTGAAATAATACGTGTACGACATAACATGATCGTGAGAGTCGTGCGCGTGGTTATGGTCATGAGAATGAACATGAGTAGGGTCATGGCTAGAGTCATTATGTAGAGAATGCGCGGCATCTTCTTCACGAACATGAGCATTCATTGTTTGCTGATCATGACCTGCATCTTGAGTATCAAAATTGGCCGGGTTCACGCCCCCTCCAATGCCGGTTTCCATCGCCGCACGCTCTTCACCTTGCAGCAGTTCCTCCACATTCACCGCACAGCGCACCGCAGGCAGAATCGGCGCATACGGATTCCAGCGCTCCACCAACTGCCGGATCGTTTCTTCATCCTGTTCGCTGACCTGATCCATCTTGTTCATGATCAGTGCGGAAGCCGCGCGAATCTGCTCCTGCATCAGTCGGTAGGTCTTTCCTTTTTGCTCGGCATTCAGATGCAGCAGATGTGCGGCGTCAACGACCGTAATCATCTTTTTCACATCGATTCTCATATATAACGAAGCTTCCGCAGCGGCATCCAGAATCTCCATTGGATTCGCAATCCCCGTCGCTTCAATAACGATGACATCCGGCTGCTCCCGCTGAACCAGCGTCGCAATCTCCGACGACAGATCGGAGCGAATCGTACAGCAGATGCAGCCGCTCAGCATTTCAGCTGTCGGAACCTCTTCGCCGGCGATAAGTCCATCAATATTGACCTCGCCGATCTCGTTCATTACAATAGCCGGTCTCAAACCCTGCTCCTTCCAATGCGCGATAAGCCGGATAAGCAAGGTCGTTTTTCCACTGCCAAGAAAACCTGATAGAATATATATGGGTGTTACGTGTTCCACGTTCCATACTCCTTTGCGTGCATAATTTATTATGCTAGCGAGTGTACTACATTTCATCCACCTGCTGCAAGCGTCCTACCATTAACCTAAACAGGAGTCGTGATTCAGATGAACTCAGCACAAGAACATAAACGGCAATCCCCCGCTTCCGTGAACTGCATGGTCATCACCGTCTCGGACACACGGACCGTTGACACGGACAAGAGCGGTAAACTGATGATAGGCTTGCTGGAAGAAGCCGGGCATGCGGTTGCGGCCTACACCATTGTTCAGGACGAATATGAAACGATTCGGGAGCTGATATACACTGCAGTGAGCAACCCCGGAATTGATGTCGTGCTATTAACCGGCGGAACAGGCATATCCAGCAGAGACACCACTTATGAAGCAGTATCCTCCTTGCTGGACAAGGAACTCCCTGGATTCGGGGAGATTTTCCGCTACCTCAGCTTTACCGAAGACATTGGTTCTGCTGCGATCTTAAGCCGTGCTATTGGCGGTACGCTAAGCCACACGGCCGTCTTCTCCATGCCGGGGTCTGCCGGAGCCGTACGGCTTGCAATGAACCGTATTCTTCTGCCAGAGCTGCGACATATAAAATATGAGCTGGACAAACACAAGTCATGATCACCCTTCGAGAGATCCAGGAGAATATAAAGTAAGCCGGATGCTTGTAGTCATCCGGCTTTCTTTTATTTTCGCACTAACTGCTGACGCGCCCTTGATATTTGGCCAACAGCGCGGGCACTATTTTTTTGACCTGGCTGTAATAGTTATCCGTCTTATCTCCAGTCGATGTGTAGACGATCGACGTTTCCTTGTCGCTGATGATCAAATTGTGCCCGCCGGCCACGTTGGCGTCACCCTCCGTGACACCAAAAATCTCCTTGATTCCTTTTTCCCTGGCCGCTTGATCCTGATAGACGTAGACGGTAATAAACTGGCTGGCATCATAATTGATCCGGTACTGATACGTGATGTTGCCAATTTCATCCTCCGCATAGGTCTCATTGGTCAGCGGCATCTTCACTTTGCTAAAAGAAACTTGAAGCTCCTCAAGAAACTTTCCGTTCATACCACGTCCTGATATCCGGGCCTCTCTTGAGCCTTCCTCATAAGCCTTCATGTTGTATAGGCGCATTTCATCCTTGGCCACTTGTTTAGAGCAGCCTACCGATATGGCAAGAATGGAACACAGCAATACTGCTGCAGCGATCCCGCGATAATTCATGTTCACTCACCCTTCCCTTGGTGTCAAAGGTTACCTTGCCTTAGGATGCCTGCGGGTAATGAACATTATGCGAATTCAAGCTATTATTTAAGCGATATGACACTTCTTCCGACTGCTCCTCCCTGCAAGATGGTATTCAGCACGTCAGGGAGATCGGTCAACCCGTATTCCCTGATTCCTTCTTGAAGTACGGCTGTCGGCTTCCATTCATCAGCAAGCCTGGACCAGACGGATCGGCGATAGACCATTGGGCAGTATACCGAATCGATCCCCAGGAGATTAATCCCTCTCAAAATAAACGGAAACACCGTGGTATCAAACGCACCGCCGCCAGTCATGCCGGAAACGGCGATGCCCCCGCCGTATTGTACACTTTTTAGAAGGGAGCTCAGCTGGCTGCCCCCGACAGGATCCACCACCGCTGCCCACCTCTCAGCCGCTATCGCTCCTTTTGAGACAGACTCGGTTTCTTCCCGGGATATAACTTCATCAGCTCCAAGCTTCTTGAGCCAATTCGCCTGACTGGATTTGCCGGTCGATGCCGTCACACGGTAACCCAGCTGACTCAGGATCGATACGGCAAAACTTCCAACTCCACCCGTTGCACCCGTTACAAGAACCGGTCCCTGATTCTGCTGGAGTCCGTTTCGCAGTAATGCCTCAATCGACAGGGCAGCGGTAAAACCTGCAGTGCCAATGGCCATCGCCTCTCTTGGTGACAAGCCTTGCGGCAGAGGCACAAGCCAGTCTCCCTTGACCCTGGCATATTGGCTGAATCCACCTTCATGCGATACGCCCAGCTCATAACCGGTGCAGAGGACATCATCGCCTTCCTTGTAACCGGGATGCGAGGATTCCACTACGGTTCCCGCCAGATCAATGCCTGGAATGAACGGATACCTGCGCACTATTTTGCCTTCCGGAATGCTGGCAAGCCCGTCCTTGTAATTAACCCCGCTGTACAATACCCGGACAGTAACATCTCCTTCAGGAAGCTGATCGATGGAGATGTTCTCCACGCTTCCACGAACCTCTTGCTCCTCTTGACGAAGAACATAGGCTTGAAAATTGGTTTGGCTGCACACACTGCTCACTCCTTCAGTTTTATATTTTGATTGTATCCCCGTATAAAATCTGCGCCATGAATGTTGAAACTGTGCATATCCTCCGGAATAAGGCGATTTCTGCGCTTTCCCGAGAAATAATCCGCAGCAACAGATTCAAAAGTAGTTACAGGTTATGTTAGGATGAAAAAAGAATCCTCCTCTTGCTATAACTACTTCATATACGGGAGTTGAACTGAACATTATGAACAATTCTATACAGGAAAGTCAAGCGTCATCCTTCCGCTTTTCGTTCCTGCTTACCTTAGTGACATTACTTCTGTTACCCATCGCCAGCAAGCCCGTCAGTCAAGCTCTTAAAAGCATTGGAATACATACAGAATTGGGAGGCGTCGCCGGTTCATTTCTCGTTTTTTTTCTGAGCTTGGGACTTATCCTTTTATTTCTTCGCTTAGTCTACGGAGCTGTTCCCTTCATTACCCGGCCTGGCCTTAAAGTGTACTTACAGATGGGTCTCCTCTTTATCATCATTACAGGGACCTGCGAATACTTCAGCACTTACCGCTCGGTTGAAGCATCTGTATTGGATAAAAGCCATGCTTACCTTGAAGCCCCCTTCAGCGTGGAGAATGCCCGTATTATACATCCGAAAGCATCTTCAGATAAAGCCTATGCCTTTGTCATCACACCTGGACTGGGTCTGCAATTATCAGCCCATACCAGGGGATGGTTCGGATGGGATATGTCCGTTGTATCCACATTCTACCCTCCGGCTGAGAATTCCTCTTCGCCTTCCATATTTTCAGAGACAAATGTTCACTCATCGCTCGCCTTCGGGATATACAGAAGCGAAGAACCGCTTCGGATCTATGTGAACGGTCAGCCTGCACCATCTATACCTTATCGCCAATTAAGACCATATGTCAGTGAAGATTTGTACATGTGGTATTACGAACATCAGCCTGACCCTGTCATGAATAAGGATAAACTTCATCTGATCGCCCGCGATGCAAACGATAGCGTTATAGCTCAAGATCAGCTTGATTTGTAGCCATGCACAAAAAGACACTCCCTCGCATGCCAAGCAGCAGATAGGGAGCGTCTTATTTTATTTCCACAGGTTAATTCTATTTCTATTCTTCATGCTGTTCCATAAACTCAGCCATCATGCGATGCTTGACTTCCCAGACCTGCTCACTAAGGTTAACCCGGTAAATCTCCGGATTCAGCTTGCGTAAATATTCCGGCCAGAACTGATCAAGCTGCGTGTTATGATAACTCCGTATCTCTTCCAGCTTCGGCAGCTCATATACCAGCTCACCCTGCAAGAACACCGGTTCAAGCATGGATACAGCCTCAAAGTTCTGCACATTCTTACGCATATAAGGATGCAGCGGATTAAACAGCTTTAGCTTCCCGCTGTCCGGCGGCATCTCCTCTTCAGGGAAGCAGATGTAATCGGCAATGGCTTTACCGCTGCCTTTGGATATGATGCGGTAAACCTCTTTTTTGCCTGGCGTCGATACTTTTTCGGGATTGCCTGAAATCTTGATGGTCGGGACCATCTCACCGTCAACCTCACGCTCTACCAATTTATAGACGCCTCCGAGAGCCGGCTGGTCTGCGGCGGTGATTAATTGGGTTCCGACACCCCAAGTGTCAATTTTGGCTCCCTGTGCTTTAAGATCCAGAATGGTTCCTTCATCCAGATCATTCGAGGCTACGATGCCCACATAGTCAAGACCGGCCTCATCCAGCATTTTACGGGCTTGAATGGACAGATAAGCCAAATCCCCGCTGTCCAGACGGATGGCATTCATCCGTTTCCCCTGGGCTTCCAGCTTCTTCGCGGTTGCAATTGCATGCGGAATCCCGCTCTTTAACGTATCAAACGTATCCACCAGCAGGGTGACCTGATCCGGCATCACCTCAGCAAATATGTCAAAGGCCTCCTGCTCGCTCCGGAAGGTCTGTACCCAGGAATGCGCATGCGTGCCTTTGGTGGGAATACCGAATTTCTCCCCTGCCAGCATATTCGAAGTGGCGTGGAAGCCCGCCAGATAGGCTGCACGCGCCCCCCAGACGGCCGCATCGGCTTCCTGCGCTCGTCTTGTGCCAAACTCCAGCAGGATGTCCCCGCTGGCAACCTGACGGATTCGGGAGGCTTTGGTGGCGATCAGCGTCTGGAAGTTCATGAAGTTCAGAAGCGCGGTTTCCACCAGCTGCGTTTCGAATATGGTGCCTTCAACCCGGATGAGCGGCTCGTTCGGGAAGACCAGCGCCCCCTCCTTCATGGAATGAATATTCCCTTGGAAGCTGAACTGGCGAAGCTCCTCCAAAAACTCAGGTTTATACTTCTCTTCCTGTTTGGCCAGATAGGCAATGTCATCTTCCGAGAACCGCAACGATTCAATGTAATGTACAATCCTCTCCAAACCGGCAAAAACAGCGTACCCGTTGCCGAATGGCAGCTTACGAAAATAAGCCTCAAATACCGCACGCGTACGATGAGATCCGTTAATCCAATGAGCATACATCATGTTGATCTGGTATTTGTCCGTATGTAGTGCTAATCCTGCTGTCAGCATCACGATCATCCTCCAGTGTTACCCGTTTGCTCCTTTATGCTTCCGGGCAATTCACAAGCTGTCATCTTAATTCGTTCATCTTATTTCGTACCATCTTCACTGCGCACAACCGCTGCACCGAGACTGCCTTGAAAATGACCTAAAGCCCACTGATGGCCCTCTGGATTGAAGCTTGCAACAGCATCCTCATAAACCGTAATCTTATATCCGTAATTGTAGGCATCCACCGCCGTATGAAGGACACAGATATCCGTGCATACCCCGACCAGATCCACTTCGGTAATCCCGCGTTCACGCAGCTTTTGATTCAGATCGGTGCCGCAAAATGCACTGTACCTCGTTTTGTCCATCCAATAGATCGTTTCCTTGCGTTCCTCGTACACCTGTTGCAGATCGCCGTATAATTCACGCCCCCGCGTGTCCCGAATGTTATGAGGCGGAAACAGCTTCGTTTCCGGATGGTAAGCATCATGTTCCTCGTGAAGGTCTACAGCCATCACAACGAAATCCCCGCGGTCATTATACTGTCTGGTCAAGTCGACAATTCTATGCTGAATTTCAATGGCCGGCTTGCCTACAGGTAGACTGCCATCCACGAAGTCATTCGTGAAATCTATCACGATTAAAGCCTTCATCTGACACACTCCTCTGTACAATGATTAATGTGGCTGATAAAAAACAGTGGCTTGAGATTACATGTTACGTATAAATAGATAGCAGCGGTGCATGATCCGTAAATCGATACAATTGGGCCGGTCGTTGGGAGTACTGATTCGAGTTTAGAGGTTTGCCATCCTCATCACGGGCTTCCTCCAGAATTCCCTGCCTGCTTCGGGTAGAAGTAATCTTGCGGATAAAGTTGGGTTCATTGAACTCCGGCACGACGGTTTGGATAACCTGATACAGTTCGCTCAGTGTAAAATGCTCCGGCAAAAACTGTCTGGCAATCGTCGTTTGCAGCATTTGCTGCTGAATCTTGCGATACGCATCCATGATGATATCCCGGTGGTCAAAAGCAAGCTCCAGCTCCTCCAGAGCCTCCGCTACCGTGAATAGTCCAACCTCTTCTGCATCATCGGCAGCCTGGCGGTGCTCCAGCATCCATTCTTCCACCAACGCGTAGAACGCATGGCTGATGATCCAGCCGCGTGGATCGCGACCGGGCGCGCTATACACACCCAAATATTCCAAATGACCGCCATCCACCCCGGTCTCTTCTTTCAGTTCCCTCTTGGCTGCATCGTAAATAGACTCACTCTCACGGCAAAAACCGCCTGGAAGTGCCCACATACCGGCACAAGGCCATGATCTGCGCCTAATCAGCATCACCTTAAGCTCCCGTATAGGCAGTGTCTTGGTGAAGGTCTTCCGCTCCCGCTTCGTCAAGGTAAACATGACGATATCAGCGGGTACACCATCCGGTGTTCTATATTTCTTGGCATTGCGCTGTGGCGCCTGTTCATGATCCGTCATTTCCATCACCATAACTATTAATTTGATAATTTCATTATGACATATTTAAAGATGATGTCAAGGATTTCCTCATCCCATCTTCTGCATAAGATTACTATGCCCTATTCAGCCTCATTCTGTGCATGATGGATACGAATAGAAAAGGTGCGGAACCATTCCGCACCTTCGAATCGCCTAACCGCAGCTGCTTGGCGGCGTATCTTTTCCTGTTTCTACATTGACTTTTTCCGAAACGGTATCATGAATCACGGATACGACCAGTTGAAGAAGATAGTTGATATCGCTTTGACTCTGCTGGAATTCCATAACGAGCGGGATGCCGTCAATCTCCTCTTGCAGCTCTTCGATCTCGCGTTCGATTTTCGCAACCATGTCCTTATTCTGAAAGGATTCAAAAGCAACGATTTCTTTTTGCTTTTTCTTGATGGTCTTGATCAATCCTTGAACCCGTTCGTGGTTTTGGATTTTCTCTTCTGCTTGCTTAAACATTTGGACTTCTTCGCTTGTGGATATTAAATTCGCCAGCTCACCGGCTTTTGCCAAAATATCATCGCGTATAATCAATTCACGCGAATTGAATGTTGACATACCATATGTGTTCGTACGAACATGATCTTGTGCCAAGGTTCATCGCTCCAATTCTTCATCATCTATAAGCATATACGCAGCGCCGGGCCGAACTCACAAGGACGGCCTTTACGTACGTCGTGGTAAATTTCTGCCTGCCTCTCTATTATACAGCATCCGATGCAGGAATCGGATTGGAAATCATATCGCCTTTAATATACCAGGTCTTCGTATCGGTAATTTGAACATTCACGAACGTTCCGACCAAATCCCTGGAGCCTTCAAAATGCACCAGCTTGTTCGTGCGCGTGCGCCCTGACAGCATGGAATCATTGTTCTTGCTGACACCCTCTACAAGGACCTCTACCGTAGCACCCAGCAGCCTGTCATTGCTCTGGCGGCTGTACTCACTGATAGCTGCATTCAAACGTTGAAGTCGCTCGCTCTTGACCTCCATCGGCACATTATCCTCCATCACCGCTGCCGGTGTTCCTTCACGGGGAGAATAGATGAAGGTATATGCAGCGTCATAACCTACTTCGCGGACAAGAGACAGCGTCTCCTCAAACTGCTCATCGGTTTCTCCAGGGAATCCGACAATGATGTCCGTTGTAAACGCAACATTCGGAATCGCTTTTTTAATCTTATGAGCAAGCTCCAGGTACGTCTCACGCGTATATTTGCGGCTCATTTTTTTGAGCACCTGCGAGCTTCCCGATTGCACCGGCAGATGAATGTGTTCTACCAGATTTCCGCCCTTCGCCAGCACCTCGATCAGATGATCGTCGAAATCTCTCGGATGGGATGTCGTGAAACGTACACGCGGGATATCAATCTTATGGATCGCATCCATCAGATCGCCGAAGCGGTACTCGATATCCTCAAAATCCTTGCCGTATGCGTTCACATTTTGCCCGAGCAGCGTGATTTCCTTGTAACCCTGACGGGCTAGTTCACGTACCTCAGCTATAACATCCTCCGGACGCCGGCTGCGTTCCTTACCGCGGGTATACGGGACTATGCAGTATGTACAGAATTTATCGCAGCCGTACATAATGTTAACCCAGCCGCGAAGCCCTTCCCGCTTCTTCGGAAGGTTCTCAATGATGTCACCCTCCTTGGACCACACTTCAACAACCATTTCCTTGCTGAAGAGCGCCTCCTGTATAAGATGGGGCAGACGGTGCACGTTGTGCGTACCGAAGATGAGGTCAACGAACCCGTGTTTCTGGAGAATGCGATTAACTACGGACTCCTCCTGCGACATACAGCCGCAAACACCAAGCAGCATATCGGGCTTCTCGATCTTCAAGTGTTTCAGATGGCCAAGCTCGCCGAAGACCTTGTCCTCCGCATTTTCACGAATGGCGCATGTATTCAGCAAAATGATATCCGCCTGCTTGCGATCCTCGGTGGCTTGATAGCCCATTTGCTCCAGCAATCCCTTAATGGTCTCGGAATCATGCTCATTCATCTGGCACCCATACGTGTATACAATATAATGCTTGCCCGCTCCGATGCGCCGGAACTCCTCCGGCAGCTCTGTATCGTACAGCACTTCTACGCTCTGCTTGCCGCGCTGCTTTTCCTGTCTATGATTAGGCTCCGAAAGAATATTGATTTCCCGGCCGTTGATGCGAATTCTCTTCCCGTGTTCATCTTCCGAGAGAACTTTGGCTCCTGAAAAATCAAAATATTTGGAGTAGTCCTTACTTTCTTTGGACATGCTTGGTCACTCCTTAGATCCACAAAATCTCTGGTTTTACATGACAAAACCTCTTAAATAGGCACTGTTTTAAATTATATCATGATCTTAATGCCTAAGCTACCACTCTGACATGATCGATGCAAACTTCAAAAAAGAGCCTGAAATCGAAATTCATCGATCCAGGCTCTTCCGTACGTGCTTCCTATAAGCGCACATACGTGACATATACAGTTTGTTCCTTCAACCTGACTGAAGTTATAGATTAGTCAATAATTTCAGCAGTATCTCCGTTGTTGGCACCAGCCGCATTCGCTTCATCCGTATCGATGTGCATATCCAGCGCAAAGTTATCGGATACACGAGCAATCACATTTTCCAGTACAAGACCACGCTCACCGCCAAGACGCACTTTAAGCAGATCCTTGTCTTTAATACCCCACTGATCCGCATCGGACGTATGGAAATGAATATGACGAGCGGCTACAATAACACCCTCATCCACCGTTACCTCGCCTGCTGGGCCTTTGATGGTGATACCAGGTGTTCCAGCGATATTCCCCGACTCCCGCACAGGTGCTTTCACACCAATTGCAAAGGAATCCGTACGGGAAATCTCAAGCTGGGTTGCAGGACGCGCAGGTCCCAAAATTCTTACTTTATCGAATTGTCCCTTCGTTCCAATTACCGCTACCGTTTCATTGGCTGCGAATTGTCCTGGCTGGGACAAAGGCTTGAATTCTGTAAGCTGATATCCAGGGCCGAATAATGCCTCAATATGCTCCTGGGATAAATGAATATGGCGGGCGGATACACCCACAGGTACAGTTTTACTCATCTGTCTCTCACTCCTTGTTTTTCTCTATATGCTGTACGTGCCATCACCTATTATACTCTCTATTACCCAAAAATAAAAAGGCAGCCCGATGATTCTGGGTGCCTTCTTCTCATTTCTCATATGATCTGCAACAGGATTGTCAAAGTTATCTTTGAATCATGGGCGTTATGCGAATTTTATTTCTCTTTGGACGGAGCCCAAGGCAAATTCTGTTCAAGAAACCGGAGCGCATAATCAGACATCCAGCCCTTCACCATTGATTCAGGATAATGCTTGAGGAGCAGCTCCTGGAAGTCTGGGTATTTCCCCGGATGCTCAAGCCCCGCAATCCACTGATCAATCCCGTCAAAATCCGAACCGAACATCATGTGTTTCTCTCCGCCCAGCTCACAAATCTTCTCAATATGGGGCAGGATGTCCTCCGGCTTCACTCGGTCTGCATCACTCCGAATGAACCAAGGCACAAACGTAATGCCGATCATTCCGTCCAAAGCGATCAAAGCCCGAATCTGCTCATCGCTTAGATTCCGCGGATGCTTGCATACGGAGTACGCATTGGAATGCGAGGCCAGGATGGGACGCTGCGTAAGTTCGGTTAGCTCCCAGAAGCCGGCCTGGGACAGGTGGGAAACATCCAGAATAATGCCTGTGGAATTACACAGCTCCACCAGCTGCCGCCCTCGTTCCGTAAATCCACCATTCCGCTGCTCTAACGCCCCGTCCGCAGCCCAGTTGGCATAGTTCCACGTAATCCCCATAAAGCGTACACCCAGGTCATAACAGAGCTTAACGTAATGCAAATTGCCCTCCAGCCCGTCCACACCTTCCAGCGACAAAACACCAAAACGGCTATGATAGCTTTCTCTGATCTCCTGGACCTGTTCTTGCCAGAGCAGCGGTTTGAGATGACCTGGATTCACAATGCGGCTGCGATACGTATCGATTTGCGCCACGTACCCGCTACAAATGAAGGACGTCCGTATTTTTCCGATAAAAAAACAGCGAATACCTGAAGCGCAAGATCCCCTTCCTCCATACGCTGCAGCGTAACATCCAAATGCCGATC
The DNA here is from genome assembly GCF_000193415.1 of Paenibacillus vortex V453. Taxonomy (NCBI): domain Bacteria; kingdom Bacillati; phylum Bacillota; class Bacilli; order Caryophanales; family Paenibacillaceae; genus Paenibacillus; species Paenibacillus vortex. The sequence goes on from NZ_ADHJ01000037.1 coordinate 444,247, forward strand.
ATCAACAAAGGAAGCTTTGGGATCTTCCCACATTTTACTCAGGGCATCACAGTGAAAATCAACTGTCCGCATCGCGGGCTCATCTCCTTCCAATGTGTCACAGCAAAAAGCCTGTTTACGCAAAAGAGAGTAAACAGGCTAATACCTCCGAAATTTATCTAGGTTCTACGATCAATTTAATCGCCGTCCGGTCTTCGCCATCAATCACAATATCCGTAAAAGCAGGGATGCAAATCAGATCCACCCCGCTCGGTGCTACAAATCCCCGGGCAATCGCTACCGCTTTAATGGCCTGGTTCAGTGCTCCCGCCCCAATCGCTTGCAGTTCCGCTCCGCCCCGCTCCCGAAGAACTCCAGCGAGCGCCCCTGCAACTGAATTAGGATTGGATTTTGCTGAAACTTTTAATACTTCCATGGTAAGTACCTCCCCTGGGAATGTTGAGTGATGGTTTGCTTCCGCTTACTAGATGTTATTCGTGAGAGGGGAAAAAATTCCTGCTTTTTTCCATTCGTACCTAATTTAATTAAACGAATTTTACGGTTTTTAATCCATCCGCCATTCGTCTTCGTACATACGTATTTTTTGTATCTTGTGGGCTTTCCCTGTTTCTTCATCCATATCAACGCATACAGCATGGAACTGCCACTTGCCTTCATCGACCTGGAAACGAGCAGGAAGCTGGGTTTTGAACTTGTACATCACCGCATCGCGCTGCATGCCGAGTACCCCTTCCTTGGAGCCTACCATGCCGGTATCCGTAATGTAGGCAGTTCCACCCGGCAGTATCGTATCGTCATTGCTTTGCACATGCGTGTGAGTTCCAACCACCATGGAAGCCCGCCCTTCCAAATGCCAACCCATGGTAATTTTCTCAGAGGTCGCCTCGGCATGGAAGTCCACAAGAATGCATTTGTTCTTCTGGCGCAACTCATCTACAATTTCATCGGCTGCACGGAATGGACAATCGATGGCTGGCAGGAATGTTCTTCCCTGCAGGTTCACAATGGCCAATTGTTTGCCGTTTGCTTTAATAACCGTATATCCCCGTCCAGGTGTTCCAGGCGGAAAATTCGCCGGGCGAATCAAACGCGGTTCATCGTCGATAAACTCAAAAATATCCTTGTTATCCCACGTGTGATTTCCCAAGGTGATGCCATGGATGCCCCAATTGAAAAACTCATTGGCAATGGCCGAGGTAATGCCGCGTCCCGAAGCCGCGTTCTCGCCATTGGCAATGATGATGTGAGGATTATATTTGGACTTCAGCTCTGGCAGCGATTCTTTCAGCGCTTTGCGCCCTGTACTGCCGACAATATCACCGATGAATAGTACTTTGATGTCAATCACTCCTTAACGAGGGAATCCTGTCCTGCTCCAGCAGGAGCGTTCCCGGTTTTATGGATATCAGCCACTTTCCGATCTGATATCTTCAAAGATAAAAAGTGGCCGAATTGCGGCCACTTTTTAAGGTCCAAACTCTATTTTGCGTAATCCACCGCACGGGTCTCCCGGATAACGGTGACTTTGATATGACCTGGATAATCCAGTTCATTCTCAATGGTTTTGGTAATGTCGCGTGCCAAGCGGAATGCTTCGGCATCATCGATCTTCTCAGGCTGTACCATAACGCGAACTTCACGTCCCGCTTGAATGGCGTACGATTTCTCAACGCCTTCAAAGGATTCGGAAATTTCTTCGAGCTTCTCAAGGCGTCGGATATACGTCTCAAGTGTCTCTCTGCGCGCTCCCGGTCTGGCTGCGGACAATGCGTCAGCTGCGCCAACCAGCATGGCAATAACCGAGGTTGCTTCACAATCACCGTGGTGAGAGGCAATGCTGTTGATAACCACCGGATGTTCCTTGTATTTCTTCGCCAGCTCCACGCCGATTTCAACGTGCGATCCTTCCACTTCATGATCCAGCGCTTTACCGATGTCATGCAACAGTCCTGCCCGTTTCGCAAGCACGATGTCTTCGCCCAATTCGCCGGCCATTAGGCCAGTCAAGTAGGCCACTTCCATGGAATGTTTCAACACATTTTGTCCATAGCTTGTACGGAACTTCAGTCGGCCCAGAATTTTGATCAAATCTGGATGCAAACCGTGCACGCCAACTTCGAATGTGGCTTGTTCTCCATACTCGCGAATGCGTTCGTCCACTTCCTTGCGGGATTTCTCCACCATTTCTTCGATACGAGCCGGATGAATCCGTCCGTCCGCCACGAGCTTTTCCAAAGCTGTACGGGCAATTTCACGGCGAATCGGATCAAACCCGGAGAGAATAACAGCTTCCGGAGTATCATCGATAATAAGGTCAATCCCTGTAAGGGTTTCAAGCGCACGGATATTCCGGCCTTCACGTCCGATGATCCGGCCCTTCATTTCTTCGTTCGGCAAGGTGACAACAGAAACCGTTGTCTCTGCCACATGATCAGCCGCACAGCGTTGGATAGCCAGCGTGATGATCTCCCGTGATTTTTTGTCAGCCTCTTCTTTCGCCTGCTGCTCAATTTCTTTAATCATTTGAGCGGTTTCATGACGAACCTCTTGCTCGACATTGCTGAGAATGATACTGCGGGCATCCTCCATCGTAAGGTTGGAGATACGCTCCAGTTCTGTAGTTTGTTTCTTGTAAATAGCGTCGATTTGCTGCTGGGTCTCTTCTATTCGTTTCTCTTTGTTCGCCACTTGTTCTTCTTTACGTTCCAAAGATTCTATTTTTTTATCCAGCGACTCTTCCTTTTGCAACAATCTGCGTTCCTGCCGTTGAATTTCATTACGGCGCTCACGAGTGTCTTTTTCAGCTTCGGCTCTGATTTTATGAACTTCATCTTTTGCTTCAAGAACCGTTTCTTTCTTCAATGCCTCTGCTTCCTTCTTCGCACTCTCAACGATCTGCAAAGCGGCATGCTCGGCACTGGAAATTTTAGCTTCTGCAAGGGATTTGCGAATAAAATAACCGAACCCAAAGAATATAGCGGCTACAGCGAGAACGATTATGATCCAGATCCATGTATCCAGCATCTGTTTCACCTCCTCGTTGTTTCCTCCAAGGCATTCCTTGGGAAATGTTCAATTGTCAGTTTACTCATTCATACATAAAATTTTCCGGCAGAACCTGCCGTCCATACTGCGCACGTCCCATTAACGTTCGCAAATTCCACCATGAACAGCGGAATACATTTCACTATGAATTGGCGTTATAAGAATCTTTCACAAAGTAGTCACTTTTTTGGAAGGAAAAAGGTTTCTAATTTATGATAAAAGATTCATATTTATTTTAGTATTTATAAAAAGATATTGTCAAGGGAAAGCAATGGGTAAACGTCAGTTTCATCCAGTGGAACCAAATTCTTTTGCGAAGTTCTGCATAATGGCTGCCTTTTATTCGAAGTCATCCAGCTCTTCGTCCCACTCGCCTTGTTGCTGATCCTCTTCAATCAGAAGTTTAAGTACCTGCCGTACCTGTTCTCCACCAAACCCACGCCGCATTAAATAGGCGCCCGTTTTACGTTTGCGATCCAGCAGCTCGCCATGGGTTTGCTGCCATTTTTTCCTCCCGACCGTCAGCGCACTCTCAAGTTCCGCATCCGCGCTAATCTCGCCCAACGCCTCTGATATAAGCTCAGTGCCTATTCCCTTTTGCCTCAGTTCCTGCTTAACCCACAATCTTCCCTTCTTATGGCTCGTCATTCGCTGTTCCGCCCACATCTTGGCATAGAGCGCATCATCTACGAGGTTATCCTTCTCCAAGCGCTCCAAGGTTGTTTCTACACTATTCTGCTCAAAGCCTTTTTGCTGCAGACGCTGTGAAATTTCCTTAGCCGTTCTGGGTTTTCGGGACAGATGATTCAGCGCCTCTACGTAAGCGCGCTGCCGTTCATCTGCAACAATAATTTCCTGCAGTTCCTCCTTGCGAAAAACATTGCCCTTCAACAAACGGTATTTCAGCATAACGTCCTCATGAACGGTCATCTGATAAGGCCCAAATGCGATCTGATAGCGGTGTTTGGGCTTTCTCAGCATCTCGACCGAAGTTACGATCAGATCCTCATTATCGGGAAAATGTCCAATACCTGAAGTTTCCTCCTCTTCAGACACTCCCATATTCTCTTCTTTCATAAACGCTCCTTTCACTTCAGCATCAATATCCCGGCAAAAATATCCGAGCGATTCCTCGATTAAGTTAAATGCAAAGAAGACCGTCAGGCGTTACAAACACCGGACAGTCCTCAACACTGTAAAAGCTCAAACCGTAATTACTACTCTACCTTAAACAATTCCTGCTCTTCTATTTCATCTTGTTCCTTATCCTCAGCGGAAGGCTCAGGAACAGCCGTGGTCAGGTTGCTTGCTTCACGGATTTTATTCTCGATTACACTCGCGATTTCCGGATGCTCCTTCAAGAATTGCTTCGCATTCTCACGTCCTTGACCCAGACGGTCGCCAGAATAAGAATACCACGCACCACTCTTGTCTACGATATCCAGTTCCGTTCCGATATCAATCAGGCTTCCCTCTCTAGAGATGCCCTCACCGTACATAATATCTAGCTCAGCCTGTTTGAAAGGCGGCGCTACCTTGTTCTTAACAACCTTAATCCGTGTGCGGTTACCCACCACATCGTTACCCATCTTGATGCTCTCAATCCGGCGCACGTCCAAACGAACCGTGGAATAGAACTTCAGAGCACGTCCGCCCGGAGTAGTCTCAGGGTTACCGAACATAACACCAACCTTCTCACGAAGCTGGTTGATAAAGATGGTAATCGTTTTCGACTTATTGATGGCACCCGACAATTTACGAAGAGCCTGAGACATCAGACGAGCTTGCAGACCCACGTGGGAATCACCCATATCGCCTTCAATTTCAGCTTTCGGCACAAGCGCAGCAACCGAGTCAATAACAATAATATCTACGGCACCACTGCGTACCAATGCTTCCGCAATTTCAAGCCCCTGTTCACCCGTATCCGGTTGGGAGAGCAGCAATTCATCAATATTAACACCCAGTTTGCTTGCATACGATGGATCCAAGGCATGCTCGGCATCGATAAATGCAGCTTGTCCGCCAGCCTTCTGAACTTCAGCAATAGCATGGAGGGCTACTGTTGTTTTACCGGAGGATTCCGGTCCATATACTTCAATAATCCGGCCTTTAGGCAAACCGCCGGTTCCTAAAGCTATATCCAACGCCAACGATCCACTTGGCACAATCTCTACCTGCATATGGGTGGACTCACCCAGTTTCATGATGGAACCTTTACCGAACTGTTTCTCTATCTGACGAAGCGCCATCTCCAGCGCAGCACGACGATCTGACAATTGTTCCACAACCCTTCACTGTTGATAGTCATATCATACCTTGTTTTGACACGTTTGCCAAGCTTTTTTTCGAACATACATTCGTTTTTTTTATTCGGCGCTCCTTCCCTCCCATGCTCTGAACCCTATGTAAAAAAGAAGAAGAACCGCAGCAATATCATTCGATATGCCACGGTTCTTCCGTACTTCACATTATACTCGGAACCATTCTTCAATTCAAGAACAGCTACCAAGACAGGTGTAAATAATTTACTTTTTATCAAAAGCGGCTTCCTTCGGCTTAGGGGGAAGCTAGGCCCGCTTGGAGGCAACGAGACGCTGCCAAAGCCGATACAGCAGCGCCTTGGTTGCACGGAGCCGGATCGTCTCACGGTTGCCCTGCAGGTGCAGCTCATGCACTTCCGTTTCTTTTCCCCGTTCGGACAATCCAATGTACACAAGGCCAACGGGCTTGCGTTCGGCGTAACCTGGACCTGCTACACCTGTTACCGACAAACCAAAATCACTGTCGGTCACCATCCGGACATGATCCGCAAGCGCCTCGGCAACCTCCGCACTGACAGCGCCCGGCGCATCATCACCTTCAAGCAGCGCATGCGGGATATGTACAAGCTTCTCTTTGATCTGATTGGTATAACAGATGATTCCGCCCAGAAACATCGAAGCACTGCCGGGAATGGATGTCAGCGCCTCTGCCACGAGCCCTCCGGTACAACTCTCGGCCGCGCTCAGCGTCCAGCTTCGATCTGCCATAAGGTCTACAATGACCTTCTCAATCGGCACGTCCTCGTTGGCATACATAAACTCAGGACCTCTCTCCTGAATTCTGGTCTCCAGCTCATTCAGCCGGACCATAGCCTCAGACTCACTCGCTGCCTTCGTGGAGATCCGGACCGTAACCTCCCCTTCCTTGGCATACAAGGCGATGGTCGGATCCGTCTGTGCGGTTATCAGGTCCTCCAGCCGCTGATCAAGTGCGGATTCCCCAATGCCTGCGAACTTGAGCATCTTCGAGTAGATGGGGAGCTCGCCGGTCAGGACGTGCTGAAGAAGCCAGGGCTTGGCCTCCTGCTCAAACATCGGGATCAGTTCTTTTGGCGGTCCGGGCAAAACAATATAATGAGTGCCTTCAAAAGAAATAGCATTTCCCACGGCAAGCCCCGTCTCGTTAGGAAGCGGTGTACCTCCCTCGATGGCCAGAGCCTGACGCCGATTATTCTCCGTCATCACAGATCCCCGGTCATGGAAGAAACGTTCGACCCGGTCCATGGCCATCCGGTCAATATGCAACGACCGGTTCATATAGGAAGCTAAGGCATCCTTCGTCAGATCATCCTGTGTAGGTCCGAGGCCGCCGGACAGAAGCACGATATCAGCTCTGCCGCTGGACAGCCTGAGGGCCTCCTTGAGCCTCTCCATGTTATCCCCGACAACCGTTTGATAGTACACATCGATTCCCATTGAAGCAAGCTCTCTGGACAAGTACTGGGCATTGGTATTGACGATCTGTCCCAGCAGAAGTTCTGTACCAACTGCAATGATTTCTGCTTTCATGATTAGTCGATCCTCCTGTATCTGCTGTCTCTACTGTATCTGCACATTCTATTCAACTTCATTATGTTCTTACGCTCACGGAAGAAAAAAGCAATAGGATTGCTCCTATTGCTATTATGCCCCGGTACCTTTGAGAAGGTGCCTGTTCTGGACAAAATATTCGATTCCCGAATATAGCGTAATAATCGCAGCTGCCCAGATGGCAATGACATCAAACGGAATCCCCATAAACACAAACGGGAAATTGTTGATAAGAAGCGCAACAATTGCCACAATCTGAATCACCGTTTTGATTTTTCCCGATTGGCCTGCTGCAACAACGGAACCCTCCAGAAGCGCAATCTGCCGCAAGCCGGTAACCGCGAATTCCCTGCTGATGATGACAACAGCAATCCACGATTCGCATTTTCCCATCTCTACGAGCGATATGAGTACGGCGGCCACCAGCAGTTTGTCAGCCAGCGGATCAAGAAGTTTTCCCAGGTTAGTCACCATATTATTTTTTCGGGCCAAATAGCCGTCAATCCCATCCGTGCTCGCAGCAAGTATAAAGATCAATGCCGCAATCAATTGGTTATATGGCAGGACAAAATCATTCCACACAATGGGGGCCGGGTAAAAATCAAAATCCACCAGCAGAAAAATCATCATGACAGGAATCAAGCAAATCCGGGCCAACGTAATACGATTGGGTAAATTCATGGGGCAACCTCCCTTGCAACGGGTTGTCTAGCTAACTTGGCAGACCCCGCAGCAGTTAAACTGCCGCAATTCAACAGGGTCGCTCTTCCCAAGAGCCTAAAGGGTTTGAAGCGTGAATCGCTGTCTGTCATATTCATCCCCCAGTAATCTATGTATACGTTAATCCTTATATATCGTGTTTTAGTATAATATTTCAGTTGACACCCTGTCAAAAGAAACAAACCTGCCATTCAATTCGCATTCAAGCCTTTACCCTATAAGGCGCGCGCTTATTTAAAATTGGTAAATTGGAGGTCCAGCGTAAGATCTGCTTTACGAAGCAGCTGCATGATCTGCTGAAGATCGTCCTTGTTTTTTCCGGTTACCCGAATTTGATCCCCTTGAATCTGACTCTTTACTTTCAGTTTGGAATCACGGATCAAAATGTTGATTTTTTTAGAGTTTTCCTGATCTATTCCCTGTTTCAAGGTCAAGCGCTGTCTAACGGTACCCATAGAGGCCGGCTCAATCTTCCCGTACTCCACATTTTTAAGCGACAATCCGCGTTTAACCATCTTGGTTTGCAAAATATCAATTACTGCGTTGAGTTTATACTCATCGTCAGATGCAATGACCAGTGCTTCCTTGTCAATCTTCAAGCTGCTCTTGCTGCCCTTGAAGTCAAACCGGTTCTCAATCTCCCGCTCCGTCTGATTAACCGCGTTTGTAAGTTCCTGCATATCCATCTTGGATACGATATCAAATGAATTTTCTGAAGCCATGGTGAATCCTTCCTTTCATCAATCATATTGCTTCTATTATAGGTAAAACTCCGAGCCAAGTCTAATCATGTACAATGCATGTCTTATGTATACAGGAACGAAAAAGACTTCGTTCATCACCAACCATCTGGTGACAACGAAGCCTGCTCCGTCAATTGCTAGCTTGCTCATCACGCACCGGACGGCGGAACATACTCAGGATGCCGAGTAATATATGAGCCAATCCAAAGCCTAATATGCCATATCCCCAGTCACTCGGAATTAGATAGTAACCCAAGAGGCTGACAATAACGCCTAATCCGAATACAATCCAGTTGACCGTCAAGATGGCCTCACCTCTTTCAGGAAGTGAAATAACAGCATGCAGCTGCATGCTGTTATGATCTCCTGGAGTAAAGGGAATTATTCCCCGCCTGTGGTGTCAGCGGAACCATCCGCGGACTCCAGCACGATGCGGGAAGTCGTTTTTCCATCCGTTACAGGCTGACCGCCAACCGTGATGGTGGTTGCAGCGGAATTGCCCGATTTCACGTACAATCCCTGGCTGTCCAGTTCGAAGCTGAGCGCAGCTCCGTTCTCAAGCATTTGGAAAGCCAATTTCTCGCCGGAGGCGTTGTTGCCGCGGTATACCTCTACCCAGCTCTTTCCGTCACTGGTGGCCGTAATGTCCACCTTAACCGCAGAACCTGTTACTTTGAATACGGTGTTCTTGCCTTCCGTCCGGTCCTGCGTCACCGTCGTTTCCCCAGGCGTTGTATTCCCCGGTACATCTGTATCCGTACCATCCGTACCCTCAGTGCCGTCCGTTTCCGTTCCTTCACCGTCCGTACCCTCGCCAGGCGTATCACCCGGGTTGTTCTCTCCGCCTTGTGCTCCATCACCTGGCGTCGTGGTATCCGGGTTTTGCGAATTCTGTCCTGGATCGGTCTGAGATTGGTCGTTGTTGCTTACCGGCGGGTTTTCATCTTTGGGCTCATTCGAATTGATCGCTACCAAATAAATGACAACGACGATCAGAATCGGAAACGTCCACATCAGCAGCGTCGGCAGCCATTTCATGTTCCGTTCGGCTGAAGGTCTGCTGGCACGCTTTTGAATAACCGGCTCCATTGTCGCTTCCGGTTCTGATTTGGGAACGTCCTGTTTATGTCCTTCAAGCAGTTCGTCCGGGTCAATCCCCACCGCTTCTGCATAGGTTTTGATGAATGCCCGCACGTAAAAACTGCCGGGAAGTACTTTGTAATCCCCTGCCTCGATGGCTTCCAAGTATCGCTTGCGTATTTTTGTCATTTCCTGCACGTCATCAAGGCTCATTCCTTTTTGTAGACGCGCCTCCCTTAATTGCTGTCCCAGTTCGGACATGCCATCACCTCCTACTTTAGAATTTCGTGGTCAAAAAAATATTATAAATCGTCACTATAAGAACCCGTGAACGTATCATAAACGATTTCCTCATCCGGATTGTTTCGCAATTCGATTATAATATCGAAATCCTCATAGGAATATTCGGATTCACGAACAAAAATGTCCGGATGCTCAATCACCTTCGTGCTATCCATCCCCATAATATCCTGTAAGAGCTGATAATGGCGCTCGTTCGAACGGATAGTGCTGACAATCCCGTCAATGATAAAAATATTGTTTGAATTCATCTCATCCTCGGACAGCTGACTGCGAATCGTTTGCCGAAGCAGCGTAGAGGAAACAAACGTCCAGCGTTTCATCGCACAGACACTGCCTGCAATAATGGACTCCGTTTTGCCGACGCGGGGCATCCCGCGAAGACCGATGACCTGATTTCCTTCCCTTTTGAACAATTCACCCAAAAAGTCAACAAGTAAACCGAGCTCATCGCGTGTAAAACGGAAAGTTTTACGATCATCCGAGTCCCGGTCAATATATCGTCCATGTCGGACAGCCAAAATATCGACCAGTTTAGGGGGTCTCAAGGCTGTTACCGTAATATTTTTCATCTTGTTCAGCATTTTGCCCATCAGAATGATTTTCTCTTCATCATCCGTCTCAAGGAGCATACCTCGGGTTTGGCCTTCGACGCCGTTAATTGTCAGGATGTTCACTTCAAGCATACCGAGCACAGATGCAATATCACCGAGCAAACCTGGCCGGTTCTTATGTATCTTGTATTCCATGTACCATTGATTCGATTCCACAAAGACACCTCTTTGCACTTCTTTTCCATCAATATTCGACAAATTCCAGCTAAAAATGCACGCAAAAACAGGTCAAATTAAAAATGGATCACGTTAATGATATATAAAATAAAAATGAAAGGCAAGTATTAACGGTAACATGAAAATTACATTCTTTTTTCTTGACAAAAAGCCCCCGTTATCGGGGGGCTTTTTGGATGTGGGTTATGCGTTGTTCTTGGCCAATCTCACCATCAGACGGGCGATAACGTGGCGTTCTTCCTCGTTACCTACGTCCCACAATTCTTTCAGTGCCCGGTTGGATGAGTTTTGCGGGTCTACCTTCTCATCCAGGAAGTCGCCGATCTCAAAAGCCAGCTGAGAAATCGTGTCTTCGCTCATACCTGCTTTTTCGGCTTGAACGACGCGCTCTCCCAGAAATTTCTTCCAGGAATCAAAGTTTTTGATTACGGATGACATGAATTAAATCCTCCTTTTGCATGGTGGCAATCAGATTTAAAGTAACAATAGTAATATGTCCCCGTAACCAGAACCTTATGAGTGGTGAATTGCACCACGAACGAATATCAAGTCACCCAGCCGCCGTTCGGACTGATCACTTGGCCGGTGATGTATCCCGACTCAGGCAGCGCCAAAAAATATACCAGCGAGGAAATCTCATCAGGCTGTGCCAGCCTGCCGATTGGAATCTCCTCTTCCAGCATGCGGATTTCATCCGAATCCAGATGTCCCAGCATCGATGTATCCACCGCACCGGGCGCAACGGCATTCACCGTAACGCCGGAAGGAGCAAGCTCCTTCGCCAGCGCCTTCGTGAAGGCATTTACGCCGCCTTTGCTTGTGGAATACAACACCTCGCAAGATGCACCCGACAGCCCCCAGATCGAGGATACATTAATGATCCTGCCGAACCGCTGGGAAATCATGCGTCCCATGAACGCCTGAGAGCACAGAAACATCCCCTTCAGGTTAATCGACATCAAGGTGTCCCACTGTTCTTCCGTGGCGTCAGACAGCAGCCCGTAATGGGATACACCAGCATTATTGACCAGGATATCCGGCTCCATGTTATGACTCTGAAGTTTCTCCTTCATCCGGAGTATTTGCTCTTTGTCCCGAAGATCGGCCGATACGGTCAACACCTTCGCTCCGTAAGACATACAGCGGCGGGCCACTTCATTCGCCGCCTCATGCGAATTCATGTAGTGAATAACCACGTTCATGCGAACCGAGGCAAAGCGCTCCGCAACGGCTGCCCCAATGCCTCTGCTCGCCCCCGTAATCAGTACCGTCATTTCCCCGATCGGCTTCAATTCTCTTCCCATGTCTTGCTTCATTACGGACTCACGACAATGGATACAGCCAGTTGATCCCAGTCGACATGCTCTTGCAGCCGACGGTTAACATCGTCTACCGTAATGGACTCATAAACCGGCAGAACCTTGAAGAGATCCGCTCCACGGAACTGATAGCGTGTAAATTCATGGGCGATGTTCTCCGGAGAATTGAGCATCCGTAAATAACCGCCCATTTTCTTTTTGCGGGCCCGTTCAAAATCCGATTTCTGGAATCCGCTTGCTTTCAGTTTATCCACCTCTGTGCGAATGCGCGCGAGCAGCTGATCCGGATCCTTGGTATCACCGCCAACTGCAGAGAATGCATATTGCGGCGCACTGTTGTATTCATGGCCAAAACTGTCCGAAATCAAATCCTCATCATACAGCTTCTGATACAACTCGGTGCTGGAGCCAAACAAGAGATCCATCATCAGCTTCGTGGTCAAATCGCGGTGCAGCTGCTCTTCAGCTGGTAATCCGACCTGCTTCTCCTTAAAGCCAAACAGGCATTTCGGCAGTGATACGGCCAGGCGGCTCTCTCTGCGCTTCTCTTCGACACCCTGCGGCTCCGGATCAAAAATACGCTCAATGGAGCCTTGCTTGTCATACGATTTTCCCGCCTGATTCGATCGGACAAGGTTCATCGTTTCCTCAGGATCCACGCCCCCAACCACAAACAACAGCATGTTGCTCGGGTGATAGAAAGCATTGTAGCACGTATACAGGTCTTCCTTCGTAATCGTTCCGATGGATTCCACCGTACCGGCGATATCAATGTGCACCGGATGCACCTTGTACATCGCTTCAATTAAGCCGAAATACACACGCCAATCGGGATTGTCCTGGTACATGTTGATTTCCTGCCCGATGATGCCTTTTTCCTTCTCCACGTTCTGATCCGTAAAATAAGGATTCTGAACGAAATCGATCAAGGTCTCCAAATTTTCATGGATGTTCTCCGTTGCAGAGAAGAGATATACCGTCTGGTCAAAACTTGTGAAAGCGTTCGCGGAAGCGCCGTTGGACGCAAACTTGGCAAAAATATCACCCTCCGGCTCCTCGAACATTTTGTGCTCAAGGAAATGCGCTATGCCGTCCGGCACCTGCGTCTCAGACTCGCCTTCGACCTTGAAATGGTTATCCACGGAACCGTATTTGGTTGCAAAAGTCGCATAGGTCTTCTGAAAGCCGGGTTTAGGCAGCACATACACATGCAGACCATTATCCATCACTTCGTAATACAGCGTCTCCTGCAGGTTGTCATAATGAATGCTCTCCACCGGCTACTCCTCCTTTTGGCCTTTCAGGAAATAGATCGTATCCAGGGAAAATGCCGAAGCTGCCTGCTTCACATCTTCCACTGAAATGCCCTCCACCTGATTCAGCAGCTCATCCGGCGTACGTTCACGGCCCGACAGCGTGCGGTTGAAATCATAGGCAATCATCTCAAAGGCCGAATCCTGCATTTCTTTAATGACATTCCGAATCATCGCCTTGGTCTGCGACATCTCGATATCGGTGATGGCACCCTTGGCCATGTCATCGAGCTGCTGGCGAATAATCTCTACAGCCTTCTCGAAATTCTGAACCTCGATCCCGGACTGAATGGTAGCAATCCCTTTATGACCGTCATAGCGGGAAGAGGCATAATAGGCCAGGCTCTCCTTCTCCCTCACGTTGACAAACAGCTTCGAATGCGGGTATCCGCCCAAGATTCCGTTATACAACAGCGCGGCTGCGTACTCGTCATCTCCGTAAGTAATGGTGCTTCTAAGCCCCATATTGAGTTTGCCCTGATTTATCTCAAGCTTCTCTACAACCGTCTGCGTCCCGCTCGCGGCGGTCCGCGTGGAAGAAGGAACATAGTCCTTGCTTCCCGTGCGGTTGAGTTTAAAATGCTCTTCTACGAGCTTTTTGACCTCATCAAGACTCGTATCTCCGACCACATACAGATCCAGAACGGATTCATTGAGCCAATTCTGATAGGACTCATACAGTCCTTCCGGGGTTATTCCGTCCAGATCCTTCCGTTCGCCCAGCGGATGCAGCCGATACGGCTCATTCTTGCACATCACCTCAATACAGCGCTCCGCAGCATAACGAATTTTATCATTAACGATAGATTCCAGCTTTTTGCGAACCGTGTCACGCTCGGTTTGTACATAGGATTTGCGAAATACGCCGTTCTCCAGCACGGGCTCGGTAAAGGCTTCTCCCAGGAAGGCAAATGAGGAGCGCAGCAGACTCTCGGGACTTTTTACAAAAGAATCATTAATCGTATCCATACGGAAGTGCACGATTTGATAATCGCCCCGCTTATATACATCAAAACCAAATCCGGCGCCGTACAGCTGCTCCAGCTGCTCGCGGAAAGCCCTTGTTTCCGGGTAGGAAACCGTTCCTCTTCGCAGTACAAAAGGAGTGAGCGCCGTGGATGTCACCGTATCTTCTGCTAACGGACTTCCGGCGTAAAGCGATATCGCAAATGTCTTGAATCGGTTCGTCGGGAGAACGTGAATCCGTATCCCTCCGGCTGTTCCGTGTTCAAATTCCGTTTTCGTCAAGGTCCATATCCCCTTACATCATGGATTGTCGTTGCCATAATTTACTTCATAATTAACTTTCATTCTAACCCATCGCAAAGTGAAGAAGCAACCGAAGACAGGCCCCGGTTGCTCTAATTAACGGCTTACATACAGAAGATATGCTGGCCAATGGTTTTGACTTGAGGACGCGTCCAGATCCATTCCGAGGTAGCTGTTTTCGGGTTGAAGTAGTAGAGACAGCCCCCTGTCGGATCCCAGCCGTTCAGTGCCTGCTCTACAGCTTTTCGAGCTTGCTCGTTCGGCTCAAGCCATATTTGACCGTCAGCCACCGCGGTAAATGCTCTCGGTTCAAATATAACCCCATGAGGGGAGTTTGGAAAACTTGGCGATTTCACCCGGTTGATAATGACAGCCGCTACCGCAACCTGACCTTCAAACGGCTCTCCGCGAGCTTCGCCATATACGGCATTCGCCATAATTCTCAAATCATTCTCGGAAAGCCCCATTGTATTCGAAGAGGCTAGGTTGTTATTGGTGCCCCCGTTGTTCGCTGAACCGCCGTTGCCGCCTGCACCAGCAGCTGCTCCGCCTTCGTGAAGCTTGGGAGCGGTTGGACGGAAATCCTTGGTTGCATTGTACAGTTTAAGCTTGACCTTCGGACCGACAACGCCATCCACCTTCATACCGAACTCCGATTGGAACCATTTGACGGCCCCTTGAGTCTTGGAACCAAATACACTGTCAATCTTCCCGTGATAAAAGCCCAGGTACTTAAGACGCCCTTGCAGCTCATACACATCTTCGCCAGTCGAGCCGAATTTAATGGTCTGCTGACTGAAGGTTGGTAAAGCTTCCTGAAGATTCGTGTTGTCATCAGCTTTTAGCCTTCCCTGTGCGAAGACTGCCGCAGATAACAGAATCGCAATGCTTATCAGAATCCAGATTCTTGAGTTTTTCATGCTGTGCTCTACCTTTCTCTTGTGGTTTAACAAGCCTCGCTAACGTTATTATGACAAGCCTGCCAGTTTCCTATGCACCTATTCCCCAATGCCAACCGAAGGCAGCGTCTCATTTCAACACAAATAGAGCCATTCCTAAGTCGGAACGGCTCTTGGCGCTAGAATATGATTCAGCGATAACTACCCCTGGCTTCTGCTAAGTTCTACACACGCCATGACAAGCGCACCCACGCCGTGAAGATCATTCTCGCATTGCTGCCTCTCCACATAATGCCGGTAATCTCCAACCCCGGTGCCTATGCAGATCCTGGGCATAACCAGATGCCCCAGCTCATTGTAATATACGGAATGAACGAGGCCGTTATAACCTTGGCGTGCATGCGACAGCATGGAGGGGTCGAGATAACCGAGACGTACTCCCTTGGCTAATGTATAAATGAACAAACTGGAGCAGGAAGTTTCCAGCCAATTATCCGGCTCATTCCCTTTATCCAGCACTTGATGCCATAATCCCGTTACCGGATCCTGATAGCGCACAAGCGCTGCACACAAATCGCGAAGTACTGGTGCCAGGTCCTCACGCCCTGAGTGGTCCTCAGGCAATAAATCGAGGAACTCCACAAGGGATAGCGCATACCATCCCAGAGCGCGTCCCCAAATTTCCGGTGACTGTCCGCTAACCGGATCTGCCCATGGCATCGTTCGGCTCTCATCCCAAGCATGATAGTATAATCCCGTTGTCTCATCCTTTGTATGGGAACGCATCAACCGCTCCTGAAACAGCACATCGTCAAATAATGGCGGCACTTTATACTGCTCCGCGTATTTCATGGTGAATACCCCGCCCATATACAACCCGTCCAACCACATCTGATAGGCATAACGATCCTTATGCCAATATCCGCCCTCCGTGGTCCGATTCAGTGTAGACAGCAGACGCAGCAGCTTATCGGCTGCTGCCCTATAGCGAGTCTCTGGGAATACCGAGTCAAGCTCCATCAGAAGCAATCCCGCTTGAACGGAATCGAGCTCCCCCCGCTCCAGCAGCAGATTGCCGCTCACATCAACCAGATGATCCACATATCCTTTGATATATTTCAGATACTTCTGCTCGCGGCTAAGCTTCCATAATTGCGACATTCCAACCAGAAACACACCTTGATGATAATGCCACCGCCCTGCAGGCGGAAGCATCTCCGGCGAATACGTTTCCATGATGGATTGGCAAGCCCTGATGCCGAGTTCCAGCGGAGACAAGCTGGACTGAGCCTGATGCTGTACGGGATTTGACATACGTGCTCCTCCTTTTTTTGCTATACATAATCAAACGCTAGGGTTACAAAATAACGCCATCCTTAAAAATTGAAATCTCCCGAAAGCCGTTGCGTTCGTTTCGCGTCTGTTCAGCGCCCGATGCCAATTGAATCAACTCGTTCATTAATTCGCCATGAAGCTCATCCATGCTTTTCCCTTCCAGCAAAGCTCCTGCGTTAAAATCGATCCAATGCTTTTTACGGGCAGCTAGCTCGGAATTGGTGGCGATTTTTACCGTTGGGACAGGACCGCCAAACGGTGTGCCCCTGCCCGTCGTAAACAGCACAAGATGAGCACCGGCCGCTGCAAGCGCCGTAACCGAAACGAGGTCATTGCCGGGTGCTTCAATCAGGTTCAAACCCGGCTTGCTTGACCTGACACCATAGTGAAGCACATCGGATACTATAGCCGTTCCGCCTTTTTGCGTACAACCGAGAGATTTCTCTTCCAGGGTCGTGATGCCCCCTTCTTTATTCCCGGGTGAAGGATTTTCATAGATTTCCTGTCCATGCGATACAAAATATTGCTTGAAATTGTTAATAAGTTTCGTCATTTCGTGAAATACCTGTTCGTTGGCCGCCCGTTCCATCAGGATTGTTTCCGCCCCGAACATTTCCGGCACCTCCGTAAGCAGCGCGGTTCCGCCATGGTCCGTAATGGTGTCCGCGATGCGTCCTGCGAGCGGATTGGCGGTGATACCCGAAAGACCGTCCGATCCCCCGCATTTCAGTCCGACTTTCAGCTTGGATAGCGGAACTTCCGTCCGCTTGAAGCCTTCGGCATAATCCACAAGCTCCGATATGAGGGAAAGGCCTTCCTCCAATTCGTCCTCCATATCCTGAGCCCGCATATATTTAATGCGATCCCTATTCTTATCCCCAATCATGGCCTGCATCTGATCGATCTGATTGTTCTCGCAGCCAAGCCCTATAACAAGCACGCCTGCCGCATTGCCATGCTGTGCCAGCGATGAGAGCAGGCGCTGAGTGTGGTTCAAGTCGTCTCCCAGCTGCGAGCAGCCGTAAGGGTGCGGGAAGTGGTACACCCCATCAATGCCTCTTCCTTGAAACTGCTGATCTGCCAGACGCGCCAACAACTCGCAGGTTTTGTTAATGCAACCGACGGTATTGATAATCCAGATTTCGTTACGAATCCCAACCTCGCCATTTGCTCTGATATAACCTTGAAATGTTGGTGAATCAAGCACAGCGGAAGAAACTTCCGCCGAAGATTTAGCGTTGGGTTTATATTCATACTGGACTTCACCGGCAAGACCCGTCTTTAAGTTGTGGGTATGAATCCATGTCCCCGGCAAAATAACTTTCTTGGCAACCCCGATCGAATACCCGAATTTGTGTACATGGCTGCCCGGCTCAATCATGCGAAGAGCAACCTTATGGCCTTTGGGCACATCCTCAGTCAACTCAATTGCGTGTTCCTTCCCGTTCAGCAGGCCGATAGCATGTTCCCCAGCCGTCAGAGGACGAAGCGCGATACCGACATCATCCTTGGTGTGAAGTATAACGATATCGCTCATGTCACTTTCAACTCCATTTCCTCTATATATCTGCTCACTGATTCATGAAGATTTGGCACCTCGTTCAAGTCAGCTTCCCATAATTCCGGGTTACCAAGTATGGAGGTTACAAGGTCAGGTATCGTCCATTCCTTGCCATCCACCTTACGCCATGCCTGGTGGAACAGCTCAAGGCTGGCAGGATCATCTCTTAACACAACCTGCTCGCCGTGAAGTCGCTTTCCATACCACTGACCGTTTATTTTCTCAGCATCATACAGCATGATTAAGGAAGCCAATCCCACTGTCATGACTTCGGGCAGTTGGTTGTACGTGCGAACGTATCCCATTAAACTCGGTAGAAGTCTTACCTTAAACTTGGAAATACTGTTCATGGCAATATCCTGGAGCTTGTGCTGAATATAAGGATTGCGGAATCGCTCCCACACCGTTTCCGCATACGCACCGACTTCCTCTAGCGGGAGAGGCACCAGGGGGACGATCTCCTGCAGCATGGCGCTGTGGATTCGCTCTCCCCATTCCTTGTTCTCTGCCATCTCCCTGACTTCATGAAAGCCCTGCAGCAGACCTATGGAAGCCATCAAGGTATGCGTACCATTCAGAATCCGTACTTTTCTTACCTGATACGGGGTCAGATCGGGGACCCAGCTTACCTGAAGTCCCGCCTTCTGCAAGGGCAGCCTGGACTCCAATGCCGGATCCCCCTCGATGGCCCAGAAGTAATAGGGCTCTGCCGTGTTCAGCAATCGATCCTCGCAGCCCCATTTGTCAAAATACGTCTGTGCCTCGGCCGGATATCCGGTTACGATACGATCCACAAGCGAGTTCAGGAACACATTATGCTCCACGACCCAGCTGCGAAAAGCCGACGGCAGCCCCCAGTCCTGCGCATGTCGGAGGACAATGGACTTCAATATGTCCCCGTTGCGCTCCAGAAGCTCACAAGGCAGCAACATCAATCCCTTGTCCGGCGAGCCCTCAAAATGCGCATAGCGGCGATATAACAGCATAGTCAACTTACCGGGATAGGACATGACAGGTTCGAACGGATTCCAGTCACTCTGCTGGTAGTCGAGACCTGCTTCCGTTGTGTTGGAGACTACGATATCCAGGGAATCCAGCTCCGCTAATTTCAGAAAATCCGCCCATTCGGTATAGGGGTCAATCAGTTCCGAGAATACAGGAATCCATTGTTCCTTCTCGATCTTCCGGCCATTCTGCAAACCTCGGGTCAGCAATCCGTAGATGCCTTCCTGTTCACGAAGCTGCTCCAGCTTGTGCCGCCCTCCCGGTCTTGGCTGACTCACGGCAATACTCCCCTGGAACAAGCCCTGGCGATTGCACTCATATATCATCCAGTCGAAAAAACCGCGCAGAAAGTTGCCTTCCCCGATCTGAAGCACTTTCACAGGATAGTTCATCATTGCCATATCTTGATGTACCCTTTCTTGATGTTTGAAGGAATCCCGTCCAATCCGTTTCCAAGAACGGTTTTCTCCTGTTTTTGTTTCCATCGCTCTAGCCCCCTTCCGGCTGCTCAAATCGGAAATAACTCTCTGCGTTGTTATAGCAAATATCCTGAACAATGCTTCCGAGCCAAGGAATATCCTGCGGTGCTTCGCCCCGCGTAACCCAATCGCCAAGAAGATTACAGAGAATCCGCCGGAAATACTCATGACGGGTGTAGGACAGGAAGCTTCGGGAATCGGTCAACATGCCGACAAATCGACTTAACAGGCCCATATTGGCGAGTTTGCTCATCTGATCCATCATGCCGTCTTTGGTATCATTGAACCACCATGCCGAACCAAACTGGATTTTTCCAGGGATACCGTCACCTTGAAAGCTGCCGATCAGAGCGGCAAGAATGTCGTTATCTCGCGGATTGAGCGAATACAGAATCGTTCGGGGAAGCGACCGCTCCTGGTCAAGCCGATCCAGCAGCTTCACGAGAGGTACAGCAATAAGACTGTCATGAATCGAATCATATCCGGTATCCGGACCCAACTCACGGAACATCCGGGTATTGTTATTGCGATGGGCATTAATGTGAAATTGCATGACCCAGCCCAGTCTGGAATAGATGCGTCCCAGATGCAGCAGCGTATACGTCTTGAATTGTTCTTCTTCTGCACGAGAGACACCGTCTCCCTTAAGCGCTTTACAGGAATATTTCGGATGCATCGGATTCCGTAACCTCATGATAAGGCACATAATCCAGCGCGTGATCGGATACCCGTCCGCCAACCGAATGGAAGAATTCTGCACGCTGCTCAAGCGCAGCCAGGAATGCCGAATAATCTTCAATCTCCATCCCGCTTCGCTCGGCCAATAATCTAACCCAAGGCACAAACGTCTCTCGATTGATCTCCAGTCCCTTATCCGGCCGGAAGGATGGCAGCATTTGAAATCCCGTATTCTCTTCCTCTGCCAGCTTGATATGATATTCCAGCGTATCGACCGGATCATCGGTGGTACAAACGACCTTAACCTGGCTACCCGTTATCAATCCCCGGGTTGTAAAATCAGGCTCCAGCAAACGCTTATTCGCCGCCTCCCAGATGCGTGGTGCATTCGTTTCATTAATCATGTCATGGATGCCGAACAATCTTTGAAGCTCCAGGTGAGACCAATGGTATAACGGATTGCCAATTGTCATCGGAACCGTGCGCGACCAAGCCAAGAAGCGGTCATAGTCTTTAACACCCTGGGCTCCCGTAATGTAAGCCTCTTCCACCCCACCGGCACGCATAGCCCGCCATTTATAGTGATCTCCGTTAATCCAGGCTTCAGTCAAGTTCTCAAACCGATGATTGTCGTATATCATTTGTGGACTCAAATGACAGTGATAGTCAATGATTGGCATGTCTTTTGCATAGTCGTGATATAAAGCACGAGCCGTCTCGTTATGAAGCAAAAAGTGTTCATCCATAAAAGCTCTCATGATCTCACCGTCCATTTCTGTATATTCATCTACTATGTTACGGCATCATCAGTTGGATTTCTTCACTTTTATTGCGCTATTAACAGATAATTCAACATATCTTGCTTTGTTTTCTGAAGGAGAAGTTGATACAATATAAGCTGATCCATTCGAGGATTGTTTCATCCTATATGATATGAACGAAGCGGGGGCAAATGATGATGTCCAGTGATACCCGTACCGTCGCCTACGGAGAAGAAGAAGGGGAATTTTACTACCACCGCATTCATCGCACCAAACCCTTTGAACGAAATAACCATTACCATGGAACCTACGAAATTTACTATTTGGTATCAGGCGAACGCCATTATTTTATAAAAGAAAAGCTGTACTCCATTCGAGCCGGCGATTTAATTCTCATCAACAAATTTGACGTACATAAAACCTCCGGGCAAGGAGACCCGGAGCATGAACGTATCGTCATTAATTTTAGCGATTCTTTTCTGGGAAAAGGCCATCCGTTGCTGGCATCCGGATTGCTTGGCATGTTCAGCCAGGATACACCTTTGCTGCGGTTAACCATTCCAGAGCAGGACACCGTTCTGCAAATTTTGAACAAAATGGCTGATGAAATTACAGAACGCTCGGATTCCTATGAGTACATGCTTCGTGTATTACTCATGGAATTATTGATCAAGACCCATCGGCTAATCCGATCAGCTTCCTTGCCTGCACCCGCCTCCATGAACCCGCTCCATCAGAAAATCACCGACGTGGTAAAACATATCCACGCCCATCATGCTGAAAAAATAACGCTGCAGCAATTATCCGAGACCTTCTTCATCAGTCCGTTCTATCTGTCCCGGATATTCAAAGAAATCACGGGTTTTACCATCATCAACTACCTGAATCTCACCCGCATTCGCGAAGCGCAGCGACTTCTGACGGATACGGATCTGAAGATCGTGGATATCGCTGAAGCGATTGGATTTGAGAGTTTAACCCATTTTGATCGGACCTTTAAGAAAATTATGAAAATGACCGCAAGCAAATACCGTAAATTCAACAGCATCTCTTGAAAAATCCAAAAAGGAAACGAGCCAGACCAAGCACCTCTTGGTTCGACTCGTTTCCTTTTATTCTAGCGTGATGAATTCATTCAGCTCAACTGATACGATTCTGCTGCTGTTGGTACTGCTCCATCGACATGAGTACTTCCCGTGGCTTGCTGCCCTCATAAGGACCGATCACGCCTCGAGCTTCCATCGAGTCAATGAGACGGGCTGCACGGGTGTAGCCCACTCGCATTCTCCGTTGAAGCAGCGATACCGATGCCTGTTTCGCTTCCAGCACAATCGTCACCGCCTGCTCATACAGCTCATCCAATTCTTCATCATCGGAATTCGAAGATTCATCAATTTCAGGAACCAACGATTCGTCATACTCTGCCTGTGCTTGATCACGGACAAAATCCACAATGTTCTCTACTTCCTGATCAGTCATAAAAGCACCCTGCACCCGAATTGGCTTGGAAGAGCCCATCGGCATAAACAGCATATCCCCGCGGCCAAGCAGCTTCTCAGCCCCCGCCATATCCAGAATGGTCCGGGAATCGACTTGAGAAGATACTCCAAAGGCAATACGGGACGGAATATTCGCTTTAATGACCCCGGTAATCACGTCCACCGATGGACGCTGGGTGGCGATAATCAGATGAATTCCGGCAGCACGTGCCATCTGGGCAAGACGGGTAATCGCGTCTTCTACGTCGTTTGCGGCAACCATCATCAGATCGGCCAACTCGTCCACAATCACGACGATGTAGGGCAGTACCGCGGGCAAATTATCCTTCATCAGATTATTGTAACCCTCAATATTCCGTGTTCCGGACTTTGAGAATAACTCGTAACGCTTCTCCATCTCAACAACGATTTTCTTAAGCGCCAGCGAAGCCCGCTTCGGATCGGTTACGACCGGTGCCATCAAATGCGGAATCCCGTTGTAAACGTTAAGCTCAACCATTTTCGGATCGACCATCAGGAATTTAACCTCATCCGGCTTCGCTTTATACAGAATGCTGGTAATAATGCCGTTGATACATACCGACTTCCCTGAGCCGGTTGCACCTGCTACCAGAAGATGGGGCATTCGCGCCAGATTCCCAACAATCGTCTGACCGGATATATCGCGACCGAACGCGATCGACAGCTTCGATTCCGCTTCTTGGAAGGTCGGTGTCTCCATGACCTCCCTCATCGTAACGAGAGAGACTTCATTGTTCGGCACCTCAATGCCGATGGCCGATTTGCCTGGGATCGGTGCCTCCATGCGGATATCCTTGGCTGCAAGCGCCAATGCAATATCATCGGTCAGATTTACGATGCGGCTTACCTTGACCCCGATGTCAGGCTGAATTTCGTAACGGGTGACAGAGGGTCCTCTTACAACCTCCAATACCTTAGCCCGTACGCCGAAGCTTTCCAAGGTTGCCTCCAGCTTGCGAGCCGTTTGCATATAATCATTCTGGTCGCCACCCTTACCGCCATTGTTCGGTTTGGATAGCAGGCGGAATGGCGGCAGCTTGTACGGCTTGGGTGGTGGTGCAGGAGGTGCTGACGGTGCCGTACCAGCTTGGACGCCATCGCCCGCAACAGCTGTTGCATCCAGATCACCGCCGCCCGGCAGCTCATTGCCATCAATCGAGTTGGTACCGGCCGCTTTCCCTCCCGGCTCATCCTGAGCCAGAGGAGGCATCACGGCTTCCTGATCATCGTACTCGTCATCCAATCGTTCTTCTTGTTTCACCTGCTCGAAGAAATCACGAATAATCGGAGATGACGGAACCGAATCGACAGGAGGAGTCGCAGCATCCATAACTCCTTCAGGCTGATCCGAACTGTTAAACAGGACAACCTCGCCTTTCTCGTTAGTACCGTGCCCATTCC
This sequence comes from Paenibacillus vortex V453, assembly GCF_000193415.1. Taxonomy (NCBI): domain Bacteria; kingdom Bacillati; phylum Bacillota; class Bacilli; order Caryophanales; family Paenibacillaceae; genus Paenibacillus; species Paenibacillus vortex. The sequence goes on from NZ_ADHJ01000037.1 coordinate 468,320, forward strand.
CCACTGTAAATACCGGCGCACTGTCATCAACAGCTTCCACTGCCTCTTCCGGTACTTCATTCCGCTTGTTGCCTTTGGAACTAAACAGCTGGAAGAACTGCGGCGCTTTGCGGCGCGGCAGCCTCATGCTCTCCATATCATCCAGATCATCATCATCCAGATCTTCCGGAAGCTGCATCCGTTGTTCCTTGGCATTTGATTTCGCTGCTGCTCTCGATTTCGTCTGCTGGCTGTTCACTTTCTTCTGAATCCGTTCTCCAGCTTTCACTACCCTCACACGGAACATGCGCATCAGATCAACATAGGACAAATTCGTTATCAGCATGAAGCTGATAAATAACATGACAATCATAATAAGTCTTGCCCCTATGCTGCCAAACAGCATCAACAAAAAAGCAAACTGCAGGGCTCCAACGTAGCCCCCGCTGATATCTCTGCCCATCACGGGATGATGTCCATCATCGACCCCGCCATCAAGCAGTTCGCCTTGCAAATCACTATGTATCTGGCTCATCGCATTCGATGCATTCAATTGTCCGATTGGGGCCAACTTGGACTCCAAGCCTGCGATGCTGCTCATTAAAGTGAGCGACAATATCAGAAGAAGGACTACCGGTACGTCTGCTGTTCCACCGCTTGGGCCATTTCCGGTGAATCATTACCATTAACCCGTAATAAATGCCGATCAAGGGGATGATAAAGTAGTACTTGCCCAGCAAATATCCCGACATCTTGGATAGGGAGCGCCCGACCGGTGCTTCTCCGGATAAAGCGATGACCGAGAGTGTCATCAATACAATTCCATATATTTCATATTTCAATACTGCTGCAAAGGCTGCCTTCTTCTTCCTTTTCCGTTTTGCCAAAAGTGTCACCCCCGAATCCATATTATAGCATAATATTCGGTGGCGTACCTATGTTCTGTTTTTAGCCTTTTGCCTCATTTTTTACCGTCGGAATATAGCGAATGATAGACCCCGGAGTGTAGCGAGGGTTCAGATAATCCTGAAGTCCGCATTCCAGTAAACGGACAATCTTCGCTTGATCCTCCGCCAGAGGTTCAACTTCCATCAGTATTCCCTCAACACGGATCTCCCTGGATGTGACAGCAGTCTGATCCTCTTGGAACATTCCGATCGGGTCGAACGGCATTACACTGTACCATATCATTGCGTAATCCCCCCGGGACTGATCGGTTTACGCTCTGCGATCATGCTGTTTAAACGACTCAATGCCTGTCCGATCCCGCCTACTTCGTCCATTAACCCGTATTTGACCGCATCAACTCCCGACACTGCGGTTCCGATATCCCGGTTCAGCTCACCTGTTGCAAACATGAGATTCTTAAACCGCTCCTCCGTGATGCCGGAATGGCTCGTCACGAAGCGCACAACGCGTTCCTGCATCTTTTCCATGTATTCAAAAGTTTGCGGGACACCAATGACCAGCCCACTCATGCGAATCGGGTGAATGGTCATGGTTGCACTCTCCGCAATAATGGAATGGTCCGCTGCTACGGCAATCGGTACGCCGATACTGTGCCCTCCCCCTATAACCACCGTCACCGTCGGCTTGCTTAGCGAAGCAATCATCTCTGCAATGGCAAGACCTGCTTCAACATCTCCTCCTACTGTATTTAGAATGATCAAGAGTCCTTCGATCCGGGGATTTTGCTCAGCGGCGACAAGCTGTGGAATCATATGCTCGTATTTCGTTGTCTTGTTCTGTGGGGGAAGCACGAGATGGCCCTCGATTTGACCAATAATGGTCATGCAAAATACGTTGGATTCCCCACCATTCGGAAGTCCTGTCTGCCCCAGCTGCTGTATGGCTTCCGTAACAGCCGCCTTCTTGCCATCCTCCGTGGGAATGGTCGGAGGAGCTTCTGTCTCACCCGTTAAACCTGTTCTTCTCTTGCCCGTGGTCCATTGATCCTTGTCCATCGTGCATCCCTGCCTTTATCTTAATGTCTAGCTGCAGCAGCAATCACACAGCTAACGTTTAGTATGGCAAATGACGGGACTCTTTTATGCTTGCAGTGACAAAAGGACATCCTCATTACTCATACAGGCCAAGTCGAATAAACTCCTATCGAATTGCAAGTCCGAAAGCAGTTTCAAGGAAAAGAATATAAAAAGCCCCTCTTTCGCGGGAACCGTCCAATTATTACCTGCGAAAGAGGGGCGACTGTGTGCCTGATTTATTTTATTGTCTTGTATCAGACTTCCATAATGATCGGCAAGATCATCGGTCTGCGACGTGTTTGCTCATACAAGAAGCGTCCCAAAGCGTCTTTTACGCTGGTCTTAAGTGACGCCCATTCATTCACGTTTTCACTCATCAGCTTCTGAAGGGTGCTGGAAACGATACGGTTGGCTTCATCCAGAAGCCCTTCGGACTCCCGAACGTATACGAATCCACGCGAAATAATATCAGGACCGGATACGATGGAACCGTTTTGCTTGCTCAAGGTAACAACGACGACCAAGATACCGTCCTGAGACAGCAGCTTGCGATCACGCAGTACGATGTTACCCACGTCACCGACACCAAGTCCATCAATCAGAACGTTGCCTGCTGTCACTTTGCCGGCCTTGCGGGCCGAGCCACCTTGAATTTCAACAATTTCACCGATATCGGTAATAAAAATGTTGTCCGGATCGACACCAACGGACTCTGCAAGCAGAGCATGACGGCGCTGCATCCGATACTCGCCATGGACAGGGATGAAAAATTGCGGTTTCATCAGATTCAGCATAAGCTTGAGCTCTTCCTGACTGCCGTGTCCCGAAACGTGGACACCGGAATTGGATCCGCTATAGATAACGTCTGCTCCAAGACGGAACAACTCGTCAATCGTACGTCCTACATATTTTTCATTCCCTGGTACCGGAGTTGCTGCGATGATGACCGTATCTCCCGGCAGGATGTCCACCTTACGGTGAGTAGACCGGGCCATACGTGTCAGCGCTGACATCGGTTCACCCTGACTGCCTGTACACAGAACAACTACACGGTCCGCTGCCATTTTGTTAACCTCTTCAGGTTCAATCAGCATACCCTCGGGAATGTGCAGATATCCAAGCTCTGCTGCAATGGATACCACATTCACCATACTTCTGCCGATTACGGTTATTTTACGGCCTGTGGATTCAGCTGCGTTGACCACCTGCTGAATACGATGCACATTGGATGCAAACGTTGCAACAACCACGCGCTGCTCCGCTTTACGGAAGATATCTTCCAGAACGATGCCCACATTTTTCTCAGAAGGCGTGAAGCCTGGTCTTTCTGCGTTCGTACTGTCCGACAGCAGAGCCAAAACTCCCTTGCTTCCGATCTCAGCCATACGCTGCAGATCTGCATATTGGTCATTTACCGGAGTATGGTCAAACTTAAAGTCCCCCGTATGCACGACATTGCCTTCAGGTGTTTCAATGGAGATTCCCACGGAATCCGGAATGCTGTGATTCGTCTTGAAGAAGGTTGCTTTCAACGTGTTTCCGAGTTGAACTTCAGAATCTGCGTTGATCAGAATCCGTTTCGTCTCACCAAGCAAATTCGCTTCTCTGAGCTTGTTCTCAACCAATCCGAGCGTCAATTTCGTTCCATATACTGGAACATTCAAGTGTTTCAATACGTAAGGGAGGCCGCCGATATGGTCCTCGTGACCGTGAGTCAGCAAAATCCCTCTCACTTTGTCGCGATTTTCCGTTAAATAGCTAATATCAGGAATAACAATATCAATCCCAAGCATATCTTCTTCTGGGAACTTCAATCCCGCATCCACGACAACGATGTCATTGGCATACTGGATGACATACATGTTTTTCCCGATCTCACCGACGCCGCCCAAGGCAAAAATCGATAGTTTATCGCTGCTTATTTTCTTAGACAAATGTATCTAACCCTCCTATAGTTTTGGACGTCGTACCATTGTTATATTAAATTTCAAAAAAATACCGCACCCAGTCACTTGAATTCATTATACATGATGAAAAAGTGAAAACACAAGTCAACCACCTTCGTGAGCCTTAGGATGCCCCGAAACAGAGGGGTTTAAAACGAAGAAGCCACTGCCTTCAATGAAGGCAGTGGCTGTTCTGTATCAGCAATTATGTTACAGGGAAGAGAGTATACGGCGGATAAAAGCAGCCTCATTCTCGCTTGGAGAAACAAGCGGCAGACGAACATCGCCGACCTGATATCCGCGCTCCGTCAAGGCGAATTTGACCGCCGAGGGATTCGGAAGCGGCTCAGGGCATTCAAATAGACCTTTAAACAGCGGGAACAGTGATTGATGAAGCTTTGCGGCTTCCTTCACATCGCCCTCCACATAAGCATGAATCATATCCTTCATTTGGGCTCCGGCAATATGGCTGGCCACACTTACGATCCCATAGGCACCAACCGACAGCGCAGGCAGCGCAGCAGAGTCGTCACCGGAATATACGATAAACCCGTCCGGAGCTCCTGCCACAATGCTGGTGACCTGGTCGATCGAAGCGCATTCCTTGGTTGCCACGATGTTCGGAAGTTGAGCCAGGCGCAAGGTCGTAGCCGTACTCAGGCTAATGCCCGTGCGTCCAGGCACATTGTACAGCATGACAGGCAGTGATGTCGCCGCGGCAATGGCCTCGAAGTGCCTGTAGAGTCCTTCCTGGTTCGGCTTATTATAGTACGGAGCGACAAGTAAAATGCCGTCGACACCGCAGTCCTCTGCTTTTTTCGTCAATTCTGCAGAATGTACCGTATCGTTGCTGCCGGTACCCGCGATAATCTTGCTTCTTCCAGCTGCCTGCTTCACAGCAAAAGAAAACAATTCGAGCTTCTCGGTTTCACTTAGCGTAGGTGATTCACCCGTTGTTCCTGCGATGACTAACGAGTCCGACTTCTGATCAACAATCAGATGCTCAATAAGCCTCGCAGTCTCGTCCCAATTGATCTGACCATTCCGATCAAAAGGGGTAACCATGGCAGTAATCAATCTTCCGAAATCCACAATGACTCCTCCTTAAAGCTCTCTCGAGCGGAGAGCTTCCTTCGTAAGTAATCTATATTTGATGTTTCCTTTCAACATACCTCAGCCCTTCGCGCGCTCTGAAATACAGCTTATACATGTAGTTCGAATTTATGATGCAGTGCGCGCAGCGCTTGAGCCATATCTTCCTTCTTCACGAGTACCCATATCGTTGTGTTCGAATCGGCCGATTGCAGAATCGATATATCATGCTCACTTAAGGATTCTACGATTTTGGCCATAATGCCCGGAACGCCATTTATACCGCCGCCGATAACGGATACCTTCGCACAGCCGGACAAGCTTTTGGGTTTCAAATCCAGACCCTGCAGCACTTCGATCGCTTTCTCCGAATCGCTGTCAAATACGGTATAAAGGACTCCCGTAGGGGTAACATTAATAAAATCTACACTGATGGAATGTTCAGCCATCGATTTGAACACCTTCAGTTGAAGACCTTCCGTACGGTCACATTCCACTGAAATTTGCGTGATATTACTTACATATGCAACTCCCGTCACAAAGCGGTCTACAATGCCAGACTGAATATCTCTGAAACCTTCCGGCTGGGTAACCAGCGTTCCCTCATTATCCGAGAAGGTTGACCGCACTCTGACCGGAATTTGGGATTGCATGGCAATCTCAACCGCTCTGGGATGTATGACCTTAGCACCCTGATGAGCCATATTACAGATCTCTGTATAACTCACATAACTGAGCGGCTTCGCATCCTCAACAATTCGGGGATCCGCTGTAAGGATACCGTTAACATCCGTATAGATGTCCACCATCTCCGCACGAAGTGCCGCACCGAGTGCAGTAGCCGAAGTATCACTGCCTCCCCTACCCAGCGTTGTAAAGTCTCCAGAATCCGTCTGGCCCTGGAAGCCTGTCACAATAACCACTTGATGATACTCCAATTCCTTTAATACTCGTTCAGGTTTTACGTCCTTAATGCGTGCATTTCCGAAGTGATCGTCTGTAAGAAATCCGGCTTGAGCACCTGTCAGCACCGTTGCGGTTATCCCTTCATGCTGAAGCAGACTGCACAGTGTCGTTGCTGAGATAATCTCTCCGCAGCAGAGAAGCAAATCCCGCTCTCTGCTAGGCAGGGCGTTGCCATTATGCCCGATCCAATCCAGAAGGGTATCTGTAGCATAAGGCTCTCCGCGGCGTCCCATAGCCGATACAACCACCACTAATTGGTATTGGTTGGCCAGTTCGCGCTGAATGTGCCCGATAACATGGGTTCTTGCTTGCGGTGTAGACAATGATGTTCCGCCGAATTTTTGAACTAAGATGCGCATTGAATATTCCTCCGTTTATATATGCCCAGGAGACGTAAATTGCGGGCCTACCGACTGAAACGGCCGGCTGTTAAGCCTGGCCGTTCCGTTTGTTCACAATGAGTTCTGCGATTTCCACGGCATTCCATGCCGCACCCTTTAGAAGGTTATCTGAAACGATCCACATGTTGAGCCTGCGCTTATGCGCCAGACCGCGGCGAAGCCGACCTACGAATACATCCGGTTTCCCTTGGCATCCGTATCCAGCGGGTCCGATTGAAAGCTTGGATCCTCAACCAGCGTAACTCCGGGTGCATTCGACAGAAGCCGTTGAACATCTTCCAGATCATCGTCATTCTTGAATTCCCACATACACGGATTCATAATGCCTTCACAACCGGGATACGTACACAGATAGCCGTCACTTCGATGGATTCGTCGCCCTTAATTTTTCTGGTCTCGTGGACCATCTTCATTTCTTCTAATGGATAACCATTCTCTGTACATTTATCGATCTGCGGAATCGCATTAAAGGCAGTTTGATGTTTCACGGGCAGCGATCCGACAGGTAAAATGTCAAGCCTCATCTCTTGACCAGCAAGAACTTCTGGCTCTAGCACAGTATGCTTGCTGATCTGCCTGATCTCTCCGTCAAGAATAAAACGATGGCTGCAGTTGTTTCTAGAGTGCGTATCGGGCTACAAGACCTTAACGCATTAAGAATATTCCACAATCATCGGCTGCAGCTGTTTCCCTTCAAGAGCCGCATAACACGCTTCCGGAATGAGATTCATTTTGGCGACAAGCGAGTTTGGTTTCTGCTGGGGATTATCCTGCCCATACGGAACAAAATAGATGTTCTTCGTAATCAGCAGTTTAGCGATATTCGCCGCATTTAGCCCAAGGCCATCGTTCGTTGAGATCGCCAGCACAAGCGGCCTTCCATTTCTCATCTGCGCCTTGGCTGCCATTAAGACAGGACTGTCAGTCATCGCATTGGCCAGCTTGCTGGTCGTATTTCCCGTGCAAGGAGCAATGACCAAAACGTCAAGAAGCTTCGATGGGCCTAGTGGTTCCGCGTCAACAATTGTAGAAATAATATCATTACCCGTAATATCTTTCAACTGTTTCTGCCAATTTTCCGACGTGCCGAATCGGGTATCCGTTGTCATGATCGTGCTGGATACAATCGGCACCACGTTGGCTCCCCCGTCCTTAAACCGCTGGATCTGCGGCATCACTTCTTCAAGCGTGCAGTGTGATCCTGTCAGGGCATAACCCACTGTCTTTCCATTCCAATTCATCTACGCATCCCCCCGAATCTTGATTTCTTCAGAAATCAGCTCCACCAGCGTATTGGCCATAATGATGCCAGCTGTTTTTGGAGCCACGATTCCGGGTAGTCCGGGTGCGAGCATGGCTTTGATACCCCGTTTCTCGGCATAGCGAAAATCGCATCCGCCGGGTGCGGAGGCGAGATCAATGATAACTGCCTCCCGAGGCATTTTCGAGATGATTTGTGCTGTGACTATCATAGTTGGAATCGTGTTAAAAAGCAAGTCAATAGAAGGCACATAAGACCCTAAATCCCTTACCAGGAAAGGTTTCCAGCCCATTTCCTCAGCTCTGGCATAATGCTCCGATTTGCGTACGCCCATCAGAATTTTGGCACCCAAACCTTGCAAGCTGCGAGCCATTGTAAAGCCTGTTCGTCCCATGCCAAGCACCATGCTGGTTGAACCGTGAATCGTAAAATCCGTATTCTGGATCGCCATCATCAGCGCACCTTCCGCTGTCGGAATTGAATTATAGATGGCAACATCGTCCCTCTCCAATATCTCTACCAGCTTGATCTTATATTTGTCACATAGCGAGCGCAAATACGGTTTCGCCATGCCTGTATAGATCACTCCATGACCGGGCATTGCTGCGATATGCTCCTCCTGCAGTCGCAATGGCCCTTCTGAGAACAGCGCACTGACACGTCCCTCATCATCACATCCAACCACAGGCAGGATCAGAGCATCTGCGTCCGATAACAGCTCCGGTGTGAACTGCTCACGAGTCACTCCCTGAAACGAATCCTGCAGCTTCTCAAACCCGGCGATCATGACGGAGGCATCCATCTCAGCGCATTTGCGAATCACTTCAATTTGCCTTGCGTCTCCTCCAACAAAGACGGTCCGGACTCCTGTTAGCATGGAAGGCCTCGCTCCTTTCTTCAAACCAACGTATAAACCATCTTATGCTGCCGCCTATGGGGTGGTGAGCGCATTTCAATTAAACTACCGCCTTAACGCATTAAATAAAGCCGCAAACCCGACATGGCCCGTTCAGGTCGTTTGCTGCAGTACATCAGCAAATTGAAAAAACACCGCCCGGTACAAACCCTGGCGGTGTTAGCGTGTGCTGTATGATGTTGATGATATCAGAAGCATTCTTGCTTGAATTTACTTGCCGGTATGTCCGAATCCACCCGCACCCCGTACGGTGTCGGACAATTCCTCTACCTCTATGAATTCCACGGTAGGGACGGTTTTAAACACCATTTGAGCGATGCGCTCATGACGTTCTATCGCAAAAGGCTCCTGCCCCAGATTGACCAGCAGCACCTTAACCTCCCCGCGATAATCGGCATCAATGGTGCCGGGGGAGTTCAGGCAGGTGATGCCGTGTTTGAATGCAAGTCCACTGCGAGGGCGGATCTGCGCTTCAAGCTCAGCCGGCATCGCGATTGCAAAGCCGGTCGGGATTAATTTGCGCTCGCCCGGATTTAAAACCACGGGCTCCGCAACCGCTGCATGCAGGTCGAAGCCTGCAGCAAGCTCGGACATTTTCACGGGCAATTTAACATCTTCATTACCAGGCAATCTATTGATTTGAACGTAGTGCAACAAATTCATTCCTCCTAAGTACATTCAATGCTTTATCTGAAGTTCCTACCATCGCTAGTGCATATGGAGTCCCAAACATGCGGTCAAGAACCGCATCTACATCCTTCATGCTGACCTGCTCGATCCGCTTAATGATTTCGTTGAGGCTGAAATGATGGCCCAGCATCAATTCGTTCTTGCCCAAGCGATTCATGCGGCTGCTCGTGCTCTCCAGACCAAGAATGAGGCTGCCCTTAAGTTGTTCCTTCCCCTTGCGTAGCTCCTCCTCGGTCATCCCATTGGTCGCCACATCATGCAGCATTTCCGTGGTCAGTTGAAGTACTTCCTTCGTCTGCTTGGGAGCTGTACCCGCATAAATGGTAAACATGCCATTGTCGGCGTGGGAACTGTGGTAGGAATATACCGAATACGCCAATCCACGCTTTTCCCTGATCTCCTGGAACAGCCGTGAACTCATGCCGCCACCTATAGCATTATTAAGCAGCACCATCGCGTACTGAAGCTCGTCGCCGATGGAGCAGCCTGGAAACGACAGGCAGATATGATTTTGCTCTGTTTTTTTCTTGCGGAATTGCACGCCGTCCAGAAAAGCAGGCACAGCCAGCGGCTCGGCAGTTCCATGGTTTGTAAAACCGCCAAAATGGCGCTCCAACAGCTCGATCACTTCATCATTGATGTTGCCTGCAAGGGCAATCACCGTATTCTCAATCGTATAGTGTGTGTCCATGTAGGATTTAAGCGCCTGTGAATCCATCGATTCAAGCCGTTCCTTCGTGCCGAGAATCGGATAGGCGAGCGGATGATCCCCATAAACGGATAACGACATCAGATCATGAACCAAGTCATCGGGCGTATCCTCATACATCGCGATTTCTTCCAAAATCACATTTTTCTCTTTCGCCAGCTCACCCGCATCCAGCTTCGAGTTGAAGAACATGTCGGACAATACATCAACCGCAATCGGAAAATGCTCATCCAGCACCTTGGCGTAATAACAAGTGTATTCCTTGGAAGTGAAGGCATTAACGTTGCCGCCTATAGCATCAAATTCCTCTGCGATAGCCCTGGCATCAAAACGCTCCGTCCCTTTGAACATCATATGCTCTATAAAATGCGTAATCCCGTTGATCTCAAGCGATTCATTGCGGGATCCAGTCTTTACCCAAATGCCGAATGAAACCGAGCGACTCGTCGGGATTTGCTCCATTACCACTCTCAGGCCGTTAGACAATTGTATTTTTTTCACGATAGGGCCCCCTAACTGTTCCATCCAGGTTCACTTTAGCTGATCAACAGCCTCATGCCATCCATCATTCTATCAAACTTTACCATCCGGCTCAACTTTCCTTAGGCATGATTCGTTCAGGGGAAAGCGTCTGACTGACCGTCCCAATCTCCAGCCCTTTGGCCCTTATTCCGTCAATCATTCCTTTTAACGCTTGTGACGAGGAATCCGTAGGGTGCATCAGAATCAGGAAGCCCGGCTCCACCTTCGTGGATATCTTTTGAACGACCGCTTCCGGTGCAGGATGCTTCCAATCGATCGTATCGAGTGTCCACAGTACTGTTTTTAGCCCCCGTGCATGGGCGATGGATACAGTCTGCTGATTAAAGTCGCCGGAAGGCGGGGCAAACCATTTGTTCTCCACACCCAAACTTTCTTTCTAGCAGATCCTGAGTTTTCGCGATTTCCATCTCTGCCCGCTCCCTGCTGAGACGACTCATGTTAGGATGCGTATACGCGTGATTTTCCACCTCATGACCTCTCTTCAAAATTTCGCCGGCCAGCTCCGGGTTCTTCTTCAGCCAGCTCCCATCCAGAAAAAAGGTCGTCTTCACGTTTTCCTTATCCAGCGTATTCAGCATCGGCACCAGGAATTCATTCCCCCACGCCACATTAATCATGAGCGACACCATCGGCTTATTCGGGTTCCCTCGATAGATCGGCTGTTCACCCAGATCATTAAGAGTTACTTTAGCCGGTATTTGCCGGTAAACGTAAGGTATGGCATCCCCGGGTTTTCGCTTTTTGGTAAGATGCCGCTTTATATGTAGCTTCTACGTCAATCTCGATCCCGTTATAACCGGGAACCGCTTTCCATACCGAGTCAACCCTTGCATCAACGGGCTCGATTCGTGATTTCGCTGATGCGGCTTCAATCTGATTCAATAGATCCAGATCTACTGCCGTCTGTGTTCCATTTACGAAGTGCGCTTCCGGTTTCACCTGCAGCCCCGACACATATTCCCAAGCCCCGCTGAACACAGCGACAGCCGACACCATCGCGGCACCGGTTAGCAGCACGGCCATTTTTTTACCATTCATGGGCAATCCACCCTCCCCTTGAGAAGCTTTGTCCCATTTTATGAGAGGATAGGCGGAATTATGTGCTGCTAGAAACGACACCGCATATTCAAGGCAGGATACGCCTACGTATCTATTCATAAAACAACCCCACAACGTGGGGCATATGCTGCAAAGCTTATCTAATATAGGTACGGGACCGAGAGAAACCGTGTTTCTTATGATCAAAAAAGAGCCAGAATGATAGGTTCTGCCTCTTTTTTCTTCATCCATATCCTGTTCACAAACCAACAAGCGCGAAAGCGCTTAAGAGCCGCTCTTGCTCGCTTCTGTAGTTAAAACCGCTTTGCGAGACAGGTTAATCCGTCCCTGCTGGTCGATTTCGGTAACCTTCACCGTAATGACATCACCAATCGCAACCACGTCCTCCACCTTCGCTACGCGCTCTGTAGAGAGCTGCGAGATGTGAACAAGCCCGTCTTTGTTCGGCAGAATTTCAACAAAAGCACCGAATTTCTCGATCCGTTTTACCGTACCTGTGTAAATTTCACCTACAGCTACTTCACGCACAATGCCTTCGATAATCGAAAGTGCTTTTTTGTTCATCTCATCATTGGCAGAAGCGATAAACACACGACCGTCTTGCTCGATATCGATCTTCACGCCGGTTTCCTCAATGATTTTGTTGATGATTTTGCCGCCAGCACCGATTACATCGCGAATTTTGTCCGGATTGATCTGCATGGTAATAATTTTAGGCGCATATTGGGACAAGCTCGTTCTTGGCTGCTGAATGGCTTCTGCCATTTTCCCAAGAATGTGCATGCGTCCTTCTTTTGCCTGCTGCAGAGCTTCCTGCAAAATCGCACGGTCGATTCCATCGATTTTGATATCCATTTGAATGGCGGTAACCCCTTCAGGCGTACCTGCAACTTTAAAGTCCATATCGCCAAGATGGTCTTCCATGCCTTGAATATCCGTTAGAATGGAGACATGATCCCCGTCCTTGATCAAGCCCATCGCTACGCCGGCTACAGGAGCTTTGATGGGTACCCCTGCATCCATCATAGCCAGTGTGCTTGCGCATATGCTGGCTTGGGAAGTCGAACCGTTCGATTCAATAACTTCTGACACCAGGCGAATCGTGTACGGGAACTCAACTTCGTTCGGAATGACTTTGGACAAGGCACGCTCGCCGAGCGCTCCATGCCCGATTTCACGACGGCCTGGAGCACGAAGTGGACGAGCTTCCCCTACGCTGAATGGCGGGAAGTTGTAGTGATGCATGAAACGCTTAGTCTCTTCCAGATCGATACCATCGAGAATCTGCACATCGCCAAGGGCACCTAGAGTACATACGCTGAGAGCTTGGGTTTGTCCACGCGTAAACAGACCGGAACCATGCGTTCTAGGAAGCAGGCTAGTATCACAATCGATAGGACGGATCTCAGACAGACCACGGCCATCCGGACGAACCTTGTCATGCGTAATCAGACGTCGGACTTCTTCCTTCACGATATCGTGAAGCACCTCTTTAACATCCTTCAACAATTCAGGAGTCTCGATATACTTCTCTTCAAACACGGTATACGCTTCTTCGTTGATGGCGTCAATTGCATCCTGGCGGGCATGTTTCTCCTCGATGCGAACGGCTTCAACCAGACGAGCTGCGGCGAAATCACGCACTTCACGATTCACCGCTTCATTGACAGCATGGAGCTTAACTGCCATTTTCTCTTTACCGCAAGCAGCCACGAGCTCTTCGATCTTAGCTACAATTTTCTTGATTTCCTCATGTCCGAACATGATGGCTTCCAGCATGACTTCCTCAGGAACTTCGTTTGCTTCAGCTTCAACCATCATGATGGCGTCTTTAGTACCTGATACAACTAGATAGATATCACTTGCTTCCTGCTGTGCAATATCCGGATTCACGACAAAATTGCCATCCACACGACCTACGGCTACGCCGCCAATCGGACCGTTGAAAGGCACATCCGAGATACTCAGAGCTGCGGAAGTACCGATCATAGCCGCGATTTCCGGCTCACAATCCTGATCCACACTCATAACCAGGTTCAGAACCTGAACATCATTACGGAATCCTTCCGGGAACAGCGGACGAATCGGACGGTCTGTCAGACGGCTGGCAAGAATCGCTTTCTCGCTCGGTCTGCCTTCCCGTTTAATAAATCCACCCGGAATTTTACCGACTGCGTACAATCTCTCCTCGTAGTTGACCGTTAATGGAAAGAAATCCAAATCCTTCGGTTCACTGGAAGCTGTCACTGTACACAGGACTGCTGTTTCGCCGTAACGAACCATAACAGCCGCATTTGCCTGCTTCGCAAGGCGCCCTGTTTCGAACACGAGGGGTCTTCCGCCAAGCTGCATTTCAACACGTGTTTCCATATATTCCCTCCTCATGGGGATAAATTTTTTGAAATCTTCTAACATCAATGTTTTTTTGCAAAACGCTGTCCACATTTCCAAACCAGAGCCATCCATCGGTCCAACATCACTAACCTATGTACAGGAACAACCCGAACCGTATAGAACATTCTCCGCATAGACCATCCCTGGTTATAACCGTCAAACGAAACTCAAGCGAACAGACACGCCTACAATCTAAAAAAAGAATATATATTAAGATAACCCCACAAAGTGGAGTTTAGGCTATGAAGCGTACGCAGTACTTTGTGGGGGAGCACGAAAACAGTAAATTGTACAATACTTAGAAAAGAGCCCGGCTGCGCCGCTGTCGTTCCAAGAAGGACAGTGGACAACCAGGCTGTTTTCGGCACATCTTATGGATGATTAGCGACGCAATCCAAGCTTCTCGATCAAAGCACTGTAACGTTTAACATCCTTGTTTTTCAAGTATGCAAGCAACTTACGGCGTTGACCGACCATTTTCAACAATCCACGACGGGAATGATGATCCTTCTTGTGCGTACGCAAGTGGTCAGTCAAGTTCGTAATGTTTTCCGTTAGGATAGCGATTTGCACTTCTGGGGATCCTGTATCGGACTCATGAGTTTTGTGCTCGTCAATCAGTTGTTGTTTACGTTCTTGAGTCAATGCCATCCTGTTCACCTCCCTCATTATAATCGCCATTGGCCCAGGTACCGACGGTGAGATCGAACATCCAAGCCAAGGTTAATATTGCCCACACTCCGGGCAACCTCTAAGAGTATAGCATACTTTACCTGAAAAAGAAAATCAGTTCAGTACAATTTGTCCCAAATCGTTTATTCGCTGACATTCAATATTCTTCGGGCTTCAACCGCATCCCTCTGAATCCATTCTACAAGCTCTTGAACCGATTCGAATTTATGCTCCTTGCGGATATATTGAACAATATCCACCGTCATGATTTGATCATATAGATCCCCTTCAAAATCAAACAGATGCACCTCGAAGATGGGCTCCGTGATTCCTTCATGGAAGGTTGGCTTCACACCGATGTTCATCACGCCCGGAATCCAGTTGTCATGCTTATTGGTCCGCGCCCGGACTGCGTAAACGCCTAACGCCGGTACAACGTAAGGATCCGTCAATTCCAGGTTAGCAGTTGGAAAACCGATCTTTCTTCCCCGCTTTTCCCCATGAATGACACTGCCCCGGATCCGGTAATTCCGTCCGAACCAACGGTTAGCATCCGACAGCTGTCCCGTTTTCAGTGCGATCCGAATAGATGAACTTCCGACCTTCTCCCCATCGACCAAAAATGGCGGAACCGTAACGACAGTCATTCTGCCTTCACCAAGCTCCTGAAGTTTGACTGCGTCGCCAGCGCCTTTATGACCAAAACGGAAATCAAATCCGACAACCGCCGTTTGAAGATTTAAGGGCAATAACATCTCTTCAACAAAGGTTTCCGGACTCACTTGGGAAAATTCTTTATTGAACTCAACAATGTACAGAATATCAATGCCCATCTCTTCAAGCAGCTGCTGCTTATCGGGCTGGGGCGTAAGATACCCCTCGTAGCTCCCCTTACCAATCACGTCTTTTGGATGAGGGTAAAAGGTAATGAGTGCAGCTGGTACTCCATTGTCCCGCGCAATATTCACAGCGGTTGAAAGCACGCTGGCATGCCCCAGATGAAGACCGTCAAACTGACCAATTGCGGCAACCTTCGGCTCGGCTGCTTCATGCGCTATTTCAGCAGATACAGGATAAGATAAAGAAACAATTCTCATGATTTCTCACCTCCACTCACTAAATCCAGTCATACTTAGGAGAATACTTTCACCGGAACGATAGCCCCTGTTTCCTCCTGGCGCTTATAGATTCCCAGAAAGTTTCCCTTTATATCGTACAAGCGAATAGGCTCCGAACTGTCGACAGCCGGCTCCACCGCTCTCGAAGACAATCGTTGTCCCTGCAATGCAGCTTCCGTTTTCTCTTCAGACACGGTATGCTCCGGCAGATTGTGAATCGCTTGGTCCACGGGAATAAGCCTCGTATGCAGCGTTCCTTCCTTCATGAACTGCTCAATCTGCTCCAGAGTCAAGCACTGCTGCTCCGTGATTCCTGCCGATACCGTACGTTCCAGCTTGACCATGACCGAAGGCAGGCCGAGCTTTCGTCCAATATCTACGCAAAGCGTACGGATGTATGTACCTTTGGAGCACAGCACTCGAAATGAAATGTCCGTGTACTCGCCCTCAGCATCAAAATCCGTCATTTCGATTTCATGAATCGTTACGGTACGACTCTTGCGTTCCACGGTCTTTCCTTCTCTGGCAAGTTCGTATAACCGTTTGCCATTGATCTTGACAGCCGAATACATAGGGGGGACTTGAGAGATCGGGCCCATAAAAGATTGCAGCGCTTCAATGGCTTCATTCTTCGTTACATGAACTTCATCTGCCGTTTCTGTCACACTGCCGGTAATATCCTCTGTGTCCGTCGAATATCCCAGCCGGAGAACCGCATGGTACTCCTTAGGCAGTTCCTGCAAGTATTCCACAACCCGTGTTGCTCTGCCAAGACATAACGGAAGCACCCCCGTTACTTCGGGGTCCAGCGTACCTGTATGTCCAATCCGCTTCATCCGGAGGATTCCCCGGACTTTGGCTACCACATCATGAGATGTCCAGCCTGCGGGTTTATGAACGGCCAAAATGCCTTCTAATTGCGTCATAACTTTAATTTCACCTGCTCTACCACTCTTGGAATGATGTCATGAAGTTCGCCCTCGATGCTGCAGCCTGCTGCCCGTACGTGGCCGCCTCCGCCGAAAACCTGCGCCAATGCAGCTACATCAACTTTTCCGGCTGAACGCAAGCTTACCTTGACCACTCCGGACTTCAGAGATTTAAACAGGATTCCAACTTCGACTCCCTGAATGTTTCGGGGATAATTGACGATGCCCTCAAGGTCTTCGCTGACAGCACCGCATATTTCCATATGCTCAGGGGTTACGTTTACCCATGCTATTTTGCCATCATCCGATAAACTTAACGTATTTAACGCCTGAACCAAAACCTTCATCTGCGGAAGCGTCATTTCTTCCAATAAAGTTTTCGCAATTTCCGGTCCATTCACCCCATAGGACAACAGATCAGACGCAATACTCATTACCTTGGGCGATGTATTGGAATAACGGAACCCGCCTGTATCCGTCAACAAACCCGTATAAATGGCCGTTGCAATCTCGGCATCCCAATTCACATCAAACAAATTCAGCAGATCATACAGGATTTCCGCGGTTGCAGCAGCCTCTGGCGCCACAAGGTTGATTGCCCCATAACGATCATTGGTTGGATGATGGTCGATATTTACGATGCTTGCATGATCAGCAAATACCTTTTGAGTATAGCCTACTCTAGCAAAATCCGCACAGTCCACACAAATGACATGCGAGAATGTTCTTCCTGGCTGTTGTTCGGACAGATTCAGGATGTCTTCCGCGTGCCACAGGGCTCTCATGCGCTTCGGAATGGGTCCCTCGTTGATCATGGTGAATTTCTTGCCCAGACATGAGAGAAGCCAGCCCACCGCAAGGGTGGAACTGACTGCATCTCCGTCGGGCTGAACATGCGACACAACCAAATAATCATCGTGCTCCAGCAGGTATGACTTCACCTGCTGCAGCTCTTGTTCATAGGTCTGCATTCGCCCTCTCCTTTATAAAAACCACGTGTATCGACGAACTTTCCATAACCAGACCGCGATTAGTGATCGTAAATCAAATCACTCTATTTCTCTTCACGATCAACAATTTCGGTAAGCAGCTTCTCAATGTGGCTGCCATACGCGATGGAATCATCGAATTTGAAGATCAGCTCTGGCACATGCCGGAGACGAATTCGCTTGCCTAGCTCTGAACGGAGAAAGCCGCTTGCCTTCTCCAGACCTTTCAAGGAAGCTGCCTTCTGTTCATCGTCGCCGAGTACGCTCAGGTAGATCTTCGCTTGAGACAGGTCATTTGTTACATCAACACCGGTCACTGTGATAAAACCGATTCTTGGGTCTTTCATTTCCGTTTGGATCAGTTGGCTGAGCTCTTTTTTAATCTGCTCGCCTACGCGCCCAGTTCTGATTTTTGCCATCTCTGATCACCTCATTCGTTAGCGCTCTACCGTCTCCATGATGAAGGCTTCGATGATGTCCCCTTCTTTGACGTCGCTATAGCTTACCAAGGTAATACCACACTCATAACCCTGTGCCACTTCTTTAGCGTCATCTTTAAAACGCTTGAGGGAATCGATCTTGCCTTCATGAACGACAATACCGTCACGGATCAAGCGAGCTTCTGCATTACGTGCAATTTTACCGGATGTCACCATACATCCAGCAATCGTACCCACTTTACTCACTTTAAACGGTGCTGCGGACTTCCGCATGACCGATCACGGTTTCTTTGTACTCCGGATCGAGCATCCCCTTCATAGCTTGCTCAATTTCCTCGATTACATTATATATTACACGGTGCAGACGAATATCAACCTTCTCCTGCTCTGCGGTTTGCTTCGCTTGAACGTCCGGACGAACGTTGAAGCCGATAACAATCGCATTGGAGGCAGCTGCCAAAATAATATCGGATTCCGTGATCGCACCGGCACCGCTGTGGAGGATTTTGACGCGAACGCCTTCCACTTCGATTTTGTTCAAGGAACCTTTCAGTGCCTCAACAGAGCCTTGTACGTCACCTTTGATGATCACGTTAAGATCTTTGATCTCGCCGTCTTTAATGTGCTGGAATAGATCATCCAGCGTAACGCGGGTGTTCGTGTTCAGCTCGGATTGACGATGGGTAATCGAACGTTTATCAGCGATGTTACGAGCTTTACGCTCATCTTCAAACACCATAAACGGATCGCCGGCACCCGGAACTTCAGTCAAACCGGTAATTTCAACCGGCGTTGAAGGACCCGCTTCTTTTAAGCGACGGCCTTTGTCATTAACCATTGCACGAATACGTCCGAAGCAGTTGCCCGCTACAAACGCGTCTCCCACTTTAAGCGTACCATGCTGAACGAGAATACGTGCTACCGGGCCTCTGCCTTTATCCAGCTCAGCTTCAATAACGGTACCGCGCGCACGCTTGTCAGGATTTGCTTTGTATTCATTGACTTCCGCTACCAGAAGGATCATTTCAAGCAAGTCTTCCATACCCATGCGCTGTTTCGCCGAGACGTTAACAAAGATGGTATCTCCGCCCCACTCTTCAGGCACTAACTCATATTCCGTCAGCTCTTGTTTCACTTTATCCGGGTTGGCATCCGGCTTATCAATTTTGTTCACGGCAACGATGATTGGCAGTCCAGCTGCTTTCGCATGGTTAATAGCTTCCACCGTTTGAGGCATTACGCCGTCGTCCGCTGCCACCACAATAATGGTCATATCCGTTACTTGCGCACCACGTGCACGCATAGCTGTAAAGGCTTCGTGACCCGGTGTATCCAGGAACGTAATCTTCTTGTTGTTAATTTCAACTTGATAAGCACCGATATGCTGGGTAATGCCGCCAGCTTCGCCACCCGTTACGTTAGTTGAGCGGATTGCATCAAGCAGCGTTGTTTTACCGTGATCGACGTGACCCATGATCGTAACGACCGGTGGACGCTCTTTCAATTCTTCAGGAGTATCATTTTCTTCAACGGTCTCAAAACGATCTTCCTCAACCGGAATTTTCACTTCGACTTCAACACCAAACTCCCCAGCAAGCAGCAGAATGGTATCGATATCCAGCTCCTGGTTGATGGTGGCCATCACGCCGAGGAAAATCAGCTTCTTGATGACTTCGGAAGCGTCCTTATGAAGCAGCTTCGCCGTTTCACCGACGGTCATGTTGCCACGGACGATAATTTTCTTCGGCGTGTTGTCGATTTTTTCACGAGGCGGCTGCTGATTATACTGATTCCGGCCACGGTTGTTCTTCCCACCGCGATTGTTGCCACGGAATCCTCCCTGACGATTGTTGTCATCAAATCGCTTGGAATCTTGACGGTTGTTATTGTTGTTGTTGTTGGTTCTGGAACCGCGGTTCTGGCTGTTATTGCTATTGTTGTTGGAGCTGGAAAAACCGCCACCGGTTCCACCCGGTTTGCTCTGTGGACGTGCTCCGCCTTGGTTGTTGCTTCCCTGCGGACGCGATCCAGTCTGATTACTGCCTTGCGGACGTGCACCCCCCTGACCTCCGCCCTGTGGACGTGAACCGGTCTGTGTACTGCCTGCCGGTCTGGATGCTTGGCTACGATTGTTTTGCTGGACTCCTTGAGTGGAGCCAGACTGACTTCTTCGGGTATCCTGTCCTCCTTGGGGACGCTGGGAACCTGAAGCACTCTGGTTGTTTTGATTAGTTCTACTATTCATACCTACCTGCTTTTCCTGTTGTTTTTTGGGCTGGCTTTGACCTTGTTGTCCTGGTGCTCGCTGTCCTGAATTACGCATACCGTCCTGCCCATTACGGCTGCCTTCGGTACTTACATTAGAGATGGTACCCTCTGATTTAATATTGGATACCGCTGCAGCCGGACTGGCTCCGGAAACCGAAGGTTTACGGTTCTCGTTTCGGGAAGATTCTGAACTATCCCGCTTGGCAGCAGCGTTGGATTTGATATCTTTGAAGAATTGTTCAACCTTGGACACCGTATCGTTCTCCATTACGCTCATATGATTATTGACCGGAATGTTTAAACGCTTAAGTATCGTAATAATTTCTTTACTGCTCATGTTTAACGATTTAGCATATTCGTACACTCGAAGTTTATTGTCTTTGTTTTCTTGTTTACTCAATATACTCCACCTCCGACATTGTCTCCATTTTCTTGGAGATCATTTCTGCGAATCCTTGATCCGTAACTGCCAGCACAACCCGCTCGGGTTTACCTACACTTGTGCCCAGACTTTCCCGGTCAAATCCGATTACCAGAGGGATTTTATAAGAACCGCATTTATCGCGGAACTTCTTTTTTGTATTATCTGAGGCGTCACCCGCCAGAATAACCAATTTTGCTTCAGAAGACCGGATGCCTTTGAGCACGATCTCATCTCCGGTAACCACCTTACCTGCCCTCATGGCCAGGCCGAGCTGAGAAAGCGCCCTATTCATCATCGGCAGCACTCTCTTTTGCAGCCAGGAATTCATCTTCAACCTTGATAAAATCCTGTGCCAACTGTTCATAGATCTCAGGTTTCACATGCTGTTTCAACGCTCGATCTAACGACTTATTTTTGTGTGCCAGCTTGAAGCAGGAAACTTTACCGCATAAATAAGCTCCCCGTCCCGACTTTTTGCCGGTGAGATCGATCAGGACGGCATCCTCAGGTGTCCTTACAATCCGGATAAGCTCTTTCTTCGGCATCATTTCCTGGCACGCTACACATTTGCGCAGTGGTATCTTTCTCTGTTTCAAGACGACAACCCCCCGTCACTTGGAATTAATCGACAGAGACGGAATCCTGGTGCATTTCACCAGATTGGGATTTCGGTCTGCCAAATTCCTGTTCCGCTTGACTTTCACTCTTAATGTCAATCTTCCAGCCTGTCAGTTTCGCCGCAAGACGAGCATTCTGACCTTTGATTCCAATTGCAAGCGAAAGCTGATAATCCGGAACGATTACGCGTGCCATCTTCTCATCTTCAAATACCTGGACTTCAAGTACTTTGGATGGGCTGAGTGCATTGGCCACGTACTCTTCAACTTCTTCGGAATAGCGTACGATGTCAATTTTTTCGCCGCGAAGCTCATTAACAATCGTCTGTACGCGCATACCTTTCGGTCCTACGCATGAGCCTACCGGATCGACTTCGTCGTTACGGGAATACACCGCAATTTTGGATCGGAATCCAGCTTCACGTGCAACCGAGCGAATTTCAACCACGCCATCAAAGATTTCAGGCACTTCAAGCTCAAACAGGCGCTTCAACAGACCTGGATGCGTACGGGACAGCATAATCTGCGGACCCTTCGTTGTGTTCTCAACCTTGGTAATGTACGCCTTGATCCGGTCGCCATGCTTAAACTTCTCGTTCGGCATGAGCTCGGTCAGCGGCAGCGCAGCTTCAATCTTGCCAAGATCAATGTAGATGTTGCGCATATCCTGACGCTGCAGCGTACCGGTTACAATGTCGTCTTCCTTGTCAATAAAAGCGCTGTAGATCAGGCCGCGTTCGGCTTCTCTAATGCGCTGGGTGACAACTTGCTTTGCCGTTTGAGCTGCGATCCGTCCGAAATCGCGAGGCGTAACCTCGATTTCCGCTATATCTTCAATCTGAAAATGCGGATTGATTTCCCGGGCTGCATGCAGTGAAATTTCTGTCCGCGGATCCAGAACCTCGTCCACAATCAGCTTCCGTGCAAACACCTTGATGACGCCCGTGTTACGATTCATGTCAACGCGGACATTCTGTGCTGTGTTGAAATTGCGTTTGTAACTTGAGATCAGTGCCGCTTCAATGGCTTCAAACAGCACATCTTTGCTGATGCCCTTTTCTCTCTCCAACTCGTTCATCGCTTCAATAAAATCCATACTCATTGAAAATCGGTTCCCCCTTTCAAAACTTCCGTTTAAAAAATGATGGCCAATCTGGCACTGGCTACTTTTGCATATGGAATGACGTACTGCTTCTTGACGGTTTGAATGACAAGCTCCTCGTTATCAAAGGATTCCAGTTTGCCTTCAAACTCTTTCAATCCGTTAATCGGCTCGTATACGGTAACAAACACGTTCTTGCCAACAGACTTCGCAACATCCTCTTTCTTCTTCAGAGGACGTTCCGCGCCAGGAGAAGAGACTTCAAGAAAATAAGCTGTCGGAATCGGATCGTTCTCGTCCAGCTTCTGGCTCAAGTATTCACTGATCAAACCGCAATCGTCAATGTCAATGCCGCCGTCTTTGTCAACAAACACGCGCAGGAACCAGTTGCTTCCTTCCTTAACGTATTCCACATCTACCAGTTCAAAGCCGTGTTCATTCAAATACGGCTGCACCATTTCTTCCACAGTCGTTTTAATCTTTGATGTGCTCAAAGAACATAACCTCCAACTTCATTTCCTATATACCAAAGAGTAAAGAGTGGGTTGCCCCACTCTTTACACAACGGTTTTATCTCCATGATTACCAAAAAAATTATAACATAGTCTGGTAATAGTGACAAGTATGACTCCTTGACTGTCAAGGCGTCATGGCAATTAAAGAATGACAAGAATTAGAACAATGATAACTGATTACTCTCCGGCAGACCACGGAAGCAGCCCATCTGGGTTAACAGCTCCACCGCGGTTTTACTCGCCTTCGATTTTTGCTGGAAATCCTCAATGGAGAGGAACTCGCCGAATTCCCTCGCGGCGGCAATGTTGCGGGCCGCGTTATCCCCGATCCCCTGCAAGGCCGAGAATGGCGGAATGAGTGAATTTCCATCCACCTTGAATCTTAGCGCATCCGACTGATAGAGGTCGATATTCTTAAAGCTGAATCCCCTTGCGGTCATTTCCAGCGCCATCTCCAAAATCGGCAGCATTCCTTTTTCCTTCGGACTCGCTCCAAAACCCAGCTGCTCGATCTCTTCAATGCGCCGGTATATCGCTTCATAGCCCTGACAGCATAATTCAATGTCAAAATCCTCGGCACGTACCGAGAAGTACGTTGCGTAATATTCAATCGGATAATACAGCTTGAAGTAAGCCGTTCGCACCGCTGAAATAACATATGCGGCGGCGTGGGCTTTGGGGAACATGTACTGGATTTTGAGACAGGAATCAATGTACCACTGCGGCACTTTACATCTCTTCATCTCGTCGATCCATTCCTGCGACAGCCCCCGACCTTTACGCACGCTTTCCGTGATCTTAAATGCGAGGCTTGCGTCCATACCGGCCTTATAGATCAGAAATAACATGATATCGTCACGACAGCCGATTACGGTTTTGATGTTGCATGTGCCATTCTTGATTAACTCCTGGGCATTGCCAAGCCAAACGCCGGTCCCGTGGGACAGGCCCGAAATTTGCAATAAGTCGGCAAAACTCGATGGCTGGGATTCAACCAGCATCTGGCGAACGAATTTTGTCCCCATCTCCGGAACACCGAATGTAGCCACAGGCGAGCGTATTTGCTCTGGCCTTACACCCAGGGATTCCGTGGAGTTGAACATACTCATGACCTTCGGATCATTCATCGGAATGGTGGTTGGATCCACCCCGGTCAAATCCTGAAGCATTCTCATCATGGTCGGATCATCGTGACCGAGTATATCCAGCTTGAGAAGATTCGCCTCAAAGGCATGATAGTCAAAATGCGTTGTTTTCCACTCGGCGTTGACGTCATCCGCCGGAAACTGCACAGGCGTTATCTCTTCCACCTCGATATAATCCGGTACAACAACAATCCCGCCGGGATGCTGACCTGTGCTCCGCTTAACGCCGGTACAGCCTGACGCAAGCCGGTTCAATTCCGCACCGCGCCAGCGCTTGTTGTTGTGCTCCTCATACTTCTTGGCAAAACCAAAAGCCGTCTTTTCTGCCACGGTACCGATGGTGCCGGCACGGAATACATTCTTCTCACCAAACATCTCCTTGGTGAAATTATGGGCAAGCGGCTGATATTCACCGGAGAAGTTCAAGTCAATATCGGGAACCTTGTCCCCTTTGAAACCGAGGAACGTTTCGAAAGGTATATCCTGTCCCTCGCCTTTCATCATGTTTCCGCACTCCGGACATGCTTTGTCGGGCAAATCGAAACCGCTCGGCACGCTGCCGTCCAGGAACCATTCGCTATGCTTGCAATCACTATTGATGCAAATATAATGAGCAGGGAGCGGGTTAACCTCGGATATGCCAAGGAATGTGGCAACAACGGAAGAGCCTACCGATCCCCGCGAGCCTACCAAATAGCCGTCCCGGTTCGATTTTTTAACCAGTTTCTCGGAAATCAGATAGTTCGCTGAGAAACCGTATTTGATAATCGGCTCCAGTTCTTTCTCCAGCCGCGCGACCACGACTTCAGGCAAGTTCTCCCCATAGATCGACTTGGCCGTATCGTAGCAAGTGTTACGAATCTCTTCATCCGCACCCTCAAGGATTGGAGTAAACAGTTTATCCGGGAATAACTCTAATTCTTCAAAGCGGTCCGCGAGCTCGTTCGTGTTAGTCACAACAACCTCATAACATTTGCTCTGACCCAAGAACTCGAATTCCTCCAGCATCTCTTCCGTGGTCCGGAAATGGGCATCCGGCTTGCGCAAATCCTTGAGCGGGCTGAAACCGGTAATGCCATGAATGGTAATATCCCGAAACAGCTTGTCCCGTGGTTCGAGATAATGCACATTCCCTGTAGCAATGACCGGCTTGTTCAGCTTCTCCCCGATGCGTACGATTTTGGAAATCGCCGTTTTAATCTCTTCGGGGCTGCCGACCAGTCCCTTATCCACGAGGTGCATGTACATCGTCAAAGGCTGAATCTCCAGAACATCGTAGAAATCTGCGATTTCTTCGGCCTCCTCCTCCGTCTTGTTCAGCACCGTTTCGAAGAACTCTCCCTTTTCACAGCCGGACAGCACGAGCAACCCATCCCGCATCTCTTGAAGTTTGGATTTAGGGATGCAGGGCACGCGCTTGAAATATTGGGTATGGGACATGGAGACCAGCTTGTACAGGTTTTTCTTGCCAGTCATGTTCAGTGCATAAATACCGCAGTGGAATGGACGCGTGTTGGACAGATCTGTCCCAACATAATCGTTAAGGCGGTCCAGCATTTTGACGCCTTTTGTTTTTTCCACATCGCCAAGCAGTCCGTTCAGAATTCCTGCCAGCGCAACTGTATCATCAATCGCACGGTGATGGCTCTCCAGTAGAACCTTATACTTGTCAGCCATGGTGTTAAGACGGTGATTCTTGAGTCCCGGATGCACAAGACGGGCCAGCTCCAGCGTATCCAGATACGGATTGTCCAGGGTATCCATGCCTGCATTCTTCAATGCAGCCTGAATGAAGCCCATATCAAATCGCGCATTATGCGCCACGAGCACGGCATCGCCTACGAAATCCACAAACTCTTTGAGCACCGGCTCCAGCTCGGGGGCATTCTTAACCATATCGTCATTGATGTTGGTCAATTGCTGGATGTGATACGGAATTCTCTCGTGCGGGTTCACAAAGGTAGCGTACCGGTCAATCTCTTTACCTTCGTTCATTTTAACGGCTGCAAGCTCGATGATTTTATTTGCGGTGATGGACAAACCAGTAGTCTCAATATCAAACACCACATAAGTCGCACTGCTGAGCTCAATCGGCTGTGCCTGTTCCACGATGTTGACGGCATCATTCACGACATTGGCCTCGATGCCGTACATCATTTTGATCCCGTGTTTCTTGGCATTCTTGGCTGCATCGGGATAACACTGAACACCGCCGTGATCGCTTACGGCAATGGCTTTATGGCCCCAACTGGCCGCTGTCTTGATATACCGGTCGATCGGCGTGACGGCATCCATGGTGCTCATCGTTGTGTGAAGGTGGAATTCCACCCGCTTCTCGGCTGCATTATCCTTCCGGCTCGGGGGAGAAGGCACCTCTCCCAGATCCGACGGAATCATAACAAGTTCCGGTACCTGCATGAAGCGGTCATATTCCACACGTCCGCGCGCCTTCACCCACTTGCCGTTTTCAAGCAGGCTCAATACCTTAAGTTCGTCCTTCGTCTTGCCAAACATTTTCATCTGCAAGGAATCGCTGAAATCTGTCAGATAGAATAGTGAATAACGTACTGCCGTTGACGAAGCTCCTTACGATCCAATCC
This sequence comes from Paenibacillus vortex V453, assembly GCF_000193415.1. Lineage (NCBI taxonomy): Bacteria > Bacillati > Bacillota > Bacilli > Caryophanales > Paenibacillaceae > Paenibacillus > Paenibacillus vortex. Next base: position 495,080 of record NZ_ADHJ01000037.1, read on the forward strand.
GAAGATGGTCCCCTGAATCGTAATTTTCTTCTCTTCGTTACTTGGATCTCCTGGAGCGGAACCGGTTGATCCTTGATATCATACCCGACCTGCAGCCGAACCGCGCCCTCTTCCTCATCCTCCGCATCCAGCTCAGCTTCCATGCTGCTCATGATCTGCTCGATGACCTCGCGCTCTTCCTCACGCTTCTTCTGCTCGAACTCCTCATAAGCCGCCTGTCCATTATCTCCAACCTGCATTTTCACACGCAGCGTCAGATCAAAGTATTGTCCGAAGAAACGGGTAATGGCTGAATCGATCTGCTTCTTGCGGGCAAGCTCAAGTGACATGCCGTCCGACATGGAGAGAAGGACTTGTCCATCCTCCACCTCATGTTTGGCCCTTGTCATCCATCCATTCACCGAAGGGATTTCCCGATGGGCCCATTCCAAAAACAAACTCCAGTATTCTTGCACGATATCTGCTTCAGGAACGCTGCTCCCATACCGGAATACAAATTTGATCTTGGCGATATGGCTCATCTTCTCCTGAATCCTCAGACAGAATGTACGGTAGACCTCGGACGGAACCAAGGTGTCCTTAAGAACGGTTATTCTCCAGTCCTTGCTCGCCCGGCTTGTCTCTACTTGCTCAATCACGCCATCCAAAAAATAGGGTTCCACCAGATTGGCCGGAACTTCTCCCTGCTTCATCAGCAGTTCAAATCGCTTCCTTTTATCTTCTGTTGTGCCCATGGTTCCCTCCCCCTGCAATGCACAAAACTATAAAAATTCTTCTCCCAGCATACATTCTCAGAAAAAACAGAATAAAGCCTCCGCCGGCAGCACCCATTCGTCCTGCTCCAATAAAGAGAGCGTCCGCCATACTGCCATCCGGAAGCTTACTCCAGATGATGAACTCCGGGACTTGACGAAGGCCCTGCCTTCGCCGAACCTATCCCGCTGAATTCATAATATCGATATACTAGTACGCTCTGGCAAACAAAACAGTATGCTTCGCAGCTTCACCACATACGAGGCACTTGGTTTTCTTCTCAGCCGGTTCAAAAGGAATATTTCGGCTTGTAGCACCGGTTTCTTGTTTCACCGTATCTTCACAAGCTTCCGATCCGCACCAACCTGCCAATGTAAAGCCGCGTTTCTCTTCCATGCTGTCTTTCATTTCATCCAGTGTCTCTACCGAATAGAAATGGTCTTCACGGAACTGCTTCGCACGCTCAAACATTTCTTGGTGCACCTGCTCCAGCATGTTCTGCACTTCCTGTGTCAGGTTTGCCTGCTCTACTATTTTCTTCTCACCCGTAATGCGTGAGACCAGCACGCAGACACCATTCTCCATGTCACGCGGTCCAATCTCCAAACGTACCGGTACTCCGCGCATTTCATATTCATTAAATTTCCAGCCTGGACGCACATCCGGATTGTCATCAACCCGCACACGAATACCGGCAGACTTCAGTTCACGGAACAGCTCGTCCGTACGTCCTACAACAGCCTCTCTTGTCTTCGGAGGACCAATCGGGATCATGATCACTTGAGTCGGTGCGACTTTAGGAGGAAGCACCAAGCCCCGGTCATCCCCATGGACCATAATGAGGGAACCGATCAGACGTGTGCTGACACCCCAGGAAGTGGTATGTGCATATTCCAATGTATTTTCACGGTTCAAATATTGAATTTCAAAGGCTTGCGAGAAATTGGTGCCCATGTAGTGAGAGGTACCCGCTTGAACAGCCCGTCCGTCCTTCATCATCGCTTCGATGGAGAACGTATCAACAGCTCCTGCAAATTTCTCCGAAGGAGTCTTCTGCCCTTTAATGACCGGAATCGCAAGATAATCCTCCACAAACTGCTGGTAGATATCGAGCATTTGCATAGTTTCCCCTCTAGCTTCCACTTCCGTCTCGTGAGCGGTGTGGCCTTCCTGCCATAAAAACTCACTTGTACGCAGGAACGGCAATGTGCGTTTTTCCCAGCGTACCACGTTCGCCCACTGGTTAATCAGCACAGGGAGATCACGATAGGATTGAATCCATTTGGAGTACATATGCCCAAACATCGTCTCCGAAGTCGGACGGATAGCCAGACGTTCTTCAAGCTTCTCGCCAGCTGCTTCCGTTACCCAAGGCAGCTCAGGGTTAAAGCCTTCGACATGCTCCTTTTCCTTCTGGAAAAAGCTCTCGGGAATAAAAAGAGGGAAGTAGGCGTTCCGGTGTCCCGTTGCCTTAAAGCGACGGTCCAACTCTGCTTGAATATGCTCCCAAATTTCATAACCGTCCGGTTTGAAAACGATACATCCTCTGACTGGAGAATAATCCATCAAGTCGGCTTTTTTGATGACATCGATATACCAGCGCGAGAAATCTTCCCCTTGCGGCGTGATCTCTGTCACGAATTGTTTATCCTTCGATTCCTTAGACATATAAATCGTGTTCCTCCCATTAATAAAAACGCGTGGTCTTTCGCTCCTGATTCAGGGGCTTGACTTACGTTATTTTGGCAATATGTGTGAGCAAGCCGACATTGAAGTCAGCCTTGTTTAATTGTAAAAATATGTCCTGCACTAGGATTCTCCCCGAAATAGAAAAGGTACGGCTCTGATGCGGCTGGCGCACCGAGCCGTACCTGGGGTCTATCCGTTAATCAATCGTAGTATATCATTATAGGTTACTGCAATCATGAGCAGGAACAGCATTGCAAACCCGACAAAGTGAACCATGCCTTCCCTGTTCGGATCAACAGGTTTACCCCGTAAAGCTTCGATGCCTAAGAATACAAGCCGGCTTCCATCCAGTGCCGGAATCGGCAGCAGGTTGAATATACCTAGATACAAGCTTAATATTGCCGCCCAGTAGGTCAGCTGTTCAATGCCCTGTTTTGCAATTTGGCCTGTGACCTCAAACGTTCGTACAGGACCGCCAAGGTCGTCCATCGAGAACTTCTGAATCAACTGCCTGAATCCTTGGAAGATGATATTGGTTGTGTCTACCATCGCTGTCCCGGAGCCGGTAATCGTCTCACCTAGACCGGCGGATCGAGTAGGAAGTTCAGGAACAATCCCGACCTTACCGCCTTCCTGTCCCTCCATCGTGCGAGGGGTTAACGTCAGATCGAAGGATTCCTCTCCCCGTCGTACCGTCCATTCCATCGGCTTGTCCTGGGAAGCCGCAATCAATTCGATCATCTTCTGATAATCGGCACCAATGGCGGTTCCGTTAATACTCTCGATGATGTCGCCTTCCTTGAGGTCGGCTTCGTCTGCAGGCATGCCTTTGGTGATCTCGCCAATCTGCACATAAGTTGGATTATCCACCGGAATTCCGGCCATTTGAATGTGCAGGGCAAAGAGGATGAAGGCCAGGATGAAGTTCATGACAGGGCCTGCAAATATCGCAAGCGCTCTTTGACCAACGGTCTTGCTGCCGAACTGACGGTCTCTTGGTGCGATCTGCGTCTCAACACCTTTGGCAACCGTCAGCGCCTGTGGATGGATTTCATATTGCTGGAATTCACCATCGACATCAAGCCTTACCGATAAACGATCGACCATATCCATGAACTGAACTTCACCGCGAATGACATTTTTACGGTTGTCGAGTTGATCCAGGTAAATCTTCTTCACTTGATTCTCTGCATTCAATCGAACCGCAATCGTCTGACCAGCCTGAATCTCGACAAGTTCCGGATCTTCTCCCGCCATGCGGGCATATCCCCCGAATGGAAGAAGACGAAGCGTGAACTGGGTTTCATGGCGTTTATATGAGAACAGCTTTGGACCAAATCCAATCGCGAACTCCCGAACCAATATTCCGGCACGCCGGGCAAAATAATAGTGCCCCCATTCGTGCACGGTAACAATAACAAAAAACATGAGCACCGTTAAAAAAACGACCCGAACCATTTCCAATTCTTTACATCCCCCTTTTCCTCTGAGAACGCAGTATGTCCCTATAGATTATCATTATTCTCCTATCGTCCACAAGAGAATCACAAATCGTCAGCTTTTTTCAAGGGAGATTTCAAAAACAGCTTCAATTCCTATAGTCGGGAAGCTAATTCACGTGCTAGCCGATCACTCTCTTCAATCGTCTCCAGTGCCGGCTCCGGTGTGTTGTCATGACCATGCAGCACTTCTTCTATAATCTCTTCGATCCGCAGAAAAGAGATTTCACTGCGCAGAAACCGGGCAACGGCGATTTCATTGGCTGCATTAAATACCGTTGGTGCTGTCCCACCCATTTTACCACATTCATAAGCAAGCCTTAAACAAGGAAAACGTTCAAGGTCCATTTCCCGGAAGTGAAGCTTGCCCGCCTCCGCCAGAGATAGCCTTGGAGCAGGCGAAGACCAACGTTCCGGATAGGTCAGCGCGTATTGAATCGGTACCCGCATATCCGGATTGCCAAGCTGTGCGATGATGCTGGAATCGCGGAATTCTACAAAGGAATGGATAATGCTCTCCGGATGAAGAAGAACGGAAATGTTGTCATAAGGAATCTGATAAAGCCAATGGGCTTCCATCACCTCTAACCCCTTGTTCACCATGGTGGCTGAATCTATCGTGATTTTCGCCCCCATAGACCAGTTGGGATGTTTAAGCGCGTCCTCCACTGTGACATGGACCAGCTGCTCACGCGTATAATCCCGAAAAGAGCCTCCGGATGCCGTCAAGGTAATCCTTTCAATATCCTCCTGCCGTTCTCCATTCAAGCATTGGAAGATAGCGGAATGCTCACTGTCGATAGGCAGGAGTTTTACCCCTTTGGCCGCCGCACGAGCAGTAACCAGGTGACCTGCAGTCACGAGGGTTTCCTTATTGGCAAGTCCGATCGTTTTCCCCTCTTCAATCGCTGCAAGCGTAGAAGGGAGGCCCATGCTTCCAACAACGGCTGTAACGACCAACTCCGCGTCCGTCCCTGCCGCTATCTCTACCAGCCCTTCACGGCCGTAGTAGATTTCTGTTCCAGCGGGAAGCTCGTGTCTGATTTTGTCGGCAAGCTCTTTCGAAGCAACCGACACTTTTCGCGGAGCAAATTCCTTAACCTGCTGAAGCAGCAAATCCGAATTGCTTCCTGCAGCCAGACCCTCCACCTGAAATTCTTCCCGATGCATTCTCACCACGTCCAAGGTCTGCGTACCAATGGAACCGGTGGAGCCGAGTATGCTGATTTTCTTCATGCACATCTTTCCTTTCATCAGTAAGGCAGGAGACTCAATATATGTACGAACGGAAATACAACGATCCAACTGTCACATCGGTCCAGTATTCCTCCATGTCCGGGCAGCAATTTGCCTGAATCCTTGATGCCATACACCCGTTTATATGCGGATTGTACCAAATCTCCAAGCTGACCGATTACGGCGCAGGACAACCCGATTAGAATCGCTTGTCCAGCTGCCAGGAATCCGTCAGAGAAGAATGAAAAGAGCAAAGAAGTGAACACGGCGATGACAACTCCGCCTACCGCACCTTCAATGGTTTTGTTCGGACTGATAGAAGGCCATAATTTGTGGCGACCCATTGCACGGCCGACAAAATAGGCTCCTGCATCACTTGCCCAGATGGAGGCCAACAGCAGGAAAGTCCAGAATATTCCATGACCGTCAGGAGCATGTCGCGATTCGGCAATGAAGGAAAAACCGATTCCGATATAAGCTGACGCCAAAAACAATAATGAGACCCGCTTAATATCAATCACATTTTTTGTGAACACTGTCGCCAGCAGAAACAAGAGCAGCAGGAGCCACAGAACATGCTCCCACGGGATCTGAAAATCCAACTTAAGCGGACCCCATGGGAATACAAACAACAGCACCCCCGCGTACCCTATCCATGCCGTTCCTCCGAACGGTGCCGTATTGGTCATGCGCAGAAACTCATAATAACCGATTAGTGCCATCGCCAGAATAAGAAGATGGTACCACAGACCGCCTATGAAACATAATCCTAAAAAGACCGCTCCCGCTATAATTCCGGTAATCAATCGCTGTTTCAAAACGTTCCATCCTCCATCGGCTACGACAGTCCACCGTAGCGTCTTGTTCTTTGTTGGTATTCGGCTATTGCCTCCACCAAGTGATCCTTGGTGAATTCCGGCCAATATGCGTCAGTAAACCATAACTCACTATACGCCAGCTGCCATAACATAAAATTGCTCAGACGCAGCTCGCCGCTTGTACGGATCAGTAAATCCGGATCTGGCAATTCGCCTGTGAGGAGCCGCCTGCCAATCAGTTCCTCTGTAATATCCTCAGGACGAAGGATTCCGTCACTTATTTCTTGTCCAAGCGCTTTAAAACTTTCCGTGATCTCTTTACGGCTGCCGTAATTGAGCGCAAAGTTAAGCACAAGACCGTTATTGCCGGCTGTCTTCGCAACAGCTTCTTCCATCGCGGACACGGTATGGGACGGAAGTTCTTCCGGATGCCCCATCATTCTGACCTGAACATTTTTCTCAATCAGCTCTTCAAGCTCAATAGCCAGGAACTCTTGCGGAAGCTTCATAAGAAAATCGACCTCATCCTTCGGACGTGTCCAGTTTTCTGTAGAAAAAGCATACATCGTCAATATTTTAATTCCCAAATCATCTGCAGCAATGGCTGCTCTTTTAACAGCCTTCATGCCGTTCTGTATGGCCAACGATCCGCGGCATACCGCGCCGTTTCGCCCAACGTCCATTACCATCCATGATGATAGCTACATGATGAGGGATGTTGTCCGGAGAGAGCTGATGCGTCTGCTGACTGTCCTCCTGATTCAACCACGATCGAACCCGTTTGATCATTCCATTTCCTCCAGGCATCTTTCTGACAAAAAAAGAGACAAACCCCACCATAAACCGGAGGGGCCACAAGTCTCTTAAACTTCCATGATTTCTTTTTCTTTGGCAACGAGGACTTTGTCGACTTCTGCGATAAATTTATCCGTCGCTTTTTGGATATCTTCCTGATGTCTCCGGGACTCGTCCTCGGAAATATCCGTTTTCTCCAATTTTTTGATGTCATCATTGGCATCGCGGCGAATGTTGCGGATGGCCACTTTCGCTTCTTCGCCGAATTTCTTCGTCATTTTTACCAGTTCGGTTCTGCGCTCTTCCGTCAGAGCAGGAACGACGAGACGAATTTGATTGCCATCGTTCGCCGGTGTCAATCCAATATCCGATTTCATGATCGCTTTCTCGATATCGGCCAAGGACGACTTGTCCCAGGGCTGAATCATAAGCGTTCTGGAATCCGGCGTACTGATGTTCGCCAACTGATTGAGCGGAGTTGGTGCTCCGTAGTATTCAACCGTGATCCGGTCCAGCAGCGCCGGCGCTGCCCGCCCTGCGCGCAGAGTTGCCAGGTCACGTTTCAAAGACAGGATCGCTTTTTCCATGCGTTCTTCTGCATTCTTTTTCACCGATTGCGGCATTAATCTACACTCCCTTTAACGATCGTTCCGATCTTCTCGCCCAGAACGACGCGCTTGATATTACCTTGCTCCGTGATAGCGAAGACGATGAGCGGGATGTTGTTGTCCATACATAACGATGAAGCTGTAGAGTCCATTACCCCAAGGTTTTTGTTCAATACGTCTAGATACGTCAGCTGCTCGTACTTCTCGGCAGTTTCATCCTTAAATGGATCAGCAGAGTACACTCCGTCCACCTTATTCTTCGCCATGAGAATCACTTCTGCTTCGATTTCCGCTGCGCGAAGCGCTGCAGTCGTATCGGTGGAGAAGTAAGGGTTACCTGTTCCTGCCGCAAAAATGACGACACGGCCTTTTTCCAAATGCCGAATGGCTCTGCGGCGGATATATGGCTCGGCAATTTGCTGCATTGAGATAGAGGTTTGTACCCGAGTCGGCACATCGATCTGCTCCAGGGCATCCTGAAGAGCCAAAGAGTTCATCACCGTGGCGAGCATTCCCATATAATCCGCCGTTGCACGGTCAATTCCGTTCGCGCTGCCGGCGATACCGCGCCAGATGTTTCCGCCGCCGCATACGATAGCGACCTCAACACCAAGCTCGACCACCTCTCGAACCTGCTCAGCGATCGATGAGATCGTCTCAGCATCAATACCATATCCATTCTGCCCTGAAAGGGATTCCCCACTGACTTTCAATATCACTCGTTTATATACAGGCTGTTCCAAATGATAACCCTCCACTTTAAGACGGCGCCTAAGAATACGACGCCCGTTTGAAAAACGACAGACAGACACACCGGCACTGCTTGACGGTTTATAAAAATCGGGTAAAAACATCCGTCTCAAGTAGAAACTTCTGGTCGTCTAATTAAGACTTGATTCCATTCTTTCTAGTGAGATAAGGGTAGCCTTCACTCCGAGTTTATAACAATCTTATCTCTCTTTATGCCTTTTATATCTCTTAAAAAAGAAGGAACACAGGTGTGTTCCACTCTTTTCTATACTTATATTAGCCTATTCGGCTTATTTATTCACCTGGGCCATAACTTCCTCAACGAAGTTGTCTTGTTTCTTCTCTAGGCCCTCGCCCAGCTCAAAGCGAGCAAAACGACGAATGGAGATGTTCTCACCGATCGTGCTGATTTTTTCGTTAAGCAGCGTGTTGATCGTTTTGTCCGGATCCTTGATGAAGGATTGCTCAAGCAAGCAATACTCTTCATAGTACTTGTTGATACGGCCTTCAACCATTTTTTCAACGATTTTCTCAGGCTTGCCTTCGTTCAAAGCTTGGTTCTTCAAGATTTCTTTTTCTTTCTCAAGCTCTTCCGTTGGAACTTCTTCACGACGAACAAATTTAGGATTTGCAGCAGCAATATGCATTGCGATATCGCGAGCAAACTCTTTAAATTGATCTGTTTTGCCTACGAAGTCGGTTTCACAGTTGATTTCAACGAGAACGCCAATACGTCCGCCGCCGTGAATATAGGATTCTACAACGCCTTCAGTTGCAACGCGTCCAGCTTTGTTAGCTGCTGCTGACAAGCCTTTCTCACGAAGTACCGCGATCGCTTTGTCGATATCACCATTTGTTTCATCCAGCGCTTTTTTACAATCCAGCATGCCTGCGCCTGTTCTTTCGCGAAGTTCTTTTACCGCACTAGCTGATACTGCCATTAGAATTCCCTCCAAATTGGTATGATGAAGTGTGCTTTCTGACCTGAAGACAAAATGTCTGCACACCTGCTCTTCAAGAAGCCAGACTGCTTTAAGTATTCGTTTCCTTGCGAAATCAGGAGCGCAACTGATGAGCGTTGTTGGCTCTGACATCTTAAAAAAAGGGCAGTGAGAGGTTATCCACCTACCAACCACCCTTTTCATTTAATTCATTCTTTATACGTTTAATCCCGATTAAGCTGTTGTTTCTTCACCTTGGTGAGCTTCAACAACGGCATCAGCCATCTTACCAGTCAACAATTTAACCGCGCGAATCGCGTCATCGTTACCTGGGATTACATAGTCGATTTCATCCGGATCACAGTTCGTATCAACGATACCTACGATTGGGATACCCAATTTGCGAGCTTCCGCTACTGCGATGCGCTCTTTACGAGGATCGATAACGAACAATGCGCTTGGAAGACCCTTCATGTTCTTGATACCGCCCAGGAATTTCTCAAGACGATCTTTCTCTTTGCGGAGAAGGATGACTTCTTTCTTAGGCAATACTTGGAACGTGCCGTCTTCTTCCCAAGCTTCGAGTTGCTTCAAGCGATTGATACGCTTTTGGATCGTTTCGAAGTTGGTCAAAGTTCCGCCGAGCCAACGTTGGTTGATGTAGTACATACCGCAACGCTCTGCTTCTTCTTTCACGGAATCTTGAGCTTGTTTTTTCGTGCCGACGAACAGGATTGTACCGTTCTCTCCAGCTACGTTTTTCACGAAGTTGAATGCCTCTTCAACTTTCTTGACCGTTTTTTGTCAGGTCAATAATGTAGATACCGTTTCTTTCAGTGAAGATAAATTTATCCATTTTCGGGTTCCAGCGACGAGTCTGGTGACCGAAGTGAACGCCAGCTTCCAAAAGCTGTTTCATGGAGATTACTGCCATCTTCACGCACCTCCTAAGTTTGGTTTTTGTGTGTCCCTCCGCCAAGATCATTTTTCATTAAGACTCCCAATCCTGGAAGCACCCTCAACGAAATCACTCTGGCGTGTGTTTTAACACCGTCAATTACTATAACATAACCATGGGCAGGTTGCAATTCTTTTGTGTTCTAAACGAGGTTCAGAGGATCAACGGTCGGACAGGGCCCTATAAAGAAAAAAACCACTCTCAACCAGGATGCTAGTTGGAGGGTTTTGCTGTGATTTTTGTAATAATCGAATTGTAACTCTCACCTGCTGTAAACGAATAGGTCCCGCTCTGGATCGATGTGTTGATTTTTTTCTCCGTTGCTTTATTGATGAATGCCTGTTTGTTGTCAATCACGCCGGCGCTCAAAAGGTGACTTGCCACATCACTAAGGTTATTTCCAGCTCGAATATTGACTTTGATGGGGGCACTTGCCTTAACAGGTGTCTTCGGCTCCGCCGGCTTGTTTATCTCTTTGGGTTTCTGGTCTTTGCCATCCGCTTCAGGTTTTTCCGGCTGTTCCGGTATATCCGGCTGCTTCGTTCCTATTTCCTTGGCCTTATCCGATCCTTCGGTGTCTGAAGAACGCTCACTGAGCTTTTTCTCTTCCCACTGGTCCGCGGTCAACAGTTCTTCCGAGGGTTCAATCACTTGCATGTCCAGAGCTTCCGCAGCAGCCATCAGCTGCTCCTTCGTTAAATCCTTTGTATCCGATGCGGTTGATCCTTGACCGATCCACATCAGCTGGAGCAGTATCGCGCCGACAACAAGACCGCTGCCAAGGCCCATCATAAATGTACGGTTCTTGATCACGCGGACTCCTCCTGTTTGGCTAATTGAATAATAAGCTGAACCTCGCCTCGCTGAAGCCCCGTCGCCTTGGCAATCATATCGATAGATTTCCCTTGCCCATGCAGATCAAACAGCTCCGCGTACCTGGATTTGATGGAGTCGACCGGAGGAGACACCTCTGCCTCTGAAGAAGCGGCAGCCCGATCTGCAGACAAGGAAGCGGCATGAACCAACTTGTCCTCCGTCGTTCGAAGACGGGTTTCGGATTCAATCATTTTCTGCTCCATTACAAGCATGCGTTGACGCAAATCACTCACCTGCTCTTGCTGTTCCTGTTGCTTTGCACGAAGCTCTTGCTTCATTTGACTTACCAGCTCTACAAGCTGCTCGTTCTCGTTCTGGATTTCCGCCATGTACCCTTCAAGCGTGTTCTCCACTTCTTTTACAACCCGCTCGCTGGATACACTCTCTTCACGGCGTTTCGGCAGCATAAAAGCATACAGCACCGCCGCTACGCCAAGCAGCACGATATATATCCACGGTCCCAAATCCATTAACTCCTTTGTGCCAATAAATTATCTAGAGAGAAACATCAAAATTCCTGCCTTTATAGGGATGCTCCGCCGGCTGCTCCACAGATTCGCCCGACTCGGATGATCCCCGTTCTTGCTGTCCTGGAGACTGACGGCTCCCGTCATCACGAACAGCTGTCTCCGCTGTCTCGCTAACTTCCGTGCTTCGCTGTGCTTCCGCGCGGCTGTTCTTGATCTGTTCCCCGGCAAGCAATGTCTGATCGTTCATGGGGCGCTGCTGGAACTCATTATGGATTTTGCCCGCTTCGTTGGTTCTTGGTACTGCGATTTGCATTTCTACCGATTTTAAACTCAATGGAATCACCTCATAGCCAGGATCATATCCACAAGCATTTAATATGTCTGTTCTACCCTACAATAACGGCACCATGGTGATATCTCCTTCATGATAGTAAAAAGAAACCCGCTGTGTGGGGTCCTTAACAAATCGGGTATACCTCCCGATGACAATTTTGGCGCCGCCGTAGATCGTCTTTACCACATTAACTCTCGCTTTGCCAGTATCCTCAAGCATCTTCTCGATTTCGAGCATACGGTCTTTAATATCCGCTTGTTCGGCCACATTCGATTTCTTGGTAGCATTCAGCTTAATGCGCAGCGCGAGTTTGTCTGGCGACAACTGGCCTGACGAAGCCAACTGATTCAGTAGATAAAGTGCTTTATCCGTTTTATCCATACTCTCAATCGACAGCTTCAGCTGCGCTCTCAGATCCGCCAGTTCATTCCGCAGTTCGGGAAGAACCCCAACCTCGATGACGGTAGCAGTCGACATGGTATTTCCGATCGTCCGGGCTACTACTTTCTCCCCGGCCTGCAGGACGCCGCCTACGACGAGACCCTTCATGCCGTTGCACTCGATGTTCTGAACCGCACGGATATTGGAGTGCATAATGCTCTGCGAGACAAATACGCTAGCACCGGCTATAACATTTCCATCCTGGATAAACGAGCTCTTGACATCCTGTCCAGCCTTTACAAACCCCTTATTATATCCGATTATTCCCCCGGAAATATCGATGGAGCCCTCTGCGTCGAGCTCTGCGCCTTCCACAAAGCCGGTAACACGAATGTCCCCTGCTGCCTTGATTCTGAATCCGGTAAGAACGTTCCCGCGAATGACCACCGTACCGACAAAGTCAATGTTGCCAATACTGTAGTCAACATCGCCATTGATTTCATATACCGGAAACACATTGATTTTTCCCTTTTCCGTTTTGGTCAGCAGCCCGTCCAGCGCCGCATACATTGCGCTTTTCTCAGCATTGACCACAACGTTCTTCCCCACTTTGAAATGAGCTTCCTTGCCTGGTTTACTCGGTATTTCCTCACCGGTAACCGCAGTGCCAGGAACTCCTTTCGTTGGCGGGATTCGTGTTGCAATCAATTGGCCCTTCTTCACATTATTTAAACGAATCACTTCTTTATAATCGACTTTGCCATCTTCGATCTCCAGCGGCTTCAGATTCGTCTGATTCCCCAAATTAACGGTGAACTCTATTTTGCCGTTCTGTCCGTGCATAGGCTCCGTTCCCATTGCAATCGGCGTTCTACTATATTGATATTCCTCCGAATGATCTGCGATTCGTCGCAACGTATCATGTTGAAGTCCATATCGTACCTGGTGGCTTCTCAGAAATTGTTCAAGAGCTTCTACAGAGCAGGAGAAATCCTTCTCCCAGTTGGTGAACTGTATATAGGCGACGACTTTGTCATCCGATAGCGTAACGCTAAAGTACTGATCCAATGCATAATCTACAGACAATCCAGGAACCCCCTTCATAAATGGCAAGCGTCAGTCGTTTTGCATCAGCAAATCCCGATCTTTATCGAGCGCGCCCCGAAGTCTCAAAATCGCCTTGGAATGAAGCTGTGATATTCGTGAAGGTGATAGCGACATCACTTCAGCAATTTCACTGAGTGATAAATCCTCATAATATAATAAGGAAACTACAGTTCGCTCTTTCGGGGTCAATTTACCGATTCCCTTCATCAGGGCTTCTCGCAGATAAAATTCATGGACCTTGTGATCCGGATTCTTCGCTTTCTCATCAACCAGGAGCGACATTCGGGTCTCAGACTCCTCCTCGCGGATCGGATCCTCCAAAGATGTCAGTGTCATGACCGCCACTTCCTGCAGCATGTGCCGGAACTCCTTCTCGGTCACGTCAAGGTAATCACTCATCTCAGAGTCACTGACGCTGCGTAAATACTTCTGTTCCAACTGCTGATATGCAGTTTCAATTCTCTTCGCCTTCTCACGAACCGAACGCGGCACCCAGTCCCCTTGGCGCAGCGAATCCAGAATAGCACCTCGCACACGCCAGGAGGCATAGGTTTCGAATTGCAAGCCTCGTTTATAATCAAACTTCTCAATGGCGTCAATCAAACCCATTACCCCATTGCTGGCCAAATCTCCCTTGGAAACGTTCTTCGGAAGACCGATGGCCAAACGGCTTGAAACATAATCAACGATGTGCAGATGATATTCGATAAGTTTCTTCTTCGCTTCATGGTCTCCGTCTTCCTTCCATGCGCTCCATAATTCCATATGGTTCAGCACAGAAGCTTTTCGTTCGTCCAATTGCCTTCACCCTCCTTATTTATCCGTAAGGTGACGAACGGCCTTGGCCAGTTCTTCAGGATCTTTCGTTGAAACCAGCTTGGGAGGATTCAGCGGAACAAAGTCACCGTTCTCTTTGCTGCCGGATTCGGAATGAATAAGATCCATCAATTCCCGATCCTCATCAGGTGTGGATAAATCAAGAACGGTTCCTCTCTCCTGCTCGCTCTGCGCCTTTGAGTTCCCAGATCCATTCTTATCAGCTCTCGGTGCAATGATGACAGCAAATATCCATTTCAGCGCGAACGCCAGAAGAAACCAGATCGCAAATGCAAGGAGAGCCCGATACATGCTGGTCATCCACAGATTGTTACGTATGGTAAAAATAAAAGTAAACACAAAACCGGCAATTCCAGTCATTATATAAAAACCGAGTTTTCCCATCATGGCTACAATTCCTTTATGCCCTTTTGTACACTGCGTATTGTAAATTTACCCGTTGCACAGTCCAGTTCAACGGTTCTTCCATAATTTCCTCCGGTATCCTCCGCGATCAGCGTAATGCCCATCTGCTCCAGGCCTGCTTTGCACGACTCCACATTGCGAGGTCCGATGCGCATGGTATCACCGGAACCGGCAAAAGCAAACATCTGGGCTCCGCCGGCCATTTTGGCTACCATGCGTGCTGGCGAAGCTCCCAAATTCCTCATCTTGTTCAGCAGAATAGGAAGAGCCGTATCCGCGTACTTCGCCAGGTTTAGCTGCCCTTCTCTGGCAATCGCTGAAGAGGGGAGCATCACATGCGCCATGCCACCGATCTTCGTCACCGGATCATACAACGTAAGTCCGACACATGACCCCAGACCGGTTGTACGCAAAATACCGTTTGGACCTGCGACGTTCAGATCCGCCATCGCTACTTTCACTATGCTTTGTTCTTCAATCATGCTCTAAAGGCACTCCTAAAGCTTCGAATATTTGAGCAAATGATTGTGGATCGGGAATCAGGAAGAATTGACCTTCCACCTCGTTCTGCCCTTCTAGAAACGTCGTGTTGATTAAGAGGGCATCGTCTCCCATCTCACCAAACTGTATCAATCCATAACTTAAGATCGCACCCGCCATGTCCATCGCTAACGCAGGAACGGTAGGCGTCATGGACAGATTGGTGAAATCGGCCAGCGAGGATAAATACGATCCCGACAAAATATTTCCGATCTCGCACAGCGCAGACTGCTCCATCTCAGAGAATTGTTCCTCCTCCGACACTTCGATGCCTGCCAGATTCTGCAGCAGGTTCTTCCCCGCTTCCGGACTCATGATAAAAAAGAGATTTCCCGGCGCGCTTCCCTCCACCCGCAAGAATACGGCAAGAACAAGTTGTTCACTACCGCCTACACTTTCCGCGATCTGTTCAAACGGCAGCAGCTGAACTTGGGGAACTGCCATATCAATAGGTTTGTTAAGCAAGCGGGAGAGGGCAGTTGCCGCATTGCCCGCTCCGATGTTTCCGACTTCCTTCAGAACATCCATTTTAATTTCCTTGCTATGCTTAAACAGCTCCACTGTCTATTCCTCAAGACCTTCCAGCTGAATGATCTCCGTTTTGTTTAACACTTCGGACAAATTCAGCATAACGAGAAGGCGCTCCTCTCCTACCTTCGCGACACCCCGAAGATATTTCGCTTTGATTCCGCCCACAACCTCAGGCGGCGAATCAATGCTGTCCGTATTCAAATCGATAACATCGCTTGCCGAATCTACAATAAAACCGACCTGCATGTCATTGACCGCTACGATAATAACCCGTGTCTGATCGGTAGCCTCGATTTCCCCCAGACCAAATCTGCCACGCAGATTGATAACCGGAATGACGACGCCGCGCAGATTGATAACCCCTTTTACAAAAGCAT
Source organism: Paenibacillus vortex V453 (assembly GCF_000193415.1). Taxonomy (NCBI): domain Bacteria; kingdom Bacillati; phylum Bacillota; class Bacilli; order Caryophanales; family Paenibacillaceae; genus Paenibacillus; species Paenibacillus vortex. Next base: position 510,985 of record NZ_ADHJ01000037.1, read on the forward strand.
AGGTTTTGGGAACACGCGTAATCGGCATCATGCGTTCAATGGTCTGAACCTTGTCCACCTCAATGCCGTATTCTTCCTCGCCAAGTTTAAAGACGATAACCTTGATTTCTTCTCCCATGAGTAAGTCCTCCTTCAAAATGTGTGGCCTGCCGAGTTAGATGACATCCCGTTATTTGATAAATGCATTTGCATCAATGATGAGCGCGACTTGTCCATCTCCAAGGATGGTTGCGCCGGATATCCCTTGAATGGCGGGAAGATATTTGCCCAGATTTTTAATGACGATTTCGCTCTGACCGATAAAGTCATCAATGGTGAGTGCCGCCAGTCGGTCTCCTTTGCGGATCACCACAATTTCAGTTTCTTCTTCCAGCTCTTCATCAAAATCCGGAACTTCAAACAATCGGCTGAGCGAGATGACCGGAATCAGCGATTCGCGGAACTGGATCATCCGGCTGCCGTGTACTTGCTTGATCTGCCCTCGTTTGATAATGGCCGTTTCAACTATTGAGGATAACGGAATCGCATATTTTTCGGATCCCATCCGAATCAGCATGGCGGCGATGATCGACAGCGTTAATGGAAGCTGTACGGAAAAATTAGTGCCTTTTCCTGGCGTCGAATAGATTGTGACGTTTCCGCCCAAGGCAACGATTTTGGATTTAACGACATCCAATCCTACCCCACGGCCGGATACATCGGATATTTTCTCAGCCGTACTGAATCCTGGTGCGAACAGCAGCTGATTGACCTCATCATCCGACATGGACGCAGCTTCGGCTTCGGTGACAACCCCTTTTTTCAGCGCGTTCTTCAGAATGTTCTCCCGATAGATTCCGCGACCGTCATCCTCGATCTCGATGAAGACATTGTTGCCGCTATGGAATGCTCGCAGATGAACGGTACCGGTTTCCGGCTTGCCCGCCGCGATGCGGTCTGCTACAGGTTCGACACCATGGTCAGCCGAGTTGCGCAGCAAATGAACCAGTGGATCTCCGATTTCATCAATGACCGTTCGATCCAGCTCCGTGTCGGCTCCCGTAATAATCAGGTCAATCTTCTTATCCAATGTTTTGGCAAGGTCGCGAACCATCCTTGGAAAACGGTTGAACACCGTATCTACGGGTACCATGCGAAGTTTCAGAACAATATTCTGCAAGTCGCTGCTGACTCGGCTCATATGCTCAACCGTATCCGTCAGCTCCTGATTCTTCGATTCGGTGGCCAGCTGTTCCAGCCGAACCCGGTCGATAAGGAGTTCGCTGAACAGGTTCATTAATACGTCCAGCCGCTCGATATCAACCCTTATCGTTCTGGACGGGTTCGCCCCCCCCAGCATTTCGGGTGGATGCCTTGGACTCTTTGGCCGGAGACGGGGCACTCTTGGTTTCCGCTAGCTTTGTTGCCGCCGGAGCCGTTTCCGCATCTACGGATTTAACAGCTTCCGCTGTAGCGGCACTTTCCTGAACCATCTGCTGCAAGGTTTCATGATCCAGCGCAACAACGGAGGTTATCTCAATCTCTGAAACGCCCAGAATCTGGCTTTCAATTTCTTCTGTATCTCTTTGCGTTATGTAATACAACGAAAATACGCGATCGAATTCACCCTGTTCAATCTCTTGAACATCCGGATAGGTCTTAACGATTTCCCCGGATCTTTCAAGCGTTTCGAATACCATATAGGCCCGAACCGCCTTGAGCTGGCAATCCTCTCGCAATGTCACTTGTATATAGAGAACCTTATGTCCTTCTGAAATCGACTGATCGAGAACGGAAAATTGAAACTCATCCAATTCAATCCCCTGCACAGCTGCTGCGGAATGGCTCTCATCAGCAATTCCACCGTTAGGCAATGCTCCTTCTCCACGTACAATCGATTGCAAGGAAGCCACAATAGCGGATACGTCCGCCTTGCCGTCTCCGCCTTCTGTAATATCCTGCACCATCGATTCCAGGGCGTCCAAGCTTTTGAAGAGCGTGTCAAAGATAAAATCCTGCATTTTCAACTTTTCGTTCCGGACAAGATCCAGCACATTTTCCATCTGATGGGTGAGGGAAGCCAGATCTTCGTATCCCATCGTTGCCGCCATGCCCTTCAACGTATGCGCTGATCGGAAAATAATCTGTACGATCCCGATATCGTCCGGGTTACTTTCTAATTGAAGCATGTTTTCATTTAATGATTGCAGATGATCATTTGACTCATCAATAAACATTGTCAAATATTGATTCATGTCCATTGAGAGACACCTCCTCCTCAAGTTCACTTTCCGTTATTTACAGCTCGAACCAATCTAGGTGCAATATCATGGAGTGGCAGTACATGGTTTACGCATCCAAGCTCAACAGCCGATCTCGGCATACCGTATACGACACAGGTTTGCTCACTCTCTGCAAAGGTGGAATTCACCCCCGTATCGTACAGTTTCTTCATCATTCTCGCTCCATCGCTCCCCATACCGGTCATCAGCACCGCATGACGCTTAACCATGGTGAGCGGCAGCAGAGATTCGAACAACACATCAACGGATGGACGATGACCATTGCGGGTTTCATCCTGACTTACCCTGATCTGGAACGCACCGCTTTCCGAGCGAAACACCCTCATGTGGCTGCCACCCGGGGCAATATAGGCTTTGCCGGGTTCCAGTACCATGCCTTGTTCTGCTTCCATCACCTCCAGCGGACTGAATGAATTCAGACGCTGCGCAAGCGACTTGGTAAAATTCGGCGGCATATGTTGAACGATGACAATCGGAGCGCAGAAGTCACCGGGAATTTGCTCGAGAAATGCTTTTAATGCCCTCGGACCGCCCGTTGAGCAGCCAACCGCAACCAGATCCGTCAGTTCGTTGGACGGCTGAAGCTTCACTTCGCGCGGTGGGTGAATCTCGTGTTCCGGCAGTGCTGCTGAAGAACTGTCCGCCACAGGTTTACGATCAACCTTTTTGCGTCTCGGTTTGGAAGCATCCGATGCCTCCGCACGTGCCAGTTTATCCTCCTCAGGGCGAGGAACCCGGGTTCGGGGCAGCTCCGCAAGCTTAACGCGCTCCTCGGCTCCGCCGATCGTTTGTCTCGTTTCCTTCATCTGCGGCTTCTTATTCAGCGTTTTGTCAGAAGGCTTTGGCGAAAGAGGAACCGATATGTCCGCACCCTGTCGTCTCTGCTCTTCTTCTTCCCACAATGCCCTCCGCTGTTTTGCCTGCATCGCCGCATTCAGTTGCTTCATTAATTCTGAACGCACCTGTTCAATGTCAAGCGCATTAGAAATGGAAGGCTTTCGTATAAAATCAAATGCACCCGCCTCAAGGGCAAGAATGGTTTCCCTCATGCCTTGCTCATTAATGCCGGATAGCATGATTACCGGACGAGGACCTGTCTCCATAATCAGCCTCAAAGCATCAAGCCCGTTCATTTCCGGCATTTCTACATCCAGCGTGATGACATCCGGATCCAATGCCTTTACTTTCGTCAACGGCATCCCGCCCATTGTCGGCTGTTCCGACAACCTGAAAGGATGGGTCTCGTTCGATGAAATCGGAGAAGATTCTCCTCATAAATGCGGAATCGTCCACCACCAGCACACGAAAGGGCTTCATAGATGTCCACCTCAGTTTCCATTATTCCAAATAAGAATCATTTCGTACGTTTGAGCCAACGATGCATAAATCCTTTGATTCCCTTCGGAGCTTCAGGCTCCGTGGCAGCAGGAGCGGTCATGTAACGAAGTGCGATGCGCCTGATATCACTGGAGGCGTTGCATCGTGGATATGCTGCTGTAAAAGGGATCTGCCGCTTAACAGCCTGCACAACATGCGTGTCGTCTGCTATCGAACCAAGCAGCTTGATATCCAGATCCAGAAATCGCTGGGCAGTCAAAATGATTTTGCCCGCTGCTTCACGAGCCTCAATCTCATCCCCCGCCCGATTGACTATCAGGCTGAACGGAACCTTGGATTCCGTTCCGTGCACCACCTTGATCAGCGCGTAAGCATCGGTGATTGAAGTAGGTTCCGGCGTTGTTACGACGAGGCATTGATCCGCCGAGGTTATAAATTTCATATTTTCCTTCGACAATCCGGCTCCGGTATCAAAGATGATGTAATCCATCTCTGATGAAATACGCTCAATCTGGGAAATAAAATAATCCATTTCCTCTTCGGACAGCGAGAGCATGTCCGCAAGACCGGATCCGCCCGCTATGTAAGGAAGTTTGTTCGGCCCGTACTGAATCACTTCCTCGATGCTCTTCTCCCGGCGTATGAGATGATACAGACTATACCGCGAGCTGACACCCATCAGAACATCGATATTCGCCATCCCGATATCGGCATCAAACACCAATACTTTTTTGCCCATGGATTGCAAAGTCAGAGCGAAATTCAACGTGAAATTGGATTTTCCTACCCCGCCTTTACCACTGCTGACCGTAATAATATTGGCGGTTCTTGTTGATGGTACCTTGGAGCTGTCCCCCGTCTGCTGGGCCGAAACGAGCTGTCTAAGCGAATGAGCCTGATCCGTCATGTACGAATCTCTCCCAGCAGGAGATTGCATAATCGTTCACTGTCGGCCATAAGCAGATCGTCCGGTACGTTTTGACCATTGGTCATATAGGACAATCGAAGGTCATGAGCATCGATGAGATTAAACATGGAACCATAACTTCCGGTTTCATCCATCTTCGTGAAGATCACCTTATCCAGTGCATATTTGTTGAAATGATCCGCAATTTCAATCATATCGCTGCTCTTGGAGGTCAAGCTGAGAACAAGATAGGTTTCACTTTGATCGGAATGGGAGAACAGGCTCTGAAGCTCCGAGACGAGCAATTCATTCCGATAGTTACGGCCGGCTGTATCCATTAATATCAAATCGCAGTCCTGCAGCTTCTGAAGCGCACGCTGCATGTCCCCGGGAGATTGCACAACTTCCATCGGCACATTAAGAATCGATGCGTAAGTTCGGAGCTGTTCAACGGCAGAGATTCGATACGTATCCGAAGTAATGAAGCCAACCTTGCGCTGATGACGAAACAGCTGCTCCGCTGCAATCTTCGCAATCGTTGTTGTCTTGCCAACACCGGTCGGGCCGGCAATGTATACAATCCTGGTCTCAGGCTGCACGCCGCCGCCGATGCGTCCCTCAATGAACGCCGCCGCCTGCTTGTAGATCACATCCTGGAGCTCGGCATCACTTAACTGCATATGGTTCGCTGTCCATGCCTCTTCTGCAGCCATAAGCCACTCTTCCGTCAGCTTGGCCGAGAGATCCTGCTTCAGCAGCAGATCGCGTAAGGAATGCAAAGGTTCCGGGAGATGCTGCGCCTCGAGATTTTGCCTCGACAATCTCGCAATCCATTCTTTCATTTCCTTAAGCTCCTCAAGGACTCTTTGCTCCGATTCGCTTATACCGAGGCGGGAGCTTAAGGATTCCTTGTGCTCTGGGCGGGATGAATCAGTGCTCTGAACAGAGTCAGCGATTATCACCGTATCATCGTTTCGAACGCTCACCGGTGCAGCTGTCAGCTGCTGCCCCAAACTGTCCTCGCTCTTTGGCTGAGCGGCAATTTCCTGTGAAGCCGCAGCTTGGCTTAGCAATTCGGCGAAACGATTAGAGTCAGCCTGTTGTGATACAACGGAATCTACGGTCGTATTGTTCACCTGAAGAGATTCAGTCTGCGAACCGGATCTCGAAATTTCGGCTGTTCGCTGATAGGCCTTAGGTACAGCTGCTGTCGGTAGAGAATGCTTCATTTTGTATTCGGCCGGGGCAGAGCCTTTGGATTTCTCCGCCTGCTCTACCGCAGCGATAACCTCAATTTTCTTTCGGGTAAACATTCCCAGGAATCCGCCTACTTTTGTCTCTTTAGTGCTCAGTATGACGGCATCCGCACCCAAATCAGTGCGAATATGCTGCATCGCCTCAGGCATCGTGTCGACGATATACCTTTTTACTCTCATAAGTTCACCACTCCGACACTTTGAATTTCGACGTTTGGCTCGAGCTCACTGTAGGACAATACCGGGATATCCTGCATGCTGCGTTCAATGACCTGACGCAAATACATCCTTATGGCTGGAGATGTAAGCAGCACAGGCTGCTGTCCCATCTGGATGATCCGGTTCACCTGTTCACTGAGCTTCTGAAATACGCTCTGCGTTGATACCGGGTCCATCGCGAGATAACTCCCCTGGTCGCTTTGCTGAACGCTTTCGGCAATCTTCTTCTCCAGCTGAGGTCCAACCGTAATGACCCGCATGGCCTCGCCTTCCTGAGCGTACTGCTGAGTAATCTGCCGCGAGAGGGCCTGCCTTACATATTCAGTCAGAACATCAGGATCTTTGGAATAATGACCGTAATCCGCAAGGGTTTCGAGAATTGTGACCATGTCCCGGATTGAAATTTTCTCGCGAAGGAGTTTCGCCAATACTTTCTGCACCTCCCCAATCGTCAGAACGGAAGGAATGAGCTCGTCCACAAGCACCGGATAGCTTTCTCGGATGTTGTCCACCAGCGCCTTGGTTTCCTGGCGTCCAATCAGCTCATGGGCATGTCTCTTAATCAATTCGGTAAGGTGTGTTGCAACAACGGAAGGTGGATCCACTACGGTGTAGCCAGCGAGATCCGCCCGTTCTTTCATGGCCTCGTCTATCCAGAGTGCAGGCAGTCCAAATGCCGGTTCCGTTGTTTCGATTCCCGTCACAGAATCGTCTTCGTATCCAGGACTCATCGCGAGATAGTGATTTAATAATAATTCACCGCCGCCGACAGCATTCCCTTTTATTTTTATGACATATTCGTTCGGTTTTAGTTGAATATTGTCGCGAATTCGGATAACCGGCACCACAAGACCCAGCTCCAGTGCGCATTGTCTCCGAATCATAATGATTCGATCCAGTAAATCCCCGCCTTGCTGCGCATCGGCGAGCGGGATCAATCCATAACCGAATTCGAATTCGATCGGATCGACCTGAAGCAGGTTGATCACACTTTCCGGACTTCGAACTTCTTCGATCTGCTGTTCCTCCTCAAGCTGCTCCACTTCGACCTGCTTGCGGTCCAGATTGTTTTGCATCGTTCTGGCTGCAATAAACAATATAATGGCGATCGGAGCGGTTGTAATCAGATGAATCGGAGTGAAGAGCCCCAGAAACATCACGGTTCCCGCTACGATATATAGCAGATGTGGATAGGAGAAGAGCTGTCCTGTGAGATCCTCGGCCAAATTCCCTTCCGATGATGCTCTTGTTACAATCAGACCGGCTGCAGTCGAGATGAGAAGCGCCGGAATCTGACTGACCAGTCCATCCCCAATCGTCAGGATCGAGTAAGTACTCATCGCATCACCGAAGGACATGCCGTGAATCGAGATCCCGATGATAAAGCCACCAATCAGGTTGATCAGCATGATGACAATCGTTGCAATCGCATCACCTTTGACGAATTTGCTCGCACCATCCATGGCTCCGTAGAAATCCGCCTCGCGCTCGATTTTACTTCTTCGCTCCCTGGCTTGCTGCTCATTGATTAAACCTGCATTCAGATCCGCGTCAATGCTCATCTGTTTACCTGGCATCGCATCGAGTGTAAACCTTGCCGCAACCTCAGCCACCCGCTCCGAACCTTTGGTAATGACGATGAACTGTACAACGACGAGGATCAGGAAGACGATAAATCCAATCGCGATTTCGCCGTTTGCTATCCATTTACCGAATGTGGCAACAACTTCCCCTGCATTTGCTTCCGACAGAATCAGCTTGGTTGTCGAAATGTTCAGCGCTACTCGGAAGAGTGTCGTGATGAGCAATAAGGAAGGAAAAATCGAAAAGTCCAGTGCTTCCTTGGTATTCATGGCCACCAGCAGAATAATAAGCGCCAGCGAAATATTGATGATAAGCAGTACATCGAGCAGCCATATCGGGATCGGAAGAATCATCATGAGTACGATGCCAATGACACCCGCAAGGACAGATAGATCTTTTATTTTCACTGCACTGACGCCTCCGGTCCCTAGTTATTTCGCTTTACCTTTTAGTTTATATACATAGGCCAGCACTTCAGCTACGGCCTGGAACAGGTCTCCCGGAATCGAATCCCCGATTTCCGACCGTTGGTACAAAGCTCGTGCCAGCGGCTTATTTTCCATCGTTATAATTCCGTGTTCCTTCGCTATCTCTTTAATCCGCAAGGCCATGAAATCCTGGCCCTTCGCAATGATCTGCGGAGCTTCCATCATGGAACCGTCATACTTGATAGCCACTGCAAAGTGGGTCGGGTTCGTGATGATAACGTCGGCATTCGGAACTTCCTGCATCATCCGCTGAAGTGCCATCCGACGCTGGCGCTCCCTGATCTTTCCTTTAATGAGCGGATCGCCTTCCATTTTTTTGTACTCATCTTTAATATCTTGCTTGGACATTCGAATGTTTTTTTCATAATCATACCTTTGGTACATGTAATCCAGAACGGCCAGGATTATGAGGCCAATCGCAATCTTAAATCCCAGAGACATGGTGATATCCGCAACGAAATGAAATATGGCATCGGGACCCATGGTTGACAAGGAGGATAATCCCTCTCTGGCAGCCCATAAGGTGCTGTAAACCAGATAACCGATGATGGTCAATTTAATGACCGACTTCAAAAATTCAACCAAAGAACGCATGGAGAATATGTTTTTGAAGCCTTTGATTGGGTCTAATTTTTCAAACTTCATTTTCAGAGGCTCACCGGTCAACATAAATCCGACTTGCAAATAATTGGAGATCAGCGCAATCACAAAAATCGAAATAAATAATGGAGCCAGCAGAAGCAAGATTTGAATGCCATATTCTCCAAACAGCTGCATCACATTGTCTTTTGTAACGTCCATGGAGAGCCGATTAATATAGACATCGGTGAATAATCGAACGGTATGGTCTCTCATATAACCGCCGAAGATTAACAGGACAAAAAAAAGCCGCAAGCAAAACCGATGCACCCGATACCTCCATGCTCTTGGCAACTTGGCCTTTCTTACGCGTATCCTGACGTTTCTTCGGTGTCGCTTTCTCCGTCTTTTCGTCCACGCGAACAATTAGTAAGTCGACCGGATACCGGTATGACATCCGCTTCATCTCCATCCTCCTTATGTCGGCCCGTCGCCAACAACACCGAGCAGCTGCCGGAGCGCTTCAAACATTTTGGCAAACAGATGATCAAACAGTGATACAAGCATGGGCATGAGCAGCATCAACAGCACGAGTCCAACGATGATTTTGATAATGATGCCGATAACAAAAACATTGAACTGCGGAGCCGTTCTTGCCAGAAAGCCAAGTCCTACATCGGTCAGGAACAGGGCTGCTACCAGCGGAGCTGCCATTTGAAGTGCCAGCACAAAAGAGTGCGAGAACGTTCGAACGAGAAAATCCGTTACATTGCCGTCATGAATCTTTCCAAACACATCGCCTGTAATCGGAATCCAGTCATAACTGTACATGATGGCGTCGAGCAGATAATGGTGGCCGTTCATGCTTAAGAACACCAATAAAGCCAGATAGTACTTGAAGTTACCGATCAAAGGTGTTGAGGCACCTGTGAATGGATCAATGACATTCGCCATACTGAATCCGATCTGAATATCAATTAATGCCCCAGCTGTCTGAACAACGGCCATAATTAGATAAGCAGTAAAACCAAGAAGCAGTCCCACCAATACTTCCTGGACAATCAATATGACGTAGGACAGATCCTGCGGAACCACTTCGCCAAGCCCGAATGAAAAATAGACGATCAGGGCGATGATAGCCGAAAGGGCTATCTTGTACGAAGTAGGAACACTCCGAGAAGTAAACACAGGCGAAATTACAAAAAAAGATGTTATTCGACAAAAAATAAGCATAAAAACAGGTAAACTTTGCTGCAACCATTCCATGGACACTCAGCCTATCCGATATATTTGTAGAGATTGTCCAAAATACCGTGGGTAAAATCCACTAACGTCGTTAATATCCAAGGACCAAACAGCAATAATGATACGAGAACGATAACAATTTTCGGCACAAAAGCCAGCGTCTGTTCCTGGATTTGCGTTGTTGCTTGAAAAATACTGATGATAAGTCCGACAACAAGTGCGAGAACCATCATCGGTGCGCTCACCTGGAGCACAATATAGACCGCTTGTCCTGCCAGACCGATAATAAATTCAGAGCTCACGGCTTAGTCCCCCTGTATTCGAATTACTTGCCGCTTATTGCTATGGGTTAAAGCTCATCAGCATGGATTTAACCACCAGATACCAGCCGTCTACCAGAACAAAGAGCAAAATCTTGAATGGCAGCGAGATCATGACCGGCGGCAGCATCATCATCCCCATCGCCATCAGCACGCTGGCAACAACGATATCGATGACCAAAAAAGGGATAAATATCATAAAGCCCATTTGAAAGCCTGTCTTCAGCTCACTAATGGCAAATGCCGGTACCAAAACCGTTAATGGGATATCCTCGTAGGTTTCGGGCTTCTCCGCACCTGTGTAATTCATAAACAAAAGAAGATCCTTTTCCCGCGTATGGGAGAACATAAACTTCTTCATTGGATCCTGAGCCTTATCCAGTGCCTCCGTCTGGCTAATCTCACCTTTAAGATAAGGCTGCAGCGCAACGTCATTTATGGATGACAACGTCGGTGCCATAACAAATAAGGTAAGGAAGAGCGCCAGGCCGATCAACACTTGGTTCGGCGGGGTTTGCATGGTTCCGAGTGAAGTACGGACAAAACCAAGCACGATCACAATCCGTGTGAAACTTGTCATCAGAACCAGAATTGCTGGTGCAATACTAAGAATCGTGATCAGGAGTATCAAAGACAAGGAGCTTGTCCCCGGCGTGTCTCCTTCATTGCCGATTTGAATATCAATGTTCGGAATGGGATCCGCAAATGCCGTATGAGAAAACAAAAATCCAAACAATATAAAAATCGCGATAGTGTAAGAGATCTTTTTATTCATGAATCCTTATGATCCTCCCGCAGCAATTCTTCGACCTTTTCTTTCCGGTTCGGTACGCTGCGCAGCTTGGATTCAAACACTTCATGAAATGAAGATGTATCGTCCAATTCAATTTCTTCCGGTGGTTTTTCTTTACGGAGTTTTGCCGCCAGTTTCGAAATAAAAGGCGGCAGCGCCCCATTATGTATTCCAGAATCCTGTTCAAATGCTGCTAGGATAAGAGCAACCTCTGCTGGATCAGAAATTTTGTCCACCAACCGGACGTCTTCGCCAACTCCGATCACATAGATGCTGCCCCCAATCTCAACGATCTGAAGGGATTTGTTAGGGCCCATCCCAACCGCACCCAATGTGCGAATAGAACGGCCCTGCATCCAGCTCTGATTCTTTTTACTCAGAAAGCGAATCAGGAACACGATCAACGCAACGATGATGGCAAGAACGATAAAGACATAAAACAACTGTAAATAATACCCGGTAGTACTACTTGAGCTTAATCCATCAGAAGCTGCCATCATCATAAGAGATACCCTTATACGCCAAGCGTCTTATTGATGGCTTCAATTACTCTATCCGATTGGAACGGTTTAACGATAAAGTCTTTCGCTCCTGCCTGAATCGCATCGATCACCATTGCCTGCTGACCCATGGCGGAGCACATAATCACTTTTGCGTTCGCATCAACTTTTTTAATTTCTTTAAGTGCCGCGATACCATCCATTTCAGGCATCGTAATATCCATCGTGATCAGATCTGGACGGAGTTCTTTAAATTTCTCGATTGCTTGTGCACCGTCCTGTGCTTCCCCCACAACCTCGAATCCGTTCTTGACCAATATGTCACGGATCATCATTCTCATAAATGCAGCGTCGTCCACAATCAGAATTCGGTTAGCCATTGATAAAAATCCTCCCTAAAATGTTTGTGCTATTGTAATTTTTGAATCCGGTCCCATTGGCTTACGATATCCGTCACACGCACACCAAAGTTCTCATCGATAACGACGACCTCACCTTTGGCAATCAATTTATGATTGACAAGGATGTCTACAGGCTCACCGGCCAGCTTGTCCAGCTCGATAATCGAACCTTGCGACATTTCCAAGATATCCTTAATTTGCTTTTGAGTCCTTCCTAATTCTACGGTGACTTTAAGGGGAATGTCCATCAGTAAGTTCAGATTGTTTTCATCCACCTGGGTGTACGGTGCAGATTGCAGGTTAGCGAACTGCACAGGCTGCACATTTACATTACGATTTGGCATTCCGCCATACTGCTGTGGATGCCCTTGATAAGGCATCTGAGGCTGGCCATACGGCATGGATTGCGGAATGGGTCCTCCATGACCTTGTGCAGGCTGCTGGTAGCCTTGTCCATAATCATATCCATGCCCCGTTTCATTCGCATACCCTGGATCGACTGGTGATTGAGCCGGTTCCTGCGTGTTAACCGGTGCTTCCACTGTTGGTGCGGCTTCTTGCTTCGCCGGCTGAGGCTCTTCTGTTCCGTTGATAAGCATATGGACCATGTCCTTGGAAAAATGAACGGGAAGCAGCTGCATGATGGTTGAATCAATAAGTTCACCGATAATTAATCGGAATGAAATCTTAATCAGTGTTTCATCCTGCGGAAGGTTATTTACTCCTTCCCCATTCGCCATATCCAGAATGTCAATGCCCGGTGGAGATATATTGACAAACCGGTTGAAAATCGTCGACATGCTCGTTGCGGAAGACCCCATCATCTGGTTCATGGCTTCCTGAACGGCACTGATATGAATTTCGTTCAGTTCCTCTTCCACGGGGTTTCCTTCCCCGCCTAACATCAGGTCTGCAATGACTTGAGCATCGCGTGTTTTAATGACAAGGGAATTAATCCCTTCGAATCCATCTACATAAGTAACATGTACTGCTACATGTGGCTTCGGAAATTCTTCTTCGAACTGGCTTCGTTTAATGATCGACACTTTAGGTGTCGTGATATCTACTTTTTTGCCCAGCAGGGTGGACAGAGCCGTTGCAGCACTGCCGAAGGTAATATTGCCTATCTCACCCAGTGCATCCTGCTCTAGAGGTGTTAATACATCATCGACAGTCGCCGCCGAAGGAATTGATGCTGGTGATGCCATTTCCGACTGTTTTAACAAAGCGTCGATTTCTTCCTGGGATAAATAATCTTTACTCGTCAAATTCTTCAGCTCCTTCGATGACAATTTCATCGATTTGTACAGCAACCCGATCTTTTATCGTTCCGGGACTGCCAATATACTTTAATTTGTCGCCAACCTTGATGGATAGTCCATCATGCATCGGTTTGTTCAATGAAATGACATCTCCGACACTCAGACCCAAAAATTCGGATACCGTCAGCTGTGACACGCCTAAGCTCGGCAACAATGGAAAGCTGGGCTTTGTCTTACACGCTGTTTGAGAGCATCCACTTCCTCCGGCACACTCGCCTTTTTCTCCGAGATGAACCATTGGTGCGCGGATAACTTCGACATAATCGGCTCCAGTACAACATGCGGAATACACAGATTAATCATTCCCGTGGTGTCGCCGATTTTGGTACTAAGCGATATCAGTGCAATGGTTTCGTTCGGAGAAACGATCTGCATAAACTGCGGGTTCGTTTCCAGCGCTTCAAGACGCGGCGATATGTCCAGCACCGTTTTCCACGCTTCTTGCAGGCTGTCAAATGCCCGGCTGAATATCCGCTCCATAATAATCGTTTCGATCTCGGTCATCGAGCTGATCGAAGACGGAGCAATTCCCGTTCCTCCCAGCAAGCGGTCCAACATCGCGTAGGCAATGTTCGGATGTACTTCGAGCACCATGCGGCCTACCAGAGGTTCTGCCTCAAATATATTAAGAACTGTCATTTTAGGTATAGAACGGATAAATTCATCATATGGTAGCTGTTCAACCTGTACCACATTGATTTGCACAAAAGTACGTAACTGCGCCGAGAAGTAGGTTGTTAAATATCGTGCAAAATTCTCGTGAATCCGGGTCAAACTTCGAATATGATCCTTCGAAAACCGGAGAGCCCTCTTAAAGTCATAAGAGCGAATCTTCTTCTGTGTTTCCTCTTTTTTCAGTTCTTCAGCATCCATTTCCCCTGAAGAGAGAGCGGCCAATAAGGCATCGATCTCATTCTGCGATAAAACATCAACCATCTACTCACCCCCTTACAGGTTGTCCGACGAACCGATTAGATTTCAACGATCATTACATCTGTCATTTCGATTTGAATTAAGCGCCCGGATGTTAACGACTTATTGATCAGATTCTGCAGCTTAGCGATAAACTGCTCTCGTCCCTTGGAATCGTTAAGCAATTCGGGTTTCGTGTCGACTAACGTCTTGATAATAATCGGTTTGATCTTGATTTCCTTGATTTTGTCGAATTCTTCCTTTGCTTTCTTGTCACTCAGCTGAAAAGCAAAGGCCATCTGAGCAATATATCCAGGATCAGCGATATTTGTCTTGATGCCGGTAATTTCCGATGTCATCTTCACGATCTCATCAGCCGACATTTTCGACAGGGCAGATCCGTTCCCGGAGGCAGTATCCTTTTCGTTATCTCCAACCAGCTTGTTCGACAACAAGAATATCGCCAGAACAATCAACGTGATGGACAACAGAATCGTAATTAACCAGGGGAGCATCTTTTTCATGAAGGTTCCTCCAATTGCTGCACTTTAATGGTGGCTTGGTGAATGCCTACCTCGTGATGGTACGCTTTAATGGAAGAGATGATTTCATTTGCACTTTCAAGCACAATCATTCGCTTTCCATTAATTAATGTAATGTAGGTGTCCGGAGTCTCCTCAACCATTTCTATCAACAGAGCGTTAAGCCACAACTGCGAACCGTTTAACCTCGTTACCGATATCATGGACAGCCTCCTTGTTTAATTAGGGAGGGGGTTGCCCCTCCCTACCCATCCTTATCGTTTCAGATTGACAACCTCTTGAAGCACTTCATCCGAGGTTGTAATAATCCGGGAGTTGGCTTGGAAACCACGCTGAGCGACAATCATTTCTGAGAATTCACTTGTCAGATCAACGTTGGACATTTCAAGCTGGCCGGCAATAATCGCACCCGTTCCTTCTTCAGCGTCGTTCCCTTCAAACATAACGGCAGCCACATCGCCATCAGGTACTGCATTCAGGGTCACGCGATACATATTGCCTCCGATTTTCTCCAGACCTTCCGGATTCGGAATTTTTGCAACGCCGATAATAGCTCCCGCTTCAGTAGTCCCGTCACTCAGCTTCTGTATAATAGCGCCATTCTGAGCAATCGTGAATGCCGTAACGTCATCACCCAGCTGAATAGGATCACCCGCTGAATCGAGAACGAGCATTCCGTCTGAAGTAACCAGGTTACGCGCTACATCGACATGGAAGTCGCCTGCACGAGTCAAGAAAGGTACTTCTTGATCCTCGCTAAGCTTCACCATGAAAAATCCGTCTCCGTCAATTCTCAGGTCCGTCGGGTTATGGGTTGTCATGGCACTGCCTGGCGTATGCATGGTATCGATCGATCCGATCGACACACCAAGACCGATCTGCTTCGCATTTACACCACCGGATGGATCGTCGGTTCCCGGTGTAACACCGGACATCGTTTGGCTAAGGATATCTTTAAACATTACACGTCCCGCTTTAAACCCAACCGTGTTTACGTTGGCAATGTTATTACCAATGACATCAAGCTTGGTTTGGAAACCTCTCATTCCGGAAATGCCGGAATACATGGATCTTAACATCGATTTTCCTCCTTCTGTTGTGGACCGCCTCTGTCGATCAGCGGCCGCCTGGCTTCCTCACGGGCCAGCCAGATTTATTTATGAAATAATGACCGCGCTATCGATTTTCGTGAACACATTATCCTTCATCGCCTTACCATCCATCGCAGTGACCACGGTCCGATTCGGAATATTTACAATAAGTGCCATATCCTTCATGAGGATGAGTGATTCCTTGCTGCCCTTGGCTGCAGCTTTTTCCACTGCGCTCTGGATCTGTTCGAGCTGATCTCCCTTTAATTCAATTCCGCGCTGCTCAAGCCTCTTGGCAGCATGGTTACTGATTTTAAGAAGGTTCTCATTCAGCAGCTCCTGAAACGTACCCGCTGGTGGACTGGACTGAGCCTGCACTTGCTTTCGATCATTATGAAGCGCGGCGGGATGTATCTTCCCAGGATATAGCTGTCCAATCATCATACGGTCGCTCATGGCGTTGTCCCCCCGGACTCAATCTCATCTTGTGCGGGTGACTCGGCTTCAGGTTCTGTCGGATCAGGATTGCTTGTTCCCGGTTCCGATGGACCTGGATTCGGCATTTCCGGATCATTCCCGGCTGGAGCGTTCTCGATTTTCAAAATCTGATCAAGGGCTACTTCGCTTTCCCCGATCTTTGCATAATGAATACCGTCACGAACAATGATCGAATCAACGATACCGCTCTTCATGACCGTATTCTCCGATCCATCCTCCGGTTTAAACATCCAGCTGATCTGTTTGCCGATCAAACTTGAAGCTGCGCCCAAAGACTGGCTCATTGCAGTCAATTGCGTATTGATATTCATCAATTGCTCCAGGGAAGTAAACTGGGCCATTTGGGCGATAAACTCCCGGTCCTGCATCGGTTGAAGCGGGTCCTGATGCCGCAGCTGTGTAATCAAAATGCTCAAGAACTGATCTTTTCCAAGCTCCTGACCATTTCCGTTTTTGTTACTGACATTCCCTTTGGCGTAGTTAGGCCACATATTTTTAGTAGATACCGGCTCTGTTGCCATCCAAGCTCACCTCCTCACTGTTAGGCTTTAGCGGTAAATGTTCCCGTTTGCACGCCTTCTACTTCCGCTTGATGCTCTGCTATCCATTCGTTCAGTTCTTCCGTCAGGTTTGCTGCTAATACGGCATCATCGGAAGGCCCGTCCTTCTCCTTCGAGCGATGCTGTGACTGCTGCTGTCCTGATCCAGGCTGGCGGCCGTCCTGATAAAGATTCGACGTCGAAGGCTGGCTGCTCTGTGTGACTTCTATTTTTTCTACCTGAAGTCCCTGTGCCAGCAACGCGCTCCGAAGCTGTGCCATTTGCTGGTCAATCAACTCCTTCGCATCCGTTGATTTGGTCATGAACTGTGCAATCAATTGCCCGTTCTGCATCGTAAGCTTAATATCGACTTGTCCCAGATGCTCTGGATTCAAGGAGATCCTTGCTTCCGTGAACCCGGTTTGCTTCACGATTTCCATCTTATTAATGATGAAGGAGGTCATTTCGCTCGAGAAATGCTCTACAGGCACCGGCGGTGCTGCAGGTTTCACTGCAACTTGTGTTCCGGAACGCAGGGCTAGTTGACCCGCAGTAACCGGTCCTTGCTCCAACAGTGAATCTCCTTCGGTCATAACGAACTCCGTTCCTGTGCCGTCAGAGCTGGCCTTGGTTGTCAAGGAAGCCCAATTGGCATTAGCTGACCCTGTCGTTTGGGACAAAGTCGACTGACCGGCTGTGTTCGTGGATGCATTAGGTAAAATTGCATCCGGCTGCTTCTGGTTTAAAATGCTGTTAAAATTCCCGTTGGCCTTGCTCTCTGCCGTTCCCGTTCCTTGACCCAGTAGACTATGGAAGGATTGGACCAGCTGTTTTACGGCTGCCTCGGTGTTCAAATCCAGCTTGCCGGATTTAGAGAGCATGGATGCCAGCTGGCTAATCGTATCCTGTACAACAAATCGAATCGTATCCGGACTCGAAGCCAATGGGGACATTTCATTTCCATCCGTGTTTCCTTGTGCTTGAGAAGCAGCTCCGCTTAACAACTGATTAGCTTGTGTCAGCCAGTTCTGAAGCTCCTGGAGCAAGGAAGGGTCCTCGTTTAATGCCTGGTCCATGGAGTCAAGCTCCTGAAGCAGGCCTTGAAGCAGTTCCATCAAGCCTTCCAGCGATTCATCCGTTTCCGATGAATAATTCGCGAGCAGGGATTCCAGCTTTGCAGCGACTTCAGTTGAAGCGGTCGAAGCGCTGTTACCACTGCTGTTCATCTGGTAAGCCAGGGTTGAATCGAAGGAAACGCCCGCTGCCGCTTGGCCAGCCGCACTTGCCTTCCCGCTGCCAGAAGAGCTGCTTACGGATGTAGACATGTTCTGTACCATGATTGTCATCGTCTTATTTCACCTCCTTTCCCAAGGATGGAGATTCATTTCAGAGCTTATTTAGAGCCCATCAGGCGATTCAATATCTTAGCTGCCAGCTCCGCGTCTTTTGAAGACATTGCATTTAAAATTCGTGAACGTGTAGCATCATCCACCGTATTCAGAATGGTCATTGTCTTGGCGGGGCTGATCTTGTACGTTTGCATCAACAGCTCGGCAGCATTGGCAGGTGTCATTCCGGCAAACGTCTGATTCAACTGGTTTTTGTCCAGATTATCGGATGTCTTCTTCTGCGCAGCTTCCGTTTCATTCTTCTTGACCCTGGATTGCAGAGCCGCAATGGCCATATCCTCGGATGTCTCTGCGTCTTTCAGCATCATGGTTGCATCCGCTGCTGTTTTTGGATCCATCTTTTGAAGAATAGCGACCCGGTTGCTGCTCTTCATCTGGCTGAGCATCAGCACCATTTCTTCCAGCGTTAAGTTCTGCATGATCGGTGCCGCTTTGCTCGGGCTCATATCGGCGTAAAGCTTGGACAACTCGCGAATCTGCATCGTGTACGCATCTTCCTCTGGCGCCTCGCCGCTAGCCGCCGTGCTTTGCATTGAATCAATCTGGGTTTCCAGCTCTTTTACCTTGTTTTCCTGTGTTGCTTTTTGCTCGGTTACTTCATTTAATGTCTCTTCGCGTTCAGCAAGCTGCTTCTTAAGCTCTACAATCGTTGCTTCCGCACTTTCTTCCTGCTGCTTCGCTTCCTTAAGTTTCTGTTCTTCCGGAGTAAGTACCGGATCAGGAACCCAATTCTTCACAATTGGAATTTTGTTAGCTACATCAATGAGTCCATCCCGGACATCGGCTCTGAAAAATACCGCAAGAGCCCCCAGCAGGACGATTGTGAATATAGCCGGCACTAAAATCAATAATATCCGTTCAAATCCTCCACTTGATTCTTCTTTGTCAAGCGGCATATCTTTTCGTGACACTCTCATTCCTCCTTCGCGGTCATTACCCAGCGGTATTTGCAGACCTTAACGGGCTTTGATCGCAAAACGTACCGTCGCCATTTCGTCCAGCTCGTTTTGTTCCCGAAGGAGACTTTCATGCCGGAACTTTTCTTGGGATTTGTCTCTTGCCTTCAGCCACACTTTCTCATCAAGCATCTTGTCGGATAACACCTTCTGTTTCTTCGTTACATTGACATGAGCGAGCCGTATATCATCCCGTTTCCGCTCAATGCATTCTTCCAGATGCTCTGCATAAACCTGAATATTTCGAATTTCAGCTACAGGTACGCAGCGCGATGCTGCTTCTTGTTGAGCGTGATACATTTGATCCCGCATCGCATACAGCTCATTCAGACTATTCTCTTCCGCCTGAAGTTTTCCGATGGCACTTGACAGCATCCATTCGGCTTGTGTTTTCTCGTTGCTTTTCAGGTCTACGATTTTCTGGAATGCATAATGAAATTTCATTCTTCAAAGTCATCTCCTTGAAAACTCGGAAATCAAACGTTCCTGAACCTCATTCAATGTTGTTTTCTCATTCACTTTTTGCTTCGTAAAATCCCATATTCGCCCGATATATTCGATGGACTCATCGATATCGGCATTCGAGCCTTCTTGATAGGCTCCGATATTGATCAAATCCTCGGAATCCTTGTACACCGCCATCAGTCGTTTTACATTCTCGGAAGCGTCAATTTGCTCCTCAGGCGAGATATCTTTCATCACCCGGCTGATACTTGCCAACACGTCGATAGCCGGAAAATGTCCTTTATTTGCTATATTCCGGTTTAACACGATATGGCCGTCCAATATGCCCCTAACCGCATCAGCAATCGGTTCGTTCATATCGTCGCCATCTACAAGCACCGTGTAAAAGGCAGTAATGGAGCCTGTCGGCCCAGTTCCTGCACGTTCCAGCAGCTTAGGCAGACTTGCAAATACCGAGGGAGTGTAACCACGCATCGCGGGCGGTTCCCCTACGGCAAGCCCCACTTCGCGCTGTGCCATTGCATACCGGGTAACGGAATCCATCATCAGCATCACATTCAGCCCACGATCCCTGAAATATTCGGCAATCGTTGTGGCGATTAAAGCTCCTTTAATGCGGATGAGGGCTGGCTGATCTGAAGTCGCAACGATCACGACGGATCGCTTTAGCCCCTCAGGTCCCAGGTCCCGCTCGATGAAGTCAAGCACCTCTCGACCGCGTTCTCCGATCAAGGCAATGACATTAACATCGGCAGAGGTGTTTCTTGCAATCATCCCCATCAAGGTACTCTTCCCGACACCCGACCCGGCAAAAATACCGACCCGCTGCCCTTTGCCGATGGAGAGCAGTCCGTCAATCGCTCGAACACCGATGCTGATCGGTTCCTGAACTCTCGGCCGATTGAGCGGATTCTGTGGAACGTTATGGGTTGAATAATGAGGCATGCGAGCTGGAATGATGGAACCGTCCAGCGGCTGTCCTAATCCATCCAGCACCTTGCCAAGCAGTTCAGAGCCTACCTGCACACTCAGTGGCTTCCCGGTGCCGACCACATCACAGCCAGGTCCGATGGAATGAAGCTCGCCCAGCGGCATCAGCAGCACTTTATTATCCCTGAAGCCAACGACCTCAGCCTTGAGCGGCTTGGATTGCTTCGTGGGATAGATGTAGCACACATCGCCAATGCTTGCGTCCGGGCCTTCGGATTCCACCATCAGTCCGATAACCTGAGTTACTTTGCCGTTGATTCGAACGGGATCTAAATGCCTTAAATGATCCATATATCGTGCGCTATTCAGCTTCTTCATCTTGATTTCTCCGTTCCTCGTCATCAAGAGCGAACCGCACCAGTTCTTTTTTAATCTCGGACAGCTGCGTATCGATGCGGGCATCCACACTTCCGAATGAGGAGCGGATCACACAGCCGCGATCCTTCACCGTAGAATCCGGCAGAATTTGAAGCTCTGCCTGGGAATCGATTGATAATCCGAGTTCTTCCCGTGCCGCATAGACAAATTCAAACTGTTCGGGAGCCACACAGAGCGAGATGATTCCTTTTTCCCGTTTGCGGGCCAGATTCTTCCGAATGAGCTCCAGGGTAAAGTCAGGCTCGATTGTTAACTGATGATCCAGCACCTTCTCGGCAATGCTGCAGCTGAGCTCCACCAGGAACGGCTCCGCCTCCTGAATTAAATCGTCCTTGGCCTGGTGAGCCAGTTGGAGCAATTCGCTAGCTTGAACCGTCGCCTGCTCCATCAGTTCCTTCATCTCAAGCTCTGCCTTGGCGGAGCCCTCAGCATATCCCTGATTAAAGCCTTCCATCTTCAGCGTCTCAGACAAATCATCATCCTGAAGCCTGCGTTCAGTCCACCATGCTTCAATCTGCTGCTGCGCTTCGGTCAATAACCGTTCCGCTTCTTCCGAAGCCTCCCGTATTTGCCTTTCGGCAAACTCTTGGGCATCCTTCAGCATCTCATGCTTCAAACGTTCGGCTTCAGCCAGCGTCTGCACAACTGCCGGCTCGGCAGTCGGAGGAGCATACTCCTCGACCGTTTCCTCGGTTGGTGAAGCGTAACGACGAGCAAGATCCAACTCTTTCAACACATCCATCGGTTTATAGTGGGACGATTTGATCAAGTTAGACAATGATGTCATCTCCTCCGCCACGGGCTATAATGACCTCGCCCGCCTCTTCGAGTCTTCGGATCGTGCTTACAATCCGAGTTTGAGCTTCCTCAACATCACGCAGCCGCACCGGACCCATGTATTCCATTTCTTCGCGGAAGGTTTCGGCCATACGCTTGGACATGTTCCGGAAAATAACATCGCGCACCTCTTCGCTTGCCACCTTGAGCGCAAGCTGCAAATCCGCATTCTCGACATCGCGGATAATACGCTGTATAGAGCGATTGTCCACATTGACGATATCCTCGAAAACAAACATCCGCTTCTTGATTTCTTCTGCAAGCTCGGGATCCTGGATTTCCAAGGAATCGAGGATCGTTCTTTCCGTTCCGCGGTCAACCCCGTTCAGGATTTGAACGATGGACTCAATGCCGCCGGCACTTGTATAATCCTGAGTCACCGTCGCTGAAAGTTTCTGTTCAAGCACACGCTCGACCTGGGAGATGACTTCAGGAGAAGTACTGTCCATCACAGCTACCCTGCGGGCAACTTCTGCCTGCTTCTCTTGCGGAAGCGAGGACAAAATCGCAGAGGCCTGCTCGTACTGGAGATAAGACAATACGAGAGCAATCGTTTGTGCATTTTCGTTCTGGATAAAGTTCAGGATTTGGCTTGGGTCCGCTTTGCGGGCGAAGTCAAACGGTCTTACCTGAAGCGTTGCGGTCAACCTGTTGATCACTTCCATCGCTTTTTGTTGACCAAGCGCCTTCTCCAAAATTTCTTTAGCGTAATTAATGCCGCCTTGGGAAATGTACTCCTGGGCCAAACAAATCTGATGGAATTCTTGAATGATGCTATCTTTCTCGACACTGTCGACTTTGCGAACGTTCGCGATCTCTAGTGTTAATTGTTCAATTTCATCATCTCGAAGATGCTTAAATATTTGAGCAGACACTTCCGGGCCAAGTGTAATGAGCAGTATAGCTGCTTTTTGACGTCCGCTTAACATTTGGTTATTTCCCTTAGCCAATGCTTCCACCTCTATTCCTCAGCTAGCCATGTGCGAAGTAAATTCACGAATTCATCTGGCTTCTTCTTCGCCAAGGTTTCGAGCTGCTTACGAACCTGGCTTTCATTGGTTATACTTTCGAGATTTATTGATGGGAATTCTGTAACTGGCGGAAGCTGAACGTCATCTTCAAGCTCTTCCTGCTGTTGTCTGCGTCGGCGGATAAAGAAGTAGGCTCCCCCCGCAATCAATGCTAACGCAGCAATACCAATTCCCCATAATACAGGCTGAGAAAAAACAGTTTTCGTATTTTCATCCGGATTTACATTAAATACCTGTGAATTAACCGAAACTTTTTTGGACAGATCAGCGTCTGTATAAGTAGAACCCGAATCTGCAAGCGATGCTCTTACAATGTTGACCAGAATGTTTTGAATAGCCGTTCTTGTAGGATCGTCTAAAGCTTGTTGTCCCGCAGGTGGTTCAACCGAGACATTAATGGTTAAATCTTTAACAGTATATGGGCTTGCAATGATATCCTTGGTAATCCGGTTAACTTCGTAGTTAACCGTTTTGGAGAGCTCTTCCGAGTTCGTTTCACCGCTTCCAGAGTCGCTTGGATATCCTGGAACAGCCTCTTGGCCTACACCGGCCACTCCGCCGGTCGGACTGCTGGTTCCCGAATAGTTCTTCTGGATTTCCTGAACACTGAGCTCAATCCCCTTCATTTCTTCTTCATCCACAGGGGTTACGATGTTTTCCTTGCTCTGCACCTGATCGAAATTCAGTTTGGAAGCGACGAGAACATTCACTTTATTCGAACCCATGTACTGCGATAGAAATTGCTGGACATTTTGCCTAACTTCGCTTTCGAATTTTTTCTGAAGAGCAAAGTTCTCTTCCACCTTGCCAATCAATCCGCCTTGACCGCCCTTAGCTGTTGCGAGCAGCTCGACTTCGTCATTGGTGATTGTAATATTCTCAACCGGCAAGTTTGGAATCGCAGTCTTCACGAGGTTGTAATAGCCGTCGATGACTTCCTGATTAGGACGATAGCCCGGCTTAAATTGCACAACTACGGAAGCACTGGCTTTATCTTCGTTCCCGTTTTTCGCAAATACACTTTCCTTGGGAAGGTTTAATAGCACGGTTGCATCTTGAACGCCCTGCATCTTCTCAAGCAACCGTTCTACTTCGCCGTTCAGTGCATTTACATATTTCACTTCGAACTCGTTATCGGTCATTCCGATGGCTGACGCATTCTTCTCGAAGGTTTCGAATCCGATCGTACCATTCTGCACAAGTCCGTTGTGAGCCTACATCAATCTGGACTTTAGCTGCACTCGTGCTAGGTACCAGGATGCTTCTGCCATCCTCACTCAGCTTATAAGAAATTCCTTGGGTCTCCAGGTGGCTGATGATTCCCGCGGCATCGCTGGAATTCAAATCCCGGAATGCTACTTCGTATTTCGTCTTAGAGAACTGCATCGTTAGTACGATCAGAGCAATCAGAACAAATGCTATTGTAGCGATTAACATTATTTTTTGTTTGTTGCTGAATTGGTTCCAATATTGGGTCATTCTTTCCCGATACTGGGCGATTCTCTCGTTCACATTGTCACCCCATCCGAAACTTTGCTAGAAACATTTAGATTTGCGTGCGCATGATCTCTTGATAGGCTTCTACCACTTTGTTTCGGACCTGTGTTGTGAGCTGAATGCTCAACAGAGCCTGTTGGGCGGATATCATCGCCTGATCTACGTTTACTTGTCCAATCATTAATTTATCGGTCATCATATGTGCATTCTGTTCCTGTGCTGACACAGAGTTCAGTGCTTCATTCAGGTAAGAACCAAAATCGCGGATCGATTCAGAAGGAGTCGCTCCATTTTTCACTTGCTCTTGTAGTTGAAGTGGCTGTACGCCCTGAACACTGAACATTGCGTTTTGAATCATAATTCTGTCCTCCTACTATGTGTGCTTATGTATTTTATCTTCTTATCTTCCAATCTCTAATGCCTTCATGATCATGGCTTTCGAAGCATTTATCGCTGTTACGTTAGCTTCGTAAGAACGGGTGGCTGCAAGCATATCCACCATCTCCTTCGTTATATCCACGTTAGGCATAAAGACATAACCTTCTGTATTTGCATCGGGATGAGTAGGGTTATATACCCGTTTCAGCGGCGCTTGATCTTCCTGCACTGCCGCAACCTTTACTCCTTGTCCCGCGTCCTGACCACTCATCTGAGCTCTGAGAAGTCCTTCAAACGATTCTTGCTGCGGCTGAAACACAACAGTCTTTCGGCGATACGGAACGGCTTGTCCATTCTCGATTCGCGCGCGAGTGGTTTCCGCATTGGCTATGTTGGAGGAGATGACATCCATTCGAAGCCGTTGTGCTGTAAGAGCTGATGCATTAATCCCAAAGCTATTGCTAATATTCATGAACCCTATCTCCCTTCAATAGCTGTACGCATCATTCGAATCTGCTCATTTACAGCTTGTATGTATGAATTATAACGAAGCTGATTCTCTGCAAGCAGCGACATTTCTCTGTCTGCATCGACATTATTCTGGTTGTTGTTCATAGAGCTGCTTCCATCCTTCATGACTGAAGCGTCGGGAATCCCCCCTGTAGGACCAATAACAAAATGTCGGGGATCCGTTCTTCTGCCCTGAAGCGATAAATCGGCTCCATCCATTTCCTTTTTCAGAAGACTCTCAAAGGATACCTCGGATCGCTTAAAATGAGGAGTATCCACGTTCGCGATGTTGTTCGCAATCACATTGTTTCTGAGATTTGCCGCATCCAAACCGCTTTGAAGCCGTTGAAAAGAACTATTGTTCAACAGTTTCACTAGCTCATTCCTCCTGACTGGACTTTGCAAGAAGATATTCCACTCTTCCCAGCTAAATCCTCTTTTTTCGACAAAGAATATAATCCGTACGCACTAACCTAGGTCTTAAGTAGAAAAAGACAACATGATGTCACATAAACTAAGTTTCTTAAAGATTGGGACTTTTTACAATAAGAAAAAAGCCCTATCTTTTACCAAAAAGAAGGGCTTTGTATTCATTTTTATTCGGTTTTTTTCTATATTATTGCAAATCGTACCACTAATTCTGTAAATTTTAATCGTTTTTCCCCAAACGATAGGTCCCGGAACATTTAGAGAAATTCACAAAAAATTGCGAAAACCGTCCCGGCACCTTCCAACATGCGAAAGCTCTTCGACAACTTGCTGCGAGGTTTCACGATGAATATCGACAATTATCTCCGTGCGTTTACTCGGCTAATAGGCCTATATGGCTGCAACTACAGGATATATTGGCTTAAATCCCGATCCTGGGCGATACCTGCGAGCTTTTCCCGGACATATTCCGGCGTAATCACCATACGGTCCAGCGTAAGCTCAGGTGCCTCAAACGAGAGGTCTTCAAGCAGTTTCTCCAATATGGTATGAAGTCTGCGTGCACCGATATTCTCCGTGTTCTGATTCACTGATGCAGCAATCTGGGCAATTTCCCGAATCGCCTCAGGAGAAAACTCCACTTCAAGATCCTCCGTTCGCAGCAGATTGACATATTGTTTCGTTAACGCATTTTTCGGTTCTGTCAAAATCGACACAAAATCGTCCAAAGTCAAACTGCTCAGCTCTACCCGGATCGGAAAACGTCCCTGTAGCTCCGGAATCAAATCCGATGGTTTGGCAATGTGAAATGCGCCTGCAGCGATAAACAGCACGAAATCCGTTTTTACCGGACCGTACTTCGTCATGATCGTTGAACCCTCTACAATCGGCAAAATATCGCGCTGAACGCCTTCTCTGGAGACATCCGGTCCCGATTGTCTGCCTTGACTCGCAACCTTATCGATCTCATCAATAAAGATAATACCCGATTGTTCAGCCCGGCGTATTGATTCCTGGATAACGTCATCCATATCAATCAATTTACCTGCTTCCTCTTGTGTGAGTACTTTCCTTGCTTCCTTGACGGATAGTTTGCGTCGCTTGGTCCGCTTCGGCATGAGGTTGCCAAACATCTCCTGCATGTTCATGCCCATCTGGTCATTCCCTTGGCCGGCAAACATATCAAACATGTTGGGAGCAGCATCCTCCACATCAATCTCTACCGTGTCATCCTCAAGTTTGCCCGACAGGAGATTAAACCGGACCTGCCTGCGTTTCTCCTTGAGACTTACGTCCTTATCTGCCGAATCCTCTTCTTCCGCCTGTGTATCATTATTGTTTCCGCCAAACAGCATTTCGAATGGATTACGCTGACTCTTCTGCCCCTTGGTTGATGGCGCCAGCAGCTCTACGATTCGCTCATTTGCCAATTCTTCGGCTTTGTCCTTCACCTGCTCCGTGCGCTCCAGCTTCACCATGCGTATGGCAGTTTCCACAAGGTCCCGTACCATTGACTCCACGTCACGGCCAACATAGCCAACCTCCGTGAACTTTGTGGCCTCGACCTTCACAAAAGGCGCATGGACGAGCTTCGCGAGTCTTCTCGCAATCTCCGTTTTACCCACGCCGGTAGGTCCGATCATCAGAATGTTTTTCGGTACGATCTCGTCCCGCTCGTCATCGGTAAGCAAACTGCGGCGATAACGATTGCGAAGTGCAACGGCGACTGATTTTTTAGCTTCCTTCTGGCCTACGATGTATTTATCCAGTTCGGATACAATCTGTCTAGGCGTCATCGATTCTTTACTCATCGCGAATACCTCCACCCTGATATGGCTATTTGTTGCTATATGGCATTCTTACAGCTCTTCGACAATAATATTGCTGTTAGTATAGACACACACCTCTGAAGCGATTTGAAGCGCTTCTCTGGCTATGTCTTTTGCTTCCATATGCCCCGCATGGCGCTTAAGCGCACGTCCCGCCGACAATGCAAAATTGCCCCCTGAGCCAATGGCCAGCACATCATCATCCGGCTCGATAATTTCTCCGCCGCCAGAGATCAGCAGCATCCCCGTTTTATCCATAACAATCATCAAAGCTTCAAGCTTGCGAAGCACTCGGTCTTGACGCCAATCCTTCGCAAGTTCGACAGCGGCACGCTGCAAGTTGCCATGATGCTCCTCCAGCTTGCCCTCGAATTTCTCAAACAACGTAATAGCATCCGCCACAGAACCGGCAAAACCGGCGACAACTTGTCCCCGGTAAAGACGGCGCACTTTCTTGGCGGTCTGCTTCATGACTACACTTTCACCAAATGTGACTTGACCATCGCCGGCAATGGCAGCTGTGCCATTATGCCGAACAGCACAAATCGTTGTGGCGTGAAAAGTCATTTCCATGATGGCAGGACCTCCCTAAGAAATAAGTTACATCGTATTTAGTTCTTTAGCATTAATAAACACACGAATTCCGTCAAGAGCACGGTTAGCAAGAGCGTCATTTTTTTCCTTTTTGTTACGTATGCGTTTCTCTAGATTCGGAAGAAGACCGAAGTTCGCATTCATCGGTTGGAAATTATCAGGATCTGCATGGGTTATGTAGTATGCCATGCTGCCGATAGCTGATTCCTGAGGGAAAACGACACCCTCCTGCCCCTGTGCTGCTCTTGCTGCATTAATTCCTGCAATCAAGCCGGATGCTGCTGATTCCACATAGCCCTCAACGCCTGTCATTTGCCCTGCCAGATACAGATTAGGTCTGGTCTTTACCTGATAGGTCTGTTCGAGCAGCTTAGGCGAATTAACAAACGTATTCCGGTGCATAACGCCATATCGTACGATTTCAGCGTTCTCTAGTCCCGGAATCATGGAAAGGACCCGCTTCTGCTCGCCCCACTTCAGATGGGTCTGGAAGCCAACAAGATTATACAGAGTTCCCGCTGCATTATCCTGACGCAGCTGCACAACCGCGTGCGGCAGCTCGCCCGTATGCGGGTTTACCAGTCCCACGGGCTTCATCGGGCCGAATAAGGCCGTTTGTTTGCCGCGTTTCATCATAACCTCGATCGGCATACAGCCCTCAAAATAAATCTCCTTCTCAAACTCTTTCAATTGGGCAACCTCGGCATTGATAAGGGCATCATAGAAGGCATCAAACTCTTCTTCCGTCATCGGGCAATTGAGATAAGCTGCCTCACCTTTATCATAGCGGGATGCCAGATACACTTTGCTCATATCGATGGAATCCTTCTCCACAATCGGAGCAGCCGCATCGTAAAAATAGAAATAGTCTTCGCCCATCAGCTCTCGGATTTGCGATGACAGTGCGGGAGAAGTGAGCGGTCCTGTTGCGATAACAACAATGCCTTCTTCAGGTATATGCTGAATTTCTTCATTTACGACCTCAATCAACGGATGGTTATGCAGCGTTTCCGTAATTTCGCCTGAGAATCCATCACGGTCAACGGCCAGTGCGCCGCCTGCCGGTACGGAATTGCGATCTGCCGAGCCGATAACAAGCGAGTTCAGCATCCGCATTTCTTCCTTCAGTACGCCTACCGCATTAGTCAAGCCGTTCGCCCGAAGTGAATTGCTGCACACAAGCTCAGCGAACTTGTCCGTATGATGCGCCGGTGTCTTTACGACCGGCCGCATCTCATATAGTGTAACGGGTACGCCACGGCTCGCGATCTGCCAGGCAGCCTCACTGCCTGCAAGTCCCGCACCGATAACCGTAACCCTCTGTGAATCTGTCAACGTCATTACCCCCTGTATGCCTTACAAATCTGCCGCTTCATCCGGTTCCTCAACCATTTCGGAATAATCACAAGAGGTACACTGAAGCTTGACCCCTTGCTTGCTCTTCTTCTCCACCATTAAACTGCTGCAGCTCGGACACGGCTTCGTTGAAGGTTTATCCCAGGATACAAAATCACATTCAGGATAACGATCACATCCAAAGAAGACGCGCCCCTTCTTGCTTCGCCGTTCCACCACGTGACCTTCCTTGCATTTCGGACACGCCACACCGATATCTTTCACAATCGGCTTCGTGTTACGGCAATCCGGAAAGCCCGAACACGCAAGAAACTTGCCGAAACGGCCAAGCTTATAAACCAGGGGCTTGCCGCACTTCTCGCATATTTCATCGGAAACCTCATCTTCGATTTCGATTTCCTTCATTTCTTCCTCTGCTACTTCAAGACGCTTTTCGAAGGATTCGTAGAACTCAGCCAACACCTTTACCCAGTCCTCGGAACCTTCCTCCACATGGTCAAGGTCCTCCTCCATGTTCGCGGTAAACTCCACATTGAGGATTTCAGGGAAGAACTGCTCCATCTGTTCGATGACAAGCTCACCGAGCTCGGTTGGCATGAATTTTTTCTCTTCGATTGCAACGTAGCCCCTCTTCTGGATCGTCTCCAGTGTCGGCGCATACGTACTAGGACGCCCTATGCCGAGTTCCTCAAGCGTCTTGACCAGCCTTGCCTCTGTATAGCGTGGCGGCGGCTGTGTGAAATGCTGCTTCGGCTCAATATCCTGTTTCTCCAGCACGTCACCCGTGTGAAGCTCCGGCAAATACTTATCTTCCTCTGTCGTCCCGTCGTCGTTACCTTCGACGTAGACCTTCATGAATCCAGGGAAACGAACCTTGGAACCGGTCGCGCGGAAGACCGTATTGTTTGCAGCGATATCTACAGAAAGCGTATCCAGTACTGCTGAAGCCATTTGACTCGCCACAAAACGCTCCCAAACGAGTTTATACAAGCGAAGCTGATCCCGGCTCATAAACGGTTTCATGGATTCCGGATCCCGAAGTATGGAAGTGGGACGTATCGCTTCATGCGCATCCTGAGCGTTGGCTGCTTTTTTCGAATATTGTCTCGGGCTCTCCGGTACGAACGAATCACCATACTTCTCGGTGATATATTCCTTCGCTTCTTCTTGAGCTGTCCCGGAAATACGGGTCGAGTCTGTACGCATATAGGTAATCAAACCGACAGTGCCTTCTTTGCCCAGCTCGACACCCTCGTAAAGCTGCTGGGCAACCGACATCGTCTTGGCAGCCCGGAAACCAAGTTTGCGTGCAGCTTCCTGCTGCAGTGAACTGGTCGTAAATGGTGGTGACGGGTGACGCTGGCGCTCCCGCTCTTTCACTTCACCCACTTGGAAGGAAGCATCCCGAATGGCTTCGAGAATTTCATTCACTTCCTGTTCGTTGGTCAATTCCTTCTTCGCACCGTTAAGCTGTGTAAATTTCGCTTCGAATGCAGATCCGTTCACGGCCAGCTTGGCCGTAATGGTCCAGTATTCTTCCGGAACGAATGCACTGATTTCGTTCTCGCGATCCAGGATGATTTTGACGGCTACGGATTGAACACGACCAGCCGAGAGACCCTTTTTCACTTTCTTCCATAGAATAGGGCTGATCTTATAACCAACCAAACGATCCAGGATGCGTCTTGCCTGCTGCGCGTTAACCAAATCCATGTTAATTTTGCGCGGCGTCTTAAAGGCATCCTTCACGGCCGTTTTCGTTATTTCATTAAATACAACCCGCAGGCTTTGGGTATCATCCAGCTCCAATGCATGCGCAAGATGCCATGCAATGGCTTCCCCTTCGCGATCGGGGTCAGCTGCGAGGTATACTTTCTTCACCTTTTTGCTAGCATCCTTAAGTTCCTTTAAGACAGAACCTTTTCCGCGGATCGTAATGTATTTCGGATTGAAGTCATTTTCCACCTCAACCCCGATCTGGCTCTTCGGCAAATCGCGAACATGACCCATTGAAGCCTTCACGATATACTTGCTGCCGAGTATATTTGCCAACTCGTTTTCGCCTTAGCAGGCGACTCTACGATGACGAGTGAATCCGCCACAGGTTCATCCTCCTCTCCAACATTCAAACTTTCCCATTATATGATCTTATATATAGCACCGGGTAATTGGGTAATCTGCTTTTTTATGATTAAAGATAACAGAACTGAATGCAAATGTCCAAAATCCCACTGGGTTCGCTCGATCATCTCATCCAGCGACCCGGGCCCCTGTTCGAGCATATGGTATATGTGTCGTTCATCATTTGTCAACCCGGCTTGTAAATCCGGCTGCTCCTGACGATGGGCCTGCCGCTCCTTATTGTATGTATCCGAAGCCTCTTTTGGCAACCAGGAATCATATTCTTCTATTATATCCCGGGCATCCGTGACCATCTTGGCCCCTTGCTTGATCAAATCCAGCGTCCCTCTGCTCTTAGATGAAGTAAGAGGTCCCGGAACGGAAAACACATCCCTTCCTGCCTCCAGCGCATAATCTGCCGTAATTAATGACCCGCTGCGAGCATCCGCCTCAACAACCACGGTACCCAGCGTTAATCCGGCGATAATCCGGTTTCTCTGCGGGAAAAATCCTGGTAACGCCTTCGTTCCCGGCGGATATTCAGAAATGACAAGTCCCTTGGCCGCAATCTCTTCGTAAAGCGAACGGTTCTCCGGTGGATAGATGACGTCAATGCCCGCTCCTAGAACCGCCACCGTCATTCCGCCGCTTCTCAATGCGGTTTCGTGGACAACGCTATCGATGCCTCTGGCCATACCGCTAACAACCATTAATCCCGCCCTTGTCAGCTCTTCGGATAGCATCGATGCAATCTTGCGCCCATAGGCTGTCGGCATTCTTGTACCCACCATAGCGATCCCCGGTTTAGACAGCAGACGATAATCACCCATGCAATACAATACCCACGGGGCCTGGGGTGAAGATTTCAATGATTCCGGATAAAAGTCATCAAGGGCTGTTATAATACGTATTTTTGAGCGGTTTGTCAAATTCCATACCTCAGCTTGATTCTGTCGAAATTCGCCGTCGCCAACATTCGACATGTCGCTGCGTTTTCTTTCGACGGTGAGTGGGAATTCCTTAGTCAATTTATTCGCTCTTTCGACAGATAGCCCGCATGCTCTCCAATCGTTTGCATCGTAGGATAGCATCCCTTCATGCAGTTCCCCTCTAGTTATAATCCGGTTAATCGTCTTCCATCCAATACCGTCACTTTCATGCAACGCGACCAGCAGCACGCTTTCCAGCTTCATTATGTGACCTCCTTAAAATATAAAATCGAAAACAAAAAAGCAACCCTTCATTTCCTGTTCAGGAAATAAAAGGTTGCTTACCTTACATTATGAACACAGACTTAACCTGTTATCTGGAAAAAATCATGCCTTAGTGAGTCTTGCAAGACTCCAAAAGGCCTTGCTCCTCAAGAACGCTAACCAGAGTTGAGCCCATTTCGGCAGGCGTTGGAGCTACCTTGACACCACAAGCTTCAAGCACGGCAATTTTCTCCTTAGCCGTTCCTTTACCGCCAGAAATAATCGCGCCAGCATGGCCCATGCGTTTTCCTGGAGGCGCTGTGGCTCCACCGATGAAGCCAACAACAGGTTTGTTCATGTTCGCTTTGATCCATTCAGCCGCTTCTTCTTCAGCTGTACCACCGATCTCACCGATCATAATTACCGCTTTGGTGTTAGGATCTTCATTAAACAGTCTCAAGACATCGATAAACTCAGTTCCTTTAACCGGGTCACCACCGATACCAACGGCTGAGGATTGTCCAATGCCGCGAGCGGTCAGCTGATGAACAGCTTCATAAGTCAGGGTACCACTGCGCGATACAACCCCTACATGTCCCGGCGTGTGGATGTAGCCCGGCATAATACCGATCTTACATTCGCCCGGTGTAATGACACCTGGACAGTTAGGTCCGATCAGACGAGTCTTCTTGCCTTCCAGATAGCGGGATACTTTCACCATATCGAGCACTGGAATACCTTCCGTGATACAGATAACCAGGTCCATCTCAGCATCAACAGCTTCCAGAATGGAATCTGCTGCAAAAGCTGGCGGTACATAGATTACGCTTGCGGTCGCGCCAGTTTTGGCTTTGGCTTCCTCAACGGTGTTGTAAACCGGCAATTTGACGGTTTCACCGTTCTCCAGCGTGATTTCGACTTCAGTTCCACCTTTACCAGGTGAAGTTCCGCCGACCATCTGGGTACCGTAATCCAGGGCACCTTTTGCATGGAAAAGGGCCGTCTTGCCTGTAATCCCTTGTGTGATAACTTTTGTATTTTTATCGATCAAAATACTCACGATTGATTCACATCCCCTATTGTTATTTGAAAATGAAAGCAACCGCACGGCAGAGCCCTAAAGCTCATCGTGCCATGCCCCTTCAGGAATGAATTATTACTGAACGAGGGAGACGATCTTCTGTGCTCCGTCGGCCATGGAATCAGCAGGCACGATGTTCAGACCGGACTCAGCCAAAATTTGCTTGCCGAGGTCAACATTCGTTCCTTCCAAGCGGACAACAAGCGGACGAGTTAAGCCCAGCTGTTTCGCTGCTTCAACAACACCGGTAGCGATAACGTCGCAACGCATAATACCACCGAAAATGTTGACAAAGATTCCTTTTACTTGAGGATCGGACAAAATAATCTTGAAGGCTTCCGTTACCTTCTCCGTTGTTGCACCGCCCCCAACATCAAGGAAGTTAGCAGGGTCGCCGCCATAATACTTGATGATGTCCATAGTAGCCATCGCAAGACCGGCTCCGTTAACCATGCAGCCGATATTGCCATCAAGAGCTATGTAACTCAAGTCGTATTTGGATGCTTCGATTTCCTTCTCGTCTTCTTCGTCCAGGTCGCGCAGTTCAAGAATGTCCTTATGACGGAACAGCGCATTGGAGTCAAAATTGAGTTTGGCATCAAGAGCCATGACGTTTCCGTCACCTGTTACGACAAGCGGATTGATCTCAGCGATAGAGCAATCCTTCTCAACAAATGCCTTATACAGGGCCAGCATGAACTGAACGGCTTTACCAACCAGTTCATTCGGGATATTAATGGAATACGCTAATTTCCGTGCTTGGAACGTTTGAAGTCCGATCGCTGGATCCACGACTTCTTTAAAAATCTTCTCAGGAGTTGCTGCTGCAACCTCTTCGATTTCAGTACCGCCTTCTTCAGACGCCATCAAGACGACACGGCCAGTAGCACGGTCAACTACAACACCGATATAATACTCTTTGCGAATATCGCAGCCCTCTTCAATGAGGAGACGCTTAACTTCCTTGCCTTCTGGACCCGTTTGGTGAGTTACCAACACCTTGCCCAGAATTTCTTCAGCATAAGCACGAACCTCATCCAGGTTCTTCGCCACTTTAACGCCGCCGGCTTTACCCCGGCCACCTGCGTGGATCTGTGCTTTGACAACGGTTACGGGACTGCCCAAAGACTGTGCAGCTTCCACTGCTTCTTCCACCGTAAACGCTACCTTGCCGTTCGGAACAGCTACTCCATATTGCTTCAGTACTTGTTTTCCTTGATATTCATGGATATTCATTCTCGAATCCTCCTATCAACATGACTGGAACAAGGCTGGTTAACATGAGACTAATCTATGAAAGAAAGTTATTCTCGTGTCAACCTTTATATATTAAACCCAAGCTATTGTAACATGTTTTTAAAACGCTTACCTTAAAAAGTTCACCGTTTATCCACTCTATTTAGCATGGGTTTGATTCCTTCCAGATATAAATTGGAAAAGTATGTAAAATAAAATCTACTTTTTCTTCACATAGTGCAATAATCCGACAATCCCTAAAACCACGACGGCAACTCCGATGAATCCCGCAACGAGCGTAATGATGATATTCCCCCATAATATTGTCATTTCGTCCCCTCCCCAACCTGTTTTAATTAGCATATACTGTAATATTATACCATTAAATCCCTTATTCAATATACTAAACTATGGCATAAATTAAAACTTTTTATCCTTTTTATGCTATTCACTAGAATGGTACTGGTTTATTTTCTCATCGTGATGTCGTATTATTTTCCTACAATATTAGGGTCGTTCTGCATCAGCATGATGAGTTTGTGGATATCAGCTGGCAGGCGGATGGTATTAGCAAAATGGACGATCGCTTGTTAAAAAAATGACCGGCCGACACCTGTCGATTACTTAAAGACTCACTGGCTCCGGAAATAACAGGTGTGCGGCCTGCCGCTTTAACCTTTAATGGAGCCATTCAAGGCTCCTTTTTAATCCTACCGAGGATGTAAATCCACATCCCTTTTTCAAATGATCTTTATTTGTATTCAGATAAATCATAGTAAATTTTACCCACTTTTGATATACTAAAATCATTACTTTAGTCATAGGTGCGTGATCAATCAAATGTGGGAAAAAGAACTGAAGATAGCCATACAGAAGAAGCAAAGCGTGACGATATATCTTATCGATGGCGCAGTATTACAAGGCATCCCTGATGCTTGTACAGATTGTTTAAAGATGCGGAGCGTTTATGGACCCGTTTGGGTACCATTAGAGGAAATAAAGCATGTGAGTCGATTAATACGACTAGACGCAAAAAAGAACCTGCTGGCATATAGCTAGTAGGTTCTTTGCTTAAAGAACTGAGAATCCCATGGGATGAACAACCAAAAATGAATCCACATCCCTTTCCTTTTTATGAGCCTTTAAAAGCCGGAAACAAGTGGCCCATATCTCGACGATTGTGCAAGGTTTGACAAATGGAAAAGCGAGAAAAGGTACGCCGCACTCATGCAGCCGTGCGTGTCTTTCCCCTTTTTCATGCTTACTATTCTATTACGAGAAAAAATTCTTGAATAATGTAAATAACCCGCAGGAAAATCCCGCGGGTTATTTACTTGGCAATATTAATTTTTCCATTCCCAGAAAGGTGAGCCTTGGGCAATTATTAATCTTTCAAGCCAAGTATTAAAATCAATTTCAAACCTGATAGTTGGTGGATCCTCAAAATATTGTTCGTGGTTGTGCCACATCAAATATCCTTTTCCAGTATCCACTCTATCTGAGTCGATGAATAAATAATCTCCAACATAATAACAAATAGGAATCCAGTTTTTAGGCATGTAATTTAAGTGGTATTCATCCATTTGTTTATGGCTTAACAAGTCAAAACCTGTCCCGAACTGGTCTCTAAACAAATAGCATCCGTTACAATACAACAAAAATTCAACATACTGATCTGGAAGTGTCCAGCCTTTTTTCTGGCATAAATTTTGAATGTCACTTAGTGATGCAGGGGAATTAAATGCTGATTTAGTCTCATTCAGATTACCGCTGCTGTAATGTTGAATATATTTATCATTATTTAAACATTTTCTATATGCTTCTAAGTTGTTAACTACATCTGATGCCAATTTTTAATCACCCTTTATTGTAGCTGTTCCACCAAGCTGTTATAAGTTGTTGATGAATTGATCGAGGAACAGGTATTAAATTAGATTTTTCGTTTCCACCACCATATTCACGTGGTTTTATATGATGTATATCGTATGATGCCCAATCCCATCCAGGATTTCCATAAGTATTAATGTAATAAGTAATGTATGCACCTCTATCCTTACTGCTATCCCACGGAGTTGGATTTGGAACCTTTTTCCATGTTGTAGAAGACGGCTCATAATTGACCAATCCAGAGCGTGAATCTACATATTTAAAATAAGTCATTGCCGCGTTGTTATACAGTATTCGATCAGTGTCA
Organism: Paenibacillus vortex V453; assembly: GCF_000193415.1. NCBI lineage: Bacteria > Bacillati > Bacillota > Bacilli > Caryophanales > Paenibacillaceae > Paenibacillus > Paenibacillus vortex. Next base: position 548,285 of record NZ_ADHJ01000037.1, read on the forward strand.
CCGGTTTGAAGTCCGACCGGTACTCCTTTTTCAAAGACTTTTACTTCAGTCGATCCAATCCAATACTTCGTTTGATATCTTAAAGTTGAAGTAAATGATTGATTTCTTGTTAAGTGTTTTGAATCTCTTCCTTACTCTGCGTAGTATCCTTTGTTACTGGTTTGTACATCACTGGCAAGAAATTTATTGGTAAAACTTACACTGTCGGGTTTACTTCCTACATAACTAACGTATTTTGTTGTGATTTCGATATTTCTAGTATTTAAATTACCATTAATTGAGTTTACCCAAACAATTCCACCAGTAGCAAGTGGTTTAATCTCTTCGTCTTTAAGACTTGTTTTAAAGGAGGCTTGCTCTTCGAGTTCTTCAATATAATTGTCGAGCGATAAAGTCGCTCCACTATCATTGAACAGTAAAACATTTACACTGAAATCACTGATGATTTGCCCATCAGAAAGTTCAGGTTTTTTCATTCAAGTATTGTTTTACTTCCTGTAATACTTCATCTTCTGGAAACTTGTTAAGTGTATCTACAATCTCGTTTTTTTTCGCTTCTAATGAATGTATAAAGGATTCATTATGTTCTGTTATGGCGTCTTGTAACTCAGCAACATTCAAATCACTTGCTTCGGAAGCATAAACTCCAGATACCATGGAAAGTGTCAAAATGGGCGGAGGACATGAGACCCTCACTATTTTTTAAAGACTCGACGCCTGCACTTCTTCCTTCTTTCTTTCGGAGGACAAACCACTTCGGTTTTCTTTTTACGGTTAATTCCATGTTCAAGGCAACTCAATCATGACACCTCCCCATAAAGATGGTTTAGGGTACTTGAGTGTTTTGCTTTAAGGTTGGACTAATATCCAGATTGGGCTAGATTAGAACCCATCTTTATAAAAAATGGGTTCATGCGCTTACTTATTGTCTTGGTTTTACTAATAATGTTCATACTCTTTCAAATGCAGACAACTCATATTTCTCTCGAGCCTCTCCTAATATGATTTGATTTTCTAACCAGTTACGCCGTGGTGGGGTGTGATTAAAATCGAGGGCAACCCATTTGCTGTCGATATCGAGGAAACTGTAAAACAGAGAGAACGCATATGAATTGACATAAGCTGGATAAGCTTTTACAATACGGACTATAATCACCAGCGAAAGGAGGAAGCACCCTTTTCGAAATCACGGATGTTCTATAACGAATACAATCCACTGATATCTGAAAAAGAGGTGCTTTTTTATGTATGGAAAACTTCATAGCGCGTGCTTGCACGGCATTGATGGCGTTGTCATTCAGGTAGAGGTGGACCTTGCCAATGGTCTGCCGCAAACCGCCATTATCGGGCTGCCCGATTCCTCTATCCGGGAATCCGTGGAGCGGGTACGGGCAGCGATCAAAAACTGCGGATTTACCTACCCGCTTAAACGGGTAACCATCAATCTCGCCCCGGCAGATCTTCGCAAGGTGGGATCCTCCTTCGATCTGGCGATCGCTGTTGGCATATTGCTGACAAGCGAGCAATGGACCTTTACGGATGCAGGACGAATGCTAATCGTTGGCGAACTTGCACTGGATGGTGCGCTCAGACCCGTAACGGGTGTTCTGCCCATGGTGGAGCAAGCCAAAAAAGAGGGTTTTACTGGGGTTGTCCTGCCGCTCGAGAATGCTCCTGAAGCAGCATTAATTGGGGGAATCGAGGTTTACGGGCTGCAGCACCTGAAAGAGCTCGTTCAGGATGGGAATGATCCCAATGGAGCCATGGGAAATTTAATGGCTGACGTTTCGCTGTCAAAGCTCCGCTATGATAAATCATCGCAGTCTGGTGGAACACAACATGAAAGCCCGCAGGACACACAGCTTGAAGATTATCAAGATGTGATCGGACAGCAGCATATCAAGCGGGCCCTCACGATTGCTGCTGCCGGGATGCACAACATCTTGCTTATCGGCCCTCCCGGTACCGGAAAAACGATGCTCATGAAGCGTCTTCCCACCATCCTTCCGCCGCTGGCAGACCAAGAAGCGTTGACAACTACGAAAATATTCAGCGCTGCCGGCAAATTAAAATCGTCCGACGGCTTGATGACCAAACGCCCCTTCAGGTCTCCGCATCATACCATCTCGGCCGGCGGGCTCATCGGAGGGGGAACCATTCCGAAGCCGGGGGAGGTCAGCCTGGCCCACAAGGGCATTCTGTTCCTTGATGAACTCCCTGAGTTCTCCAGGCATGTGCTTGAGGTGCTGCGCCAGCCCCTGGAGGACCGCGAAGTAACCATCAGCCGGGCACGGGCGGTATTTACCTTCCCGGCGCATTTCATGCTGGCTTGTTCGATGAACCCTTGTCCGTGCGGTTATTACGGCAGCGATCATCCCCATCAGCGATGCACTTGCAGCGTTACTCGAATTGCTCAATACCGCGCTAAGATCTCGGGTCCCTTAATGGACCGGATCGACCTGCAGGTGGACGTGCCCAGGCCTAAGGAATGGCCGGGAAGCTCCACGCCTATATCCTCACAGCAAATGCGGGATCAAGTCTACGCGGCGCAAGCCATTCAGTTAGAGCGCTACCACAGGCTTCCATTTTGCTGGAACAGTGAACTCTTTGGAAGCTTCCTGAGGAAACATGTGCTGCTGGACAAGGACTCGGCAGAACTTCTGCAAGCGACAATCGACACACTTGGTCTCAGCATGCGCGCCTATGACAGGATTCTGAAGCTGGCTAGAACCATTGCAGACTTGGAAGCATCCCAAGAGATTCATAGCCGTCACGTTGCTGAAGCGATTCAATACCGGCAGCTGGATCGACAGCATATCGCGACCGAAGAAACATCCCGCTAAATGACAGCGATTGGAGTGAATACATCATGGAAATCAGACCGATGACCCCTGCTGATATGGATGATCTCATCAAAATCTGGCTTGATGCATCCAAGGAAGCCCATCATTTTGTCCCAGCCGATTATTGGGAGTCCCGGCAAGCGGAAATGCGGAATGTCTATCTCCCGATGTCAGAAACCTACTTGCTTGAAGACGCAGGACGCATTCAAGGGTTCGTCTCCATGGTTGAAAATGATCTTGCCGCATTATTTGTTAACACAGGCCAACAAAATCAGGGATACGGAAAAGCACTTCTTCACTGCGCGATGAACCTTAGAGATGTTTTGAAGCTCCGGGTGTATGAGGAGAACCAGAGGGCATTCCGCTTTTATATAAAAAACGGTTTTGAAGTTCTTGATGTTTCGGTGGACAGCGACACGGGGCAGAAAGAACAAGTCTTGATCTGGAGCAGCAGCAAATAAAACCAAGGAGTGATACCATGACTACTTCTATTTTTCAGCATATTGACACTGTCTTTGTACCCACCCGGAATATGAAAGCTGCAAAGGAGTGGTACACAAATGTTTTGGGAGGCCGAGTCGGTTGGGAGAGCGAGCAAGGCGAATACCAATGCATCCTGTTCGGGCAGACATCCCTCACCCTGTTCTCTACAGAAGAGGGTAAGTATTTTGAGCCCCGTCACGCTATGTTTAATTTTTTTGTCTCCAATGCCGAGGAGGCTTATCAACACCTGAAGGACCATGGCGTACGCGTCGATACCATTCTGGAATACGGCGCAACCTACTTTACCTTCTATGATCTGGATGACAACTGTCTGGAAGTCTGCCAATACTAATGGAAACTCACCGTTTAAGTAAAAGAAGGTGAAGGAGTTTATCACTCCGCCACCTTCTTTTTTTAATTCGAGTTATGCGGGGTAGCATTCACTTTCAATCTAAAAAGCATTCTCGATATGCTCCATCGAGACAGCCGACAGATCAGCGCCAAGAATTATCGAGATGACATCGAAGCGAATCGACCGTTCATGGTAACGCTTATGATGCACGTACTGCTGTGCCGTATTCCGAACCTGTATCATTTTGCGGGCATTGACGGATTCCGAAGGCGTACCGAAGCTAGTCGTCCCGCTCCGGCTTCTTACTTCAATGATCACGAGGGTCGCCCCGATCTCGGCAACGATATCCAGTTCTCCAAAGCGGCAGCGCCAATTGCGGTCCAGTATGCGGTAACCTTTCTCAACCAAGGCTGCTGCCGCCAATTCCTCAGCAGCCGCACCTTTTTGCTTGCGGCTGTCTTTCTTCCCGAATCGAGAGGGCATTACGGCATCATTCCCTCCTGCTTCGCCTGACCATCCGCGCGATAAACGTATGTCAGCACTTCGGCTACGAGCTGATAAAGCTCTGCAGGGATCTGCTGGTCCAGGTCCAGCTTGGAGAGAATCTCCACCAATGCGGCGTCCTCCTGAACAGGAACCCCATGCTCTTTGGCTTTATCCAGAATAGATTCCGCCAGCTTGCCCTGTCCTTTGGCAACAACCATCGGCGCTTCACTCTCGCCAGGCGTATATTTAAGAGCAACGGCCTTTTTCATGGCCGTCATCGATCCTTGTTCTTGCTCTTGCTTGGTCATATCCGCATATCCACCCCTTTATAGGTCTGAGGGGCGTATTCTGCGGCCGTTCCCTGCACCGACATATCCGAAGACGGCTGTGGATCAACGGGCAGCGGTTCTGTTTTTACGCTTAACAACTGATAACCAATGGACGCAACAGCCGTCGCCAGCTCTTGCTTTTTTCCTTCAAACAGTTCCGCGGCAAAGCTCTGGTCATTCCGGAAGCTGAGGCTGACAATCCGGTCGACGACCTGCACATCAATGAGGGTCGGTCCCAGAAATCTCATATCCAGATCAAACAACAGCCGGCAGTTGGTGGCATCGAGCTCGCCTTTGCGCCCTCTGCGCGACTGAATATGTACGGAGGCGGTCTGTTCTCCGTCCGCGCCATGCAGAGGGATAAACATGGTAACCTGGGCGAACGGTGCTGTTCTATCCGTGTTCAGCAGGAGCTGCTGCCCCGTTAAATGCTGCACGATTTGCTGAGCGGCTTCCTTCAGTGCCGACGGTGTTTCCTGGCTGGACAGAACTTGAAGGAGCACCCCCTTCAAGGTGTCCTGAAGGGCTTGTGACGAGTCGCCTGCCTGCGTTGAGGCGATGACTGAATGCTGCTGCATGCCCTGGGCCATACTCTGCAGTGCAGAAGGCACAGAGGGTTGTGCCACGCCCGGCTGATTCGTTGTGCCCGCTTGGGCAACCGGAGCTTGATGATTTATGCTTGCTGCGTTACCAGTCGTAACAGGGGCGCTCGCTACGGCCCCTGAGCCGGTACCGGCAGCATTGGCGGCTGGCGGCTGGGAAGCGGCGACTCCCCCAGCTGCCGCCTGCTGCTGTGCCGCAGCAGCAGGCGATAAAGCAGCACCCGCTGTCGGAGCGGGTGCTGGAGCAGGAGCAGGTGCGGGCACTGCCGCACTCGCTCCTGCCGCGCCGCCGCCGGGCAGCGCGGTCGCCTGCTGCCCGCCCGGCAAAGCGGCGCTACCCGTGCGCGCCGCTTCACCCGCGGGGCCGCTGACGGCCCCGCGCAGGCTTTGCTGCTCGTGCTCTGCACCGAGCAGCTTCAAGAGCCGCCCCACCCACGGCTCCGCGCCGCCAGGGGTGGGCGGCTTTGGCGAAGGGCCTGCGGCCCCTTCGCCCGGGGCTGCCGCCGGCCCAGCGGGCACGGCGGCTTGTCCGGCGGCAGGCGTTGCCGTGCCGCCGCCAGCCCATGGCTGCGCGAGCTCGCCGCGCAGCTGCTGCAGCAGGCCTTGCAGCTTGGTCAGCAGTGCCTGCTGACCTGTCGCGGCCTGCGCTGCGCTGCCAGCGCCTCCTGCTGGAGGGCTGGCCTGCTGCGGTACGGTTTCAGCTGCTGCGCCGCTCGCAGCACCGGCTAGAGGAGAAGATGCAGGCGCGGCGCCTTTTCCCCCATCTACAGCAGTTCCGGCGCCGACACTTATAACAGAAGCCAGCTGCTGCTCAAGAGACTGCAGTAATTGATGGAGCTGAGGTCCGAATACTGCCTGATGCAGCCCCTTCACACTTTCGGGAGTAATCGGCAGTCCGCGATGAAACGCGATAGCAGCCGACTCCGCCCATTCTGCCGCAGGAACCATTGGTGGTTTCACAGCCAACGCCTCACGAAACATAGCTATATTTTCCTTCGTTAACGAAACTCCTGCCGTCTGCATGCCCTTAATCATTTCCCGGTTTTCCTTCGTATCCGGGAGACCGGCAAAATCCAGCACCTCCGCCATGGAGGATGGGGACAACGGCTGGCCCGGCGTTGGACTAAGCGGCTTGAGTACGGCTGTCCCTCCCTCTCCCGGTGGCTGAACCTGCAGAAGCGCGGTTTCTCCGGCTCGAAGCGGCGTTTCCAGTTTTGCCTTCACTTGAACGCCCTGGATCTGCACTAACGCTTCCTGCCCATCTTCCGATACGTTCATAACCACACCGCGAACGACCTGACCCGGCTTTAATTCCAACGTCTTGGCGTCTCCCGGCTTTTGCTCTCCCAGGAGTCCGCGAATCAACGATCCGATGTTCACGATTTATCCTCCCACGCCTTCTATTTACCTTATATATCGGCAGCAGCCCGCCTTTTGACGAGGGCGGGCTGCATCGAATTCTAGAATAAGGACAATTGCTCAATCTCCATGTTTTTCAAAAAACTTCTCCGGTGCATGGACGTAGGTCCGTGCAATTGCAGCTGTTCCCGGTGAAATTTGGTTGCGTAGCCTTTATGTACTGCAATTCCGTATTCCGGATATCGCGCCTCCCATTCCCTTTCACACAATCTGTCACGGGTGACCTTCGCAATAATGGAAGCCGCGGCAATGGACTGGCTGTTGGCATCGCCTTTGATAATCGCACGCTGCGGGATATCGCAATCCACCTTCTCAGCATCAACAAGCAGAAATTGAGGGGTGACCGCCAATTGCTCAACAGCCATCTTCATCGCAAGCCTTGCCGCTTGTTTAATGTTGATCCTGTCGATCGTTTCCGCATCCACCAACCCCACACCGACAGCGAGCGCATCTTCCATGATGAGATCATATAGTGTCTCCCGCTTCTTGGCACTGAGTTTCTTCGAATCATCAATCCCTTCGATTACTAACCCTTCCGGTAAAATAACCGCCGCCGCAACCACATCTCCGAACAAACAGCCCCGGCCAACTTCGTCAATGCCTGCAATATGTATATAATGATTCCAATAGTCACGCTCGTACATTAATAAATCCGTCATAGCTTTAACCCCTTTGGTTCCGAATTACCGCTTGTTTCAAGTCCGTACATACGGTCTGTCAACTACACTCTCAATCTAGTAACTCTTCTAGATTATCATACAAGACACAGGGCGTCACCCTCTCGCAGCAAACGCCGATTCCAGAACAGGTAGGATCATACCATTTCAACAAAAAGAGCTGCCATCACCGGCAGCTCTTACCTTGTCTTACATTCACTTTTTTATCACGTGCCAAAAACAAAACCTTTATGCTGTATCATCCTCATGGCGGACATGAGCAGAGATGTTATCGCATTATCCCCAAGCTAATCAATAAGGGGACTCCATCGAATAGCGGCCCAGCTTGCCTGCACGGAGCTCACGCAGGAATATGCTCGAGGCTTTTTCCAGATCGACTCTGCCGCCGCTTACGATACAGCCGCGTTTTCTTCCGACCGCTTCCATGACGGCAACGATTTCATCCGGATTGTCCAGATCCGTCGGACGTTCCTTGAGATCAAATCGCTCACTCATCGTCTCCCAATAATAGTTGGAGAAATATTTGATCGCAAAATAGGCAATATCCTCTACGTTCAATATTTCTTCCTTGATCGCGCCGGTTACCGCAAGTCGATACCCTACATTCTGATCCTCAAACTTCGGCCACAAGATACCTGGTGTATCCAGCAGCTCCATCTCCCCGCCAGCAACCTTAATCCACTGCTGCCCTTTCGTTACACCTGGACGATCCCCCGTCTCCGCGATGTTACGGCCAGCAAGCCGGTTAATCAGAGTGGACTTGCCCACATTCGGTATACCTACAATCAACACACGCATCGCACGCGGATTCATTCCCTTGGCGATTTGTTTGTCGATTTTTTCCTTCAACAGCAATTTAATCTGGTTTGGAATATCCTTGATGCCTGTTCCTGTTGATGCATCTACAGGAAAGGCCGTTAGGCTATTTTCTTTAAAATAAGCCTGCCATTGCCTTGTAACCTCAGGATCGGCCAAATCGGCTTTATTCATGATGATCAGCCGCGGCTTGCCCTGCAAAATCTCGTCAATCATCGGATTTCGGCTTGAGAGCGGAAGCCTCGCATCGATCAGCTCAATTACAGCATCGATCAGCTTCAGCTTCTCCTGAATTTGGCGGCGCGCTTTGGTCATATGTCCAGGAAACCATTGTATTGTCAAACGTCGTCACCTCTACTTTGCTCTGCAAACTTTCATCGTTCTATAGCGTCGTGGCTAATGGTTGATGAGCCCTACGTCTTTAATCGGCCAGAAAATCAAGTCTGCTCGACCGATAATATCCCCCAAAGGAACATATCCTATCATTCGGCTGTCTGTGCTGTTGGAACGGTTATCCCCCATCACAAACACATGGCCTTCTGGAACAACGCCTTCCGGAACGAAGGAGTTCGGAAAATCTGTGTTATTGTATAATCTGTCCTCAGCATGGGCCTTATCAATTGCTTCCTGTATGTAGGTTTCATTCACAGGCTCTCCGTTGACAAGCACTTTATCGCCTTCAACTTTAACCGTATCACCAGCAACAGCGATCACGCGTTTAATGAAATCCCTACCCTCATCAGGAACATGGAATACGATGACTTCTCCACGCTCTGGCTTGCGGATATCATATAGAATCTCGTTAACAATCAACTTTTGATTGGATACAAAATTAGGTTCCATAGACGGACCTTGCACAATAAACGGTTTAAAGAGAAGCCAGCGAATGAGAACGACGAGAACCAGAGCAATAAGAAGAGCCTTTAGCCATTCTACCAGCTCGTTTTTGGCCTTCTTGGCCGGTTTCCCCACGTTTGTGTCCAATGCCTCATGTTGTTGATCTTTCTCCATAACCCACCGTCCTTCTCTATAGATCGCTTTCCATAATAGCGATTTTTGGATATACAAAAGGGGCTTGTATATACGCACAAGCCCCTTTTTACCGCCTTGTAATTAACGACGAATTTCTTTAATTCTCGCTGCTTTACCGCGCAGTTCACGAAGATAATAAAGCTTCGCACGACGCACTTTACCACGGCGAGCCACTTCGATTTTATCGATTTTAGGCGAGTTGATTGGGAAAGTTCTTTCCACACCAACACCGTAAGAAATTTTACGAACGGTAAAAGTCTCACTGATTCCGCCACCGCGACGTTTAATTACAACACCTTCGAACAACTGGATACGCTCACGAGTTCCCTCGATAACCTTTACGTGTACTTTCAAAGTATCACCAGGACGAAAGCTCGGAATATCCTTGCGAAGTTGTTCTTCAGTAATCGCTTGAACGATATTCATCATCTATGACTCCCTCCTCTCACACAGGCGTTCTTGCATCTTCCGGAAATTCTATGTATTTCCTTCATTATCCGCAGCGGACCACCGTATTCACAACAAAAGAAATAGTATCACATTTTGCGGTTAGAATCAAGTATTTCATCTTTACACCCATCCAGATGATCCATAATTATAGTACACTCACCTTTAAAAAACCACTTTTGGCATGTAAGATAACATGTCAAAAGTGGTTAGACTAAGATTAATTTACGGATTCTTTCGAATCGCTTGCCTCTTTATGGCGCTTGCCGTAATATTCCAGAATATCATCGACGGTTTGAAAGGATACTTCTGTATGATCTTTTTCCATTTGATTGTTATACGTTACATTATTATCTGACACGATTAAGGGCCTCCTCAACAATGCTTATGTCTTGTTTCCAATAATGTATTAACCACAAACATTTCGGCTGTAACATGTAAAATCTTGCAGCTGTTCTTATTTTAATAACCCATTCTGGTGATATTGAGCCTGGCGGCGGTCTGTGTAGATGTAACGGTTTGGGTCTGTGCAGACAAATTATATAGCTGTACGGTATCGCCAACCTTCATGTTGATAACGGCAGAGCCGGATACCCGATCGTCATTTGCACTAGATGCCATGTTGGCCGGAGAAGTCGTATTGCTATTAACCACAATTCCGAAGATGCCTGGTGAATTTTGCTGGTTGGAAAGTGCAACTTGCCAGTTGATGAAATAAAAACCTGCGGTGTTGATCGCGAGTGTCGTGGTTCCATTAAAAGTCACGCCTTGCAGTTCATTTTGCGAGAAGATGATGGGCGACATCGCTGGAACCGATTGAGTCCTTCCCGCCGCGTTATAAAGTACAGCTCCCCCAACCCATGGCCCGGCCCCCGTTGAACCAGCAGCATCGGTTACTTCAGACGCTCCTGCGGCTCCTGCTGTTCCCGTACGGCGAATTACCGCTGTAACCTCAACTCCGCCCGTTGGCCCCGTAGAACCGATTACTCCAGTCACTCCTGTGGTCTCTATTGGGCCTGTTAACCCCGTGATGGTTACTGCACCTGTCACTCCTGCGGCTCCTGTAACACCCGTAAATCCTATGGAGACAGTTGTTCCCGCCATGCCTGCTGGACTTGCCGCTTCGGTTGCGGTTGCTTCAGCTGAACCCGCGATTCCTGCTTCGCCCGTAGTTCCCGTAACCCCAACCACACGCGCTGCTCCGCTTGGAACGGTTACTGCCCTTCCACTTACAGCACCCTTCGGTCTCGTCATCCCAGTTCCCCCGGTGGTACCCGTAACTCCATTACATCCGGGCGCTCCCAATAGACCTCTATCACCCGTGACCCCAACTACACCTGTTGGCGCGGTCGGACCCGCTGTTCTAGCTGTGCCTGCTGGACTTGCCGCTCCCATTCTACCTGTCGGCCCTCTCGATCCCTTAAGGCTCGCTCTGCCTGTCGCTCCGATGGATCCAAACGCTCCTGTTGCTCCCGTATTTCCTGTCGCCCCGGTTGAACCTCTTACTCCTGTCATTCCAGTAATGCCCCCCGGAGTCATTACTCTTGTCAGTACCTGTAGCCCGATTCTTTCCCGTCGCACCTGCAGCCACCGTCAGGCCCGTTAGTCCCGCGACCCTGATTCGACCTGATTCCAAGGAATCTCCTGCTTCAGCAGTTTCTCTTGAGCTCGGAGAACCGTGTCCTTGAGCGGTTTTAGCTTCTACATGATGCTGAACATGATCAGCACTGGAGTTCTTTAAGATAGACAATAATGACTGCAATGCAGCTTCCCGGACCGCTTTCGGAAGGTTCAGACCCGAAACAACACCTGACAGGGCATTGGTATAGTTGGCCAGTTGAACGCTCAAGTCACCTGAAGATGCACCGTTCCCCAAGAGCCTATCCATTCCTTCTGTAAGAGCTTGCATCCCGTCAAGCTCCTGCTTCGAAACACCCAATACACTGCTCTGCTGATGGATACCTTGAAGAACATCTCCAAGGCGCTGTCTGGATCGTTCACCCGGGTTCTTGACAGCATCCATAACATATCGCGGCAAATTGATCACCAGATTTGCTAACGGAATCGGATCAGAACGCTGTGCCGGATCATTCATCACGGTTTGAATGCCATTCTGAACTTCCGCAAGCACTGGATTAATGACACTGCCTACGCCAATGCGTTCCCCAAACGTTTGCAGCAAGGTTACGACCCCATTCAGTCTTGAGGCAATATTCTGCAGGTAATCTGCATTCGGAATCGTCACAACTTGCTGGACCGCTTCCTTCATACTGCGGCGTTCTCTTCGTGCAAACCTCATGCCGGACACCAGCTCGTTCAGACTCTGTAATTGTATTTTGATTCGAGTGAAGTTATCATTCTCTGGCAACTCCACAAATGCACTTGTCAGCGAAGCCAATTGGGAAATCCGCGCAACAAACCTCGCGGCTTCGGTCCTCCTCACTCGTATTCGTCCAGAAGCCAGCCCACGGATCACGGCTTTATTGCCCTTACGCCTCCTCTTCTCTTGCATCTAACCTACTCACCCCTAACAATTCTCATTCATCCGCAAACGCCTATGTAGGCACATTATTCAATGGATATGGATTATGTTCTCGTCAGCCTCTCTTATTATTGTTATTGATTTTGGCAGTAATCTATACGAAAAAAAGGAAAGATCGGCATACGCAGATCTTTCCTTTGTCTATGGCATTCATTATGAACGTTTCGATTCTTGCTGAAGCTTTGCGATATAAATCCGATCCTGTTTGGACAATTCCAGCTTGTCCAACAATTCAGGGCGACGCTCCCAAGTCCGTCTGAGCGCTTGTTCACGGCGCCACACTTCGATGTTCGCGTGATGTCCGCTGAGCAGAATATCCGGCACCTTCCATCCCCTGAATTCAGCCGGACGGGTATAGTGAGGGTATTCCAGCAGCCCTGTACTGAATGAATCCGTCACCGCCGATGTCTCATTGCCAAGAACACCCGGCAGCAATCGAACCACGGAGTCAATAACAACCATTGCGGGCAGCTCTCCGCCTGTAAGCACATAATCCCCGATGGATAATTCATCAGTAACCAAATACTCGCGGATGCGTTCATCATAGCCCTCGTAATGACCGCATATGAACACAAGATGCTCTTCCTGAGACAGTTCTTCCGCTTTCTTCTGTGTAAACGTCTCGCCTTGCGGGCACATCAGAATAACGCGTGGAGGCTTAACGCCTTCTGATGATTCCGATGAGCCCTCCGCCAGCCCAGCCTCTTCCTCGTTGTTCGAAATCTGATCATAAGAACGTGGAGTTAGAATATCCTCCACTGCGGCAAATATCGGATCCGGCTTCAGCACCATCCCGCCCCCACCGCCATATGGCGTATCATCCACCTGACTATGCTTGTTTCCGGCGTACTGGCGGAAGTTGATAGCATTTAAATGCACAATTTGTTTCTCGGCCGCTTTACCTAAAATGCTCGAATGGAACACACCGTCGAACATTTCCGGGAACAGCGTCAGCACATCAATCCGCATGGACTATAACAACCCTTCCATAAGATGCACGCGGACAAGCTTGGCTTCCTTATCTACGTCAAGAACGACATCCGGGATGGCTGGCAGCAGAACTTCCTTGCCTTGAGGGGTCTTCACAACCCATACATCATTAGCTCCGGGCGTTAAAATTTCTGAAATCGTGCCAAGCTCCTCTGCCGGTTCATCATCTGTCAGCACCTTGCAGCCAATGATCTCATGGAAGTAATACTCGTTGTCCGGAAGCTCCTCCTGAAGGTCCGCTTTGATCTTCAGCAGAGAGCCTTTATACTTCTCAGCATCGTTAATTCCATGCAGCTCTTTGAATTTAAGGACATACATATTTTTATGAAAACGGGATGTATCCACCGTTGCTTCAATCATGCTCCCTTTGTCCGGGACAATAAACAGCTTGCTCTTAACAGCAAATCGCTGGTCAGCAAAATCCGTATGCGGCATCACTTTGACTTCTCCGCGGATTCCATGCGTATTCACGATTTTGCCTACGGTAAACAACTTTTCAGACATGGTCTTCCTCCTGCATCACTTAATGAACGTTCGCTCATGTATGACCGACTGATTTCTTCAGCATGTACGAAAAAGGGCTAGGACATGCATCCTAACCCCCTTTCGTATATTTTAAGAAATGATATCAACGGTCACCCGTTTATCCATTTTAACTGCCGCCGATGTTACGACTGTACGCAATGATTTGGCGATACGCCCCTGTTTGCCTATGACCTTCCCGACATCGTCAGGATGCACGTACAGCTCATATACAATCAAGTGCTCCTTCTCAACGGTCTTCACAGTCACATCTTCTGGATGATCCACTAAAGCCTTAGCAATAACGCGAACTAATTCTTCCATAGATAACCCTCGCGATCAGTCTTATTTCTGATGCTTCAGCTCATGAAACTTCTTCATTACGCCCGCTTTGCTCAGCAAGTTGCGAACAGTATCAGATGCTTGCGCACCATTTTGAAGCCAGTTCAGTGCTTTCTCTTCATCGATCTTAACTTCAGCCGGTTGAGCAACCGGATTGTAATAACCGATTTCCTCGATAAAGCGGCCGTCACGTGGGGAACGGGAATCAGAAACCACCACGCGGTAGAAAGGAGCCTTGTGAGCACCCATGCGTTTCAGACGAATACGTACTGCCATTTTGAAAATTCACCTCCTTCAAAAAATGTCCATGCTTTATGTCCAAACTTAACGGAATGGGAACTTCATGCCTTTTCCACCAGTCAAGCCTTTTAACTGTTTCATTGCTTTATTTTTACCGCCTTTGGGACCCATCATATCCGAGAATTGTTTCATGACGCGGCGCATTTCATCAAACTGCTTGATCAGCCGGTTCACTTCAGCCAGCGAGGTTCCGCTGCCGGCCGCAATCCGTTTGCGGCGGTTGTGATTGATAATATCAGGCTGCTGCTTCTCCGCTGTAGTCATGGAGTGGACAATGGCCTCAATGCGTCCCATCTGCTTCTCGTCAACTTTGAGATCCTTGGTCTGCTTCATCTTGCCCATGCCGGGAATCATATCCATCAGCTGATCCAACGGACCGAGCTTCTTCACTTGGTCCATCTGTTCCAGGAAATCCTCAAACGTAAATTCAGCATTACGCATTTTACGTTCCATTTCCTTGGCTTTGTCTGCATCAATATTCGATTGGGCTTTCTCAATTAGGGACAGCATATCGCCCATACCGAGAATCCGGGATGCCATCCGTTCCGGATGGAACGGCTCCAGGGCATCAATCTTCTCACCCAGCGCCGCGAACTTAATCGGGCATCCGGTAACAGCTTTGACCGAAAGGGCAGCACCGCCTCGGGTATCACCGTCCAGCTTGGTCAATACAACGCCTGTAAGCGTCAATTGCTGATTGAAGCTTTCCGCAACATTCACCGCATCCTGACCTGTCATCGCATCAACAACAAGCAGCACTTCATCGGGATTTACAACACTGTGGATTTGCTTCAGTTCTTCCATCAGTTCTTCATCGACATGCAAACGGCCCGCAGTATCGATAATAACATAATCGTGACCGTTATCCTTGGCATGCTGCAAGCCTTGCTTCGCAATCTCAACCGGGCTTGTCTTGTCTCCAAGAGAGAATACAGGCACATTAATCTGTTCTCCAAGGACCTCAAGCTGTTTGATCGCTGCCGGACGATAAATGTCACCGGCTACGAGCAGCGGTCGGCTGTTCTGCTTCTGCAGCAGCTTGGCCAGCTTACCGGATGTCGTCGTCTTACCTGCACCTTGCAGACCGGCCATCATAATGACCGTAGGCGGTTTATTGCTCTTAACCAGTTTGGCCTGGCTGCCACCCATCAGCTCCGTCATTTCTTTATTAACGATGTCGATGATCACCATGCCGGGCGTAAAGCTGTCCATCACTTCCTTGCCGATGGCCTTCTCTTTCACTTTGGATACAAAATCCTTAACCACTTTGAAGTTAACGTCGGCTTCAAGAAGCGCGAGTCTTACTTCACGCATGGCGGCTGTTACATCTTCTTCGGACACCTTGCCTTTACCACGAAGCTTGCTGAACACATTCTGTAGTCTGCTGGTCAATCCTTCAAAAGCCATATCCGCCACCTCCGTTCATACTTAATCCCATACCTTTAATCGTTCAACCATATCGGTCATTACATTCTTATCATGTTCATCCAGGTCGCTAATCTCCACCCATTTCCGAAACTTATCCAGCTCACGGACACGCGTTTCATGCTTGCTCAGCAGCCCAAGCTTCTCTTCGTAAGACTCAAGCACCTGCTCTGCACGCTTAATATGTTCATAGACGGCCTGACGACTAATCTCAAATTCACCAGCGATTTCTCCCAAGGAAAAATCGTCATGGAAATAATATTTCAAAAAGGTCTGCTGCTTCTCTGTCAGCAGCTGCTCATAAAAATCGAACAGCAGATTGATCCGGTTCGTCTTCTCGAGCCGATTCTCCTGACTCATTTAAGGGCACCCCCCTCGTCAAGGAAAAACACTTTACAGTTCGCTTAACGAACCTTATCATACATAAAACAAAGAAGGATGTCAAGCAATTTCCCTTGTCATCCTTCTTCATGTGCAGCAAGCCTTTTTCCTACCCTGTTTACCCGACAGGAAGAAGGTAGATCAGTATCGCAAAAAAGTGAAGAATCGATCCCGCAAGTACAAACAAATGCCAGATCGCATGATGGTACGGGAAGCCCCGCCATACGTAAAAGATGGTGCCTAGGGTGTACAGCACGCCGCCAAGAGCGAGCAAATTCATACCCTGCGGTGCCACAACGGCGGTTAAAGGGTTCCAGGCAATAACGATCAGCCAGCCCATCGCAATGTAGAATATCGTGGAGAGAAACAGAAACTTCTTCACGAAGAAGGCTTTGAAGATGACGCCGAACAGTGCAACTCCCCAGACGATTCCGAAGAGGCTCCATCCAAGCGTTCCACGAATAGCCACCAGCAGGAAGGGAGTGTACGTTCCTGCGATAAACAAGTAAATGGAGGAATGATCCATAAACTCAAAGAAATCCTTGGCTTTACCGTCCCTCAAGCCGTGAACCAGCGTTGAACTCAAATACAGCAGCAGCATCGTCGAGCCGTAGATCGTAAAGCTGACAATATGCCATGCAGTGCCCTTCAAACTTGAAAATACAATCAAGAGCACCAGCGCAGCAACACTTAGCGCCGCTCCTATGCCATGTGTTATTGCATTCGCTATCTCTTCTCGGCGTGGATAAGTGTAAGTATTGGCCATAACAGGTATCCTTTCGCTTGAAATCTTATACTTCATTATAAGCCCTGCCAGCATACAAAATCCAGCAAGCATCCAGATCAACGCCCTTTTGAACGGAAAAATTGCAAAATGGCGTTGACGATTTGACGCGAGGCAGTGCCATCACCAAAGGGATTGCTGGCTCTTGCCATGTTGCGGTAGGTCTCCTCATCCGTTAACAGCTTCTCTATTCCTGCCACTACCTCATCGCAATTCGTGCCAACACACTTTAAGGTGCCCGCTGTAACCCCTTCAGGACGCTCTGTCTTGTCTCTCAATACCAGAACCGGTTTCCCCAGCGACGGCGCTTCCTCCTGAATACCCCCGGAATCCGTCAAGACGAGATATGCGCGCTGCATGATATGGTGAAGATCAACAACACCCAGCGGTCCTGTCAGATGAATTCGCTCATGTCCCTCCAGAGCTTGCGCTACCGCCTGCTGCAGAACGGGGTTCGGATGAACCGGATACACCACTTCGACATCCGGGTGGTTCTGGACGGTTCGCTTTACAGCCTCAAGCACGCCCTTCATAGGTTCACCCCAATTCTCCCGGCGATGCATCGTCATGAGAATTAAGCGGGCATTTTCCCGTAACTTGCTCTGTATAGGGTGCTTAAAGGGAGCCTGCAGCGTCCATTTCATGGCATCGATCCCCGTATTCCCCGTTACATACACATGATCCGTACGATGCTCGGCTCTGAGATTGGAAGCTGACAGCGCTGTAGGAGCGAAATGCATATCGGCTATTCGGCCAATCCATTCCCGGTTCATCTCCTCCGGAAATGGCGCGTATTTGTCATAGGTCCGCAATCCCGCCTCCACATGCCCAACCGGCACTTTCGCATAATAGGCCGCCAAGGCGCCTATGAATGCCGTTGTTGTATCCCCGTGAACCAGGACCAGATCGTACCTTGTCGACTGGAATACATTTTCCATCCCTTTTAACAGGTCGGCACTCAGGCTGTACAGCGACTGTCCTTCCTTCATCATATTTAAATCCATCTGAGCCTCGATCTCAAAAAATTGGAGAACCTGATCCAGCATTTCCCGATGCTGGGCGGTGACACAGACGATTGGGGTCAATCCCGGAGTACGTTCCAATTCCTTGACCAACGGTGCCATTTTGATCGCTTCTGGACGCGTTCCGAAGATAACAAGAACATTTTTTTGTATCCACGAATCTTCACACTCCCCCTCGCTTTTATATGAAAAGATATATCTGGGATGACACATCTTAAGCATTATATGGAAATTTGATAGATTCGTTCTGGTCATACGCACGCTTGAGAAAAACCATCCATTTTTCAATCACTCGGCTCATTCGTCCAATTCTATAAAGCTAGCATTGCATATATTATTGCGAGAACAAAGAAAGGAGGAAACCTCTTGGCTGTCATCATTTATCCCAGAACAATGAACTGGTCGTACATGAAACAGAGACCTCAGCAGCTAATGACACAATTGGGCTCGCTTGGTCATCAGGTTTTCTTCGAAAACCTGGCACCGCTGGATAAGGAGTTTAAAGAGATTGAACCGAATGTGTATCTGTTTACGGATACCAAGGCATTTCTGCACAAAAAGCTGCCTGCATTGCGAAAGGAGCATCCCGTTGCCGTCTGGACGACCTGGTCCAAGCTCCGGACGCGCATTTCCACGCTCTTTGACCCTGATATTACAATCTACGACTGCTGTGATGAATTCCCGCATTGGGCTAAATACGAACCCAAAATGATTGACGAGGCGGATCATGTCGTATGTACGGCAGAGGTCATTCGCACCCGATTGTCACTGGCATACCCCGACAAACCACTGACCTTGATTCCGAATGGCGCTGATGCTTCGTTTTTTCATATTCCATCCAGTGATAGACCCGCTGATCTGCCTCCGGGTCCTGTTGTTGCTTATATCGGTGCTTGGGCCTATTGGGTAGATCATGAACTGTTCGCTAAAGCCGCCATTCAATTTCCGAACGTCCAGTTTGTATCCATTGGAGCTCCTTACGGCAGCTCAGGCGACTATTCGAAGCTGCCTAACGTGCTTATACTCGGGGAAAAGCCGCACCACGAGCTCAAGCGTTACCTCACTCATATCGACGTTGCGTTGATTCCATTCCAATACCATCCGATTACGCTCGCAACCAATCCCGTTAAAGCCTATGAATACTTGGCATCGGGTGTCCGGGTGCTATCAACAGCCTTGCCGGAATGCATCGCCATGGAGCCGCATGTAACCACTGCGACAACCCATGACGATTTCCTTGTTAAGCTGGCCTCCATGCTTCATCACCCTGACACTGCAGAGCATAAGCTGGCCCGGATTGCGTACGCCCGAGAGAACCGCTGGATTGAGCGCGGACTGAAAGCCGATCAGATCATCCGGCAAGTCCTCCATGATAAAGGCTTGACATCGAATTGATCCCGTACAACTTACTTCGCACGCAAGCATTCGGCTATGGATTGACCAATACGTCAGCGTACCGCGATCGTATCCTTCAGGAAGTCACACATGCGGACAGAGAATGGGTTCTCTGGAGCCTCAGCAGGTCTTTTCCCATGAGAAGAACACTCATTTCCTTCCCTATGCCTGCACATATCCCGGACGCTGTAGTCTGTATATGTGTTCATGGTCTTCCTCTCTATTGGAAAAAAACCTGGCTGCTCGCAAGGCTCACCCATTGGAACGCCAGGCTCCCCGCTGCCCGATTTCTGCCTTATGATCTGCTGCCAACGGACTCAAGACTTGTTCTGCATCTGGATGCATCACAGAACGATTCGTTTCAAAAGGAACTGCCGTATATTCTCCCGATACTTGCATCCACACAGATGCAAGAGAAACATACTGGAGACAAAGGGGACTTATCTCCTGTGGTCCCTGCTCAACCTGCAGTTTCCATATTGATGAGCATTCATAATATGAAAGACACTCTGGGCTGGAGCATCCGTTCTGTGCTGGCACAAACCAACGAAAACTGGGAGCTGCTGATTGGGGATGACGGCTCTGGGGACGAGAGTCTTGAGGAAGCATGCGCTTATCAAGACAGCAGAATACGTGTTCTTTCGCAAGCGCGTAACCGCGGGAAAGCCATGATGATGAACCGGCTGCTCTTTGAAGCAAGGGGGCGTTACATTCTGGAACTGGATGGGGATGACTGGCTGGCACCGAACGCAGTAGCACTCCTGACCGAAGCGCTTGACCTGAATCCGGATGGCGGTATCGCCACGGGATGGTATGGCTGCTGGGAACGAACCAGGCAGTTCGGTCCGCTGTGGAGAAGGGATGTGGTCTCCGGCAGGCTTCATTCAGAATCATCCGCTCCGTTGCCCAATCCATCGAATGACCGCAGTCACCCGATCGTGCCCAGAATGTATCGCAAATCTTCTCTGATCGCCATCGGCGGCTGGTGGAATCGTGAGGATCGCCTCGGACGTATCTTCGAAGATATGGACGTTACCTCCCGTCTCCTGAAACACAGCTCTCTAGCTCATGTCACGGCTGTCCTCTATCATCGTGTCATCGACGGCACCAGTATCAGCCAACGTAATCGTAATCTGTTCAAAAGCTGGAATCAGCAGTCAGACAAGATCTAGAACGCATTCGCAAAGGAGGTGAACGTAATGCATATTGGCGCTTCCGGATACTATGGCATGGGAAACTTCGGAGATGACTTGTTTCTTCACACCCTTAGGCAAGTATTCCACGAACATCACGTCTACCCTTGGAACTCCCGCTTGGATCCGCGCCGAACGGATGCTTTCATTATCGGAGGAGGCGATTTAATCACACCCTACTCGTTCAACCGTTATTACTTCCCGCCACAATTAAATGGACAGCCCACATGGGTGTATGGCGTAGGTATCGTTGATGCCTACCCCGAACACACTTGGCCCGAAGAACAGGTAGCCGCGTATCGCGACATGATTTCCAAAGCGAACCGGGCCGTCTTCCGGGATGAACGTTCCTCGGCTATAGCCAAGCGGGCGCGATTTCATCCTAACGTGGAGACGGCTCCTGACATGGTGTTCGGCTATCGTCAGCCCGACATCCCGGTACAGCGATTTTCCAGACGTCCAACCATTGGGGTTGTTGTATTCGCCTATGAATCATTCCCTATGGACAATATGACAAAACTTCTGGGACATCTTACGGCAAAAGACTACCATGTCGTGCTTATACCGGTCATTCATCATCCGGGGAATGCGTACTCGGACTACAACACCTGTTTACAACTGCAGCGAAACATCAAGGAATGCACGCCTGCAGCTTCCGTTGAAACACTGCCGTTTCTTATGGACATTGAGCTGACTTACCGTTTCATTCAATCCGTTGACTATTTAATCTCCTTCAAACTTCATCCGTCGCTGGCCGCCTTGCGTGGGGGTAAGCCTGTACTGGCGCTCAGCACCATGAGCAAAGTGCATAGCCTCCTAAGCTCCTTTGGTCTAGGTCAGTATTTTACCGACTATCGTCAACCGCTTGAGGCCCTGATCGATAAAGCCGAAACCTTCCTTAAGTACGGTCCTGGTCATGTGCAGCAAGTTATGCCTATGATCCGGGCAGCAGAGAACGAAAGCACGGCCTCGCTTCAGGATTTAAAGAATCATATTGAAGGGCACACCCGATGGTAATACAGAAAGGAGAATGACTATGTGTTGCTTCCTGTTCTGCAGACGACTTGCTGCACGAGTAAAGATGTTAACACGGCAGGTTGAGTTTCTAAGCCAGCAGACCGGACAATTGACCGAACGCGTAGAGTCACTGGAGAGTCAGGTGCTCACGGGCTTAACCATCATTCCGGAACTGATTCACTATTTCGAAGTCCGCACAGGGCAGCAAGTACGGGTCAGCACCACCTTTGTCACCTTGGAAGGCGTTGTTCTTGCAACTGCCGAGGACGGGGTACAGCTCCGTGAAGCTTCCGGAGATCTGGTGCTGATTCCGTTCGCGAATATTACTTCCGTTCAATAAATCCCCTCAATGGCTGCTGATCTTCCGTTTCAAACTTTCATTACAGCAAGGAGGGAATTTCGATATGCGCTACGTGGATTGGCTGCAAGGATTTATCGGATCCGAAACCGAAGTAACGGTGTCGGGAGATGTGATCATTGGCACCCTGACCGAAGTGGGAGAAGGGACCATCTCTTTAAAAATCCCGCCCATCATCTATGGCCCGCCAACCGATACAGCTATCATCCCGCTTCGTGCGATTGAATTCGTTCGAATCGTCTCTTCTTAATCACATCCGGTTATCACTCGAATCGAACATGAAAAAGGACCGAAAGTACAACTTTCGGTCCTTTTGTATTTGATTTAACTTCAGAAGCGTCTAATCTTCTTGTTCTGCTTCATTCTCTTCTTCCTTAATCAATCCGGCAAACAAGGCATGGACAAATTGCTCCGAATCAAAAGTCTGGAGATCCCCCATCTTCTCTCCAAGCCCTACCAGCTTCACTGGCAAATTCAACTCTTGACGAATCGCAATGACAATTCCGCCTTTAGCCGTACCATCCAGCTTGGTTAATACAAGCCCGGTCACGCCGCTCTTCTCACCGAACAGTTTGGCCTGACTTAGCGCATTCTGACCTGTTGTAGCATCGAGTACCATCAATACCTCATGCGGCGCACTTGGGATTTCGCGTTGAATGACACGGAATATCTTATTCAGCTCTTCCATCAGATTCGTTTTGTTCTGAAGACGCCCCGCGGTATCACAGATCAGAATATCTGCCTGCCGCTGTTTGGCTGCTTGAACCGCGTCGAACATGACCGCTGCCGGATCAGAGCCAGGCTGCTGCTTAATGACCTCCACACCAACCCGTTCGCCCCATACTTCGAGCTGTTCAATAGCACCTGCGCGGAACGTATCGCCCGCTGCAAGCATAACTTTTTTGCCCTCCTGCTTGTAACGGTGCGCAAGCTTACCAATTGTAGTTGTCTTACCAACTCCGTTTACGCCAACAAAGAGAATGACCGTAATTCCATCCGGATTCTCGCGCAGTTCATTGCTGCTGTCATCACGAAGGAGACCCATCAGTTTCTCGGACAATACCGGCTGCAAATCGGCAGCATCCTCGATCCGCCGTTTTTTCACTTCGGCACGAAGATCATCCATCAGGTCCATGACCGTATTGACGCCAACATCAGCGCCAATCAGAATCTCTTCCAATTCCTCGTAGAACTCCTCATCGATCTTTTTGCGGCGAATGACCAGGTCCGACACTTTCTCGATAAAGCCCTTCCGGGTTTTCTCCAGTCCGTCCCTGAACTGTTTCGTTACGTTTTCTGTCTTGCTGGAAATGCTCTCTTTTAACTTCTTAAAAAAGCTCATACGTTCCCTCCATGTGATGGTTTATGTTAAATTAGGCGATCTCCGCTTCCTCATCCTCAAGTCTAACCGACACCAGCTTCGACACGCCGCCCTCTTCCATCGTGACGCCGTACAGTACATCCGCCTCTTCCATCGTTCCCTTGCGGTGTGTGACCACAATAAACTGTGTTTGCTCGGAGAACTCCCGCAAATACTGGGCAAAGCGTACCACGTTCGCTTCATCAAGCGCCGCTTCGACTTCATCAAGCACACAGAACGGAACCGGCTTCACCTGTAAAATGGCGAACAGCAGCGCCATAGCGGTTAATGCACGCTCTCCCCCGGACAGCAGCTGCAGGTTTTGCAGCTTCTTGCCGGGAGGCTGGGCAACGATATCAATCCCCGTCTCAAGCAATCGATCCGGATCAATCAGGACCAGATCAGCCCGTCCGCCTCCGAACAGCTTCGTAAACACCGTACCGAACTCGCGCCGGATCGCATCAAACGTCAGCTTGAAGCGCTTGGACATTTCATCGTCCATTTCTTTAATCACCTGATACAGCGTAGTTTTCGCTTCGACCAAATCCGCCTTCTGCTCGCTCAAAAACAGATACCTCTCATTGACGCGCTGGTACTCTTCAATGGCCCCCAGATTCACATCACCAAGAGAAGTTATAGACCGTTTCAGATCACGAACTTCATTCTGCGCTGCCGGAATGTCTTCGGGAATCGGATACCGCTGCTTGGCAAGCTCGTAACTCAGCTCATAGTCCTCGCTTAATTTTTTCAATATATTCTCAAGCTCAACATCGAGCCGGTTTACTCCAATTTCGGTCTGGCGAAGCTGATCGTCCACAGCCCGCAGCTGAGTCCGCTGCTCCTTCGTTTCACTCTCTTCGAGCTCCAGTTTCCGGCTTAATGCGCTGCGCGCTGCCCGTTTGAATTCCAGCTGCTGCGTAGCTTCTTCCTTCTTCAGCTTGTACTGATTCAGATCCTCGATCTGCTTCACGCTCTCGCTTTGGTTCTGATTGAGGTCTGCTTGAACGGAGGCCAGCATCGTGCGGTTCTGCTTCTGTTCCTTCTCATGGTTGTCCACATCCGATTGAAGGCGTTTGAGCTGCTCCTCCAGCGAGAAGGTTTCCTGATCCAGTTTACCTTCGCGAACCTTAAGATTCGTCAGTTGACTCTGAAGTTCTTCCTTCGCCGATTCGTTTGCTTTACGGGCAAATTCAGCAGCCTGGATCGCTAGATGTGTCGACTTCTCCTCGTCTTCAAGCTCAGACAATAACTTCTGTGCCCGAACACGGTTTTCCTGAATTTCTTTTGCTTCCTTCTCGTGGCTGCTCTTCTCCTCACCGGCTAGCTCTGCTTGCTCAAGGACGTGGCGCAGCTCATGATCGAGCTGCTTACGGTCTCCAGCTGCCTGCTGTTCCTCGACACGCTTGTCGTCCCCGGCTCTTCGAAGCTCGTCCAGTTTATCCTGAGATTCAACCATTTGATTCCGGACGCTTTCAATGCCCTGCTGGAGCTTCTCCAGCTGCTTCTCGGTTTCCGAAATTTCCTGATCCAGCTGTTCCAGCTGACGCTTACGGCCCAGCAGACTGTTCGTTTTCTTATGCTGACTGCCGCCTGTCATGGAACCGCCGGCATTAACCACGTCCCCTTCGAGGGTGACCACGCGGAAGCGATAGGAGAATCTGGCTGCAATCTTGTTCGCCTGCTCCAAAGTCTCCGCAATGACAACATTGCCAAGAAGACTTCCGACAATGTTGCTGTATCTTGAATCGTATTGAACCAGCTCGGAGCCGAAGCCCACAAATCCGGCTTCCCCTTCTGCCAGCGTTCGATCCGACGTGGATACATTCCGCGGACGAATGACGTCCAAAGGAAGAAATGTCGCCCGTCCTAACTGACGCTGCTTCAAGAAGGCAATCGCCTGCCTGGATACGGACTCGTTCTCCATGACGATATGCTGAACAGATGCCCCGAGAGCTGTCTCCATCGCAAGCTCCAGCTTTTCCGGTACGCGAATAAGCTCTGCTACTGCGCCGTGAACACCTTGAAGCACGGATTTGCGAGAAGCCTTCAATACTTCCTTAACACCCAGCATAAATCCGTCGAAGTCGTCCTGAAGCTCCTTCATGGTATCACGGCGCGAAATTTGCGCTTCCCGCTTCTGCTCCCATTTCCGAAGCGCTCCCTGCGTCTCCTCCTGCAGCTTCTGCAGGGATTGATACCGCTCGCTCTCACTGATATAACCGCTGCGGAGATCCGCGATCTCTTTGCCGAAACGTTCGATGCTGCGATCAATGCTCTCTTTGCGCTTCAGTAAATCTTCTTTCAGCGCTTCCCATTTGCCGGACTCCTCTTGTGCCCGGTTCATCCGGCGATCCAGCGCTTCTTGCTGCTGGTCCGCATAGCGGATTTCATTCCGCGCTTGAGCCATTTGGTTCATCAGCTCCAGCAGGTTCCCTTTCAAGCTCTCTTCCTGTTGCTGGCTGATTCCACCGGTTACGCCAACCAGCTTCGCTTCTTCCGCTGACAGCTGATCCCGCACATGAGTTAACTCCTGCTGCAGCTCCTGCAGCTTGTTCTTCATTCTAGCCAGCTCGCCCACGCGCTCACCTAATCGATGATCGCCGGAGTGCAGACTCTCCTCCAGCTGCTCGCGTGTCCGTTCCAGGTTGCGGCGGCGCTCCTTAAGCACCTCACCGTAGCCCTCGCTCTTCTCAAACAGCTCGCTGAATTGAAGCAGCTGGCTCTGCAGCTCTTCCACTTCCTCTTCCAGCCGGCGAAGAGCCGATCTGTCGCTCTCCAGCTTGGCATCATGGGCGGACACCACAGTAGACAGGGCAAGCTGCTCTTCCTTCAGCTGCTCCAGCTTCGCATTGGCTTCACTCCATGAGGTATGTATCTGCTCAATTTGATATACATACAGCGAAATTTCCTTGTGTTTCAGCTCCTCGCGGAGTTCCTTATAACGAAGCGCCTTCTCAGACTGCTCTTTAAGCGGCCCGATCTGATCTTCAAGCTCTGTAACCAGATCGTGAATACGGAGCAAATTTTGTTCCGTTTCATCCAGCTTGCGCACAGACTCTTTTTTACGCGATTTATATTTAACGATCCCGGATGCTTCCTCAAAAATTCCCCGGCGATCTTCTGATCGTGTGCTCAGAATTTCCTCAATGCGCCCTTGTCCAATGATAGAATAGGCTTCTTTACCAATCCCGGTATCCATGAACAGCTCCGTTATATCCTTCAGCCGACAAGACTGCCTGTTGATGAAATACTCACTGTCACCGCTGCGGTGTACCCGTCTTGTTACGGTCACCTCATTAAAATCCAGCGGCAGTACATGATCCTCATTGTCCAGCGTAAGGGAAACCTCACCGAAATTGACCGCTTTACGCGCGTCGCTTCCGGCAAAAATAATGTCTTCCATCTTGCCACCGCGAAGCGATTTGGCGCTTTGTTCACCAAGTACCCAGCGGATCCCATCCGAAATGTTGCTCTTGCCGCTGCCATTCGGACCAACAACGGCTGTAATTCCCCGGACAAATTCCATCTCTGTCTTGTCGGCAAATGATTTAAATCCTGCTAACTCGATCCGTTTCAAAAACATATTCGACCTATCACCTCTCCTGCTATTGTAACACAAGTAGAATCGGCTTCACCGCCGTCTTTGGACGAGGTCCACTAACGTCATAAACAGCTGTCCCTAAGGCAAATGCCAGACAACGAAAAGAGCAAAAAACAGTCATCCTATCCGGTTCCGCTTGACTGCTCTTTGCTCTTTGTTTGTCATCACATCAGCGAAGCTTTAGGCATCCGCACGTTTCAGCTGCTTTAAGGCTACTGCCGCTGCTTGCTGCTCGGCTTCTTTCTTGGATCTGCCGCTTCCGCGTCCAAGACATTCGCTTCCCATGTATACCTCCGAGACAAACTCCCGCTCATGTGCCGGTCCTCGCTCTTCTACGATACGATATTCCAGTGCGCCCATGCCGTGATGCTGGGTCAGTTCCTGAAGCTCGGTCTTATAGTCGCTCATCTGCGGACGACCATTGACGGTCACCGAGGGAAAAACATGGTCGCTCAAAAACCGGCGAACCGCTTCCAATCCCTGATCCAGATAAAGCGCCCCCACAAATGATTCAAATACATCAGCAAGAAGAGCAGGGCGGGTTCGACCGCCCGTCATTTCCTCTCCTTTGCCTAACAGAACGTAACGACCAAAGTCCAGACCTACAGCGAATTGTACCAACGAAGGCTCGCATACGATCGCGGCCCGCAGCTTGGTTAATTCGCCTTCCGGACGGTCCGGAAAAAGGTTGTATAGGAATTCGCTGACCGTCAGTTCCAGAACGGCATCTCCTAGAAATTCAAGGCGCTCATTGTCCTGGCTCTGACTGAAGCGATGTTCGTTAACATAAGATGCGTGGGTAAAGGCCTGCTTCAGCAGCATTGCATTGCGAAACTGGATTTGAAGTTTATGCTGTAACTGCTTCAGATCTCCACTCAACACACTGTCCCCTTACTCGGCGTATTTTTTCAGGATAATCGTAGCATTATGCCCGCCAAATCCGAACGAATTGGACATGACGATATCCAAATCGGCTTTACGCGGGTGATTAGGAACGTAATCCAGATCACATTCCGGATCCTGATCCTCCAGATTAATTGTTGGTGCAATAATTTGGTTCTTCAGGCTCAGCCCGCAGATAACGGCCTCAACGCCGCCAGCTGCTCCAAGCAAGTGACCTGTCATCGACTTGGTTGAGCTTACGGCAACTTTGTAGGCATGGTCACCCAGTGCCATTTTAACCGCCTTCGTCTCCGAACGGTCGCCGACCGGTGTTGAAGTTCCGTGAGCATTAATGTAATCTACTTCCTCCGGCTCAATGCCCGCATCGCGAATGGCCATCTTCATGCAGCGTGCTGCTCCGTCCGGATCCGGCTCGGTAATATGATGAGCATCGGCACTTAAACCATAACCGATCACCTCGGCATAGATTTTAGCTCCGCGTTTTGTTGCATGCTCTAAAGATTCGATCACGAGCACACCCGCACCTTCACCCATGACAAAACCGTCACGACCGGTATCGAATGGCCGGCTGGCCTTCTCCGGTTCGTCATTGCGGGTTGACATTGCACGCATAGCGCAGAAACCAGCCATTCCTGTCGGACGAATCGTTGCCTCCGCTCCGCCGCAGATCATCACATCTGCATCACCGCGCTGGATCAGACGGTATGAATCACCAATAGAATGCGTTCCGGTAGCGCAAGCTGTAACTTGCGTTGTGTTCGGACCCTTGGCTCCGAGATTGATCGACATTTGGCCGGAAGCCATATTCGCGATCATCATCGGAATAAAGAATGGGCTTACACGTTTCGGGCCCTTCTCCAGCAGGATGTTATGTTGATCCTCCCAGGTTCCCAAACCGCCGATACCCGATCCAATCGATACGCCAACCCGTTCAGCGTCGGCATTCACTCCAATTTCAAGACCGCTGTCCTCAAGTGCCTTCGAACCGGCTGCAACAGCAAGCTGCACGAAACGGTCCATTCTGCGCGCTTCCTTGCGATCCATATAATCTTCCGGGTTAAACTCTTTCATGGAAGCTGCGATCTGGGTTGTGTATTCGCTGACATCAAATGCTTCGATGCGGGATACGCCAGACCTGCCTTCCATTAAACTATTCCAGAATGTATCAAGATCTTGACCGATCGAGGTCATGACTCCCATTCCTGTTACAACGACTCTTTGTTTCAAACAAACTCACCTCTATATGGACTGCCCGTCCAGCCATGAAGTCCGAACCTCCGGCTCAAGCTGAACAAAGGCAGTAATAATCTATCACTTGTTGCCACTGAAGCTAGGATTGAATGTGGAGAAGTCCCGCCTTGCTAAAGAACGGGACTTAACTGTAATGACTTAGGTATGAGATTGTATGTAATTTACAACTTCACCTACGGTCGTAATTTTCTCCGCATCTTCATCAGAGATCTCCATATCAAACTCATCTTCCAACTCCATCACCAATTCAACTACATCGAGAGAATCAGCTCCAAGGTCGTCTTTGAAAGATGCTTCTAATGTTACGTCGGCTTCGTCAACACCCAGGCGGTCGATAACGATGCGTTTCACGCGTTCCAATACATCGGACATCCGGCTCACCTCCTCTTGGTAATTATACGAGATATGACTTCAAATTGCCATAGAAGGCATTTGAAAACGATTTAATGTCCAGCGGCCAGCGCCAGATCATCGGCGGCGTCTACATATACATACCGCCATCCACATGCAGCACCTGTCCAGTCATATAGGATGCGCTGGAAGATGCTAGAAAGGCAACCACCCCGGCAATCTCCTCTGGCTGACCGAGACGGGCGAGCGGAATACCGCCGAGCAGACCTTCCCGCATGTCCTCGGAAAGTTCCCGGGTCATATCGGTATCGATAAAACCGGGAGCCACGGCGTTTACCGTAATTCCGCGGGAAGCCAGCTCCCGTGCGGCGGATTTGGTCAGGCCGATGACACCGGCTTTGGCCGCAACATAGTTGGCCTGCCCCGGATTGCCAAGGGCCCCGACAACAGAAGATATATTGATAATCCGTCCATAACGCTGTTTCATCATAGGACGTGTTACCGCTTTAAGACAGTTGAATACCCCTTTAAGATTCGTTTCGATCACCTGATCGAACTCTTCTTCCTTCATACGCATGATTAAATTATCTCTAGTAATCCCTGCGTTATTCACCAGGATATCAATTCGACCAAAAGCCTCCATTACCTGCTTTACCATGGCTTCGGCTTCTTCGGTTCGTCCAACATTGGATTTTATCGCGATTGCCGATACGCCCTTTGCGCGAATTGCTTCCACAACCTCGGCTGCGGCAGCTTCGCTCCCTGCATAGTTGACCGCTACGTTAGCGCCCAGATCAGCAAGTCCGAGAGCAATGCTCCGGCCAATGCCGCGGGAAGCACCCGTAACAAGCGCAGTCTGTCCTTTTAGAGCTTCACTCATACCTGTTCCTCCTTTCTAGAGTGATCCGACATGGATCAGCAGTTATTTTATACGACAGTCTCCAAGCTGTTGACGCTGTCCAGGCTATTCACGTTAATGACTTTAACCGATTTGTCAATCTTTTTAATTAAACCGCTAAGTACGCTGCCGGGACCAATCTCGACAAAGGTATCCACACCCTGACTGATCATCCATTCCACACTGTCTTGCCACAGCACAGGGGAATATACCTGTTCCACCAGCAAACCGCGGATTGCAGCGGCATCGTCCACCGGGCGTGCCGTTACATTGGCAACCACCGGCACGGAAGGTGTATGGAAGGAGGCCTGCTCCAGCTTATCTGCAAGCCGGTTTGCCGCTTCCTTCATCAAGGAAGAGTGGAAAGGCCCGCTGACTTCCAGCGGTATTGCACGCTTGCCGCCCGCTTCCTTAATTCTTTCTGCAGCAGCTGCAACGCCCTGGGCTGAGCCCGAAATGACAATCTGACCCGGACAGTTCATGTTGGCTAACTCCACGACGTGCCCCTCTGCTGTAATGCCACTGCACAGCGTGGTCAAAGCGTCCCGGTCTGCACCAAGCACAGCAGCCATAGCTCCCTGGCCTCCTGGAACCGCTGCTTCCATGTATTCCCCGCGGGCTCTTACGATGGATACCGCTTCTTCAAACGACAGCACGCCTGCGCATACAAGCGCACTGTACTCGCCCAGGGAATGGCCTGCAACGTAATCCGGCTCGATTCCCTTACCGCGAATGGCTTCCAGATAGGCCAGGCTTGTTGCCAACAGAGCAGGCTGCGTATTTACTGTTTGTTTAAGTTCTGCATCAGGACCATTAAAAATAATGGAGCTCAGCGAGAATCCAAGTTTATCATCCGCTGTTTGAAACATATCCTGCACGGAGGGAAGCGCGTCATATGCATCCTTCCCCATCCCGACGGACTGAGCGCCCTGACCAGGAAATATAAATGCTGTTTTACCCAAAATCGTTGGCTCCCTTCTATCTCTATCAAAAGGATCTAAATAAATGCTGTTACCAGATGAGTACCGAGGATCCCCAGGTTAAGCCACCGCCAAAACCAACCATTAATACCTTGTCCCCTTCTTTCAAGCGGCCCGACTCCTGCGCCTCGACAAGAGCTAACGGCACGGAAGCAGCCGATGTGTTGGCGTATTTATCAACATTGATAACAACCTTCTCCTCCGGAAGCTCCAGACGCTCCATAGCCGACTTGATAATCCGGATGTTCGCTTGATGAGGGACAAATAAATCAATATCCTTTTTGTCGATGCCTGCTTTGGACAATACGGCTTCCGTCGCAGAACCCATAACCCGTACCGCAAATTTAAACACTTCGCGGCCATTCATATAAATATAATGTTTATTCGTATTGATCGTTTCGGCAGAAGCCGGCAATCTGGAACCGCCTGCCTCGATATACAAGTGGGCTCCGCCCGCGCCTTCCGCGCCCAGATCGAACGCTTGGAATCCCCTGCCCTCCGGCACTTCACCGACAATCGCAGCTCCGGCACCGTCACCAAACAGGACGCATGTGTTCCGGTCGGTATAGTCCGTAATGCGGGACAAGCAGTCCACACCGATAACAAGAGCATTGTTGTACATGCCCGTCTTCACAAAATTCGTGGCTGTAGCAAGGCCATATACAAACCCCGAGCAAGCTGCCGACAGGTCAAATGCCGCCGCTTTCTTGGCTCCCAATCGATCCTGAAGCAGACATGCTGTGGACGGAAAGAACATATCCGGCGTAATGGTTGCCACAATGATCAATTCCAGATCCTCAGCCTGCATTCCAGCGGATTTGAGCGCATTTACCGCTGCATGATAAGCCAAATCCGAGGTCGCTTCATTCGGTGCGGCAATATGCCGCTCACGGATGCCCGTCATCGAGACAATCCATTCATCGCTAGTATCTACCATTTTCTCCAAATCACGATTCGACAGTATCTTCTCGGGCACATATTTGCCTGTTCCAATAATACCGACCGGACGCAAATTGTTCATGTCCTCACTCACTTCCCGCTGATTTCATTCGAAATACTCTCTACCAACCGATTCTGAAGCGCCGTCCGCGCCTGGCGAATCCCATTCTTGATGGCATTCGCATCCGATGAACCATGGCTCTTAACAACCAAGCCGCTGAGACCGAGGAGAGGCGCTCCGCCATGCTCCTTATAATCCAGCGTGGACTTCAGGCTGCGTAATTCCGGCATCATCAAGGCAGCAGCCATCTTGGTCTTAAGCGACTTGCTGAACTGTTCTTTCAACAGTGAAAAGAGAGCACCGGCTGTTCCTTCAATCGATTTCAATAGGATGTTGCCTGAAAATCCATCACACACAAGCACATCGCAAACCCCATTCATCACATCACGCGACTCCACATTGCCAACAAAATGAATCGGCAGCTCCTCCAGTAATGGATATGCATGCTTGGTCAATTCATTGCCTTTGCCCGGCTCGGTGCCGACATTTAACAGCCCGACCCGCGGTTTGGCGATACCATGCACCTTCTCGCGATACAGACTGCCCATTAAGGCATACTGCTGCAAATGCTCCGGCTTCGAGTCCATATTTGCACCCAGATCCAGGGCAAGCATCCCTTTGCCGTCAAGCGTAGGAATCATAGGCGCAAGCGCAGGGCGTTCTATGCCTTTCATCCTCCCCACAACGAGGAGCCCGGTTGTCATCAGGGCTCCTGTGTTGCCTGCCGAGATCATGGCATCCGCTTCGCCTTCGCGAATCATTCGCCCCGCCACAACCATCGAAGCATCTTTCTTCCGGCGGACGGCCTTCACCGGCTCATCCTCCGCTTCAATGACCTCGCTTGCATGAACAACCTTCAGATTAGCTGGCTTGTCCTTAAGGAAAGCTCCCATCTGCGCCTCATCCCCAACGAGGATGATCTCTGTATCCTTCCATTCCTGTGCGGCAATCAGCGCGCCCTCAACATTGCTCTTGGGGGCGTTGTCACCGCCCATCGCATCAACCACAATTCTCATGGCCAAAGTTCCTCCCTTACTTATGTCATTCTCCTGTAGATCGGTAAATTACGAAATTCCCCTGAAACACCATTTCATCAGCGACATAAGTAAACACTTCCACCTTGGCCTTTCCCTTCTGGCCGGCAATGGACCTAACGTAGGCTTTGGCAATGCATTTCTCCCCGAGGCGCACTTGTCTCAGGAACCGTATATCCGCTGAAGAGGTCAATGCGATTTCGTCATTGATAACGGCAATTGCAAGTGAATTGGCTTGTGCGAACACGTAATGTCCACGGGCAATCCGCGTTTTGCTAAATACGTGGTCCTCACGAATTTCAAATATCGATATTCCGCTCTTGTCCAATTGCAAGTCAACAACGTCCCCGATCACTTCTTCAAGCGACAGGGAACGAACCTGGTCATAGGAATGCTCCGCCATTTGCTTCATCCGCTCACGAAGCTCCGGTATGCCCAGTTCCATGCGGTCAAGGCGAATCGTCTGAATGCTAACTTTAAGCTGGCGAGTCAACTCGCGGTCTGTAACAAAGGGATTCTCGTCGATCAGCTGAATCAGCCGCTGGTGACGGTCTTTCTTGGATAAACGATCGATGACGAAACAACTCCTTCTGCCGCTATTAAAGCCGCCATACTTCAATCATATATGTAAATTAGTCGCAAATATTAGAACCTGGTACTAATGTAAAGTATAAATCAAGTCACGTTAAAAAGAAAGGGGGACTTCGGACAAAAAAAATAGCACCTCACCAAAGATGAAGTACTACTTATTTAAAAACTATTGTTTGATGATCTCTCTTGCCTTATACGTTCCGCATACTTTACATACGCGATGAGCAAGTTTCAATTCTCCACATTGCTCGCATTTCACCATGCCTGGCACAGCCAGCTTAAAATGAGTACGACGCTTGTCACGACGTGTTTTGGACGTTCTACGTTGAGGTACTGCCATGTTCCCACCTCCTTATCAGTTCAACCCGCTGAACACGGGTGCCATATCCATCATCATTTAAAGAAGTCCTTGAGTCCGGCCAGCCTTGGATCGATCACTTCCGTATCGCAGCTGCATGTGTCTTCATTCAAGTCCTTGCCACAGTTCGGGCAAAGTCCCTTGCAGTCGGCACTACAAACCGGAGCTAGCGGCAGGTGGAGCAAAAATGTTTCTTCTACATAGGGAGTGAGATCCACACTCTCACCTTGTACGTATGTAGTATCATCATTCTCATCCTGAAGGGTTTCAGGATCTTCCACCGGCTGGAATACTTCATGAAAAGGGATGTGCACATGTTCGTTTATCAGCTTCAGGCAGCGGGAGCAATGCATCTCCAGCTCGCCCTGCAGACTTCCACGAACATCAACCGTACCGGAAATCGAAGGTGTTGCTTTCAAATCCACGTCTAGTGGTTGAACAGCAACAATATCTTTTCGGCCCTTAACGGCGTTGCTTACATCCACGGTTTGATGGAACTGTAACGGTTGATCGCTGGTTGTCAATTTACGAAATTGAATTAGCATATCCATCACTCCAAACAAACAAAGATTATTATACCGATTCCGCAAGAGTTTTGTCAACAGGATAACCTTGAAGAACCATTATTGTTTCCCGATATTTCTCATGTTACCCCAAGAACATCACTCGCTAGGGCGACACGTTTATTGTTACAGGAACGTCATGTAATTATGATATATTCTTATCAAGGAGTTGAAAAGCAAATGAAAACGGTTGGTATTGTGGTTGAATATAACCCCTTACATCATGGTCATGTCCTGCATTATCATAAATCCAAGGAAGTAACCGGCGCAGACGCCGTGGTTGCAGTCATGAGCGGCCCTTTCCTGCAGCGAGGCGAGCCCGCAATTGCAGGCAAGCGCGCCCGTGCCGAAATGGCGCTCGCCATGGGAGTTGACCTATGTATCGAGCTCCCGGTCACCTATGCCGTTCAGCCAGCGGAATGGTTCGCGTACGGTGCGGTATCCATTCTGGAGGCTACCGGGGTCGTCGACTGTTTATCCTTCGGTTCGGAGAGCGGCTCGCTGGAGCAGATTCTGCCGCTCTCCCGTTTACTTGCGAACGAACCCGGCGAATTCCGGTCGAAAATTGAACAGCATCTCCAGGAAGGAATGAACTTCCCGTCCGCTTATGGTGCTGCAGCTGCGGCCGTGTTCGGCCAATCCGGACCCGCTGTTAACCCATTGCAGGAACTGCTGACACAACCGAACAATTCACTTGGGCTGCACTATCTGATCGCACTCAACCGGCTAAACAGCCGTATTATACCTTATACCATTCCAAGAGAACAGGCACAATATCACGATCCGCTCCCAGGATCATCTTCCATTGCCAGCGCAACCGCTATCCGGAATATCATCCTTTCGGAAGGATTGAATGCTGCCAGACCTTACATACCGGAGTTCACTCTGGAGATCATGAACCGGGAAATCCAGGCCGGACAAGCTCCGATCCATTGGGAACGATTTCGCCAGCCCTTGTTTCAAACCTTGCTCACACACACACCCGCCCAGCTTGAAGACTACCTCGAAGTCACCGAGGGTCTGGAGCATCGCGTACAGCGCATGCTCTCACAGTTGGAGAACCCGACGGTTGAAGGACTCCTTGGAGCGCTGAAGACCAAACGTTATACGCGTACCAAGCTTCAGCGCATGCTGCTGCACATCATGCTGAACCATGACAAGGGCTCTATGAGCCCTGAAGAGCTCGCCAAAGGTCCCGGGTATATTCGGGTACTCGGATTCAACGAGACCGGACGCGGGCTGCTGAAACGGATGAAGAAGAGCGCTACGCTTCCCGTGATCCAAAAGCCCACGCTACTTCAGCATCCTCAACTGGAACGGGACCTGATGGCTGCCGCCGTTTACGCGAACGGTCACCCCGTGCCGGATATCCGCCATTTCTACAGCGACTACCTGCTGCCGCCGCTCACCCCTTAGGCGGCAGCTCCTCTAGGTAATCCACGGCATCCTGCAGATCCTCAACCGGCACAAGCTTCATATCCGTGTTGATTCGGTCCGCCCGCTTCTTGGCCTCGTCATAATTTTTTTTGTGGCACAAAAAAGATATCGGCTTCCTTCCGGTCCGCAGCAACAATCTTGTGCTTCACTCCCCCGATGGGGCCTACAGCACCTGATTTATCAATGGTGCCTGTTCCAGCTACCCGGTAACCTTTACTTAAATCTCCAGCGGTGAGCTGATTGTAAATCTCCAGGGTAAAAATAAGCCCGGCCGACGGCCCCCCGATATTCGTATCCGCGAAGTGGATCGTGTGGTCCGGATCAGCCGGCTCCACCTTCTGCATCGTGGCGATCATAACGCCCAGACCTGGACGCTCCGCGCCTGTCTTATCATCCTTGATGCTAACCAGCTTCACCTGTTCCTTAACGGTTTTCCCTTTGCGGTCAAGCTCTACGGACACCACATCACCTATGCTTTTTCCACTTAACAGGCTGGCAATTTTCTCATTATCCTCCGCCGGCTGCCCATCCACCTTAATCAGTTTGTCCCCTGGCCGGAAATGCTCGGCATTGGCTGAATTCTCAGAGATCGACATGACAAATACATAGGCAGGCTCAATACTGTAATCCACCTCGGCTTCCTGGTAGGCAGCTTCCATTGCGGCAGACTGGGAGGAATTCATGTAATACACCTGTGTGGCTGCATATTCATCCTTGCTCTGCTCGCCCATCTTTTCCGCCTTCTTTACAACCTCTGCATTGGGATTAAACGCAGACAGCATTAACAGCGCAATATTCGCATAACTTGCCGACACGGTTGTCATCATAAATGTTCCCTCTTCCGCCGGATCGCCCTTCTCTATGCTAATCATCGGGCGAACCTCCTCAGCGCTTCCCGGCTGGTATACGAGATAAGGGGTTGGCATATAAACGACAACGTACAGCATAACCCCGACCAACAATAAATACAGCGCGATTTTTAAGCCATTCGGTTTTACGGACTTCTTCATGTATTTCCCTTCCCTCCGCCTTATATGTCCAGCCTTCCACCAAGTTTGGTCTGACGGTTGTCTCCCTTGCATAAAGTTGTACTAGCCATGTTTACGCAGAAAGGAGATTCCTTATGAATAAAGGCAACGCCGTCAAGTCATCAAACGGGCTGTGGAACACCATCCTCCTGGGGGCCGCTGCTTTCCTGCTTGTACTGGCTGTCGTCAGCGCACCCGAGCCTGCCTTCCAAGCCACCCTGCAGGCACTCAAGCTATGGTGGAACATCGTATTCCCCGCTTTGCTTCCTTTTCTCGTCTTGGTGGAAATACTCATTGCCTATGGCTGGGCCCATGGAGTTGGCGTTCTGCTAGACCCTCTGATGAGGAAAATATTCAAACTTCCCGGTACTGGCGGCTGGGTTCTCATAACAGGAATGACAGCCGGGTTCCCGGCAGGAGCACAGGCTGCCTCCGGTATGTACAAACAGGGCGAGCTCCATGCCAGCGATGCCGGCAAGCTCGCCGCTATATCCCATTTCTGCAATCCGATGACCATTCTCGTTGTCATCGGAACCGGGCTGCTGCATAAACCTGAAGCAGGCTACCTGCTGCTGATCATTCACTGGATTTCCGGACTGCTTGCCGCTTGGACATTCGGTCTATTCAGTAAAAATTCCCATACAGCAAACAGGCAGATCGCTGCACTGCCCCTGAACCATACACACATGAACGACTTAGCCAAACACCCCATCCTGAAACGCGCCTCCGCCGCAGCGCTGGATGCTCATCAACGGGATGGCCGGGGCTTCGGTAAATTGCTGGGTGATTCCGTTACCCGTTCGGTCCAGACCTTAATGATGACAGGCGGCTTTATATTGTTCTTCGCCGTCATTATAAGAGTATTGAGCAGCCATCTGCTGCCGCAGCTTCCGTCATATTTCACATCAGGATTACTGGAAATCCATCTCGCAGCCCAGTCTATCAGCACCTCAGCATTCTCAACAGGAACCCTGCAGCTGGCCGTTCTGTCCGCCACACTGGCATGGAGCGGGATAAGCGCCCAGCTGCAAAGCCTGTCCCTGATGCGGGAAACCGGTCTCTCCTGGCGTTTCTTTATGATGAAGCGCGCCCTGCATTCCGTGTTCGCTTTTCTGATTACAATCGCATTATGGAAACCCGCCAGTGCTCTTTCGGCAGGCATTGTACCGGCGTTCCGAACGGAGCCTCTAGAGCATGCAGCCACAGAACAGCTTTTTAATTTTTGGAGCGGTTTTCCTTCATTTTTGCAGTTCCAGGCCGTGATTTGTTTGTTGTTGATAGCTGTTTTCGGGTTGTGCTCCCGCTTTATTGAGCGTTATCGCCGCTGAATTTACGGCGTAGGGCTGCATCAACCTCGCGGCTCACCAGATCCGTAGTATCTCCATTAAAGTGGGCAATCTCTTTAACAAGACTTGAGCTTAAGAACGAATATTTCGGATGGGTCATCATGAAGATGGTCTCCGCATCCGGGTTCAGCTTGTGATTGGTGGAAGCCAGCTGAAGTTCATATTCAAAATCGGTGACCGTGCGAATACCACGTACGATGACTTGGGCATTCTTCTGGCGGATATAGTTCGCCAGAAGGTCGCGGAAGCTGTCGATTTCGACATTAGGCAGGTGTTTTGTGGCCTGTCTCAACAGTTCCGTCCGCTCCTCCACCGTAAACAGCGGATTTTTGCTTAAATTATTCAACACGCCTACGATCAGCAGATCAAACTGCTTCGAAGCACGTGTAATGATGTCCATGTGACCCATTGTGACCGGATCAAAGCTGCCCGGGTATACGGCAACGCGATATGTACTAGTATTCTCATTTGTCATCCTGTAATTCCTCCTCGTCAAGCTTGCCCGCTTGATCTTGCGCAATTTCATAACGGTATATCGATATGGCGGTCTCTCCATACTTCACGGTCCGGAGACAACAAAAATCACCAAATTTCTCAGGATAATTGTAACTCGATTCGTATTCCAATACCACCACAGCCAGGTCTTGCAGCAAACTTCGCTCGGCCATATCCACCATCAGCTCATCACCGTTCTTGAATCTGTATGGCGGGTCCAAAAAGACCAGATCGAATTTGAAGCTGCGCTTCTCGAGTGCTTTAAGTGCTCTTGCCGCATCGTTGCGGTATATCTCGGCTCTTTCCTCAAGCCGGGCAGCCTTCAAATTATCCTTGATCGTACTGATACTTTTCGGCTCCACATCAATAAAAACAGCACGATCAATTCCCCGGCTTAACGCCTCAATACCAAGGCCTCCCGTACCTGCAAACAGGTCAAGCGCGGTTCCCCCCTCAAAGTAAGGGCCGATCATACTGAATATGGATTCTTTCACTTTATCCGTCGTCGGACGGGTGCTTGTACCTGGCACACTTTTGAGCGGCCGGCCTTTAGCACTTCCGGATACTACTCTCACTGCTTCATTCACCCGTTTCATTATCCAAAAATTTAATGCCATGACAACGCCATGGACAGTGATTATCGTAACACAATCGTCCCATATATGAAAAATGAAACCTCATGGCTCCCAAGTTTTTTTCTAAGTAAGGTATATTTAGGCAGCAGCCGGGCATCCTTGAAATATCGACATCAATGAATGTCGTAGACAACCGCGGAGAAGACTTACGTTTCCCCATAAGCTCTTCGTCCGGTTTCTCCTCTCCCATGAGGGAGTCTCTCCGGAGGCTCCCGAACAAAAGCCCTGTAATGGCAGCATGGATTACGGGGCTTTTGTTCTTTTTTATGCCTGCTTTATCAACTGGGTACGGAATGGGATCCACTTCGTAATCTGTCTCAAAAGCACGACTATAAAACAAAGCAACTCAGCAATTGTTTATTTCAATCCTCTTCTTTCACCTTCATAAGGCTGCGGCTCAATATTCATGAACTCATAGTCACTGAACCGAAAAATCCACGTCTCCATTTCGTCATGTATCCCACGTGTTAATTCCCCATAGCCAAATCAATTTGGACGTTTAGTCAACAACGCTCTCACCTAGAACTATCAACCATTGTCAGTTATGTTTTTTTGTCAACACGTGATACTCATCTCTCCTATTCGTATCATATTTGAGTAGCACCTCCAATTAATTATACGCACAATTAATTCACCGGACGAAAGAAACCATCAGCGAATCCCTTCCGCTTTCTTTCCGACAATTATCCTATCTCAATATACGGTTTTTCTTGGTATATGGATCATCCTCAATTCAGATGCATTAATTTCGAAGCGAAAAATAAAAAAGCTTCCATTTCGCAAATATTGAAACGGAAGTTTTTTTTGAAATAAAATCTGGAGCTTAGCGGGGTCCTCCGCACCAGTACTCATTCCGTGGCCTTAGAAGGACCCGCGATCAGCCTTAGAGCCCCATGATGCTTTTTTTAGTGGAATTTTGGTTTTACCCCGAAATGAATTATGAAATCTTATAATCGTTCTAGTAACATATTCGGAGTTTGAACTACTTTCTAATATTCATTCACTTCAAAATTAATGATCTTATCAAAGATAATATAATCCTTTCTTGCTTTAAATGGACCTTTGTTATTGTCATGTTTATCGATAGCGAATGTTATTGAACCTTGTCCCTCAGCCTTTAATTCGTACCAATTAATAAATGACACTACTTCAGCCATTGATAGATCGAATTCTTTAACCACTCCGTTTTGTAACATGATTTCAAGAATAGCACTATCACCATCTGGTTCTGGATTAGGAACTTCTGGATCTACTGGTGGAGTCTCTGGATCAGTTGGAACATCAGCTAACGAGTATTCTTCGACCATTGCTACTCCACCATACCAAGGTGTTACCGCAGTGCCTCCAACGGCATAAAGTTTTCCGTTTGCCACAGCTGTTCCATGTACAGTTCTTGCTGTATTGAGTGATGCTATTGGTTTAAACGAATTAGTAATCGTGTCAAATTCCAACGCATTTGCTATAGCTTTTTCACTCCCAGACTTTCCTCCTCCCACAACATAAATCTTTCCGTTGTAGATACTTGAGCTGATTCCATCTGCTGGATAAGGCATGTTAGCAATTACTTCCCATGTATCCGTTTCTGGATAATAAAGTTTTACTGTATTTGTGGTAGCAGTAGCTGGTCCACCACCGCCAAATGCATATATCCCTAAATCAGTTGCTACAAGGGACATAGCATGGTAGCCAATACTCATATTTGCTTTAGTTGTCCATGTGTTTGTTGCTGGATCATATTCCTCTACAACACTCAATCTGTCTGAAGAAGAATTAACTCCCCCCATTGTGTAAATCTTACCGTTATATGCTGCAGATGATAGCCACATTCTAGGAGTCGTCATTGACTGCACGGTCTCCCAGGTATCCGTAACAGGATCATAAGCCTCAACAACTGCCGAATAGCTTCCGCCCGATACACTTTGAACATTACCCGTATAGCCTCCGATAACATATATTTTCCCATTCACAACAGCTGCAGAGGTTGCTCCACGCTTTGTTGGCATACTTGTTTTAGTAGTCCATGTATTAGTTATTGGATCGTATTCTTCTACATCTGCATAAGAAGTCGTACCCTTCGCCCCACCAATTACATAGATTTTATCATTTACTGATACTACTGCTGCCCCTACTCTTGGATTCGGAGCATCATTCTTAATAATCCATTGATTGTCGGCTGCTCCCACAGAATAAGTTCCTAAGAATAGCATCATTACTAGTAAGATAGGTAACACAACTCTTTTCTTCATGCTATATATCCCCCTTAAAGTTTATACCTTTATATCGGTAGTCTGGTATTACTTATTAACTTAAAAAACGGAAAACTATCACTACGAGTGACCCATGTCCTGATTAACATGGAAGCTCCTATAAGTAGTATGCAGGAATACAATGATATTCCCGTTATTGCTCCTTAAGTAGCTCCTTGAATGATCTTTGACCGCAATTCGTGATGAGTAGTGCCATAGGATTGTATTCCTCGATCTGGCCATGGATCGGCCATGGATCATTTGATGTTGTTCTTCCGTTACCCTCAAATGCTGTTTGTTCTTCTTTATCCTGAAGTGTTTCAGATAGGTTTCTACTGATGAATTCTCATTGCTTGTAAAAGTGATGTATTTAATAAATCTTTATAATTGGTGGCGTAACCTCATCTGCTTATAAATAAGTTAAGCGCTCCTCATATTCGGGGAGCGTTTTTTTGATTCTCTTTTTATGCTATCAAGCCATTCGCTCATGCAGGAATAACAGCTATTTTGTCGAAATCAATTAAGCTGTTTGAAAAATATTCCTGTTTGTACAGAGGAGAGGTCATGTAAGTGAAAAGAATGTTGTATATTCTCGTCTTGTTCAGCATGCTGGCAGGGCTTGGGTTTGCTGGGACAACGCAAGGCATTGCTTTTGCGGAGGAGTCCGAGCTCCAGATCAAAGACATTGCGGGAAGGAACACCTATCTGATGAGTGATGGCTCGATGTGGTCTTTGATTGACGGGCGCCATGCTATCCGGACACCCGGTACAGTCGCTGCCATCAGTGGTTATGAGTATAGGGGCATCGGCATGACGAAGGATGGCCGATTAGCGGAATGGGACATCGGCAAGGGTCCCCAGGTCGTTCCGGGAACAAGCGGTGTGAAGCAGATCGCGGGTTCCTACTGGCTGAAGTCAGACGGGACGGTATGGTTCGGCAATGAAAAAGCAAAGAGCCTCAGTGGCATTATGCTGATCGCCAATGCGGATCAGGAATTTGCCGCATTGTCCTCGAACGGAGAGCTGCTGTTGGAGGATA
Organism: Paenibacillus vortex V453; assembly: GCF_000193415.1. NCBI lineage: Bacteria > Bacillati > Bacillota > Bacilli > Caryophanales > Paenibacillaceae > Paenibacillus > Paenibacillus vortex. The sequence continues at coordinate 591,158 of NZ_ADHJ01000037.1, forward strand.
ACTACAAAAGGGGTCAATTCAAAAAGCTGGGCATCGTGGAAAGCCCGGTCACGGTTAAATCCATGACGGTTCATAGCGGGCGTGTTGCCCTCCTGCATGACAACGGTGATGTCGTTGTGTACGAGACGTCCAACTTCGATGATAACGGGCGCATCATACCGGTTACCGTGGCCCAGAATGCAGTTCATATCGTGTATGTCTCGAATGAGCCAACGGATCTTCTGATTGTGACACTGAAGGACGGAACTGTTTGGACAACGGGTGTGTATAAAGACCGCTGGAAGCTCAAAGAGACAGGTCTCCGGACTTAGCGGGATCATTAGGACATCCATAGATGGGAATGCAACGGATCTGTCGGAGGGGTTCTATGCACAGCGTGCGGATGGAAGCTGGATACATCATAAGGGTGGACAGAACAAGCCTGTTGATGTGCCTGTCGTTAAGAGCTTATCGATCTCGATTTCCGATGCCAAGCCTTTTGTAGGGGACACACTGGAAATGAGTATCCAGGAAACCTACACCAATGGGGCCAAGATCAAGGTACCTGTTAAAGATGCCCGGATCGACATCGAGAAGCCATATTTAATGAACATGCAAAAGAACGGCACGCTAAAACCTGCGGGCGTTGGCAAGACACAGATTACGGTAACCTCTGGCGGCCTGTCTAAGTCGGTAACGGTATCGTCCAGTCTTCGCAGCAATTTGAAATATGCCAAACAGGTCAATGGGAATGTCATGGTTCCAGCGAGAACCATCATTCAGGCACTCGGCGGCACGTATTCGGCTAAAAACGGAGGCATCGAAGCGAAGTTTGGCGAGAACGTGCTTTCGTTCAAAGCTGGCAGCAGCCAAGCCATCCTGAATGGTAATCCTATACGTCTGAAGGCAGCCCCACTTACGGATAAAGGCGAGTTACTGATTCCGGCTGCTGTGTTCTCCGATGCGCTGGGAGCCAAAATCAGCTGGGATGCCAAGTGGAAACAAGCGGATATCTCCTTCGGAGATGCAACCCTGACCGTTGTCTCCAGCGAAACGGCTGGATTGATCAAAAAAGCGATGCAGGGCAGCTTGGTTAAATTTATCGGCCGAACGTATTGGGTGAACGATTTTGAAGGCTTGGAACGCTTCTCCAAATTAAAGGTAAGCGATATTTTGCCGGACGACAAAGGTGAATTCAACGTTATCTTCACATCAACATCAGGAAAAACAGTGAAAAGCTATCCCATGCGGTCATCCGAAGTAATGCAGCTGTTTGCAGATCGTTCTTCATTATTAAATTACGATCCCTATCAAAAATATAAATGGTCCGCATCGGTGTGGAAACAGATTAAAGCAGGCCAGGTATCCCTCGGCATGACCAAAGAGCAGGTACAGCTTTCATGGGGGAATCCGGCAGCCAAGGACATTACCACTGGTGGTGGAAAAACCATTGAAACTTGGGGGTACTCCAATTTCGATATCGTATCTTTTGTGAACGGAAAAGTAATATTGATTATGATGTAATGATTAACGCCTCCAAGTAGTTTGCTTGGAGGCGTTATTGTATACAGATATCCATTATGTTATGAACCGCACCATCATGTGTCGACTCCATCCAGTAAGAATAGTTATAATTGCTTATTTCTGGTTGTTCTTCAGTTCATCAGGAAGCGGCAACGTGCCGACAATGCTCTTGGGCTGCGTGGCGGATTTTAGTGCAGACGACGTTATAAGTTTGGCAAGTATACGTGCTATTGATGGCTTCAATTCCAATTCACCTCCTCTCGTCCTTTCCATAGGGGCACGATTAATACAGCCTGCAAGCAAAACGCCAATGCCAAAATATTGGATACTAAAACAAAATTGCTGCCTACGATGCAGGCGGCAATCCACTTGTACCATGGTTCCCACCGGCTACGACGAACGGCTTCATAATATTGCGGGGCATAAATCAGCATCAGCACAAAACTGATCGTTGTCACACACAGGATTGCCGATGGCGACATGGTGATCAAGGGAATAATCGATGCAGCCATTGCTGTGACGATCGAACATAGTGTAATGGGCAGATGAACTCCTCCCGAAAACCTTCGAAGAGCCATAAAGGAAAACAATGCGAAAAAAGAACCTGCCAACGTATCCAGTATGGTTCCGAACAGCGCTGTCAACACCAGACAGGTGAACAGGTTCAATTTCAATCCAATTCCATAGGTCAGCACCTCAATGGAACCGGGTCCTTCCGGGTCAGCCTCCTTTATTTGGGTTGCCAGGCATTTCGACAGGCTTTCGAGAATCATGATCCTCCCTCCGTTTAGAGAAGTAATAGAGCATCGCATAATTCATAATGGCCAACACCAATAATCCAAGTGGATTTGCACGATACAATAACACTAACGTCAAACAAATCGTAATAACAGAAATCACATTGCCGATCACCAAAACATAGTTATGGTCAGAGAGGTAGTCCTCCTTGGAATAGAAATCATGAGGAGGGCTGGGGATGAAGGAAAACCCGAGATTAAAACGATATAGGCCATATGAGATTAAATACGCGGACAGAATGGAGGTCGCTTGCAGCAAATAGACCAGCCAGCCCATAGATTGCTGTACAACTGTGACCGACATAATACCCGTGTATTGAAAAATAAAATAGAGTACCATTTGCAGCACGGCATAGGCTGTGATTCCCGCTCCGCACATGAACGCTGCCAGATGCAATTTTATTTTCACGGCCAACCGTAAAAACAACGCTAACAAAATATACTGCAAGGGCAAATCGATTTGCGGGACTTCCAAAACAATCCTTATTATGTAAGAGAAAACGGCAATAAAAAGAACAAATCCACCTATTTTGTAGCGGTACGTCCAAATCGGAAGTTTAAATAATTTCATGATCAGCAGCAGCATTGCCAATGCATCTAAAATCCCCAAACCAATGTATAATACAATATCCACGTGACACCGTCCTATCGGTAATATACTAAAATTATATAGGACAAACATTACTAATAAACAGACAATTTTCGACAAATCCTCAATTTAATATTGAATCCGCGATGAATAACTTTATTTTTCACAGACAGTTCTCTCCAAAAAAAACAGGACCGTCCAAAGGAGTCGGTCCTTCCCTTGGAACGGTCTGTCGTTGTGACTGCTCATGCTGCCTGATTGGTATTCACCTATTGATTCATTTGAATTGTTCATTCAAAAGATGGATTAGATAAATGCGCGAGTAATGATCACCAACAAGATGAATAACACCAAAATAGCACCAACAGAAGAACCATATCCATAACCGCCATAACCTTCTACTACTCCGCTCACATGAATCCCTCCTTTTTTGAACATACCACATGTTATGTCAGTGGCTTATAAGTGGACTAGGCTGTCGCCTGTTCGAAATAAGAATAGTGATTTGGCCCAGATGTGTCTGGAGAGGGGTTTGTTGAACGCCATTCCTTCTCCTTGATCCCATATCAAAAAGGCGTAATGAAACGATCCGTCGTTCATCACGCCTTCATGTAACTGTTAACTTCTTAAACCTGTGCAAGCTGCTCTTGTTCATCCCGCTCATTGTCATGGTCTGGAGTTGAATTTCGTCTGCGACGATCGACCAAACCTTCCTCGCCAAATTCACGGTATTTACGCATCCATACTTTCAGCCGTCCGATATCTGATATTTGCAAGGCGGATGCTACTTCTTTCTTAGTCATTCCTTCCAGCCGCATGGCGACTGCCTTCTTCTTCGTTTCGAAACTGTAATGATGGAATATCTGTCCCTTTTTCGCCATGATTATCACCTCTTTACTACACTATATCGGTTATCTTCGACCGTCTTTCAATACCTATGACCTATTCCGACATGCGCATGCCATCAAGGTCTATAGAACCGAAGACATTTCATCCTAAAAAAATTCATGATATGGTATAATTTGTGCTATACATTCTATAGAAATCGAGGGATCTGTTTGATTAAATTAATACTGTTTGGATTTCTGTTTTACATTTTCGGCAATCCGTTTACAGCCATCCTGGTTCTGCTTCTCATTGTCTATGTGCTGGATCGCCGTTTTGTCGGTATATTCCCAAGCTTTACGAAGCCGATCAAACGTGCAAGAAATATCTCCAAGCTGCGCAGACAGATTACAGTCAGCCCAAGCGATGTCTCATCCCGGCATGAGCTTGCCAGGTTGCTTCTGGAGCGGCGCAAGCATGGGGAAGCATTGCAGCTTCTCGAATCCATTCAATCAAGCTCGGAGGATTCCGCCGAGTTCTGGGACGATCTGGGCAGCGCTCGCTTACATACCGGCAGCATCGCTCAAGGCGAGGCTGATATTCTTCATGCACTGGAGATCAACCCAAGGGTCAAATATGGCCGGCCTTATCTGCGCCTCGCTGATACGTTCCGAGATACTGACCGCGAGAAAGCGTTGCAATATTTGGAGCAGTTCCACTCCATTCACTCCTCCTCAAGCGAGGCCTACTATTTACTTGGTTATATGTATCAATCGCTCGGAAGGACCGAGGATGCCAAGAAATCTTATCAGGAATCGCTGGACGTTTATCGATCACTGCCTAAATATAAAAAACGGCAGGAACGCAAATGGGCTGTACGGAGTTTTTTTCGGAAATTATTGTAGAACATACAACAAAGGCGTCCTCACTGGTCAAATGACCAATGGACGCCCTTTTTGTCTGATGAAACATTTTTCAACCCAGAGGCTTGTACCCAAGCCGGTTTAGCTGTTCTGCAATGACTCGGTACCCTCGGCTGTTTGGATGAATGCCATCCACCGACAGCAGTTCCTTCTCTCTGCCTGAGAATTGCGAGTACACATCAGCAATACGAAAATAGCCATCACTTAACCCCAACAAATGCCGATTGAACCGAACTACGTATTCCGTAGCTTCTGTCCAGACCGGATAAGGATTATACAAACCGATAGCACGAATATAATACGGCTTGCTAACAGGTGACTTTATTTTCCGGATATGTCCGACGATGTTTGCTACATGATTCTGACAGCGATACAATGCAGCATCCAGCACTTCCCGGCTCGGACGCCCCCCGGTGGACTTCACGGCACGTATCAGATCATTGCCCCCGATGGATATCGTTATAATCTGGGCCTGCTGCAGATGATAACGATAAGCCGGAGACTGAACCACCCGATCGTATAACTCATCCGAGGTTAATCCGTTGACTCCCAGATTTTCGTGGGCTACGAACTGGCGAAGCTTCTCCTCCGCCATCCGGCGGTATAACGGAACAAAACCGCTGCCTGGCATCGGCCCCAAACCCGAAGGTCAAGGAATCGCCGACAGCGGTATAATGGTACACCAACATGTTCACCCCCTGCCCGCTCGTTACGACATTATATGAATCATGCCTTGAACGGGAAACGGTATATTGTCTCGAATGGCAATTTTAATTCCACTTCACAACGATGAACATGCTTTCTATGTCAAAAACAGCTTATTCTTCTGATTCCTCGACCTCATAAATGCAACGGAATCTCTCTACACCCGGATATTTCTCCCCTTGGCTGTAAACCTCAAATCCGATATTGCGGTAAAAGTCCACGGTCTCTTCGTCCGTCTCCGCAATGACACGATCCGGTTTGGGCTGAAGCTCAAGCAGCAGTTCCAGAATCATGCCCCGTCCGTACCCCTTACCCCGATTCTCGGGAAGAACCGCGATATGTCTTATCGTAAGCTCGTCCTGCTCAACGTCAAAACCGATGACTCCCACTAGAAGCCCGTCTTCTTCATATCCGAATAGCCGGCTTTCACCGGTCTGATAAGATGAGGCCGCGCGTTCCACCGCCTCTGGATCCGGAAAGACCGAGTATTCCAGCAATTCCTTCACTTCTTGCTGCATAGCCTGCGTAGTTATATCTTTAAGCATACTAATCTCCAATCTGTTTTAACTAGGACTATAACATCTTCTCAGCACTGATACCCAGCTTCCGCAGCAAAACGGCCGCCTGCGCTCTCTCGTCTTCCGACAAACCACTGAGCACCTTCACCATCAGCTCCTGATGAACCGGGAAGATGGTTTCAAAGAATTCTTTCCCCTCCGCGGTTAACTCAGCGTAAATAACGCGGCGATCCTCAGCGGAAGCCCGGCGGACGAGCAGGTTTTTCTTCTGGAGCTTGTCCACCACGTATGTAATGTTACCGCTGGAAATTAGTACCTTCTCACCGATTTTCTGCAGCGGCTGCGGCCCCTTGTGGTATAACACATCCAGCACACCAAATTCCGTGGAATTCAGTCCGTGACTGTTGATGCTCCGATTCGAATGCGTCATGACTGCGTTATAAGCTCTAGCCAGCACCACCAGCAAATATAATGGGTAGTCCTCTTGTTCTTGAATATCCGACATACTTCACCCTCCGAAAGATATCATGTAATTAAGGTTAATGAACGCCGGATCAACTGTCAAATATATTCTTAGCCTCAGAGCTGCCGGAATGCAATATCCGAACGGTTCCATCCTGACAGCCAATAATTGCTTGATCCGCCATACCGATAAACAGCCCGTGTTCCACTACGCCCGGAATGGAGCCAAGGCGCATACTCAATTCCTCGGGGTGGGTAATGAGCTGGAATTTGCAATCCGCAATATAGTTCCCATTATCCGTGACATAAAACCCTTCGGACAGGTTGCGGCGTATCTGCACCGAACACCCAAGCCGGGCCAGTGACTGAACCGTCCACTCATAAGCAAACGGTACAATTTCAACAGGCAGTGGAAAAGCTCCTAGCTGAGTTACTTGCTTGACCTCATCGGCGACAATCACGAGCCGGTCACTTTGATAGGCGGTAATCTTCTCCCGAAGAAGCGCTCCGCCTCCGCCCTTAATTAACCGCAGACGATCATCCAGTTCATCCGCTCCGTCAATGGTCAAATCCAGACGATCCATATGTTGTACGGGTGTCAGGGATATCCCCTGTTCAACAGCAAGCCTCTCGGATGCTTCAGAGGTAGCCACTGCCTGAATGTTAAGTCCTCCTCTGACCATCTCTCCAATTTTTAAAATGGCGTAATAAGCAGTAGACCCTGTACCGAGGCCTATCCTCATTCCATCCTGCACATACTTCGCTGCATGCTCTGCCGCGATTTTCTTCATATTCTTTTCATTTGTCATATCGGCCCCGCTCCTTCGTCATGAGCAGCATCAAATGCTATAATATTGGGTAAAGTGGTGGATTTCATACCAAACGAAAGGATTTATACCATGCGAACAGAAAATCAAATCAAATCCAAGATCAATGAACTTACAATGCAAAAGAAAATGCTGCAGACCCGACTAACGTCTCTTGAAGAGAACAGTCCTCAGCGCAGTTCCCTTCTCCATCAGGAAACTCGTCTTGACGATATGATCACCATGCTGGAATGGGTATTGTTTGAGCCAAACGGCTCTTATCATATGTAAGGACATCCAAACAAACGGCAGGGGCGCAATTTGCGCCCCTGCTTTTTATATTTGCGCCTCCTTCTCCTGGATGAATTGCTCAAGCCAATGAGCATAGAGCTCTTCATTCTCGGGAGAAAAACAAATGAAGTCTATCCGCTCCAGACGGTTATCCGGAAGATCCTCCTCCAGCAGTTTGGTAACCGCCTTTAACGCAACATCACAAGCAGGAGCTTTAGGGTACCCATAGATACCTGTGCTTATATTAGGAAAGGCAATGCTTCTCGCACCGACCTCTATTGCAAGCAGTAAGCTATTGCGGTAGCATTCGGCCAGAGTATGCTCCTCACGCCGTCCACCACCCTCCCATATCGGGCCAACGGTGTGAATGATGTGCTGGGCAGGCAAATTGCCCGCTCCCGTAATAACAGCGTTGCCTGGCGGGCATCCGCCTTGCTGTTTGCGAATTTCCATACACTGCTCCATAATCTCCGGTCCTCCGGCGCTATGAATTGCGCCATCCACACCTTTTCCGCCCAGCAGTCCCGAATTGGCAGCGTTGACGATAATGTCGCCCGTCCATGTCGTAATATCGCCTATAAAGACGGAGACCGATGTCCTTCCGATTTTAAATGTTTTCATTTCGGAAAATCTCCTTTCGGTCTTTTAATTCTTTATTACCCCGCAAGTAGGTGGATTGACCCGGAAAGCCTATTCTGTTCTCGCCTTTTTTTTCGCGACCGCAGAGATTCGATCCGTCAAGCTTTTCTCCTCCGGTCCCTGCAGCGCTTCCTCCACTGTACGGTAAAACATGAGTGCGCCGGTATCTCTGGCCTTGGTCAGGTGATGAAGAAACACGTTACCGGCCTGCTCCAGCTGCAAGTCATCCTTCTCATTTTTAACCCGGCACAGATAAACCTTCATCATCCCTTGCGCATCACGGAATTCCATCACGCCGATGGGAGCAAGTGATCTTTTGTCCTCCTCGGAGAATTGAGGTGTCATATAAACGGTATATTCCGAAGGGGGCGGAGGAATGTATGCTTCCCGTTTTTTATCCGCAATTATTCTGGAATTCATGAACGCAATGTAACCCGCTGCAGCAAACAAAAGGACGCATGCAGCAATTGCTATATTCAACATGTATGTCTCTCCTTGTAAAGGATTCCATTCATTAGGTATGACCTAATCAGGACCTCTCTATATAAATACCCTTAATAATGCAATCGCAAGTAAATGCAGAGGATAAAATGAACGCCATACCCACTGGCTTACCCGGATGGACTCAAGTTTTTTCCATAGATGCGGACCATAAGCTATCATCGCCGTCGGAATCACACTCCACATCTGAAGTTCCCAGTTATTAAGAAACCAGAACATCACGTTTAATAAAATATGAAGAAAAACAAGCCAGCTGGCTTGCGCATAACGGAAAATCAAGATCAGCAGCAAACCGTAAGCCCCGTAATCAAACGGAAATTCACTCATCAAGGCGCAGGCGGCAACGACCAGCATCGTTGATAGCAACAAAGACTCCGAGCGTTCCAGCACATACAGCACCAATGCTCCGGCAACCAGCGTTACGACCACATTCAGTCCCCTGGGATCCAGAGCAAGCTGATACGGGATTTGGGAAATCGCTGCAATGATAGCCAGCCGCATGATATACTTGGGCCTGGAAGAAGTATAATGATGTCCTTGAACCAGAGCGTATACATAAATCGGAAAAGCAATGCGGCCGATAATTCTCCAAATCTCCTGGCCTGGAAAAAACACGAGCCCCACATGATCAATCAGCATCGTCAGCATTGCAATCCACTGCATGCAGCCCCCTCCTAACCCTCTAAGATGATGTTTCATTTATGTATGCAAATCGATATACCTATTATGGGTTGCAGCAAGAGGACTTGCAAGTGAAAGAATACGAAGCAGCCGTATTTCTATGGCTGTGATCAACATCCTCCAGCACAAGGACAAGGATGATTGGAGACCCGGCGAAGTAACGGTATAGCAGCATCATGAAGACGGAGGTGACAGCAATATGGAAAAGAAAAAGAACAATACGGCATTAGGCGTAAGTATAGGAATTGGCGTCGGCATTGCGATTGGCGTCGCCATGAATAACATCGCCATCGGGATAGCGATTGGTGTTGCCATAGGCATTTCGTTTAGCTCCATCTTAACAACCAAACATAAAAAGCCGCCCGAGGAATAAAGGGCAGCTTCAGGAAAACTAACAGACCGCCCGGCTGCTGCCTGGCGGTCTGTTGGTTTGGGGATACTATTTTACCCCATATCAGCTTGAATCGATTGGATATTCCCGTTACGAACCTCATGTGCCCATTTCCCTGAAAGAATCGGCCCATCTACCTCAACCTGATCTCCATCCACTGTCGTCAGGGTCAAACGCTGGATACGAACCCCATCTTGTCCATACGTATTGGCGGTGCGCTTACTACGATACGTAATCTTGACGGAACCGAGGAGAGTAAAAGATACCTCATGGTTCTCATCGAACAACCAAGCCGGGAGCACGGGGTTCAAATGCAGCTGAAGCTGATGGTCTTCGTAACGGAATACCTGCTTCCCTGCCATCATCGTAATCCACATGCTGAGGAATTCGGCCGTCGATCCGCTAAGTCTAGCCACAAAACCGCGTCCATGGACATGGGGATCCGGGTTGACGCTGCTTGCAATAAAGGAGGAGTTCTCCAGTGTACTTCGTCCATACACTGCCGGGTCCAGAAATGGAATAAGAGATAACCTGATCTCCGAGAAGAACTCGTCATACAAGCCGGCTTTTAATAAAGAAAGCAAATATTTATACGTCATATGCAAGAATACCGATTCTCGCTCCAGCCATCCGGCTGTAAAAGCACGAATGCGCCCGATTTCGTCGCTTTCTTCCTCAAGGCTGACGGAAGTTTTGTACATCCCAAGTTCCGGATCATACAGCTCGGAAGCCTTGATTCGCTCATACATCGCTCTAGCCTGTTCCTCACCGGCGAGTTTCATTCCCCGGGCTGGCGCCTCCAGAAAGTGCGGAAGCGCATAGGGTTTGAACCCGAGTACTTTAGCGGCAGGCAGGCCGTATCCGGTTATCACCGGATTCCCCTCCGCATCCCGTATCTCCTCAAATTGCTCCACTTCAAACCGGAAATAGGTCGGCACGATTCCGCCTCCCATCTGCTCCGCACGCTCAATCCCTTCATTAATTTTGCTGAGGAATGCAGCATATATGATCTTCACGTCCTTCACCGGCAACTCGACTTCGCGGCCTGTAATGCCAAACCTTACGGAAGCGCGGTAGGCTTCGCGTAATCCCGCCACCTGATCCCAGTAACGGAAAGAATCCAATGCCCCGGAATGATATTGCTGCACGGCAGCAAATACACCTTCTAAATAGGAAGCAATCTCTTCCGGTACTTGAATGGTATGCCGGCTGAACTGCTCAGCAGCATCCACAATAAAAGCCACCATGCGCTTCAATTCCATCGTCTCGCTCATGCCTGAACCAAACAAGCCCGGCAAGCCGTTCATTGCATCGTTCCAGCCCGGCTTGTTGGCCTCCATCTCGACCCCCATTCCGTACGGATCGAGTGTAGCCATTTTGCTGAGTGATAATGAGATCATTTTGACAAACAGATGGGTACGGTATATGCTGCCCTTCCCGCCGTCAACCCGCAGCCATTCCGCCGCGTTCCGTTTTCTGCCCAGCTTCATCAGCTTCTCCTCATCCTCCAGCAGGGCACCATATTGACGAACCTTGCCACGGCTGATCACAACCTTCTCGTGCCGCGGAAGCACATAAACCGGACTGTCAAAAAACGAATACGTTTTCTCGCCAAACAGCAGTTCCTCACAACGGTCAGGATAAATATTAAGATAGGCATCAACCAAATCCATGTTATATGTCCAGTGATCCGACCAGAATCCCTCACCAAAAGATGCTGCAAAATGTTGCTCGGAGATGGTGAGCAGCTTGGATAAGAAGGGTTCCTCGCCGATGGACAATTCAATGCCCTGATCCGCAATCGCGTTTATGATGTTCCCTGGCGTATAATCGCCGCCACAGACCGCCTTCAGCTTATCGTAATCCCCATCCCCGGACACCGAGGCGCGCAGCAGCTTCTCCAGCTGCTCCTCCATACCTTCAGTCACGCGGAATTTGGTCCCTTCCACGCTTAAGGGGTTATACCCGTCAGCTTGGATCAAACTGAAAAACATCCGGATATTGAATGTGCCCACCTTGGGATTAAAGAACACATCATTCCGTCGATTCTGATTCATATCCCGGAAGTTGCCATTCCCTTGCGAATAATACTCCGGGGCGAGCGAGAAGAAGTTGTAATCTCTCTCCAAATCCCCGTGTTTACGGGAGTACAGATGGACAACGGCGCCTTCCTTCCCGTTATCGAATATAAACGGATACCCGCCTCTCAAGAAATTGTCCAAATAGGATTGACGGCTGTATTCATCAAATATCGGACAACCCCGTATTCGTCGCAACATCATCGGTTAATTCGCGCGTCAATGCGGCTGCCTCCATTCGCTTACTGAGGATATAAGCAGGCGAGGACAAATCATTTGAGCGTTTATTGATTCTGGTAATGTCATTCACATGACCAACCAGAGTGTAGATGGTTATCGACTCCCCGGGCCCAAGCTCAGCCGGCAAGCCGCTAAAGCCGCAGGGTACTTTGTTCACAGCATAGGGTATCGTCTGTGCCAGCGATTCGATGGACGCTGTGGCAAAGCGATCGGGATAGATTAGTGATGTATTCCCACCAAATATCAGCTCGAAGTCTACGAGTGGCTTGATTAACTTCCCGTGCTGATCAAATGACAGATAAAAGTGACCGTTCGTAACCTCGCTCACTTCCGCCTCGTCATGCGTGCTGGAGCGCACTTTATAAAACGGGATGCCTTGATCCAGATTCTCCACTTCCATCCAGCTGCGAAGCAGGTTGCCGATCTCCTTGTAGCCGCTGTTCGCAACACCGTAAGGCAAAATCTCCGGCAAACCGTCCAGCAGCTCAAACGATACGTTCCGAGTTCCAGCATTCGTTATCTTAACCTCACGGACCAGCGCGGCAAAGTCTTCTCCAGGCAGCTGGAAATACGATACCGAGGTGCGAAGTCCGTTTCCGGCATGATCTTCTTCGATCACCAGCTCATTCTGACGAATAAACATCGTTCGCTGCGCCTGCGGGTCGGGTTGAAAGGATTGAAACGGCTCGTAGACGGACGGGGTCCCGGCAAGCTTGATAAACGTCCTAAATCCTGTAGCAGACACATTCTTGTATGCAATATTAGCTGGCGAAAACTCCATAATCGGCGAGTTCTTGTCGCGTATCCCGAAGCTGCATATCCCTTGACCCCGATTCACGTAAAAAGTCCACATCGGAATTCCCTTCAAACCTGCAATGCCCGGCAGAAAGCTGGAAAAGGTCTTGGCTTGATCATATTGCTCGATAACAAAGGTATCCTTCTCAAAACGGTAATTTGCCATGTTCGTATCCCCCTTAAATAAATTTCGAAACCGGTTTCGAAATGGTGTAAAAATAGGCCTGCTCTTTCAGGTTCACCTAAGTGACCGGGCGGCAGGAATCCCGAATAATTAATTCAACAGGCAGCATAACCGACTTCACCGCGGTATCTTGCTCTTCAATCGAAGACGTTAATATCTCGGCGGCAACAGCGCCCAGCTGTTCTGTATGCTGACGTATGGTCGTGAGCGCAGGGGTTATGTAACGGGACATCTCAATATCATCAAACCCGACAATCGACACATCCCCAGGCACATTCAGGCCGCGATCCTGCACGGCGCGAATAGCTCCAAGCGCAAGTAAATCCCCAGCGGCAAAAACAGCTGTCGGAGGATCCGGCAGTGCAAGCAACCCGTTCATCGCGTCATATCCGCTCTCCATGGAGAAGAAGTCGCTGCTTGTTATGTATTCTTTCCTGAATGTCAAACCCAGCTCGCGAAGAGCTTGCTCATAGCCCTGCTGACGCTGCTCGCCTGCAAACGTATTCAATCCGCCGGAGATATGGGCGATGCTGCGATGTCCGAGTGAATGCAGATACCGAAGTGCCTGCAAGCTTCCTTCGATGTTATCGGAGCAGACGGAATGGGCCTTCTCTGGCGAGGAATCCAGAATAACGCAAGGGATGCCGCTGTCCAGCAGCTCCTGGAAATCAGGATCATCGCTGCTCGAGAGAATGACAACTACACCGTCGACCCCGCGGATTTTACAATGCTCCACGTAGCTGCTTCTCCGTCCGCCAACATCCTTGGAAATAAACATCAGATCATACCCTTTGGAGACGGCGATTTTCTTGAAGCTTTCGATAACAGCCCCAAAGTAAGGGTGACGAATCCCCGCTCCTGTTGCTTCTACGAACAGTATACCGATGGTCCATGAACGCTTGGTCGTTAGAGACCTGGCATTCGCGTTCGGAAGATAGCCCATTTCCTTCGCGGTCTCCAGTATCTTGACCCTCGTCTTCTCCCTGACATCCGGATAGTTGTTGAAGACTTTGGACACCGTCGTAGGCGAATAGCCTGTTTTCTTCGCAATATCATAAATAGTAGTCAACCTAAGAATCAGCTCCTGCACCTTCGCCGGCATATTTCGATACGGGTGTATCTGATATAAGATTCTACCTGCGCTAACCGACTCTCGTCAATGTTATTCCGCACTAACAAGCAGGAGCCAAAACTTCGGTCACGACATATTCATCCGCTAGGATAAGCCGGCAGTCGCTCCCTTCGGTGTGGAGGGGCTTGCCGTTTCCGGATAACGAATCATCAGCACACAGATCAAGGCGAGCAGCATGCTGCCCGCGGCACAATAGAACAGAATCCAATACCCCATTCCATCAATGAGCTTGCCCAGAAGAGGAGGTGAGGAGATCGCCGCGAGCGATGACACCAAATAGTACATCCCTGTCCGTGTTCCGATGCTGTCCTCCGATCCTGTTGATACGATGAATGGATAGGAATTGATATTGATGCATGCCCAGAACAACCCACCCACCGTCAGCAATATGCGGAGCAATAACAGCGAATCGACCAGCGGTACCATCGAGAAAACAATCAGCAGACCGCTGACACCGATGAGAATCATCCGCTTTTTGCCGAATTTGCCGCCAAGCCATCCGCTTGGAATAGCAAACAGCACAAAAGCAAGTGAAAAAAACGTTAAGGAGAAGGAAGCCTGCGATTCGGTCAGCCCTACCTCATTCTTGCCATACAATGTGAACAGCGTCTCTACGCCTTGATAGGCTACAAACCAGAAGAAGATCGCCGCCAAGAGCAGCACTGTCGTCCGATCGAGCTGGCTCCTGAAGGAAACTTTGGGCTTGGCGGCAGTCTGGGCCTGATAGCCGGGTGCGTCACGCTTCTCCTTGATAAATGTCATTAGGATAAATAAAGATACAAGCGTTATGCCGGCAGCGGCTATAAACGGCAAGGACTGATGGGCTTTGTAAAGCACCGAGCCCACGCCAAAAGCCAGTATCGATCCGATGCCACCCATAAAATTAATAACGCCGTTGGCTCTTGTCCGCCGCTTCTCTTCTGTAATGTCCGGCATTAAAGAGACGGTCGGTGAACGATACAAGCTCATCGCCAGATTCATAAGAACCATGAACAGAATGAGTGTTGCCATTCCGGTATGAAACGGTATGATCGCCGTAAACAGGGCGCCCAGCGGCATTCCGATAAGCAGATAAGGCATTCTTCTCCCAAACCGGGTATGTGTCCGGTCGCTTCGACTTCCAATCCATGGCTGCAAGAATAGAGCAAAGTAGTTATCAATTGTCATAAAAAAACCGATCAATGCGACACTGGATATGTAATCCTCCAGAAAATAGGGCACAAAAGCATTATATAGCGCCCATGTTATGCTAATGCTGAAAAAACCAAAGCCCAGCAGCCATGTTTTCTTCACAGGGTCACACTCCCTTGGTTTGAAGCAATCCGCTGAGCACATCCGGGTAATCGGTAATAATTCCCGCTACGCCTGCATCGATCAAAGCCTTCATCTGTTCCTCGTCATTCACCGTCCATGGATGATAAACAACGCCGTGCAGCTTCGCTTCCGTTACCCACTCCGGGAGAACCGCTCGATGATATGCATGAATGGCATCGGCCTTTGCCAGCTTGGCATACTCCCACGGTTTGTATAAGCCTTCCCCATACAGCAGGCCCGTGCGGATTTCAGGATCAATTAACTTGCACTCTACCAGCGAATAGTGATTGAAGCTTGAGATTACGATTTGCTCCGACATGCCGTAATGTCTTACTGCCTCGATTACACGCTTCTCCAGCTCCGGATATTGAATCGCCCCGTTCTTCAGCTCAATATTCACGATTGTGCCCGGATTCTTTGTTAATTCCAGCAATTCCTCCAGCAGCGGAATGCGCTCGCCTTGAAATGCAGCTCCAAACCATGAACCCGCATCCAATGAAGAGAGCTCCTCATAAGTGTAATCCTTGACAAGTCCTTCGGCTCCCGTCGTACGTGCTACGCTCTCATCATGGATTAGAACCAGCTTTCCGTCCTTGGTCATCTGAACATCGGTTTCAATCCCGGTAGCTCCCAGTTCAAGCCCCTTTGCAAAAGCTGCCATCGTATTCTCCGGGCATACGGCCGATGCGCCGCGGTGGGCAAAATTAATCAATTGTGACATTCCTTATTCCTCCTGAGTATTGGGATATTGGTTTTGTAATATAAATATAGCTCCCAATTGTTAGAACTATGTTATCGTCAATTTTCATATTCCACATCGGCCTGTGAAACCCTGTCATGTAAACGATTTAAATTTTATGAGGATTTGACGTATTTAATTGTTGAACATATAATTGTTAAGACAACTATTATTTCGATATCCTAAAAATGAAAGGTGTGACTTGTTTCTTGAAAGAACCTACACACAATCCCTCCATCGGCTTTCACCTGGGTTACACCTATCGCCGTGCATCCCAATTGTTTGCCAATGCCCTAAAACCCTTTGACATCACCCCTGAACAATGGCTGGTCCTGTTTCATATTGGCGAACATGAAGGGTTAAACCAAAAGGAAGTTGCCGTAAAAGCGGACAAAGACCAACCTACGACAACCCGCATACTGGATCTGCTCGAGAAAAAAGGCTACACGCGCAAATCCGTATCGGTTAACGACCGCCGAGCTTTCCAGCTCTATTTGACGGACACCGGTAAAGAATTGATCGAGGCTACCACCGCAATCGAAAGCGAATGCGGACGCCAAATAATAGAAGGAATTGACGGTCGTCAATTGGAGATGTTCCGGGACACTCTCTCACGCATCAACAACAACATGAATCATATACACAACAACAGGAGAGATGTTTCACATGAATGAAATGAAAGCCAAACAACCATTATGGACAAAAGAATTTATCACCTTGATGGTCAGCAACCTCTTTCTGTTTCTGACCTTGCAGATGATGCTGACCACGCTGCCCGCTTATGCCAAGGAAACTTTTATGGCAAGCCCCCTGCAGGTCAGCCTCATTACCAGCCTCTTCGCCTTCAGTGCAATTGCTTCCCGCTTTGTCTCAAGCAGAGCACTTGAAAAAGGAAAGCTCCGGCTGCTTCTCTATGTCGGACTCCTGATATCTCTGGCAGCCACGCTCGGATACTATTGGGCATCCGGCATCGTATTTCTGCTGCTGATGCGCATCTTGTTCGGCATCGGATTCGGTATGACAAGCACCTCGTTTCCGACGATGGCATCCGATGTCATTCCCATCAAACGATTGGGTGAAGGTATGGGATACTTCGGATTATCCACCACCCTTGCCATGTCGATCGGACCTATGATCGGTTTAACATTGCTCCAAGGCGGCGGCTTCACCCCCTTAGTGATCATCACCGTTATCATCAATGTCCTCATCTTCCCGCTCGCTTACATTCTTACGTCCAGGGCGCCTGCACGACGAATACCTGAGCGCCCCGTAACCGAGCCAGTCCACCTGGAAGATAAACCACGGAGTTCCTTTAACAGCAAGCTGATCCTCCCCAGCGTCCTTAACTTTTTAATGTCCATTACTTACGGAGGTCTGCTGAGTTTCATGGCGCTGTACGGAGCCGAGGCTCACCTTCGGAATCCCCAGTATTTCTTCTTATTTAATGCGATCGCCATTATTCTGGTCAGACCCTTCTCCGGCAGAATTTATGATCGTTATGGACATAAAGCGCTCGTTGTGCCCGCAGCGGCGCTGATGGTTTCGGGTCTGCTGCTCCTGACCTTCGCATCCTCAACCGGAACCATGCTGTTATCGGCATTATGTTACGGTCTTGGCTTTGGTGCCATTCAGCCGTCCATCCAGACCTGGATGATTCAGGAGGTTCATCCCCTGCAGCGTGGCATGGCAAACGGCATGTTCTTTAACTCCCTCGATTTCGGTGTTGCCATAGGCTCCATCGTGCTCGGTTCCATCGCCAAATCCACATCGTATGCCATCATGTACCGTTATTCAGCCCTCGCGCTTGCACTGTTAATTCTGATCTATATCCTAGCGCACATCATCGGCAAATCTCGCTCCAAAGCCCGAACAAGACTTGAGGAGACCAAGTCTGCGGCAGCAGGATCATAACAGGCAGAGCTGCCCTCATGTAAACATCCATTCACAGATCATTCACGCATAAAGCTTCCACCTCCCGGACACAATGACGATAATTGGATTTCATATTTACGCCAAAATGAAAATCATGTGCAAACCGTCTTCAGCCTTACGCTGAAGACTTTTGCGCTTTATTTGAATTTTTCGTTACAGCCATATGAAACACCCATGTTCAAGGGAGGATGTTTATGATTACATTCGATAACGTCAGCAAAACCTATTCCGACGGCTTTCATGCTGTTAAAGAACTGAATTTCGAGATTCAGTCGGGGGAATTTCTCGTTCTGATCGGACCAAGCGGCTGCGGAAAAACAACCACCATGAAAATGATCAATCGTCTGATTCCCCATACTGGCGGAACGATTACGATTCATGGCAAGGATATCCGTTCCACCAATCCCGTTGAGCTCCGCCGCAGCATCGGTTATGTTATCCAGCAGACGGGGCTGTTCCCGCACTATACATTGGAACAGAATATCGGACTGGTCCCGGATTTGAAGGGATGGGACAAGGCTAAGAAAAAGCAGCGGGTCTATGAGCTGCTTGAATTGGTCGGACTCGATCCCGACACCTATGCTTCAAGATACCCAAAAGAGCTCTCAGGTGGGCAGCAGCAGCGCGTCGGCGTTGCACGGGCCCTGGCTGCAGATCCCGAAATCATACTGATGGACGAGCCATTTGGTGCACTCGATCCGATCACGCGCGAACAGCTGCAGGATGAGGTGCTTCGGCTGCAGCAGGATATGAAGAAAACGATTGTATTTGTTACCCATGATATGGATGAAGCCCTTAAGATGGGAGATCGGATCGGCGTGATGAAATCCGGAACGATGGTTCAGCTGGATTCACCTGAGACGCTGCTCCGGGAGCCGGGACATGGATTCGTTGAAGAATTCATCGGCAAGAATCGGGTTTATCAAAATCCTACTTTCATACCGGTTACGGAAGTGATGCGCAGAAACCCGGCGACAGTTAGCCTGAACCGATCTCCGCTGCGAGCCATCACATTTATGCGCCAGCGGAAGACGGATACCTTGCTTGTGCTAACGGAAGATGGCGTTCTCGCGGGTCTGGTATCGGCCTATGATCTGCAATCCAACATCGATACCGCGGCGACTGTGCAGCAAATTATGAAACCCGTGAAGCTGACGCTGCCTGATACGGCAACGGCCAAAGATGCCTTAATCGCTGTAAATGATGCCCCATTCGGCATCATTCCCGTTATCGACCAGCGGGAGCGGCTCATTGGCGTTGTCACACGCGGGACTCTAATCTCCACCTTTGCAAGCCACTGGGCCGGAGGGGGTGATGAAGCATGAATTCCTCATCCATCTGGGAGCAAATCGGCCGTCAGTTCTCTTTGCGGTGGGGCGAGCTTCTGGTATCCGTTGGAGAACATATTCAGCTCGTTCTCATCTCGATGGTCATCGCCATCATCATTGGAGTTCCTGCCGGAATCCTGGTATCCAGGTATAGCTTCCTGCGAACCTGGATCATAGGCGGAGCCAGCATTCTTCAGACTATTCCAAGCTTGGCTCTGCTCGGCTTTATGATCCCGCTCCTCGGGATCGGCATGAAAACTGCGATAGCCGCACTGTTCCTCTATTCACTGCTGCCGATTATCCGCAATACCTTCACCGGTATCAAGGATGTGGACCCCTCAGTTATCGAAGCGGCACGCGGCATGGGAATGACGGGAACCCAAATCCTGTTACGGGTTCAGCTGCCTCTCGCCATGTCGGTCATCCTTGCAGGAATCCGGACGGCAACGGTTATTAATGTCGGTACCGCGACACTGGCGGCTTTTATCGGGGCTGGCGGCCTGGGGGATTTTATCTTTCTCGGGATCACCCGCAATATCGATGCACTGATTCTCCTGGGTGCGCTGCCGGCAGCCATTATGGCCCTGCTGCTGGATTATTTGCTCGGACTCCTCGAGAAGTGGACAACACCGCGTGGATTGAAAATATAACGTGCAGCGAAAGGGAAACCGCATGAAAAACACAAAAAAATCTGCCGCTTCTAGAATCCTTACTTTACTGCTACTTGTTTCGTTGACCGTCAGCCTTAACGGCTGTACCAATCCGCAATCCCCCGGCGTAAGTTCCAGCGGTCCTGCCGATCTGGTCATCGGCTCCAAAAACTTCACAGAAAACATTATCCTGGCTCATATGATGGCAGACCTGATCGAAGACCGTACGGGGCTGAGCGTCAAGCGAACGCTAAATCTCGGGGGATCCAGCGTAACCTGGAAGGCACTGCAGAACAATGACATACAGCTCTATCCCGACTATACCGGTACCATTGTGGCTAACTATTATCTGGAGGAAACCGGCAGTGCGGAAGAGACTCTTAAGCGCACAAGAGAGCTCGTTGCACAAGACGGCTTGGAATTCCTGGAGCCCATCGGATTCAACAACTCCTATGCTCTTGCGGTTACTCAGGATACCGCCGCGAAATACGGCCTCAGGACCTACAGTGATCTTGCCAAGGTTTCTGAGAATATGGAGCTTGGCGCCGAGTTTGAATTCACGGACCGGCCAGATACGTATCCAGGTCTGAAGGAGCTGTACCATATGAACTTCAAGCGTGTCAAAGGAATGGATCAGGGGATCAAATATCGCTTGATTGCCCAAAATGACCTTGACGTTGCCAGTGCCTATACAACAGACGGACAGGTCAAGGTGAACAATCTCTTTGTTCTGGAGGATGACAAGGGCTTCTTCCCTCCGTACGATGCGGGTGCCATTGTGCGGAGCGATCTGCTGAAAAAGTATCCGGAAGTGCGCGAAGCGCTGAATGCGCTTGGCGGACAGATCAACGAAGAGAACATGCAGGAGTTGAATGCGCTGGTGGGATGTAAGGATACCGCGAGGATCTGGTAGACGACGGGAAGTACCTCGTCAAAACGGGACTGCTCAATAAGTAGATCTCGATAAGTAGAATCGCCCTAGGGGAGGAAACACCATCCGGGCATCGTATGATCAAAGAAATTGACCCGTATACGGAGTAGAATGCAGCGATTCAATTTGGAGTGAACGGCTTTCGCCCATACAAAAAAAGGGTCTTGTCCATTATTTATGGACAAGACCCTTTTTCTTGAATTCCTGCGGCTTCTTGAAATCCGCTCGGTATGCATTTCCTCCCGACGAGTCGTCTTCTTCTTTGGCCTCCGGCTTCACGGCGAATAATGTGAGGAGCCCGCCCACTGCTGCAACAGCGGCCAAGGTGCCAAACATCACCCAATGATTCGCGCCAAGCAGTAGTGAGACAACAGGCGGTCCAAGAGATACGCCGATAAAACGCATGCTGCTGTACAATGAAGTGATGGTGCCGCGCTGTTCCTTCTCAACGCCTTCAGTAAGCAGCGTATCCATGCATGGCAGGACCATGCCGATCCCGATGCCGCCCAGCGTCATCATACCAACCACAAAATAAATCTGTGAACTGAAGCCGGTCACAATCAAGGAAGCGGTTAAGAGGGTCATACCTGCAAAACCTGTCCATTTTTTGGCCGCCTTGTTCTTGCCCGTGAATTTACCTGCCAGATACGAAGCGAGACACAGCAATGCAAGCGGAATCGCAAGCACAAGGCCTTTTACCACGCCGTGCAGTTTGTAAGTGCTCTCCAGTGTCTCTGATAAATAAAAAAGCACACCGAACACGCCGAACATAGCGATACCGCCGATGGCAAAAATCGCGTACAGCCATCGGCCCTTCTCGTGCAAAACCTGCTTTGTCTTTTTCAAAAATTCACGGAGGGACTGTTTATTATTGTTGCTGTTCGTTTTTGGTGTCTTCACAAGAAATATGACTAGAACGAGTGAAATCAGACACAGAATCGGAATCGCTGTAAAGGGCAGGAACCAAATAAAACTCCCTAACAAAGCACCCAATATCGGACTGATTACCTTACCGAATGTATTGGAGGTTTCTATAATACCTAAACTCTTGCTGACCTCTTCTTCACCCTTAAACATATCTCCCACAAGCGGAATAACGATGGGAAATGCACCGGCGGCCCCTATACCCTGCAGAAATCTCCCCGCCAAAATAACATAATACGCCGTCGTCCCACTCAGCATCCATGCGGCCACGGCGGATACCGCTCCGCCTAATGCGGCAATGATTAAGCTTGGGATGATGATCTTCTTTCGTCCATACCGATCCGATAAATAGCCGGCAATCGGAATTAACAAGATAGCCACAACAGCATAAACCGTAATGAGCATACTGACCTTAAAGGAGCTGATTCCCAGGACTTTGGAAATCTGCGGCAAAATGGGAATGAGCATGGAATTGCCCAGCGTCATGATGAGTGGTATGGATGCCAAGGCAACCAGATCCCATTTCTTGTTTTCCATGAGAAGACCACCTTTGCGTTATCTGTCATCCATATTGTAGGTTCTTTCGCCTAGAATATGCATGACTGCAAGGTGGTCAATTTTTCCCTTATGCAATTTTTCCTTATTTATACTTTAAAACCGGACATCAACTGTCGCAGCTTGCCGGACATTACGTTCAGATCTTCTACGGAATTGGTAATTTCCTCCATGGAAGCCAACTGTTCTTCCGTTGCAGCGCTGACACTTTGTGTTCCACCGGCTGTGGTTTCTGTAACTTCCTGAATTCTGCGAATGGCATGAACGAGATCATCAGCCCCGGAGTTCATCTGTTCGGTTGCAACGGTTACGCCTTGAATCTGTTCATTCAATTCCACAACGGACTGCTCGATGTCCTTAAAGGCTCTCTCGGCTCCCTGTGCCACGGACATGCCTTCTGTAACCTCGCGTGTACCCTGTTCCATGACCCCGGCCAAATCATAAATATCCTGTTGAAGCTCGTGCACAAACTGCCTGATTTCAACAGAGGAATTGGAAGCCTGGTCTGCCAATTTCCGCACCTCAGCAGCAACGACTGCAAAACCTCTTCCGTGCTCACCCGCGCGAGCAGCCTCAATCGAAGCATTCAAAGCCAGAAGGGAAGTCTGCTCCGCAATTTCAATAATAATTTGTCCCATCGCCCCGATGTTTGAGGCTTTTTCACCAAGAGCTCTTACCGACTGTGCGGATTGATCTACACTGGTGCGGATGCCTTCCATTTGGTTCAACGTATGTATAATCGCCTGTTCGCCTTCGGATGCTAACTTGTTCGCAGTGGCTGCCAATCCGGACACGTCTTTTGCGGCGAGCGTGATATGCTTCATTCCTTCCGCCATATCCGTTACCGTTGCTGTCGTTTCCTCCGTATCCTGAAGCTGGTTCTCAACCCCGGCTGCCAATTCTTCCATGATGCCCGAGGTTTGCTGAGATGCCTGACGAATTTCCTCCGTGGTCGAGTGCAGTGTCGACGCTGCGGTACCGACTTGTCCAGCGGTATCCTGCACCTGTACAACCAATGCCCGGAACCCCTCGACCAGCTTGTTATACGCATCGGCAACCGCCCTGATCTCGTCTTTCGTGGTTATGTTCAGGCGGGTAACAAGATCACCGCCGCCATCGGCGATTCTTAATAGCTGATCGCTCATCTGGTTCAATGGACGAATGGAACGGGTAAGAAGATATCCCTGGATCGCAAAATAAACGACGGCTGCCATACCAATCAGCATAATCATCATATTCTGAAGTTCGCTGTTGCTGGCAATCTCATCGGCCTGCTTGGCCAAAGCTTCATTTTTATTGATCGTGAACTCCGCTATAAGCGTACTGAAAGATTTGCGAATCTCACGTTCCTGGTTAAACGCGGCTTCGTATACCCGAAACGGTACCGCCTTGTAAAACCCCGTATCGTACCCCAATTTGTTTAAGACCTGTGTCACAGCTTCCGTGTAAATTACATATCCGGTTTCAATCTGGTTGAAGACCTTTACATCTTCCTCAGTCGTCATTAGGACTTTGGTTTCTTTCATAACTTTACTAACGGATTCCTGTCTCGATTTTAACGAATCTACAAAGGTCGAATCCCCGGTCAACAAGTAGCCGCGCTCGTCATTTGAAATCCCTGTCAATAAAGTTTCAAGTTGGGTCAGGTTGTAAATGACCTTTTGATCCTCTTCAATAATCTTGCTGAACCTCTTCTCCGTCATGTTCGAAGTGATAAATGCAATGATTACGATAACCGCCGTAACCGTCGCAAGAATCGTAGACGATAGAATTAATTTTGTTTTTATCTTCATCCGCAAGCACCCGACCTTTGATAAGTAATATACCCCCATTCTATTTTCGTCAAAATTGTGTCTAAAATGAATAGTTATGGAGGCCGTGAAACCGCTTAATCCAAAAATATTTCAAAAAATTTATTAATCAACGGTCAAATAATGCTTTAAATTGGATAACACCCTCCATAAGACATAAGAAATTACCCTGATTCATCCACAAAATAATTTCCGATTTTTTCCTTGCATGAAACAGAACAAGTTTTTTCATGAATCACTCCTCAAAAAAAAGATCTGCCTGAACCCAGAGCTCAGACAGATCTTCCTATTCAAGTTTCCGGGATAAAATGGCTTTTTTCCCCGATATGATAAACATGCAGTTTATGCATCGCACGTGTGCAGGCGGTATAGAACAGCTTCCGGTCGCTTTCCCGGTGATACACGGCCTCGGAACCGTTGTAAATGATAACCGCATCGAATTCGACACCCTTTGCCAAATAGGCGGGAACAACAAGGGTTCCTTTCTCGAATGCCGGGGTCGTCTTGGTGATCAATCTCGTATGAATATCAGCTGACAGCTGCTTGTGCACACGCCGGCTCTCTTCTTCCGTTCGACAGATGACCGCAACGTACTGGAATCCCTGCTCATGAAGCTCACGTATATCGGAAATAATCGTTCCGTTCAGCGCTTCTTCATCCTGAACCTGAATCACCCGCGGCGCTTCACCCGGACGGTTAAAGGGAACGATCCGCTCTCCTCCTGGAATCATTTGCCGAGTGAAATCAACGATTTCATGCGTGGAGCGGTAACTTTGCGTCAGGGTGATAACTTCCGTATCCTCTTTACCGTACAAACTGACCAAGTTCTCCAAGCTTCCCAGAGCTTCCCCATGCGCATAAATCGCTTGATTAAGATCACCGAGTACCGTCATTTTGGCCCGAGGGAACAATCGCTTCAGGAATTCCAGCTGGAAACCCGAATAGTCCTGAACCTCATCGACAATCACATGACGAATGGCGGTGTTCGTACGGAAACCCTGGAGCAGCTCCTTCAGGTACAGGAACGGGGTAGCATCTTCGTACATCAACGATTTATCGTCCAGGGAGGCTGTGGTGAGCTTACAGATATCCTCCCAATGTGCCGGAAGATTCTCAGGATCGCCCGCAGCCCGGCGGAACAAGGATTCGTCTGTGAACAGTTTACGGTACATCCCCTTGACATCCACGTAGCGGAATCGCTTGATCCAGCGTCTGACCGGTTTGAGACGTTGGCTGATCACCATTTTTGCAAGGACGTCCTTTTCCTTATCAAAATCGTCAAACGTCTCTTCCTTCCGTTTCTGCTTCCGCTTCATCGTTTGGAAGGCGCGCTGGTAATCATCCGAATCCAGCAGCTCGATTTGCTCCTCGACCCATGGAGCGTCTTTTTCACTTTGGGCAAACTCCGACAGACGTTTCAGCATCCATTCCTTCATAAGATCAATCCGGCCGGCGAGTTTAACCGCTGAATCATAACCATAGAACTGGGCGGTCATTTCATCCGAGCTGACGATGACCTTGCCTTGGAAAACAACCGGTTTAAAGAGCATGCCATTCTTCTCTAGCAGCTCTTTATATCGTCGGATGGTATCCAGATAAGCGCCGGAGGATTTATAGGATATGCTCTCCAGATGCGCGCGGTAGCGGAGCGAATCATCTGCATTCAGCAAAGTTTCCGTCTGTGTGAATACATCTTCGAGATCAAATTCCTTGCCCAAACGGTGCTCCAAATAGGACTGGAAGGTCGTTTGCTGCATGTTGTCCTCGCCAAGCTCGGGAAGCACGGTGGACACATAACTGTTAAACAGCGGGTTCGGGGAGAACAGAATCATCTGATCGGCCCGGAGTGTCTCCCGGTATTTGTACAGTAGATAAGCCACCCGCTGCAGTGCGGCTGAGGTTTTTCCGCTGCCAGCAGCTCCCTGAACGATCAGCATGCGTGTTTTGTCGTTTCGTATGACCGCATTCTGCTCCTTCTGAATGGTAGCTACAATGCTCTTCATCCGGTCATCCGCGCTGTGGCTGAGTACCTGCTGGAGCAGTTCATCACCAATCGTCACGCCAGTATCAAACAATACCTTGATCTGGCCGCTATGGATTACAAACTGGCGCTTCAGCAGCATTTCACCTTTCACCAGGCCGGAGGGCGTCTCATACTGGGCCGGACCCGGGGCTCCGTCATAATACAGGCTGGATATCGGTGCACGCCAGTCATACACGAGGAACGTCTCCATATTTTCATCCAGAAAAGAGCCGGTTCCCAGATAAATAGTCTCCGTCTCCGAGGTTCCTTCCTCTTTAAAATCAATGCGACCAAAGTAAGGAGATTCCACGAGTTTTCTGTACTTTTTAAGCAGCTTGCTTGACTGCAGATGAGCATGCTCACGTTCTGCCAGTACCTGTGACTGCTGTCTCAGATTGGTCGATGTTTCACCTAAATCATCCGGGTTGCTGAAGTTAACCGTAACTTCGTCCCAGAAGTCCTTCCGCATATCGATAACGACATCACGGATATCTCCGACACTCGCTTCCAACTGAGATATTTTATTGCTGATTTTCGTTGATACTTCCGTTACCCGTGTCTGTTCTTCTTGCCAATCCTGTTCGCTGATAGCCATTGTTCATCCCCCTAATTTACTGGTTGACAGCGCAAAATGTCTGTGATATAATACAGTTGTGGTATTCTAACCACATTAGTTGTTTTTAATGACAAACCATTGCTAATTATAACAGCATGCTACAGTTAATACAACATTTGAATTTAGTAACCGGCCGGAATGGCCGGTTTTTTTTGCATTCATATCGTATGGTTCATCTACCATACCATGTCCGATTGGGCTTGCCAAGAAAGCTCCTGCCATCCGCATGTTGGTCATAACGGCTGATCAAAAGCGAGTCTTGATCGGCCCCTTCATATCGTTTGATATGCTTATTTTCTCAACCAGGAGAACAAGGCTTCTTCCTGTTCCTTGTCCTCCACGACACGGCTGATTTGATCCGCCACCCGATTCAACCGGTCAAGTTGATAACCGTAATCATACATGGAGGCAGCCACAACCGACAGCCGAAGCCCACCAGGATCTGCGCCCGGTCCGCACATCACTTGCTCCATAAACGCTTCATTGTTCTCGGCCATGGTCTCCGCCTCGTCCTCATTCGGCTTCAGCTTTCCTTCGAACTTCCATAGAATATGCTCATGGTACTTCATCAGCCGCTCCAGATTGCTATCAAATTGCTCGTCGATCAGTTCCGACCGTTCCGCCTGGAAGTAATGATTCTCCACGGCGTCCAGCACTTCATATCCTTTACGAAGGGATTGGAGCAGCTGCTTATACACAACAAGCTGTCTAGCTTGACTATACTTGGCCCGCTTCAGCTTTTTCTGCTCCTCCTCAAACAAATTGTATTTGTCCGACAACGATTTGATTGCTGTTTCAAGTTCCTTCTTCTCCGCACGGTAGACCGAATCCTTCATCTCGTGGGAAATGGCCGTCCGCAGCAGCAGCGACATTTTGCCGAAGACAATATGAATCCGTTTAATGTACTGCTCCTTCGGCTTTGGAGGAAATACGAGAATATTAATAAGGAAAGCAGATACGATGCCGATGATCGTGAGAATAAACCGGTTGAGTGCAAAGTCCCATTGACCGGAAGCTTCCATTACGGATATAACCGTAACCAGGGTGAGACCGATCGTCTCTCCCATTTTTAATTTCATGCAGATCATGATCACTAAAATACATACCAGACCGACCGAAATCGGTTGATTGGATAAAAAATATCCTCCGAGCATCGCCAGTATCGCCCCAAGCGTACTCGTCTGCAGCTGGTCCAGGAAATATCTCCACGACCGATAGATAGACGGCTGCATCGCAAAAATCGCGGCTATGGCTGCTACAACAGGGGATTGAAAATCAAACAGCATAGCCAAATAAAGAGCCAGCGTTACGGCTAGGCCGGTTTTGAACATTCTTGCTCCAAATGCCATAGACAGCCCTCCTTACATAACCCAAATTCAAATCTATGCTTACACACCATGATACATACTCCTCCGCTTAAACCGCTATTCCATGAATTACCCTTACTTTTCCAAAGTGATGCAGGCCGACATGACGTTCACGCATCCGGGAAGGCCCGCTTCCCCATTCTTCTCTCATAATATCGGACCATAAAACTAACCCATGCGCAGGAAGCCAAATAGCCCCCGAGGATGTCGCTTGGATAGTGAACACCCAGATATATCCGGCTAAGCCCAATGCTTACAATCATGATGATTGCAAAAGCGATTAATACTCCTCTTCCTGTCCTGCTGTCTATATGTCTCCACAACAAATATGCCAGCACGCTATAGAAGGAAAAAGCACCCATCGAATGCCCGCTGGGAAAGCTGTATCCCGTAATTTCAACCAGGCGGTGGATATCCGGCCTCACCCGTTGAAAAATTAATTTTAATAATAGATTAAGAATAGATGAACCGAATACGACTACAATAAGTAGAAGAATCTCCGTGCGACGCCTACAATACCCGAATATAGCACGGCGACTTACGATAAGACACAATACTAGTAACCGGACCGATTGAGCCTATAAATGAGAGGCCTATTGCGATATCCGTAATGAATGGATGCTCCAGGTTCTGTATTGAGGTTATGATGGCCAGATCGAGTGGAGCCAAGAGCTGAAACTTAACCAATGCGGCCATTATGATAAATCCTACGAAGCTGATGAGTGATATAAAGAAAATCCGGCGTTGTCTTCCTGAAGCCCAATTCATCTGTCCGCTCAAACTCTCTTTTCTCCTTTGCGTTGTTTCAAATCTATATGACTTGGGTGAAAACAAGATAATATCATTTTCCAGAGATAAAGAAAAGTCCAGCGCTGATTCCCAAGAAATTTCCCTTAGGTTATGCTAAATTTGGTATTATTACTCTAATATGAGAAATTTTAACGATAAAGGAGTTTGTCCTATGAAGGTTCTAGTAGTCGGTGCGAATGGTCAAATCGGAAAACACCTTACACACCTGCTTCAAGATCATGAAGCCTACACCGTAAAAGCGATGGTTCGAAAAGAGGAGCAGGCACGATATTTCGAAAATGGCGGAATCGAAACCGTCCTTGCTAATCTGGAAGGAGCGGTTGATGAGCTTGCACAGGCGGCACAGGATTGCCAAGCCATTGTATTTGCCGCCGGTTCAGGCGGTGCAACCGGTTATGATAAAACTCTCTTAATTGATCTGGATGGGGCTGCAAAAATGATCGAGGCTGCCGAGCAGGCACATGTCTCACGCTTCATTATGGTAGCGCCATACAGGCCCACAACCGGGAGTCCTGGAATGAAAAAATCAAGCCCTATTATGCAGCCAAGCATTATGCGGATCAGTTCCTGCGCAGCAGCAGCCTCTCCTATACGATTATTCGTCCAGGAGGACTTCTGAATGAACCCGGTACAGGCCGTATAACCGCTGCCGAGGACATCCATAGCGGCTCCATTCCGCGGGAGGATGTAGCGAGCACGATTCTGTTATCCCTGGATGAAGAGAACACCTTCCGGCGTTCCTTCGATCTGATCGCAGGCGATTCGCCCATATCCGAAGCCCTTTCGTCTATTTAAAGAAAGCCTTTCATCTCAAAGAAATCGCCCCTGCCAAAAGCGATACGTCAGGTATCCAGCTCTTGGTCAGGGGCGATCTGTTTTTTCTAATCGAATAGTGACCAAATCACAATAAATGCGATCAAGGCCAACACATAGATGACGATCAGCTTGGTAATATTAGCTTTGGTTTTACTTTCATACGCTGGATTCGACTTGCGGTTTTCCTGGGAAAAACCAACAAGCAGCGTCGCAATGCCGCCGATCAAAGCCAAAGTAATCACGATTAAATACAGAACCACAATGGATCCTCCTTATCCTCTCGGATTATACGAATGATTACGTGCCGGTCTTCTGCAGCATCTGATTCCGCAATATTTCTTTTACGGCTTTCACGGCTTCCACTACTTTATCCACTGAGACAACGATAGGCGAGGCATCTTCATATTGACTGGAGGTATGGTTATACTTGGGATCATAATAATGCTCAAGCAGCATCCGGATTCCCTGTGCAAACCGTCCCTCCTCCAGCGACCTCCCGATCTCAGCAGCAACAGGAGTATGGATCCTGTTTTTAATCAATTGGAAAGCCGCCAAATACTGTTCTTTGTATGCAGCGGGATTGTAGTCCTCCATGATCTGGCGAACACGCTCTTCCATCGGCAGTTCAAGTACGATAGCTACGCCGGACTCCTTCTTCTCCATAAGGAAGTCGGGTACAACGATTTTGCCAATCCGCTTGCTCTCGGCTTCGAATAACACGTAGGGGGCCGACTCCACTTGCTTCAGTCGTTCAACCAATTCCGAATCAAAGGTCTTTTGATTGCTGGCCTGTAAACCGATATGGCCAAATATCGAGCCGCGATGACCTGCCAGCCCTTCCAGGTCCACGACAGGATACCCCTCCTGCTGAAGCTGCCTGAGCACGGCCGTCTTGCCCGTTCCCGTCAAACCATGCAGAACAAACGCTTCGGCCTCTAATGTCTTATGTTCAAGCGTATCCAGCACATACTTTCGATAAGCCTTAATCCCGCCAGTAATCCGGCTGACATGGATATCCATCAGGGAGAGCACGGTTGCCGCTGTCCGGCTGCGCATCCCCCCACGCCAGCAATAAACTGCTTTATCACCGTCAATTTCCTTGAATTGCTTAACGAAGGCGGGAAGCTTGGCCGACATAATGGCAAGTCCGCGCTCTTTAGCCGCATCTACGCCTACCTGCTTATAGATGGTGCCAATCTCCGCCCGTTCCTCATCATTAAAGACCGGAATGTTCAGGCTTCCCGGGATCGTTGAATCCCTGTATTCCGACGGGGAACGGACATCGATTAATGTCATCTTCTTTTTATTCTGAAGCTCCAATAACTCGTTAACGCTGATGTCTTGAAACATGGTCTGCTCGCTCCTTTATTGATCCAAAAAAAAGGCTCACTTACAACTCAACGACAATGCGGGACGGATGATCGTTTACGACCTTGCCGACACTTCCCGCTTCCAGCCCGGCTTGCCGAAGCTCCATTAGAAGCTGATCCGCCTGCGAGCCGTCAACGGCGATAAGAAGTCCACCCGAAGTTACCGCATCACACAGTATCCACTTGTCGATCTGATCCATGTCGTCCGGAAAATCAACATCGTCCTTCACGTGATCATAGTTGTTTTTTGTCCCACCCGGAATGACGCCACCCTCGGCCATTTCTCTAACTCGCTCCAGGACAGGTACAGAGGACTTGGAAATGCGTATCCCCGTCCCGCTTCCTTTTGCCATTTCGAGTGTATGGCCAAGCAGCCCGAATCCGGTCACATCGGTGCACGCGTGAACGTTATACGATTCCATCATTTCGGCAGCGGTCTTGTTGAGTGCTGCCATTACGGCGGTAACCCGGCGGATCTCCTCATCACTTAACAGGTCTTTCTTAATGGAGCTCGTAAGGATACCGACACCTATGGGCTTTGTAAGAATCAGCACATCGCCCGGCTTGGCTCCTGCATTCGTTCTCACTTTGTCAGGATGTACGGTACCTGTTACGGCAAGGCCGAATTTCGGCTCTTTATCATCAATGGAGTGTCCACCAACCAGTGTTACACCCGCTTCTTTCAGTTTATCCCCAGCACCTCTCAAAATATCGGTCAACACCTGCTTATCGAGGGTTGAGATCGGAAATGCCACAATATTCAGTGCCGTTAGCGGCTTGCCTCCCATCGCATAGATATCGCTGATTGCATTGGCCGCTGCCACTTGACCGAAATCATAAGGGTCATCCACGATCGGTGTAAAGAAATCAACCGTCTGGACCATAGCCAAATCATCGGTAAGACGGTATACACCTGCATCATCGCTCGTATCCAGACCAACCAGCAGATTCGGATTGGGTTCCGCTTGGGGGGAGCTTACGAATGACCTGAGCCAGATCCGCAGGACCAATTTTGCAGCCGCATCCTCCTTTAGAGGAATAGGAAGTTAATTTTATTTTCTCCGATTGAGTCATCACAGATCGTCCCTTCATCATCTAAGTTTTGATATATTGCAAGAGCACGTGCAACAACCCCGGCGCGGATGCTCGAAATACGTCTCATCTACTCCGGGGATCATCTAATATTAATCTTTGCCAATCACTTCATTTATGCACACAATACTTATATTATATGAAATCAGCTGCCGCAAGTCTAATGATCTTCCTATTTCTTGCAATTCCCGGGAAAATCTCTCTACGACAAGTCCACATTGTGATATACTATTAGATTGGATATGTAAATAATTTCACGATATATCGGGGGAGTACGAATTATGAATCACTCAAGCGACGGCAGAATGGCCTTTGATCATTCGAATCGCAGAAAAACCATCTGGTTCATCACAATCTTCATTATAATTGCAGCAACCGGTCTGACCTATGTGAAGTGGTGGCCTTATTACGATAAAGCACTCAAGGCGATTGTCGAGCACAGCATCGGCTCTTCCATACTAGGCATGGATAGCAGTGCCACACCTTCATGGCAAGCAGCCTGGGATTATGCCATCACTTATTTCAAAGCCGTCTGGAAAGCAGCCGTGCTGGGTATTCTGCTTGGCACATTAGTCCAGTCCCTGCTGCCCTCCCAGTGGCTCCTTCGCGTTCTCGGCAAATCGACCTTTGGCAGTACGGCGATAGGAGGGATTGCATCCATTCCAGGCATGATGTGCTCCTGCTGTGCCGCACCTATCGCCATCGGTCTACGCAAGAAAAAGGTATCTGTAGGGTCTGCACTTGCGTTCTGGATCGGTAATCCAACCATTAATCCGGCAACACTCGTCTTTATGACGTTTGTTCTATCCTGGAAATTCACCTTGCTGCGACTGGTCTTTGGCATCCTTCTAACCTTTGGCGTCAGCTACTTGGCAAACCGCTTTGCCAAAGAATCGGAGCCGGTGGAGATCGACACACCGCCGAGCACCGATCAGCAAGACGATCGCCCACTGTGGAAACGCTGGCTCGCCAGCATCGGCAATATGCTCATTCGCGTGGTTCCGGCTTATTTTATCGCAGTCCTGCTGCTTGGCGCGCTGCAAGTCTGGATGTTCCCTCACCTGGGAACAGCAGCCGGGAACAGCCTGCTGGCTGTCATTTTCTTTGCCGTCATGGGGATGCTCTTTGTCATTCCGACTGCCGCCGAAATCCCGATCATTCAAGCCTTCATGGCAGCAGGTCTTGGAGCCGGCCCCGCAGCAGCGCTGCTCCTTACTTTGCCGGCCATCAGCCTTCCCTCCCTTCTCATGGTAAGACGTTCGTTCCCGAGAAAGGTCATATGGTTTGTAGTTTCGTCTGTAGTCTTGCTTGGTATTGCATGCGGCATAGCGGGAATGCTTATACTGTAACCAGCACATGGGTGCATTTTTTTCAAAGAGTTATAATCAGTTATCATCAAATCAAGGGCTTTTCAATTATATTTTCAATTTTTATTTTTTCTTAAGGTAAACCAAAAGCTTATCTGGTAAAGTGATTAAAGAATGAACCAACTCATTATTATATGCAGTCGAAGGGAGTCAATCATTAAATGAAAGATAACGATTTGCAGCCAAACCACCCGGGGCAACCCGAGGATGAACAGGGACAAGCCCAAGAGAAAGAGAATATCCCCCAAGAACCGGGCGACTTGTCTAATGAAGAGGAAAGAATAGATTCGGATTCAACCTATCCTGAATCCAGTGAACCTTATAAGGAAGAGAGCGATCAGCCCCTGTCTCCGGTTGCTGTCATGCATTCAGAGGATCAGCCCGAGCAGCCCCTGCACGATGAGCAGCCTCCGGCTGGTGATGGCGGTAATGGAAGCAAAGGCTGGATGATCGCTTCACTGGTACTCGCGGCAGCGTTGATCGTCGTCCTGATTGTACCTCCATTTGCCAAGGGATCCGGTAACGAAGCAGTGGCCAAAGTCAATGACGTCAAGATTACGAAGGATACCCTGTACAATGAGCTTGTTGAAGCGGGCGGGAAACAAACCGTAAATTCCATGATCACGGAAGAGCTGATTAAGCAGGAACTGGCCAAGCAGTCCATTACCGTGACGGACGCGGAAGTGAATGAAGAAGTTGACGCTCTCAAGGCATCCTTCCCATCCGAAGATCAATTCAATATGGCCCTGCAGCAATCGGGAATGACACTTGAGGATCTGAAAGGGCAGACCAAAACCCAAGTCGAACTCAAAAAACTGATGGGCGACAAAATCAAAGTAACGGACGAAGAGATCAAAACCATTTATGATCAGAACAAAGAATCCTTTGCTACACCTGAACAGGTTCGCGCTTCTCACATCCTGGTTGAAACCAAGGAAGAAGCCGATGAGATTGTGAAGCAGCTTAAGGATGGCGCTGATTTCGCGGCAATTGCCAAAGAGAAAAATCAAGACGCTACCAAGGACACAGGCGGTGACCTGGACTTCTTCGGACGCGGCGAGATGGATCCTGCTTTTGAAGAAGCAGCCTTCAAATTGAAGAAGGATGAAATCAGCGACCCGGTGAAGAGCTCCTTCGGTTATCATATCATCAAGCTTACCGATCGCAAGGAAGCTACGAATCCTACTCTGGAAGACAAGAAGGTTGAAATCCGTAAACAGCTTGAGAATCAAAAAGTTTACCAGGAATCTTCCGCTTATATTCAAGAGTTAAAAGACAAAGCAACCATCACCAACACGCTGGAGGAAGTAGCGCCGGCAGATCCTGCTACAGAGACACCGGAAGCACCTGCTGCACCTTAAAGATTGACCAAGCCCTGCACCCTCGTGGTGTGGGGCTTTTATCATGCCAAAATAAAAAGTTCTTTAAACCCTGCGGAAAACATGTTAGAATGTAAGCGTTATCAATTGTTGATCTTGACAAAGGGGGAAGCAGAATGATGAAGCACGTATCGGAATCCCGCAACATGTATGAGGACTTCGTGGTGGAGACAGACATTCTGTTCTTTAAAACCGGATCGCACGGTTTGGTCAGCTTTCACGGCAGGAACTATAATATTAAAAAGAGAATGACTGCCGACAAAATCGCATCCCTGCTCTCCGGTAAACAGTTCTATCATGTCGGCGGCAACTGCTATGTGAATGTAGACAAAGTCACTACGGTAGAGCAAGGCATCGTTTACTTTGGAGAAAAGGCGCCCTCTGCCAAGCATCTGCGTATTCCGAGATGGAAGCAGGAGTCGCTGAAGCGCCTGATCACGGAAGCCAAACAGCCTGTTTGAGCAGTGCCGCAACATGTATATGGTTCTGTTTTTTCGAATCACAAGCAAAAGATCCCTTATCCGTTGAGCGGAGTCGGGATCTTTTGCTTGTTCAGTATTAAATCTTCAGTTTCTTGGCATTCACAATGTAAAGGTTCTTCAGCGGCAATGCGCCGTTTCTGTACTTCCGGGCACCGGATTCAAACAGAACATACAGATCATTGCCACGTATCGCAATATTCTCGGACATGGGCGGCATGGTCAAAGGGGTAGCTGCGGCCTTGCCGGATGCCCCACGTGTATAAATAAGCAGCTTGCTTGCATTGTTGCGGCCGCAGGACTGACTGTATAATACGCGGGATTTCGTCACAACCGCACCCTGGATACGATCAGGCGTGCTCCATGTATAATCCGCCTTACGGTTCGACGACAGGTCATCGCCGGAAGTCAATTTATAACCTCGAAGCTTGCCCTTCGGTCCGGGGGCACACTGCTTGCTGCCCTTATCCTCTCCATCCATATATTCACCTACCCAGAGAATCCCGTCGGAATAAGTGGCATAAGATGCCTTATGACCGAGCGCATATCGGGTCATGACAACATGGCTGTAATCTTTTTTGCCCTCGATGGTGCTTAGCGGAATTTTGTACACATTTTTGCCAGACGCCACCCACAGATGATTTTTGCTGACGGCGAGTCCGCCAACATGACCGGTATGCTTTTTGCTTCCGCTCTCATATAAATAGAGCGTTTTGATTCGCTTGTTGGTTTTGCTGCTGGTGATCGAGATGCTGCTGGCCTGCTTGCTCTTTGTATTGCCCCAATAATGAGACATAATAATCCACTTCTTGCTCGGCACAAGGGCGAGTCCCTGCGGTATCCATTCTTTGTTTCCGGATAAGCCGGGAACCACGGCTCCCTTTCTGCTAATATCAAAAAACTTTTTGTACTTGGAGGAAGCAGCCTCCGCCTCACCAGGGTAAGCAAAACCGATGAGGGTGAAGATCAAAACCAAGCTTAATCCTATACTCAAATACCGTTTGAGCCCATACAATCTATTCACAATAATGCACCCACTTACCTTAATAAGCGATGATGACGGTATGCTTCTCGGGTTCTCGATCCGACATAAATTCAATGTATTCCGGCATAAAAATGATATTCATTCTACATCCACTTCATGGTAATATCGATCATAATGGGCTTGCGAACTACAGAGAGGATGATACAACATCGAATCCTTATTTGATCCGAGTTATCCGAAGGCATTTGCCGCCTTCTCCACCGAGCACTTGGATAGCCATACGTTATCCTGATCGCCCTTGCCTCGCTCCTGTATCTGTTCAGGTCTGTAATCGTCTCAACGACTGCCCTTCAAAAGACCGTGAAATGGAGCCTGCTTGCCGCACTCTCGTTGCCGGAGGCGTCCCTTCATCTCTGGTATGTGTTAACCGGCATCTGGGATCCTGCCACGTCATTGCCGCTGGAATTGTGCAGTCTGACCCTGTTTCTCTCCATAGCCATCCTGCTTACGGATGAACGCCGCTTATATCCGTTAGTTTATTTTGCAGGCATCGGAGGGGCACTTCAGGCCATACTGACACCCAATCTGGATTATCCTATCCCTCACTTCCGCTTCTTTCATTTCTTTACCGTCCATACCGCCATTATATTAACAGCGCTGTACATGACATGGGTAAGAGGATACCGGCCAACCTGGAAATCCATTGGCTGGACGATGGTATTTCTTAACGTGTCCGCCGTGCTTGTCGGTCTTGTTAATTGGGCTGTTGGTTCCAATTACATGTTCCTGATGCGCAAGCCGGAAACCGCGTCGCTGCTGGATCT
This sequence comes from Paenibacillus vortex V453, assembly GCF_000193415.1. Lineage (NCBI taxonomy): Bacteria > Bacillati > Bacillota > Bacilli > Caryophanales > Paenibacillaceae > Paenibacillus > Paenibacillus vortex. The sequence continues at coordinate 628,530 of NZ_ADHJ01000037.1, forward strand.
GCTGGGTCCACATCCCCTATACATTATGGTTGAGGAATTCATTGCACTTGTATTATTTATCCTTATGTATGTTGTCTTTTTTGTCATTCCGGACCACATCAAGCGCAGTCGCAGGCATGGGCGTGAAGAGATTCCCGGCTCTTCCGCAGGGAGCTGAAGCATGAAATCATATGTCTTATAGCAAAAACGTATGGACTGTAAACGCCCTGAGTAACAGGTGTTGCGATCCATACGCTTTTTTATGGGGGAGGAATTAAGGATCAGCCTTTAAGATACAGCCGAGAGGTGGCTTCCCAAATATCACCCGGTGCCAAACCGAACAAACCGATATCATCCGCCGGCAAATTCACGTTTGGAGCATTCACCAGATTGATCTGAGGCTCGGGACAGAAAAACTTCCGGGATGCCTTGTTATTCCATACCATCCACTGCTTATATGAGTTGCCGACATCATAGACCAAGGTTTTTCCCAGCCTGGTATCCGTCAATTCCATACGGTTTCTGCCGTTCTGCGGTACAGCCGTGTAATGGTTGTCCTATGGGGGGCAAAATAGGGGTTGACCCCGCTTGTCCGCAGCCGTTCTTCTTCCGCCGTCAGGGACTGGAATTCCCCGGTCGGCAGCATGCGGTCACTCATTTCCCACCGCTCTCCGATCGTTATTCTTGCAACGCAATCATCCGCTGTGCTCTCAGGTGCAAACGGAGCATTGATCGCCGTATGGAAGGCAAGCAGGCAAGGCATGCTGCTCGTTCCCCCGGTTGCGTATCAACACATGCTGGGCTAATCCATCCCGATTCAGCGTATAGCGGAGCCGAAACGTGAACGTGTGCGGAAGCATGGCGTACACCGGGTGATCCTCATCGATCGTTACGGAAACGACCACATAACTTTCAGCCTCACTGCTGCCATAATCCTCGACCGTCCACGGTATCGTATGTAAAAAGCCATGGAGGTGATTAGCTGTCTCAACCTCATTCACCGGGAATTGATAGGTCTGTCCATTCCATGGAAACCTCCCGTCTTCATATCGATTCGGCGGAAACAGGACAGGAATGCCGTGAACGCCTGGATTGGACTTGAATGCTTCCATCTCGTGTGCTTCAGGTTCGCGAAGGAAACGGTAACCGCTTTCGTTATCCCTGAAAGCGATGAGATTGCCTCCGATCCCAGGCAATATCGCCGCTTCGTAAGGGCCATGCTGGAGCCAAACCGCGCTCTCTCCGTGATATAATTCTTCATACGCTTTGTGGTTCATCGGGTCATCTCTCCTCTCAATGTGAACGTATATAGATTATCATACCGTTGCCCTTACGACTAGATTGTCGAGCTTGAATAAGCCGTTATGGCTCTAACCAAACCCTCTTCCTTGCATCTTGGTTAGGCACATCGTTTAAGAAGATAGTTTTTCTTGTGTGGAGTCTTGTGAGAGGGACACTGCCTCCGATTGCTCCTGTGCTATTGGCTGTGTGGCAGATGCCAGTTCCTCATCCAGTTCCCTTGCGTATTCCGTTCTCTGCTGCTCGCTCCATGCCAGAACGGAAGCCATATAATCCATTACGGGCTCCTTCCATTTTCTTGTCCACTGGATGTTAAATAACAGGGAACCCGTACGGCGGATGAAAAAGTCCGTCGGCTTCGACGCCAACTCATACTGGATCGCATACATCAGCGGTACCAGAACCGATACGGGAAGCGCGGATGCTTCCGCTTGATCGGATCCTGCGCTGGCCAAGCGAAACAACTCCGTTACGTTGGAGCCGTACATCTGCGCCCATTGCTCGGCGAGCTTACGGTCGATTCCTTGTGCCGCTCCGATATCCGCCTGCTTGCGAACAAATTCAGGAAATTGACGGGAGCCGCCTATATGCCCGCCGGATATCGGCAGATTCTTCGTTATCCCGGGACCAAACGTTTGGCCGCCCTGCTCCTGAATTCGTTTGGCAACCAGATCCACAACCGTATCCGCCATTTTGCGGTAACCGGTCAGTTTGCCACCCGCAATGGTGATCAGACCGGACGGGGATTCCCATATCTCATCCTTGCGTGAAATTTCGGACGGGCTCTTGCCCTCCTCCAAGATCAGCGGCCGGACTCCGGCCCACCCAGATTCAACGTCAGCCGCGGACAGCTTCACATCGGGAAACATATAGTGAATAGCTTTCAATATATAATCCCGGTCTTCCACCGTAATCAGGGGACGCACGGGATTGGCCTTGTACACCGTATCGGTTGTTCCCACGTAGGTCTTTCCGTCACGAGGAATAGCAAACACCATTCTGCCGTCAGGTGTATCGAAGTACACCGCTTGACGGAGCGGGAATTTGGACTGGTCAATGACCAGATGGACCCCTTTGGTCAACTGAAGCATTTTTCCCTTCTTGGACTTATCCATCTCTCGCACCTGATCCACCCAAGGGCCAGCGGCGTTCACGATTTTGGTTCCGGTTACGGTCCTGACCTCGCCGTCCAGCATATCTCTCACCGTAATGCCGGTAATCCGTCCATTCGTATCATAGTTCAAAGACTCGGCCTTCGCGTAATTGAACAGCACAGCCCCTCTGGCCGCTGCCTCTTTCATGACCTCAAGCGTGAGTCTGGCATCATCCGTCCGGTACTCTACATAGTAACCGCCGCCCTTCAGGCCTTCCTGCTTCAGAAGCGGCTCCCGCTTCAGCGTCTCGGAGACAGACAGCATGGAGCGCCGTTCTCCCCGCTTCACGCCAGCCAGGAAATCGTATACCAGCAAGCCGACAGAAGTGCTGAACTTCCCGAAGGTGCCTCCTTGATGTATGGGCAGCAGCATCCACTCCGGCGTAGTAACATGCGGTCCGTTCTCGTAGACTACCGCCCGTTCCTTGCCGACTTCAGCCACCATCCCCACTTCCAACTGCTTCAAATACCGCAGTCCGCCATGCACCAGCTTGGTCGAGCGGCTGCTGGTTCCTGCGGCAAAATCCTGCATCTCCACCAGCAGGACCGACATGCCGCGCGTGACCGCATCTAGTGCAATCCCCGCACCGGTGATCCCGCCGCCAATCACGATCAGCTCATAAGTGCTCTCTGCAATTCCTTCAAAACGACGCTTGCGATCCAAGCTTGAAAACGACTGTGGCAACATCAAACAAATCCCTCCCAGTATGTTTTACCCTTTTTTTATCTATTGTTACCTCTTATAGAAACAGCAACAAAAAAGAGACCACGAAACACGCAGTAACAAACCTCGTTCCATGAGGTCTTCCGCGCCTAGTGGTCTCTCCAAGTCTCCAGACAAATATTCACTTGTGAATTATTATAACATATAAAATGCTAATGAAAAGCCATTGCCGCATAAACGGCTTTTTTCCACCCCGCATATAATTGTTCCCTTACTTCTTCCTGCATGGTTGGCGTAAAGCTCCGCCCCATGCTCCATTTGCTGCATATCTCATCCTGGTCCTTCCAAAAGCCAACTGCAAGACCCGCCAAGAATGCGGCTCCAAGAGCCGTCGTCTCCGTGATGTCCGGGCGTTCCACGGGAACGTTCAGAATATCGCTCTGGAATTCCATAAGAAAGGTGTTGGCCACCGCGCCTCCATCCACTCGCAGGGATGTGATGTTATACCCTGAATCCTCCTCCATGACGGACAGTACATCCCGGGTCTGGTAGGCAAGCGACTCCAGGGTTGCACGGATGAAATGCTCCTTCGACGTACCTCTGGTCAGACCAAAAACAGCGCCCCGTACGTCGCTGTTCCAGTACGGACTGCCAAGTCCGACAAAAGCGGGCACAACGTACACGCCTTCCGTTGAATCAACCCTGCGCGCATAAGGCTCGCTGTCCTTCGCCTCACGGAACATCCGCAGACCGTCGCGCAGCCACTGTATAGCTGATCCGGCCACAAATACGCTGCCCTCCAGCGCATACTGCACCTTGCCATCGAGTCCCCAGGCAATCGTCGTAATCAGCCCATGTTCGGATTTGACCGGCTTGTCGCCAGTGTTCATCAGCATGAAGCTGCCTGTTCCGTACGTTGTCTTCACCATGCCCTCGGAGAAGCAGGTCTGACCAAACAGCGCTGCCTGTTGATCTCCCGCAGCCCCGGCAATCGGCACTTCACGCCCGAAGAAGTGATAGGTCACCGTATTGGCGTATATCTCGGAAGAAGGCCTTACCTCAGGCAGCATGACCTTCGGAATATCCAGCAGCTGCAGCAGCTCATCATCCCATTTCAGGTCATGGATGTTATAGAGCATCGTGCGTGAAGCATTGGAATAGTCGGTCACATGCGCTTGGCCTCCGGACAGCTTCCAGATCAGCCAGGTATCAATGGTGCCGAATATAATCTCTCCACCCCGGGCGCGTTCCCGCGCACCCTCCACATGGTCGAGAATCCATTTGATTTTGGTACCAGAGAAATACGGATCGATCAAAAGCCCGGTCTTCTCTCTTACCTTTCCGTCATGCCCTGCAGCGATCAGCTCCTCGCATAGGCCGGCTGTCTGCCTGGACTGCCATACAATCGCATGATATATCGGTTCACCCGTGTTGCGGTCCCACAGTACTGCGGTCTCCCGCTGATTCGTGATCCCGATGCCCGCTATCTGATCCACCTTCACACCCGATTCGGATAAACAGGTCGCAATAACCGCAAGAATGGAGCCCCATATTTCATTGGCATTCTGCTCCACCCACCCCGGTTGAGGAAAATACTGAGGGAACTCCTTTTGCGCTGAGTGTACAATTTCTCCTTCCCTGTTAAACAAGATTGCCCGAGAGCTTGTTGTTCCCTGGTCAAGCGACAGAATGTACTGCTCCAATCATCTTCTCCCCTTCCGTTAAGTGCATTTAACCAAAGATAACGTGCAGGTGGAAACGTTGTCAAATTCATTATTCCGTCAGGGTGAAACCAAATAAGTCCTGCAGAAGGACAGAAGCCGCACCGATTAACTTATCATCTTCGCCAAGGGATGCCAATCCAAACACCATATCATCCTTCAGGATCGGCATCGCATGCCGGTCCATATATTTTCGAACCATTGCCAAAAGCTCCGGATTCCCATGCGCCATCTCCCCGCCCAGAACGAGTGCTTCGGGATTAAACATATTGACCAGATTAACAATGGCTGCGCCGAGGTGTTCCGCTACTTCTTCATTCAGATCCATGGCCAGCTTGTCCCCTCTGCACAGGGCTTCCTTGTACACGGACGGAACGATTTTGCTGTAATCCCCTCCGCTCAGCTCCTGAATTAGAGTCGGTCGTCCTGTGGCTATTGCTGTAATGATTCGTGAATACACGGCGATCCAGCTGATATAACTGTCCAAGCAGCCTACATTGCCGCATTCACACCGAATTCCGCTGCGATTCACGCTGGTGTGTCCAAACTCGCCGGCACCCCCATGCTTGCCTCTCAGGAGGCTATCGTTTATTAATATACCGGAGCCGAGTCCGTCACCGATGGAAATATAGATCAAATTCCCGAATGCATAATCACCAAATCGCCGCTCTGCGAGCACAACGGAATTCATATCGTTTTCAACCCAGGTCCGCATTCCATAGCGGTCTTCGAGGATCTGCCTTAGCGGAACATCGGTCATCCGCAGCTTGGTGTTATAGTGCAGCACTCCCTGACTATCACTCACAATACCTGGAACGGTGAGGGAAATGCCGACACAACGTTCCAAGTCCTCCGCTCCTGCAGTGAAATCATCCATGAGCTCGAGCAGCCGCTCGATAACCGCATTACCCTGAAGTCCTTCGATCGGATAGGTTTCCTTTCTCAGCACCCTTGCCTCCAGGTTCATCTGGGCCAGATTTAGGAATGAATTCGTTATGGCTACAGCAAATAAATAATGATTATCCGGATTGAATTGGAGCAGAATGGGTTTTCTCCCTCCGCTGGAAGAACCCGTGCCGATTTCAGAGACGTAGCCCTCCTTAATCAGCTCCTGAACGGCGGAAGCGACTGTGGAGGGGCTCAGCTTTATTTTTTTTTGGCCAGCTCAATTCTCGATATGGGACCATCCGTACGAATCTTGTTCAGCACCTTGGATCGGTTTAACGCCTGGATCAGCTTGTGATCCCCTTTTTTCATATTGTTCAAGCAAGCTCAACCTTTCTATAGGTTCATCAATTAGTGCGACTTTCTGTATCGGAAAAATGAGGTTAGCTACACTATAACATTTTCAATAAGCGAAATTAACTTATTCCATCAATCAAAATAATGTTATATGTAAGAATTCATCCCAACCTCACATTATGTGAAAAAAATAATTTAAAAGTAATTGAAATCGCTATCTTGAAAAATAATCGAGGGGATTATATAATCTTTCGCAATAGAAGCTAGTTATTCTGTCACAAAAGATAGCATGATGATGTTAACTTTTTTCGACGATTGGAATAACTAATGCTTTTTACTCCAGCTATACAAAGGGGGCGCTCCCATCCAAGGAGACTGGTTTTCACGTCGAACAAGCTTTATGACCCCATCATGCTTGATCAAAACCATGCCAACATTTTAAGGAGGGTTATGTAATGAAAAAAGGAATGTCTGTCCTGATTGCGATGCTATTCGTGTTTACTGCCTTACTGTCCGCTTGTGGTGGCAATGCCTCCGGTGGAGACAATGGGAAAAAGGTAATCAACGTCGCCCTCTGGGACGAAAACGTACGGGACACGCTGGACAAGTCCATCAAAATTTTCAATGAGAAGCACCCGAATGTTCAAGTGAAAGTAACGTATACGCCATGGGCGGATTATTGGACCAAGCTGAGAACAAGCCTCGCCGGCAATAGTGGTCCTGATGTTTACTGGATGAACGGACCCAACTTTCACTCCTACGCCTCCTCCGGTCTGATCAAAGACCTCTCTCCCCTCATTGAGCAAAGCGGACTGGACACCTCGGTTTATACCGAAGCACTCGTCGATATGTATACCTATCAAGGCAAGCTTCACGGTCTTCCTTACTTCCAGGATTCCATCGGACTCTATTACAACAAAGAGTTGTTTGACAGCGCGGGCTTATCCTATCCCGACGATACCTGGACCTGGGAAACCGTAGAGGAGAATGCGGCCAAGCTGACCGATAAAACAAACGGTATTTACGGTTACATAGCGCCGATCGACAATCAAATCGGTTACTACAACTTTATTGCCCAAGCAGGAGGATTTGTAATCTCGGACGATAAGAAGTCATCCGGCTTTAATACGCCTGAAGCTCTGTCGGCCTTTAAGTGGGAACAAGGCTTGATTGACAAAGGCTACTCGCCGAATGCGCAGCAGCAGCTTGAAACGAAGTCCCGCCAATTGTTCGGCTCCGGCAAGGCCGCCATGTTTCCGGGGATTTCGGTCAACTCGCCTGAGCTGCACAAGCTTCTCGGCGATAAACTCGGCGTTGCTGTTCTTCCTGCCGGTAAACAGAAAGCTTCCATCGTTCACGGACTGAGCTGGGCAATCAACGGCAAGACAAAAGTAGAGCAGGAATCCTGGGAATTGCTGCAGATACTATCGGGCAAGGAAGGACAGGAACTGCTGGCCGATTCCGGCTTCTCGATGCCTGCCTACAAAGGCACGGAAGGTGGCTGGCTGAAATCCATTCCTTCTCTCGATCTGCAGGTATTTGTGGACAGTCTGGAATTTGCCGTGCCTTATCCGGTATCCCAGAAAACAGCGGAATGGCAGGATGCGGAAGTGAAGGAAATCCAGGCAGCCTTTCTTGGCAAAAAAACCTTTGAAGAAGCGCTAAAAAACGCCGGTGAACAAATGGATGCAATCCTTGCAACTGAAACCAAATGACAACCATCCGCTCCCAAGTAGGAATTCCAAGAAAGGACGGTGCAGCCTGTGAGCTCTCCCATAACTGTGATCACGAAACCTCCTGAGATACCCAAGCGAAAGGTCGGGAAACTTGCCCGGCACGAAGCCCTGTGGGGATATATCTTCATCCTGCCGGTCGTGCTGGGGCTTGGTTTGTTCTACATGGCCCCTTCCGCCGCATCCCTGTTCCTGTCGTTTACATCGTGGGACGGGTTAACCTCTCCCCAGTTCGTCGGAATAGATAATTTCACGAATCTGATGAAGGACGACAAATTCACCGGCTCTCTGCTGAACACGATGCTGTATACCGTCGGCACCGTTCCGTTGTCCGTTGCAATCGCAACGGTTCTGGCCGTACTGCTGAATCAGAAGATCAGAGGCATGGTCTTCTACCGCACACTGTATTTCATCCCGGTAATCACGATGCCGATTGCGGTCGGCATGGTCTGGAAATGGCTGTACAACTCCGAATTCGGGTTGATCAACCATGTGCTGGGAGTGCTGAATCTGCCTCAGCCGAATTGGCTGTTTGATGAAAAATTCGCTTTGTTTTCCATCGTGCTTGTCAGCGTCTGGAGCAGTATCGGGTATAACGCCGTCATTCTGCTCTCCGGTCTCCAGGGCATCTCCAGCAGCTATTATGAAGCCGCTTCGCTGGACGGTGCCGGAACGATGTACAAGTTCTTTCGGATCACGCTGCCGCTGCTGACGCCCAGCCTGTTCTTTGTATTGGTCATGTCCTTTATCAATTCATTCCAGGTGTTTGACCTGATTTTCATTATGATGGATCAGCAGACTACGATGCTGGAATCCACCCGGACCGTCGTTTACAGCATTTGGGAAGACGGGTTCAAATATTTCAATATGGGTTACGCTTCAGCGCAGGCCTTCATTCTATTCGTTGTGATTCTAGTCATCACCATGGTTCAAATGTATATTCAAAAGCGCTGGGTTCACTACCAATAACAGGAGGAATGAAGACGTGAATACTTCAACCCGATCGGGAAAAGCAAGCCGTCTGGCAGTCCACGTTCTGTTAGCTGCCGGGGCGCTGCTCATGATTATGCCGTTTCTGTGGATGATATCCACATCCTTCAAGTCCTTTGCCGATTCCATGTCGATTCCGCCCAAATGGCTCCCTGTCGAATGGCACTTGGACAACTACCTCCGTGTCATTCAAACCATTGATTTTGGCACGTATTACTTGAATACCGTTATCGTCACACTCGGACGCACAGTGGGCCAGCTTGTCCTGTGCTCACTTGCAGCCTATTCTTTTGCAAGTCTGAGATTTCCTTTCAAGAATGCTATCTTCCTCGCGCTCCTTGCGGTATTGATGGTACCGTCACAGGTTGTGATGATCCCGAGCTTTGTCATTATGCGTGAGTTCAATTGGCTGGATACGTTCTATGTGCTCATTGTACCGGGTATTTTCAGTGCCTTCGGTACGTTCTTGTTAAGACAATTCTTCATGACATTGCCGAAGGATCTGGAGGAGGCAGCCAAAATCGATGGCTGCAGTTATTTCCGGATCTACTGGAATATTTACTTACCGTTATCCAAAGCTGTGCTTGTCTCCCTGGCCATCTTCACCATACTCGCCTCGTGGAACGATTTACTGTGGCCGCTCATTATGACAAGCTCAGAGGACATGCGGGTGCTATCCATTGGAATCTCCAGCTTTCAGGGACAGCATTCCACCGACTATCCTCTCCTGATGGCCGGTGCGCTTATGGCAACCCTTCCGATCATCATCCTGTTTATATTCCTTCAGCGCTACTTCATTGAGGGCATTGCCATGAACGGGATTAAAGGATAACACATCCCGCAGCAATATACACGATAAAGGAGTCTGCCGGATGATACCGATGTCAGAGTTGGTGTTGGCGCTATGGGAAACATCGTCCCTATGGCGCTGCCGACGCACCTATGCCGGGTATGAGGGTTATTAGCAGCAAGCACCTAGTATGTATTCAGGAAGGTTTGCTGTACTTTTTTCCAGGTGAATCCTCTGTACCGGCATACAAAGGAAAGCTTGAATAATATGGATAGCGGGGCTATAATCACGTGTGAGTCCTAGAATTGGGGAATATTTATCCATCATCATTATACGATCAGGAGTGAGCAACCTATGATTAAAGCAGGTGTAATTGGAGCCGGAGGTATGGGCGCTGTCCATATTAAAAACCTTCACCAGAATGAACATGTTCAACTGGCTGCAATATGCGATACGAATGAAGCATTAGCCAAACAGCAGGCCGAATTGTATGGCTCCGCTTATTATACGGACGGCAGCACGATGCTGGAACAGGAACCGCTGGATGTTCTGTACGTATGCATCCCGCCATTCTGCCATGGAGATATTGAAGAACAGGCAGCAACCAAAGGCATTCACTTGATGGTCGAGAAGCCGCTGGGTCTGGACGTGGAGTCCGTCCGTCACAAAGTCAAAGTCATCAATGAAAGCGGAATCATAGCAGCTTCCGGATACTGTCTGCGGTACCTGGACACCGTTGCAATCGCCAAGGATTTTCTTAAAGACAAAAAAATCGGCATGGTCCGTGCCCACTACATAACGACACCTGTACCTACTCCTTGGTGGCGCAAAAAAGAATTGTCCGGCGGACAGCTGGTTGAGCAGTCTACTCATACCATGGACCTTGTACGCTACCTGTGCGGCGACATCACCCGTTTGTATGCCGATATGAGTCTCTTGCTTATGCAGGATATTCCGGATCTGGACATTCCCGATGTAGGCGCGATTCAATTCGTGCTGGACTCTGGAGCAGTCGGCCATATGCAGACGGGATTTATCCAATTCGATCATCGGAGCGGAATTGAGATCATGGGACGCGATTTCCGGGTCGTTCTGGATGGAACCACGCTTTCCATCGCAGATGAGGAGAAAGAAGTGGTATACCGCAGCAAAACCGACTTCTACAAGGATCTTACTACGGCCTTGATCGACGCCATTCGAAACCAGGATCCAAGCCTTGTGCTTGCCTCCTACGAAGACGGGTTCAAGACACTCGAGGTGACGCTGGCCGCGAATGAATCCGCGGAAACCGGTAAGCCGGTATTGATTCAGCAATAGCTCAAAAGGGGGCGTTCTCCAGGTCTGAACCTGGAGAACGCCCCTGAATTTTTGTTGCCCTGATGCAGTACGGCTTAAATTCGTTTGGACAGCTCAGCTTGTCCATGTTCATTGAATATCGCAATACTCATTCCGCTCTTACAAACCAAGTGAAATGTACTTTACCTCCAGGAATTCCTCCATTCCGTAATGGCCGCCTTCCCGGCCCAGTCCGCTCTCTTTAAATCCGCCAAACGGAGCTTGAGCGGTGGAAGGTACAGGGTCATTCACTCCTACGATGCCATAATCGAGAGATTCCGCGATTTTGACCGCTTCGCCCAAATTCTGCGTAAACACATAGGCAGCCAATCCGTAAGGACTGTTATTGGCTCGCTTGACCGCTTCGTCTATGGTTTTGAAGGTGGTAATGGGTGCAAGGGGACCGAAGGTCTCCTCATTCATGCACTCCATGTCATCCGTGGCATTCATGATCACGGTTGGCTCGACATAGTTGCCTCCCAGATCAGGGAGAGCTTGACCGCCAGCCAATATAACGCCGCCCTTCTCTTCCGCATCCTTGATCTGTCGAACGACTTTATCCACAGCCTCCTCGTTAATCAAGGGTCCGATATCGATTCCGTTCTCCAGTCCATTCCCCACCCTCAATTGTTTGACAAGCTCCGTAAACTTCGCTGCGAACTTCTCCGCAACTGATTCTTGAACATAAATCCGGTTGGCACATACACAGGTCTGTCCCCCATTGCGGAACTTGGAAGAGATTAATCCCGCTGCCGCTTGATCCAGGTCTGCCTGATCTGTCACGATAAATGGAGCATGACCACCAAGCTCCAGCGATATTTTCTTCACATTGGCCGCAGCGCCAGCCATCAGTTGTTTCCCCACTTCGGTTGAACCCGTGAATGACAGTTTTCTCACCCGACTGTCCTTCTGCCACACGTCAGCGATATCACCTGAAGGTCCAGTTACGATGTTGATTACCCCGGCAGGAATGCCCGCCTCATCTGCTAGCTCCACCAGCTTGATCGCCGTGAATGGCGTCTCACCGGACGGCTTGATAACTACGGTGCAGCCAGCTGCCAGCGCAGGGGCTACCTTGCGTGTAATCATCGAAGCCGGGAAGTTCCAAGGCGTAATGGCAGCTACAACACCCACTGGTTGCTTGGTCACGATGATACGTTGACGACTGGAAGAACCGGGTATGGTCTCGCCATATATTCGTTTACCTTCTTCCGCATACCAATCAACAAAGCTGTTGGCATATCGAATCTCGCCTGCTGCTTCCTTCAGCGGTTTCCCCTGCTCCGTGGTCATGATTCGGGCCAATTCATCCGTATGATCTGCAATTAACTGATGCCACCGGCGAAGCAGTTCCCCGCGATCATTCGCGGTTCTGCCGGACCAATCCGAAAAAGCTGGCGCTGCAGCATCCACCGCTTGCTGGGCTTCTCTCTTGCCGCCTTTAGGCACGGTGCCTATAACCTTCCCGTTCGCCGGATTATATACGTCCATTTGCTCCTCGGTCTGAACCCATTGTCCATCTATATAGATTTGATTCCGATACATATAAAGACCTCCTCCTAATCGACTATTCCAGGTTGAGCGAGCCTGATGATCATCATCTTATTACGTCAACATCTGCCTTATCTTATTATCCGTTAACCACTTACCCTAATGCAAAAAAATAAAACACCGGAGCGCCTGGTAAAAGCTGCTCCGGTGTCTTCTATGTTCATTACCGTTCCCTTCGAAAAGGGTTTTGGATTATTTAATAGCTGCGTCAACTTCAGTAATCATTTCAGATACGGAAGTCAACCCGCCGCCGGAAAGATACCAGAAATCCGGGTTCAAGTAAACGATGTTTCCGTCTTTAGCGGCATTGGTTGTTTTTACAAGCTCATTCTCAACTACCGCTTTAGCGCCTGATTCCCCTTCGCCAGTGGCAACAGCAGCACCGCGGTCAACTACAAACAGATAGTCAGGGTTCATCTTTACAATGTACTCGTTCGAAATATCTTTACCATGTGTGCTGACTTCGATGTTAGGATCTATTGCTCCGAAACCAAACACATCATGCAGAATACCAAAACGGGAACCTGGACCGTATGCACTGATTTTGCCTTCGTTAGCAAGAATGATCAATGCCTTTTTGCCTGTTGCCGTTGCTTTTTCATTCAGCGCTTTGATGTTCTCATCGATGGCAGCCATTTCTTTCTCAACTTCTGCTTCTTTACCAAAGATTTGACCAAGCGTGTTCATGTTGGATTTGAAGGATTCCATGTATTTGCTTGTATCCACTCCCAAGAAGATCGTTGGAGCAATTTTGCTCAGTTCCTCATAGGCATCTTGCTGTCTGCCGGAAATGATGATCAGATCGGGATCAATGCTGTTGATTTTCTCAAAGTCCGGCTCTTTCAGGCTCCCTACATTCTCGTACTTCTTATCTTCAAATTTGGACAAGTAAGCAGGAATATTCGCTTGCGGAACGCCTAATACTTCAACGCCCAATTTATCTACGGAATCCAGAATACCAAAATCGAATACAACCAGACGTGAAGGGTTCTTCGGTACATCGGTTTCCCCAAGCTGGTGGGTGATCTTAATTGTTTCTGCTTCGGCTGGAGGCGTATCCCCTGCAGCGTCTCCGCCACCGGCACCTGTTGTTTTATCGTCTTGACCACAAGCTGCGAGTACAATCGTAAACATTACTACCATGAATAAAGTTAACCATTTTTTCATTACGTACACCCCATCTTTTATATTTGTATTTTCCTGCTTCATATTGATCTTCAACATATATTTGAATGTATGGTTGAATTAGTAATTAAATAAGGACAGATTGAATCATGCCGTCCCTTCGCAAGGCAGCCCCAGCTATTTTAGCAGAGATAAGGAACCTGCCGATGGCAGTTGAACCGTTCCTTATCCCTTACAAACGTTGTTATAGATTAGGCGTAGTACACACATACTCTATTGTCGTTAATCTCTTCAATCTCAATGTCCATGTCGTAGATTCCGCGCAGAACATTGCTCTGAATGATGCTCTCGGTCTTCCCTTCGCTCTCAATAGCGCCATCCTTCAAGGCAACGATGTAATCCGAGTAGAAGGAAGCGAAGTTGATGTCGTGAATCACGATAACAATCGTTTTATTCATGTCGGCGACAAGCTTTCGAAGAATCTTCATGATCTGCACGGAGTGTTTCATATCCAGGTTGTTCAGTGGCTCATCCAGCAAAATATACTCTGTATTCTGGGCGATAACCATAGCGATGTAAGCACGCTGGGTTTGACCGCCGCTGAGCTGATGAAGAAATTTATGCTGCATATCTCCGAGCTCCATATACGAGATCGCTTCATCCACGAACTTCTCATCTTCCGCATTCAACCTGCCTTGAGAGTAAGGGAATCGGCCAAAAGATACGAGTTCCCGCACGGTCAAACGAAGACTGATATGGTTAGATTGCTTCAGAATCGAAACCTTCTTCGCAAGGTCGCTGCTTTTCCACTGGCTGACCTCTTTGCCATCCACCGTAATTTGACCGCTGTCCTTGCCCGTTAATCTGCTTATCATGGACAGCAAAGTACTTTTACCGGCACCGTTAGGGCCGATAAAGGAAGTGATTTGCCCCTTCGGGATCGTAACCGACACGTTATCAACGACTTTTTTGCCGCTATAGACTTTCGATACCTTCGTAACCTGGATCATGCTTTACTCTCCTTTAGTAGCAGGTATATGAAGTAGACACCGCCGATGAAGTTGATGATAACACTGAGCGTTGTGGAGAACGTAAACACCCGTTCGACAACCAGTTGACCGCCCACTAACGCGATGATGCTAATAAGTATAGAAGCTGTGATTAAGTATGAATGCCGATATGTCTTCATAACCTCATAGGCAACATTGACAACAAGAAGTCCCAGGAATGTAATCGGCCCGACCAGCGCAGTTGCTACAGAGATCAGAACAGCGACAATAATCAGGAGCCGCTTCACCACGTAATCATAATTCACACCGAGGTTGATCGCCTGCTCACGTCCAAGTGAAAGCACGTTTAGATACTTGGCGAATCGAGCAAAATAGAGAAGTGACAAAGCAACCACAATCATGGCAAGAATGAGCAGCTCCGTCTTTACGTTGTTGAAGCTGGCAAACATTTTGTCCGCCACATACTGGAACTCATTCGGATCAATCAGCACCTCCATGAAGGAGGACATGCTGGAGAACAGCGTACCGAATATCATACCGATGAGCAGCAGGAAGTAAATATTATTCCCTTCCCTTTTGAACAGTATTTTGTATAAAACTCCAGCAAACAATATCATGGCTCCGACATTAATCAGGAAGTTCACATTGCTGCCCAGTTTGTACAGCGTAAACGATCCAAAGACGAAGATTACCGTTGTCTGGATAAGAATATATAAGGAATCCAATCCCATAACACTCGGCGTTAGTATCCGGTTATTCGTGACCGTTTGAAACACCGTGGTAGACAGAGCAATGGCTCCGCCGGTCAGAATAATAGCAAGCACCTTTTTGATCCTTCTCGGAAGCGCGTAGTCCCAATTGCTGCCAAGATCAATGAACAGAAAGACTGCCACCAGGATGATTGCCGCCGCGGCCAACAGGCCGATTTTGGCTTTATAAGTCATAAGCCTTTCTCCTCATCAGTAAGAAAATGAATATACCGCTTCCAAGGACGCCCACGGTCAGGCTGATTGGAATCTCATAGGGATAAATGATGATCCTGCCAAGGATGTCACAGAACAATACGAATCCGGCCCCCAGCAGCGCGGTATGCGAAAGGCTTTTTTTCAAGTGGTCTCCCAGATACAGGCTAACGATATTAGGTATGATCAGACCGAGAAAAGGAATCACGCCGACGGTTAGAACGACGGATGCGGTGACCAGCGCTACAATGACCAATCCCAGGTTCACAACTCTCCGGTACTTGAGACCAAGGTTCGTTGCAAACTCCTCTCCCATCCCGGCTACCGTAAACTTGTTAGCGAACAGGTAGGCCAGAATGACAAGCGGGATACTAATATATAGCATTTCATATTGTCCCTTGATGATCATGGAGAAATCACCCTGGAGCCATGCGGACATATTCTGAATAAGATCATATTTGTAAGCAAAGAAGGTTGCTATCGAACTAACAATATTACCGAACATCAGTCCAACGAGGGGAATAAAGATGGCGTCCTTGAACTTGATCCGGTCCAGGATCTTCATAAAGATGAAGGTTCCCGCTAGTGCGAATACAAATGCCACAAGCATCTTGATTAGTGGACCGCTTGTTGTGAAGACCAGCATGGCAACCAAAATTCCAAGTCTCGCGGAATCCATCGTACCCGCTGTTGTCGGTGACACGAATTTGTTGCGACTTAACTGCTGCATGATCAATCCGCAGATACTCATGCTGACCCCTGCCAGTATAAGACTGACAAGCCTCGGGATCCGGCTGACAAGCATAATATGTTGTTGTTGTTCTGACATGGAGAACAGTTCCAGTGGTGAAATGTCCTTAACTCCAATAAATAATGAGATTATGGAGAGTACCACAACGGCTGCAAATAAGTATCTAATCTTCATGGCTCTTCCTTCTATGCGTATGTCTCTGAATATCCGACAGTCCGCAATCTCATCAGCTTCTCACTGAGATTGATTATCAATTGCGTTCTGATATGCATTATATCACTCTCATTATCACTCGACAACCCTAATTGAGAATCAAAATCATTTAATTTTTCTCATCTGCGTATCATTTGTTCACGATTTGTTCATGATATGAAGTTTCGACATATCGTGTAAAGCTATCAGAGGACTGACCTTAAATAAGTGTTTTAATTCTCAGTAAGCGGGTATTAAAGATAAACTTTTAGTTCTGAGTTTCGTTCTGAATTGTTGACATTTGCAACTCATTATATTAACATGCTAACATAAATATCTATTTCTAACAAATTGTTAGTTGATATGGAATAATGATTATGAGCAAAATGCTTCACTAAAATGCATATTTACCTGAATTAAAGGACATCTTCTTATCAGGCTTATGCAACACCATTACATCAGGAGGTTTTTTCTTATGTCTAAAGATTTTTCAACTGCACTCAAAAATCGTCGCTCCCACTATGCTATCAGCAAGGACCCTGTCATTTCGGACGAGCGTATCCAGGAAATTGTGAACGAAGCTGTTAAGTACACTCCGTCTTCCTTCAACTCCCAAAGCGCACGTGTCGTTGTACTGCTCGGCGAACAGCATGACAAGCTGTGGAACCTGACCGAGGGCATCTTGAAAGAAGTTGTCGGTAACGAAGAAGCATTCAAATCCACGGCTGAAAAAATGGGCGCATTCCGCGCTGGATACGGTACAGTACTGTTCTTCGAGGACAATGACGTCGTTACAGGCCTGCAGCAAAACTTTGCGCTGTATGCAGACAACTTCCCGGTATGGTCCAACCAATCCAACGGCATGCTGCAATTCGTGGTATGGACTTCCCTGGAGGCAGAGGGCCTGGGTGCATCACTGCAGCACTATAACCCATTGATCGACGAAAAGGTGAAATCCGAATGGAACATTCCAGAGAGCTGGAAACTGATCGCTCAAATGCCTTTCGGTAAACCGGTTGCTGAACCAGGCGAAAAAGAATTTGCGCCGATTGAAGATCGCGTGAAAGTATACAGCTAAGTCCTTAGCGGAAAAGGCCGTCCACCCAAGTTTTTGATAACTTGGATAGGCGGCCTTTTTTCATACAGACACTTTATCCAGCAGTGAAACTGCGACTCTACTTAATCAACATGTAATAAGGCCTGAAGGAATGGCTTGATCTCTTGGAAGTCCTCTCCCGGCGTCCACAACTGAATGGCATCCCGCTCTCCGCTCATGCCCCATTGCAATTTCTCTTTCAGTATCTCGGTATAGCCTGAGTTTCCCTCAGATTCGATCGAGCATTCGCTCCACCAGAACAGCCCAATCCGTATCGCTTGACATCATGCGCTCCGGATATTTCCGGGCCAATTGCAGCGTGCTTTCCAGCGAACCGCTGTGCAGCATATGAACGGCGAGGTAATTGCCGATAAAACGGTGGGATTTATCCTGTCGGATCACCCGCGCAAACCATCTCTCCGCCTCCTCCAGCCTGCCCTGCTTCATAAGCGCTGTTGCGTGGAGAGAATCGGTATAGGAATGATCCTCGCTTTCGCTCCGTACAGAGGAGTACCGATCGAATGCCGGATTGTAACTGTCCCAATCTTCATTATTATAGAAGTAATTCGTCAAATCCATCAGGTAGCTTGGTGCCGGATGCCGTTCGATCATCTCCTGCAGGGTGGATAAGGTTTCCTCTGAACTTCTGTTATCTACATCCTTGGACAACTGATCCTTGATCTGTTGCAATCGGAGTTTCATCCTTAAGCTGTGAATATCTTCTGGATGCGAGCTCACATTATCGTTATAGGCCGCGAGCGCTTCATCATATTTACGTTCGAGTACCAGCTGGTCCTCCGGCGTCAATTCACGACCTTTTAACAAGAAATACGGTAAATAACCCATGGTGCTCTCATTGAGCCGGTAGCCGCTGCTGCTTGTTAACTTCGTGCCGTCTTCCTTGTAAGCATCCACCGACCAGAAATAGGGAGCCTCTGGGTTGGAGTAACCAAGCACACTCTCAGGTGCAACGGTCGTCCAATCATACGGATCCTCGTAGGAAAGTCCGATTCTGAGATCATACAGATCCTGAACAGCAACCCGCAGCGAATTCCCTTCAATATAGTTATCCATCGCCGTCATCATCGATCCGCTGCCAAATTCGATACCAACACTCAGTTTATAGTAGGCGGCTTCGGGTATAGCCTCCCATTCAAAATAGATCATGTCGCCGCGTATCTCATCATGGTTTACTGGAGTTGTCAATTGAATCAATGGCTGCAGCGTGACATCAATCCGTCGTGTCGATTCCGGGGCGACCTCCACCCAATCCCCCGATTCTACAGGCCACGTTCTGCCATTGATTTGTTCATAATTCAAACCAATGCCGAGTTGATACCTGCCGGGCTCTACACCCTCGAAATGATAGCGACCGTTCGCGTCTGTCAGCATTTGGTACGGTTCGCTTAACAGCAGACTGTGATTCAGATCGTTGTTTTTACGTAAAAATACACCTGCGAATGGAATCGGATCCCCCTCACGATTTCGCAAGGTTCCGCTTACCGTTGACAAGGTCTCTCCGTCTAAAATCCTCTTCAGCCGTCCTTTCAGCTGATTCGCCCGTTTTGAGATATCCGAATTTGCAAAGTTCCCGCCGGACCCTTCTGATATCCGATTCAACACGTCCATAGCGGCTTGGGGGCTCCCCCGACGCAGGAGCATTTCCGAGTGATATAAAAGGGCCTTACTATGGATGTCCTTCCAATCTCCAGAAAGGACTTTCGCTAATCGCTCATATTGCAGCGCCGCCTGATCAGGCTGGTCCAGCCTGTCATAGAGGCTCGCAAGCTCCAGCACCAATTCATGCTGATAGGAATAAAGAACAGGCTCCGGAGAATATCCGCTGCTCAGATCCCCGAACTTTTGGATAGCGGTTTCCAATATATCCGCTGCTCCCTCCACATCACCATTCATCGAATAATGCTCCGCAAGGTCTATTGCGGCATATTTCATATATTCTCCGGCTGGCGCTCCCAGCACATATTGATTCAGCAGCGGCAAACGTTCATCCTCAGTAAAACGAATCTGCTGATCGGCGCTTCCTCCTGTGCTGGTGAACCCCGGACTAATAAACACATCAAACCGATGAGCTAGCTCTGTTGCTCTAGGCACAATCACATACTTCTCGATCATCTCCCATTTCCGGTTGCTGCTGCTTTCTTCATGAATAAGGTCAATGACTTTGGCTATCCCCTCAGCTTGGCCTTGTTCAATCTGCTTCTCCGCAATCAGCAGCCCTATTCGAGGGGTGAGCATAGATACCATCATAACAAAGAGGATTAAACCCGAAACCCCAAACACCAGGTGTTTAATCTTGACCCGAATTTTCAAGTCTGGCCACCATCCTCTCGTACTGATCCTTCCAGTAATAATTCCCCCCGGCTTCAAGCAGTTCATTGCTCACCTGCAAGGGCACGGAAACAGCAGGTTTCACAATTGCTTCCCTCCATAACAAACCTCCGAGCAGCAGAACGGCCGCTGCTGCGCCAAAATAACCAATTGCGGCAGCAGAAATTTCTACTTCCTTATTCCACAAGGAAGACAAACGTTCGCGGCTGGATTTTGGAAATGTGCGAGAAATCACCTTCTCTGCGCCTAGGAATCGAATTTCCTCCAGCTCCTGCTTTAGTTGTTCGGCCATTTCCTGTTCTTCGCTACGCATCGCTCTCCCCCTTCTCGACAACAATCTGCCGGAGTTTATGCCGCCCTCTCATTAAACGTGCCTTAACCGTGTTTATATTCAGCTGCAATTGCGCTGCAATTTCTTGAACACCCAACTCATTATAATAATAGAGCGTCATCACTTCTCGGTATGTATAGGGCAGCTGCTGCACTGATTTGATCATTTCAGCCTCACGCCAATGGACGCCCAGCATTTCATCCACGGCAGGTACACTTTCGTTTACATGCTGGTCCATCCTCGGCATGGGAAAAATATGACGCCAATCCCATTTTCGCTGCCGCATCCGGCATCGATTCACTGCAATTCGGGTCAACCAGCTACGAAGTTTGTCGCCGTCACGAAGCTGAGCGATATTCTCGAACGCCTGGATAAAGGTATCTTGAACGGCCTCTTCAGCCGCTTGACGGTCACGCAGCAGCAATACCGCCGTGCGAAGCAGATAATCTCCATACTGTTCCATCAATTCCCGGAGAGCCGCCTCTTCTTTTTGTTTTAAACGCTGTATGACATCCAGGCCATCTCCCCCCCTCTATAACTATGATGCGTCTGGTCTTTCATCGGTTGCATCAATTTGGATCAATGTCGAAAAAAAAATCGAATGATTGAAAATCTTCCGGCAAAACGATACAATAACACAAGCAAGAAACCTTTGTCTTCCTGAACTGGCAATAGTTCCGGAACCAACTGCATATCATGTTGGCTGTACTAGGGGTGCCATGTGCTGAGAGACGGCGTGCTGCCGTTAACCCTTATCACCCGATCTAGGTCATACTAGCGTGGGGAAGTGTAGCATTTATGTTTATACTTTTTCACGTAGGCATAACTGCACTTTCTTCACGGGGTGCGGTTTTTTTGCGTGGATTTATATCATAGGGGAGGATAACAACAATGAGTGAGCTAACATGTGGAACCAGTCGCATCGTCGGATGCCGATTCTCGGTGTTTCCGATGACTGACCGATTTGTGGAAGTCATTATGGACGCGCTGAAATCCGTCAACACGGGGAAGGTATGGATTCAGACGGATGATGTGAGCACCTGTATTCGTGGACGGGCGGAGCATGTATTTGATGTAACGAGGGCGATTTTTGCTTATGCGGCAGCAAGCGGTGTGCACACCATCTTTAACGGAACTTATTCTATTGGCTGCCCTGGTGATACGGAAGCCGATGTATATATGTCAGAGGATTCGGAGCGTTTGAATCGCGAGATTGGGAAGAATGCCGATATAGATACAGCCAGCCAATTTGCCCTTTATCCACTGGGTACAGACCATTACATGGATGTTATCTATAAAGAGGTGCATCGGGCTAAGGAAAAAGGAACGTTCGCCGGAAGCGTTCACTATGCCAGCCGGTTGGACGGCTCCATCTCCAAGGTGTTTGAATCCCTCGAAGATGCGTTTTTGCATGCGATCCAATCGGACAGCAGTCACCTTGTCATGACCGCAGTCGTGTCTGCACACAGTCCATCAGCCAAGCCAAGACCGTGATCACTTCTATATAACAGGCAAAAGCCCGGCGCATGCCGGGCTTTTGCGATTTGCTCCAAGAGCTTGACGAATTAAACCCAAGCACTCGAGATAATTACGAGCAGGATGAAGAGAACCAAAATAATACCTACTGAATTACCCCATCCACCACCATATACTCCGCTCATGAAGATCCCTCCTGGATTTAAAGAATGACGTGACCGAATCACATGATTATTGTATTGGTCGTGGAAGGCGAACGTCACGGCTAATGTACCTCTCTTATTGCTCACCCGTCAAAATCTATTCCTCATAACCCACAAGAAGCATGCCCCCGAACGGGTTCAGCACTTGCTCTGTGAATGCCAGAAGGAGGGAGGGATCGTCCTGTCGATACATCGCTGAAAGCGAAACCTCCAATTGATCTCCCAATGCCGTGCTGAATCGGTGGAACAGCCGAAACAGCATCTTGCCTTCCCCTGTCCATTCCCCATTCACTCTAAGTACAAATTCGCAAAGTACCGTCATGATCTTTTGCACCGTAAACCATTTCTCGCCATCCCGCTTAGGATTCTTCAAATCCTGCACATATTCCGTAATCATGTAACGGTATTCATCAATATCGGTTTGCATCCATGGCATCGGTCCGTAATTCAAATCATGCTGGGCCTCTGCGCGGACTGCTTCTCCTTCCGGCAACGAGCGCAGCACCTTACCCTCCGCTGTGATCCGCTGCAATGTCGGATTGGCTGCCATCACGCCCTCGTCGAAGTATTCACG
The DNA here is from genome assembly GCF_000193415.1 of Paenibacillus vortex V453. NCBI lineage: Bacteria > Bacillati > Bacillota > Bacilli > Caryophanales > Paenibacillaceae > Paenibacillus > Paenibacillus vortex. The sequence goes on from NZ_ADHJ01000037.1 coordinate 651,056, forward strand.
ATAGGATGACAAAGACAATATAAACAATTCCACAATCCATCCATCCGCTTCCAGGGTCTTTCTCCGCATCTCATCTCCGTCCCGCTCAAGGATGACGATGTCCAAATCAGATTGCTCGTTATGTTCTCCTCTGCTTGCGCTGCCGCCAAGCACAGCTAGCAAACAGTCGGGATAATGACGGTGGATAACACGCTCTGCTGCCTCCATCGGTTCCTTCTTCATGGCTATTTCCCCCAGTAGTTCTCATAGCTCCCGAAAAAAAGGGCTCAAAATATTTAATTCAGCAAAAACCCCAAACGTACCTTAATCATATGGTAAATAAACGATTACCCTCATGTTGACTACAAGGAAGAAGGGAAGATGAAATGAACTACATTCAAATGCTATCCAGATTAGGTATGGGCAGTGCGCATCCGGGCGGATTCGAGGCTACCTTAAGAATGCTGAAGAATTATCCGATTGAGCCAAACAGTCGTATTCTGGAGGTTGGCTGCGGAACAGGCAGGACAGCATGCCATCTTTCGGAGATGGGCTATCAAGTCACGGCCATAGATCTCAATGAGAATATGATTAAAAAAGCACGCACCAGAGCCGAAGCCATGAAAATGGACGTGCAATTTTTGCAGGCTGATGTGTGCGAGCTGCCTTTTGAAGACAACCAGTTTGATCTGATTATGGCCGAATCAGTCACCGTATTCACGAATACGTCGAGATCACTCCCTGAATATTATCGCGTTCTGGATCAAGGAGGCGTTCTGCTGGACAGAGAATTGCTGCTGAATAAGCCAATGCCTGAGCCAAAGCTCAAGGAGCTGCTGGAATTCTTCGGGATTCCGAATCTGATGCTGCGGGAAGAATGGGCACAATCCTTGCTGGCTTGCGGTTTTAAGCAGGAGGAAATTCTGGAGTATAACCACTTCAACGAACAATTGAAGGAAGAGCAAACACGTCATCTGGATACATTTGAGCAGCGCGATAAAGGACTTCTGTTTGATGTAACGTTATGGGAAACGTTATTCAAGCATGACCGGATGATCCTGGATAACACCGATTATCTCGCTTCCGCCTTATTCCGTGCCGTAAAATAATATTGCTGCGTATCTATGCAACGAGAGGGGATTTGTCTGTTGGCTAGTTAGCTGCGCTTCCCCTCCCCTTCCAAAACATCAGTTCTTTCGACCCATTTCAACACTTTTTGTCAATTCGTTATATCTAGTTCAGCCCGGCGATGCTATAATCATGGTAAATATATCCTATGTTGTCGAGGAGGACTCATTCTTATGGCATGGTTCAACAGACTCCCAATCTCACAAAAAATTACTGCAGCCTGTTATCTTATTGCCGCTTTATTTGCGGTTCCAATGCTGCTTGCGTTTATTCTAATGGGCAAAGCAATCATTGGCGTGGTACTTGTCTTGGCTTTAATTGGACTTACCCTTCCTCTTTCTCGCGTTATTGAGAAAACGCTTACGAATTCATTCGCCGAAATTTCCAGCGTTTCTGCCAAAATCGCCAAAGGCGACTTTACCTTCCAGGTAGAAGAGGTTGGAGGCATGAACGATCTAAGCCGAACCTTCAACAGCATGGTGGACAAGCTTCGCAAAATTTTACAGGAAACCTCGGACATTACCCGCAAGGTAATGACATCAAGCCGAAGCATTTCGAATAAAAATCAGGAGCTTATTCAAGTGATGAATCAAGTATCCCTCTCCTCCAACGAGCTGGCCGTCGGTGCGAACGAAATCTCGGAGGACGTATCGGAGATGACGCATTCCATCCGCGAAATCGAAGAGAAGGTCAGCAATTATACGCACTCCACCCATGAAATGAACGCCCGTTCTATCGAAACGCTGGGACTCGTTGAGCAAGGAAGAGATTCCGTAGCCAAACAATCCGCGGGGATGCAGCGAAATATCGACGCCACCGGAAAAGTCTCGGAATCCATCGATGCACTGGCCAAGAGCGCCAGAGGGATTACCAAAATCACCGAAACCATATCCGAGCTTGCCGATCAGACCAACTTGCTGTCCTTGAACGCCTCCATTGAAGCGGCCAGAGCCGGCGAGCATGGTGCAGGCTTTGCCGTTGTTGCCCAAGAGGTCCGTAAATTGGCCGAGGAATCCACTTCCTCCACCCGCGAGGTATTTAATCTGGTACGGAGCATTGAATCGGATGTCAAACATGCAGCACAGAATATTAAGATCAATGAAGAAGTCGTACGGCAGCAAACCGAGATGATCCGTGAGGCGGAGCTGGTGTTCATGCAGATTGTAAACAGCGTGCAGTATATTTCGGAGCAGATCGCAGCTTTCTCCAAGGAGAGCGAGTCCATGCTGGAGAGTGCGCAGAACATCTCTTCGGCCATTCAGAACATATACTGCGATTACGCTAGCAATCCGCTGCAGGAACAGTAGCTAGGTATCTGCTTCCATGAACGAAGGGATTTCGTCTATCCAGAAGATGGCTGAGGAAGCCGAAGCGATGAATAATGCCGTCTTCCAACTGCAGAAGACCATCAATATTTTCAAATTCTAAAAAGTATAACGTCTATTTTTTATTCGTCTATTCTACATAAGGAATTTAGTTAAGCTGTTATTTTTATAAAAGCAGAGGGGGTATCCCAAAAGTCACTTGACCTGAGGGAGGCCCCTTTGTCTGTTATGAGTACGCTGCCGCTGCGGAACGAAGCATTCCTCTAATCGCTGTTGCCCTCCAATATCCTGAATTCATCTTATGGTAAAATGGAATTCCGACCCACTATTTACGAAAGAAACGGTTTCTTTGTACATTCAATATACTATGGACCAACTTGAGCTTCTTGTTAGACTTCACACCATAGCCGCGATATGTTCACGAGTTTTCCCTCTTCAAATTCGGCTCGGTATATGTCCGGCATACTCGTTCCCTGCCAGAATTCATAATCGAACCGCTGATCGTAATGGTGCAGCATTAATGTCATAATGTCCCCATGAGTACCCATCACGACATTCTTGCCTTTGTACGTATCCAGAATTCCCTCCATTGCCTGGACTGCACGCCTTTGCGCATCTTTACTGGATTCTCCCTCCGGGAAGCAGGCATCGGGTTCGTTAAACAGTTTCCTTTTGGCATCCGTAAATGAGTTCCCTTGGAAATCCCCGATCTTCCGTTCTCTCAGATCCTCCAGCACCGTAATCGGTAAACCCAGGGCATCCGCCAATGGCTGTACCGTATCCTTCGCTCTCTGATAAGGGCTGGATACGATAACCCCAATACCCTCTCCCAGCAGCAAACCCTTAACTCGCTCGGCATCGCTTGCACCCTGTACGGACAATCCGCGGGACCGCTCCTTCCCTTCGCTATACGGGGATTCTGCGTGTCTCACAAAATATAAGGTTGTCATGCTTCCCCCTCGGCTTCTTCAATCAATACCGACTCCATCATCATCTCAACAAATGGCGTTAACGGTAACAGACTCAGCGACTCAAGCGGAACCCATCTGGCTCCTAAGGAATCCTGTCCATCCCCTTCTGCCTTAATAACAGCTTGATCATCAGGCAGCTCCACATCATATATGATGCCGATGTGATGCAGCTCTTCCATCTGATTCTCGGCATACTGATACACAATGGTATAGGATATGGCTGTGCGAATACTGCCTTTTATCGGAGACAGTCCGGTTTCCTCCATAAATTCACGCTTCAGCGTAAACTCCGGCTCCTCTCCAAATTCAATGGAACCTCCAGGTAAATCCCACTTCCCTTTGTGAGGCCCTCTTGCTTTTTGGATCAGCAGAATATGATCATCCTGGATCAGAACACCATAAACGCCGAGATGCGTATATTTCTCCATGGTCACGACACTCCTTTTCTGGCAATGAACGTAATCCACTGGCTTCGAAAGAGGACGTCCCTTCCGTCCTTCACCTCTTGAATGTCCTGCTGTACTTGGCGCTTCATTAAAATCTCCCATTCTGGATACAGCTCGTAAAAGATAGAGAAGGCTTGGTCAGCGGATAAATTCAACTCGATTAACCCCTCTTCCTCCACACCGGTCTCCAGATCGATTTCCTTCACTTCCGTACTCATTAATATGCAATGAATTCCCCGATCCATGGTTCCTGCTTGCATTTGTTTGACCTTGGATACAAAGGCGGCCTCCGAGCTCATATGCTCAAGACAAGAGCAGGCAATGATGTAATGATAGGTATCCTTCGCGATGTCATAATGCTGCACATCCGCTGCCAGTGCCTCAATGCTGGAACTTACGCCATAGGAGGCAGCATACTGCCGGAGCTTGTCCACTGCCGAGGGCAGCAAATCCACGCATAGAACCTTACCGCCTGAAGGTTGGATTCGCTGTGCAATCGGAATGCTGTTACGACCGACACCACTGCCCAGATCCAGCACTCGCATATTTTGAAAAGGCAACAACTCCAGATGATCCATAACCGTCTGGACGGGGCGTGCTAACCAGCTGCCCGGCTCAAACAAGGCGGCCGCTTCATAAAACTTCTCGTGATACAATATTTCCTTCTCACGCGCGTGATTGAATGTTTCCATGCTACAGACCCCTCAATCATGTTGTTATAATGTCTTCACAAACCGGAGTCCCGATGGAGAAACCCCATTTTCTCATAAAACGTATGGGCACGCTTGCGCTCGGGTTTGTTCCCGCTGGTCAGCAGCACATTGTCGCCCCTCTCCAGAGCCCACCTCTTTACAAATTCCACAAGCGTTCTCCCAATTCCTTGCCCTTGCCGCTCTTTCTATGTAAACAGTGCACTGAAGTGCGTGGCAACTCCGTTATTCTCATAACTTAAAAATTCCCGGCAGCGGATCATCTCCGCTACCCGCTTCGCTTGGTCGGCTGGCTACAAAGGTATGATAAAGGAGTGCCGCTTCCGTGTTCTCATCCGATCCGGACACTAAATTCGCTCCTTCAATACCGGATATCCTATATTGCTCATTAAGGGGTTTTTGACTCCAGATCCCCAGATGGATAGGGACGGGATCCATAGAACTTCTCCCCCTCTAAACTTCGAGTATTGTTAACCGTGCCCACTGATTCTTCCATTGTTTCTTCCGGACACGCTCCAAATAATAGCTTCGCTTATGAAAATTCGGGCATCTTCGAACCTTTAAAGCGAATAAATCCTCCAATCCGTAAGGGCAGCAGAGCTCAAGCTCCCCTTCGCGGTTCAGTCTTGCACCAATCGCTGTAGCTGTCTCCGGCCATTGGGTTAACGCTGCATGGGTTGAGCTGTACGGCTCATCTCCATTCTTGACATGCATTCTGGCCTGATTCTTGACTGACCATTTCGGATTCTTTGTCGCTGCTCTTAACTTCTGTTCCAAATCGATATCCCGTGTTTCCGACACATCATCGGGATCGAAATATACAACATCGATATCCGTATGACGGTCGGTTCTCTCAAAACCATGCAGGATATCCCACACGTAATTTCGAATATAGCCTGCCGCAATGTAGCATTGCGACAGCTCCAGATCTCGAACGATAGCCAAATCATCCATCAGCTGCTTATGCTCCCTTATGTACTCCTTCAACCGCAACTCCAACATTAAATTCACCGCCATTGGTTTAATATGGTGTTACTTGTTCACGCTCACGTTCACATGTTCATCTATCTCCCACATATCCCATGATCTGGCCGAATGCGAAAAACAGAGCACGCTTCAATCCGTGTAAAAAGGCATAGACCGCCTCACGTGGAAACGGTCTATGCTCTCATATTGTAAAACTATTATATTCCAAATAATCCCTGAGCCGCAAGGAAAGCAGAGTTATTCAACGAGAGGGGAGGCTTGCCCGTTACACGTGAATAAGCCTCCGGGTTGAGCTGGACTCGAGCTTCCAAGTCCCCTAAAAGGGACTTGCAGCTATCAGCGGAGCCGGGCTCCCTCAAAGGGACTTGCAGCTCTTAGCGCTACACTGCTGCATCCACTCGCTCCTGGGATGCGCCATCACAGCGCTTGCATACTTTCAGCGCAGTGCCGTCCGATTTGGTACGAGGATACAACAGTTTAATCCGAGTGCTTTTACATACGGGACATGTACCGCGAGCGCGAGTAGGTAAGTGCCAAAGTGATTTGCCTCTTTTTTGTTTTGCCATGAGTCAGATACCCCATTTCATAGATTCATTATCGTCACTCTTACATATATGAAAGGGTTCAGCAGAACATGTCGGGCAGTTTCATTAGCTTCCCTGCAACACAGATGCCTTGACAACAGCCATGCGTTAACCGTTATTTTATACGTATGGCGATACACCGAGCGATCGTCACCATATCTTTTATTATAGTGATCAGGCGCCGCCGACATTTGACACCTTCTCGTGCTTCAGGCACCAAAGAGGTGAAAAAAACAAAAGAGAGAAGGCATCCAACCGCCCTCTCTCTTACACAGCATGAACATTACTTATCCATAAAAGCCAGTATCTCGTCCTTGGTCGGAATGGAAGATTGCGCCCCAGGACGGGTCACCGTCAGGGCTGCCGCCGCGGTTGCAAACTTTAGTGCCTCCTCTGTGTCCATACCATCGGTGCAAGCAGCAGCATAAGCGCCGATGAAGGTATCTCCTGCTGCCGTGGTATCGACGGGCTTCACGCGATAAGCCGGAACGGCAACGCGCTCCCCGCGTGCGTTTCCATAGAAGCAGCCTTGTTCGCCAAGCGTAATGATGACGCTTGAGGTACCCTTGGCTATGATCCAATCGGCTGCCATCTCGGCAGAAGCCGCGTCATCTACTCTCAAGCTGCTAACCACTCCTGCTTCCGTCTCGTTCACGATCAGCGTATCCAGCAGCGGAAATACCTCTTCGGGGATACTTCTCGCAGGTGCCGGATTCAGCCAGACGCGGACACCGGCCTTACTGGCCGAGTGAATGACGTACCGCGTCGTCTGCCACGGAATTTCATTCTGCAGCAGCACCGCGTATACTCCATCCCAATTCACCTCAGACGCAACATCCTCTTCGGTCAGACGCCCATTGGCTCCCTCGGACAGGACGATGTAATTCTCACCCTCTTTGTTGACGGTAATCATCGCAATGCCTGAGGTGCCTTCCTTGGAGAGCACGGACTTAACCCGGACCTGGCGATCCTCCAGCGAAGCAATCAAGGTATCACCAAAAGGATCAAGACCAACCGCACCCAACATGGCACAATCTGCACCTGCCGACGCAGCCGCCACCGCTTGGTTCGCACCTTTGCCTCCAGGAAAAAACGACGTTCCGCTGCTATGAATGGTCTCCCCCGGCTGAGGGAACTGATTCACATTACTTACAACATCCATATTAATGCTTCCAATGACAACCAGCTTACGCAAAGATACCCCGCTCCTCTCTTCTAAACCGACTTCTGCCCTGATGTACGGACGTGAACATCCTTAATCTCGTTCTCGCCATCCTCCAGACAGCCAAAGCCAAACATACCATGAGCATAGGCCGTTTCCTTGCATTCCAGTACATTATCTCCATTAATATACAAGATGAAGCGATCCTTCTCAGACACCAGTTTTAAACGATATTCCTCGCCCAGCTCCCAATCATATCTGGCCGTAATCAAGCGCTTGGTCCCGAAGTCCTGTTTAATAAACGAGACAGAATTCGGACCGTCAAAACCGGCCAAATAATGCCGCATCACGCCTTGCGCTCTTGTAATCAGGCAATGGCTGGTGCCGGAAATCGGTTTTATTGTCGCTTCAACCACGGTATCACCGGCATAATAATTGCCGGAATAGGATGAAGTGTCTCCTTCTGCTGTACAATGCAGCGCTCCATCACGCAGCTCCCACTTGCCTCTATGGTGAGAGAATGGTGTGATGGAAGCGAATTCTTTGGCCTGTTTAGCAAAATCAATTTTGTATTCCGCCGAGCCGGTAACACGGACCTGTCCGATGAACAGACTTCCGATGGCACGATTCAAGAGCGGCGAAGGGCTCTCCAGTATCCATCCGATCTCATCGATCATAGCGCCTTCGGTATCCGGAATAACGAATTGAATATCATTCCATTCTCCGCCCACCGGGGTAACCGCCTGCAGAATCTGGTCCTCCTGTGTATAGGTGTTCCGAACATAAGGGGTCAAGGTCACTGGCGCGCCTTCCCACTGGTCCACGTAGATTCGCGCAGATACGGTCTGACCGCTATAGGCAAGCGGCGCAAAGGTAAGGCGTTATACTTCTCACTCATTAAATTACGAGCCCGGCGGTAGAACGGTTTATAGTAGATTTTACTGCTGTCGCCTTCAACCAGTCTGTCGAAAACAACTTCAAGCGACCCTCTTCCATCGCATCCGCGTTGATTGGAATGGCGCACAACCGGCGTTTTGAACGGGTTGCTTGTCCGAAAGCCATGGGTTGATCCAGGCAGATCAAAATCGAAGTACACTTCACCTTGCTTCACGCTCTGCACTAATTCCTGCGGTGCCTTCTCCCCATTCAGGCGATAACCCAGCAATGCGAGCTCTTTGGCGAAAGTGGGGAAATCCACCAGGTTCAAGTACCCGGAAACGCTGGAAGCGACAATGAAGTCATTGATGGGTTTGCGATAATGATCCGGAATTCCGGCTAAGCCGCCGTACACACCCAGAATGCTTCCCACATTCCCTGCATTGCAATCGGTGTCCCAGCCGCACATGGACGCGATTTCTACCGTGCGCGCAAAATCCCCCTCGCCATACAGCAGAGCAAGCACGCATATGCCTGCATTGGGGATAATATGGCATACACCCGTATATTTATCGTATCCCCAGTGATCCTCCAAGTATTGACGGCAAGCCTGAAAATCGGATGGATGCTCCCGATGAAAATCCATAACCGCATGCACCACACGTGCATAGGTTGAGTCATCCGGGATCATACGGAGTCCCTCAGCGATGATCTCATCCATCGATGAAGCATCAAATGCTTTGGCAATGCATGCTGCCATGAAACGTGCGCCATACAGCCCGTTGCCATCATGCGAGACGCTGGCTGCTTTTTCCGCATAATCTGCCGCTTTCTCCGCCCGACCCGGGAACAGAAGCCCCCATGAATCAATGAAGATCTGGCCGCCGATCTGCTCAGCCATCTCCGTCCCGTTCACCTCGATGGAGCCCGAGCGCGGGGCCGAAATGCCTTTGCGCAGATTTACATAAGCCCGGTGCTCGGTGCTGATATCCTCGCCGCCCCACCAGAACATGCCGATGCCTTCCCTTGCATAATTGAGCCAAGCTTTTCCCACATCCTCCGGTTCAAGCTCGCGGTCCGTCGCATCGTCATACAGCGCACGAATGAAAAACACCGGACCATTCGCATCATCGTCTGCTGCAAAGGTTTTGTACGGCTTCACGTAATCCCGAATATCACCGTAAACATCCCGGATGCGCTCATATGTCCAAGCAACCGGTTCGATGGGGGCACCGAGCCTTATGCCGATGTTCATCCCGATAAATCCTGCATATACCGTCTCTACATACTGTTTAGGTATCATTAACTCTCCCTCCTAGCCTCTGCGCATTCAAAGTTGAAACATGAATTTTTTGTGTGTTCCACCGCATTCTTTCGTTCTCTACTGCCCCCGAGTTTCCTTGAGTCCAAATTTTTATCGCAGAAATCCGGGAGCGGAAGAAGAACACTGCATTTCTCCAAAACAAATGGTTAATTCAAAAAAATGTCAGCCTCGCATGATTTCTTATTGCTACAGCTCGTGTTGAACAACGTTCTTCCTCATCTCATGGATTCGAAGGTCATCCTCAATGATTTTGGCGGCAACCATGCTGAATTCGTCAGCAACGGCGCACAGATCAAGACGGTTCACCTTGTTCAGCTGCTCGATATCTTCCTTGCGGATGACCTCGCTGCCATGCATCGCCCCAAGGATCACCCCGGCCATGACGCCGATCGAGTCCGTGTCACGCCCGGAGTTAACGCCGTCCAGGATCGTACGATAGTACTCCCCCTCATTCAGAACCATGAACGCAAGCGCCATGGGCAGCTCTTCGATCGACCACAGGCGGCTTGGCGTATAATGATTGCTCGGAACGCCAACCTTGTCGATATGACGGCTAACGTCATCGCCCATCGGGGAATATTTGAGCATGATCGCCTGCAGCACCTCGATCACCTTGTCCATATTGTCCCGCTCCGGCCGCAGTTCTCGGGCAGCCTGGGTCAGCTCCTGTATGGCAGCTTTCGTACCGTCCTTCGCCAGGCTGATGGCCGTGCCGATAATATCATCCACGCTCACCCCAGGCTCAAAAGCCTTCGCGACGCATGCCGCGAGGACGCCAGCCGCTTCCAGGCCATAGCTGCTCTGATGACCCATCGCAAAGAGGATGGCTTCATCATAGGCCGCCTTCGGATGGCCCGCATTGACAATCCCGATCGGGGCGATGTACATCGCCGCCCCGCAGTTCACCATATTCCCGATGCCGCCCTCTCTCGGGTCGCAATTCGCCAGCACATGACGCATGAAGATGTATTTTTCCGGATAAAACAATCGGTCTATAATGAGCGTTTCCTCATTCAGTTCAGGGACAAACGTCTTGCGGAACGCAATCTCCTTCACGAATTCATTGCTCATATCATAGGCGTCCAGATGTCGGCCCTCGGTAAGATACACATTCATGAGCGCAATCGTCATCAGGGTATCATCCGTGACAATCCCGTCCCCTCTTACCCGGCCAAGCCGGACCTCGGCAGGAAGATCCATCTTATGCCATCTTGTCATCAAGGATTCCACGCGTCCGTATTTCGACTTGATTTCTTCGTACGTCAATTTCTCAATGGGAGCTCCCATTGCGTCTCCAAGCGCGGTGGATATCACCACGCCTCTTACTCGGTCACGAAACGAAGTCATAGTTATAAGCTCCTTACTTGATGTTTTCGTTAGCGTATTTCGTAATCTCTGCTCCGCCAGCAGCGTTCCAGGCCTCAACAAATTGATCGAATTGGGACAAGTCCTTCTTGCCTGTAATAAAGTCGGTTGAATATTCCTTGTACAGATTGTTCATGGCATCCCAGTTCGCAATGAACTGCTCAGGAATAATGAAGTTGTTGTCTTCCGTGTAGTAATCCGAAGCCATTTTCAGCGATTCGGTGCCCGGCTCGCCCAAGAGCGGCGTTTTCAAAGGAGTTTCCGATTGGATCTCGGTTGGCTCCCAGAAACGTGCATACCATTCACTGTAATATTTCTCGTTCAGCTCAATCTCACCGTCTACCACCTTGTAGTGCTCATCTTCGAATCCGAGCCGGTCCAGCATTTGGCCCTTTGGACTTGCCAGGTAATCAAAGACTTTGAATGCAACATCTTTATGCGGGGACTGCGAAGAGATCGCAAGTCCTCTTGCTTCCTTCGTGACGTCGGTGGCGCCGAATCCTTGCGCTTCGCCTTTTGCAGGCGGCAGCACGATCAGGCTGGCGTCATCTCCACCCAGTTCCTGCATTCTTCCATCATACAAATCGATGATTTTGCCGGCTGTCCCCGTAATCACCGCGGCTTCCCCTTTATAAAAGGCATCTTCCTTCGTATCCCACTGCTTCGTAATGAATTGCGGATCAAGCAGTCCTTCCTTATAAAGCTTGTTATAGAAAGTCAGTTTTTCTTTCTCGTTTTGAGAGACTTTGGAGTATTCATAAGTTCCATCGTCCTTTTTAAGCCAAGTGGTATCCAGACCGAATGCCGTGTTGAAAATGAAGTTGATCTCGGCGATATCGCCTGCTGCCGTCAGCGCGTAACTCGGCTTGCCTTCACCCGGCTTCTTCTCCACCAGTTCCTTGAAGAAGGCGTAATAATTGTCCACTGTCGGATTCTCCATCAAGGCCTTGGAGCTCTCCATGGCATTAAACCAATCGGCACGAACAACCGGTGCCTTAGGTGCAAGAGGTTTAATCCACAGCAGATACGGATAACTTGCCATCCGTGTTTGGTTGTGCGGTTCCATGATCTCTTTAATGTAGGTAGATTTCTCAATATACGGCGTCAGATCCTCCAGCAGACCTTGATCGGCAATCTGCTGGTCTCCGCCCTGGAAGTAGATGATATCCGGAATGGTTCCGCCCAAGAGCAGGAGGTTCAGGTTTTCCGCATAACTGCCCTGCGCGAGGTCTACAAGCTCAAACTTCACGTTCAAGCCTTCATCTTCAGCGAGGGATTTCTCCAAGGTTTCGAAAAATTTAACGGAAACGGGGTTAGCCGTTCCTTCATCCTTGTACACAATCTTCAGCGTAACCGGATCGCCGCTTCCATCAGGCTGGGTGGTCCCAGGCTCTGTTTGACCCGCTCCCGGCGAGTTCGAGTTTGAGGTACATGCAGACATGACCATGGCCAGCATGGCAACGATTAATAACAGGCTTAATTTTTTCATGTTCATCTTTCTCCCCTTTTTTGAATTTGAACATCAATGCCTTCAATAAGCTGCCCTTCCCCGCTTAATCCTTGACCCCTCCCTCCAGTTCGCCTTTTGCGTAGTATTTCAAAATGAACGGATATAGGAACAACAGCGGTACAATCGCAATCATGATCGTACCCGCCTGCAGGGAAGCAAAATCAAAATTGATCGAGCTGTCAAACATGTTCTGGTTGCCGATCAGCGACGTATTGTCCTTGCGTACAACAAACTGTCTGAGCACGACCTGCAGCGGCCATTTACTCGGGTCTGAAATGTAGAGTGTGGCTCTGAAATATTCATTCCAGTGATACACGCCGTAGAACAAGCCCAATGTCGCCAGCCCCGGCTTGGACAGCGGCAGGATAATCCGGCTGTACAACCGGAAGTGACCTGCACCGTCAATGCGGGAGGCCTCCAGAATTTCCTCCGGAATGTCCTGAATGAACCGCATGAGTATAAAGAGATAGTAAACGTTGATCGCTTTGTACAGGATCAGTGAAGTTAGCGTATTCATCAGTCCAAGATCCTTCACCAGCAGGTATTCCGGAATCATGCCCGGCTCGAATACCATAATGACGATAAGGAAGAACAACACGAATTTTTTGCCGATGAATTCGGTTCTAGCCAGCACATAAGCTGCCATGGAGGTCAGCAGCAGATTGAGAAACGTACCTGCAACGGTGATCCAGACCGAGTTCAGAATACTGCCCGTGATCAAAGGATTGGACAATAGCAGTTGGTAGTTTATTGTAGAGAATCCCTTGGGGATGATATCCAGTCCACCCATCAGATGGGCTTTGCCAGGGTCTGTTAAAGACAGCGCCAGCAGATGCAGGAGAGGAACCAATACCATGAGCGTGAACGCAAACAACATCAGATAAATGACAATTTTAGAAATCTCCAGCCGTCTCATCGTAAATCCCTCCTTTACCAGACGCCCTTACCCGAGAAGCGCTTCGATATGAAATGCGTACCCAGGATAAGGACGATACCGATGACGCCTTTGAACAGACTGGCTGCGGTTGCATAAGCAAACTGTCCGTTCCCAATACCGATTCGGTATACATAAGTGTCCAGAATGTCCACGACACTAATGACGGAATCGTTCATAAAGTTAAATACTTGATCGAAACCAGCATTCATGAAGAAGCCCAGATTCAGAATGAAGACGGTTACAACTGTGCTGTATAAATGAGGAAGCGTGATGAACCTCATCTGCTGCAGCCGTGTTGCTCCGTCGATCTTGGCTGCTTCATACAATCCTGGGCTGATCTTCATAATAGCTGCCAGATAGATGATGGAATCCCAGCCGGCGCTTCGCCAGATTTCGGAGAATACCAGCACCCAGCGGATATGCTCCTTACTTGTCATGTAATCGATGGATGGCAGTTGAAAGAAGTTCGCAATCAGATTGACTCCGCCGTCTGCAGGATTCAGGAGGCTGATCCAGATCCCGGCAATCACGACCCAGGACAGAAAATGGGGCAGATAGACAACGGATTGTACATATTTGCGGTATTTGGAGCTTCGTACTTCATTAATAAGAAGTGATAGCATGATCGGAATCGGAAAGACAAAAATGATCTTCATCAAACTGATGATAATGGTATTCTGCAGTACGCTTGTGAAGGCAGGCGAACTGAAGAGTGTCTTGAAATGCTTCCATCCTACCCATACATGATCTCCCAGAATCCGATAGTCCTGAAAGGCGAGTTTCATGCCGTATAACGGAATGATGTGGAAGATAAAAAAGTAGAGAAGAGGTAACGACAGCATCGCGTACAGCACCCAATCCTGCCTTAAGCGTCTTAACACCTTCATGGCTTATCCCTCCTCCAGATAATCGATGGATAGCTTCATGAGAGGTGCATGCTGCTGGGCTCCATACACATCGCGGTCGCCAACGCTGCCAGACGATATATCCCGCGACATCGTAATTTTGAAGCCCAGCGCCTGATCGAAAAATACCAGGTGATGAATCTGCTCCTCCCGAATCTGATACAACTCACATATCGTCCGTTTTGTAATGCGGCCGGACTGTTTTACTTGGTCATATTGCTCCTTGGAATCAAACAACACGTCTAATGTAATTTCGAAGGGGCCAGAGTTTTTACTTCGCAGCACCTTCGCCAAATCGCCGAGTTGAGTCACAGTTTGATCCTCCTTATCGATGCTCTATCCGAAAAGCATTATTTTTCATTTCCATCAGGTGGTACACGGAGAATTCATAGACAGGACCGAACTCGATATCGCTTGGCGCGAATGGAAATGCCAGGTTCCCCGCCGTTGATTTGCGGCCATCGTATCCGTAATGGAGGAACGTAGAGCGAACCGTTGCACAGATGCTGTTCGCCAGCTCCTGCGTCTTGGCCACCACTTCAAACATGACGCCAATCTCGTGTCCGGTGAACGACTCGGGCTCCTTGCTTCCGAGAACGCCGTTCTTGCCGTAATTATAGAATTGAATCTGGTAATCCGATTCCGGAATTTCCCGGTAATATTCCCTGGCCTGATTGCGGACATAGTCCTCAACCTCTTCGAGCTTTCCAATGAGAATCGGGTCTCGGATCCCCGCAACAACGAACGTCCGGTAAGCTACTCGTCTTGCTCCTTCCAGCTTAATAAAGTATTTCTCAGCCGGAAGGAAGCGGCTGCCCGTTACGCGAACGACGCCCTTCTCCACTTCCTCGAATCGGCAATGCTCCAGGTCGAGCGTAAATCCGGGCCCGTGCAGAATGTAGGGATGCTCCTTCTCATAAAAGGTATGTGCTGCAACACTCGTCGGGCTGCAGTTCCGGTCAGGATTAAGTGATTGAACGGTGAACGAATCGTCGCTTATCGTGCCGAGAATGCTATCCTTCGTTGTTCCCGGTTCCGCGCATAAAGCGCCGCATTCCAATATTTTGCCCAGGTGATAGGAAAGCCCCGGGTCCTTGCCATGATAAATCCCAATCGCGGCAAACGGAGAAGGATCATAAGCACGGCCGCAAACGATGATATCCACACCTTGTTTAAGCGCTTCCACAATAGGTTCGTGTCCCATCTGTGCAACGATGCTGTTCGTCGAATCAATTAACTCGCTCGTCAGAGGCGGAATATTCGGACTCAGTGCCTTAATGCGTCCTTCCTCCTTCGCCTGATGGATCTCCTGCTGAGTAAAATCTGCCCATATGACAGAGACCTTGGCCTGCAGGCCCCGTTCATCCAAGATTTCATCAATGATATCGAGCGTCCAGTTCACATGGGTCTGAGCTCCCGAGCCGCCTGCCGAGCCGATGATGATGGGAATCTTCCGGGACAATCCATTCGTGATCATAATGTCCAGGTCTTTCTTCACCGCACGCTTGCTGACGATCGATACACCGGCGCCCAGCTTATGCGGTCCCCCATCCGTAGATCCCGCATCAACAACGATGCCGTGCAGCTCAAACTCCATCCCGTTCATGAAGGATTGTTCAGGAAATCCGTACCCCAGCATGCCGCAGGGTGATAGAATTCGAATGTCTGTATTCATCTGCAGTCCCTCTTTACCAAAATATTCACTCATGCCCATTGGATAATTGGATTATCCAATTTGTGTTAAAAAGGGGCGAGTTTCTCCCCTCTTATACATGAATGTAGTTTTTCTGTATGTTTTCTTTGACTCTGCTCAAATGGTTCAGCAAAGCCAGCTTCGCTTTCACCGGATCACGTTCCTTAATAGCTTGCATAATAAGTAAATGTTCCTCATAAACCTCGCTCTTGCGCCCTGGAATTTGGGCCGTCTTGCTCAGAGTCCGCTGGAGCAAATCCATATGCAGTTCAATCATATTGACGAGAACCACGTTATGCGTTGCTTTGGCAATCGACAAGTGAAAGGCCTGGTCAGGCTTCGAGCGATCCTCCGCCTCCTGATCGATCTGTCCCCACTTCTCGAAGGCAGCCTCGATCTCGGCAATATCCTCATCGGTTGCACGCTTAGCCGCCAGCTCCACAATCCCTGTCTCAAACAATTCCCGCGCCTCTAATAACTCAATAATGGTAGCGCGTTCGATATTGTCCAGAATGCGGCTGCGATCCTCGGCTACATCCAGTGCCTTGCTCAGAAAGCGCCCGCCACCAGGTCTTGCTTCAATGAGTCCTTCGCGCTCCAGAATACGAAATGCTTCCCGCAAAGTTCCGCGGCTGATGCCAAAAGATTGGGCCAGCTCCCGCTCCGTCGGAAGAACATCGCCCGGAGTCAGATTTCCTTCCAGAATCAGATTCTTGATCTGCTCAATAACATCCTCGTACACCCGATGATATTTAATCTTCTTAATGGTCATATGACTACCCTTTCTATCACTTCTTGCGCAAACGATAATTGGGTCATCCAATTAACCGCATGTTTAGCATAAACGCAACTGAAAAGGCTGTCAAGAATCAAAATAGCGCTTTCAAACACTTTATTCAGGTAGTTTTTCCCTTTTATCGCAATATTCCGGGTAATTGGGTCATCCAATTAACTCTTTTAAATTCACATTTTTTAATGACGGTTTGGATATTACTCTTCATTCCATGAGCAAGCTATGGGTAAAAGCTAGAATCCATTTCCCTACCCAAACAGCCCTGATCATGAACGTTTGTCCATGAACAGGGCTGATCTGAATCTGTAGGCTTTTGTTTATGAGGTCGGCATCATGAACGCCATTTTGCCCATATATATCTTATGCTTCCATACAACCCGCACAATAGGATAAATCCTCCGACGGCTGTAACTGCGAGCCATTCGCTGTTCCGCTCGATCATGCCAAAAGCCACCTCCGTCTGGAGGTATTCAGCCTGCTCGTACCCTCGGATTTCATCCAGATTCGGTACATATCTTTGGGTTTGAATCATCCCCTGCAGTACCATGAACAATAAATAACCGCCATATATCGCTGCTGCAAACAGTACGGATTCCAGCATAATTCGTTTACGGGTGATCATGTTTTATCGTGTCTCCTTCTTACTCTCGGGCAATTTATTCTTAGATCCACATTACAATCACGCTTAACACATAAGCGGCGGGAATAATGAGAAGCTGGGCCAGCATCGTTCCGAAAAATCTTGAAACCATCAGCATCGTATACACTTTGCCCAGCTGATCTCTGGCTTCTTCATTCCGCGTAGCCTTGTCTGTGATCAAGCCAAGCTGCGGATCTATGAATATTGTCAAAATAATAGTGGCAATCCCGTTGATCAAACCGGAGGCTTGAGACGCCGTTGTGCTGTACTGCGGAACAAGATGGGCAGCATACAAAGATGACAGGACGCCCACGGTATAAATAGCCGTCACCACGACATTCATGAATATAAATCGCTTAGGTATCCCTAAGTACCGGAACTGGCTCCACTTCAGATTCGGCTTCCGGACGTAATGCCTTGTATTCTTGAGCTGTCCGATGGTTACGCTGGAGACCAGTTTCGGAATCGATCCGGCAACCTCCAGCTTACTGATAATTCTGCTGAACAAGTTCACGAAGGTCGGAAACAGCGCAATGGCCATGATCGTTCCGATTGAAGCGGCTAACAGAATCGCCCTGAAATAAGAGAGCACGTCAAATGTGGGATGGTCTCGTGCATAATCAACAAACTTGGCTGTAAGCGGGGCCTGGATCAGGTTGGACGTTCTGGACACCAGCACGATAATCCCTGTCAGCGACAGCGCCACAGCAATCTTGTTCAGCTTCACGCCCGCATACCTGACGGAGTAAGACAAGGTCTCAGCCGTATGAATAACCATCGTAAGCAGAAATACAACGATCAAACTCTGAATCATCGAGGATTCCTCCTCCCCCTAATAAGCGAATGATCCCACCGGTTCATCATAGCGTTACTCTTCACTCCATTCGATCAAAAAACACCGAAATCAACTATTAATATATGTATCCCTGTCATCATCGGAATAGTACGTGCCCTCCCAGTTCTCTTCCGTCCATTGACTTCACATTCCCACTTGAAGACGTCGTTGGCTCATATCCACGCCTCCCTGCTGTTTACCGTTTAATCCATGCCGAATCTCTTATCTTAGGTATAATCAACGTTTATTCGGGTGTTCGTCTCTGACGAGAGACGTATCGCATCTAGAACGGCTTGTGCCTTGTGGCCATCCAGGAAAGTCGGAATATCCGGGAAGGTTTGATTTCCAGCCAGGGTGCTATAGATGCCATCGACCATCTGATAAAAACCATTATAGTAATGCACCGCCGGAGCTTCCAGGCTAGCCGGGGCATGAACCGGCTCAAGATCGATTCTCTCAAATGAACCGCCGAAGCTGCATTCAAGAGTATCATCATTACGCATCATCAGCGTCCCCTTGGTCCCGTGGATCTCCAGCTTCCAGCCCGCTCCGCGGATTCCGGGAAAAAACACATTCGCAACAAGTGAGGCCCCGCTTCTGAAGCGCCCAATGAAGGTAAACGCATCGTCCGTTTCCCTGACTTCAAGCCCGTCGTCTCCGCTATATGTCGGTATCTGTGTTCTCAAATCGCCGTACACGTCCGTAATCTCCTCGTCCATCCACCATAGAAGGGAATCGACCATATGGGACCCGATTGCAAACAAGAATCCCCCTCCCTCCTCACGCCGCGCTTCCCAGCCACGATAGGAATTCGCAAGCACGGCATGTCCAGAGAAGCTCCCTGTATATTGAATATGCTGGATATCTCCAAGCTCTTTGCCTTGCATCATACGCTTGATGCGTTGTCGGATTGGTGTCCATCTCCATTGAAAATTAACGAAGGCTTTACGCTTGACCCGTTCTGACTCCGTCAGCATGTGCAATGTTTGCTCCGCATTCATGCCGAGAGGTTTCTCTGTCAGGACATGATGACCGGATTGCAGCGCAAGCATCGTCATTTCATAATGCTGGCTGGGAGAGGATGCAATGGATACGAGATCCAGCTGTTCTTTCTCCAGCATGTCGCGCCAATTTCTGTAATGCTGAATTCCCTTCCACGTATGCTCTTCAGCCTTCTGCTGCCGATAGACACTCGCAATCGATTTGACCTCGAATCCCGGATGCAACGAGAAGATGGGGGCATGAACATGGCCACCAAACCCCGTCCCGATAATTCCTACTGACAATGGCTTCATGATTATCACCTCGTGTTCTCTCGTATTCTCGTATGAAGTAGGGTCGTGCTACGCCAGCTCTTCGACTGATGGGGAAAGCTGTCCTATGATCTTTGTTGGATAACTAAATTGCTGGATAACTAGATTGCTAAAGATTACTGGATTACTAGATTCTGACCTGCATCAAATATGCTCCCGTCCCACCCAGGAAATCATGGCCGGAAAAAACGTTCTTCTCTTCCAAGTATGGCGGTAAGCGGTTATATGGGACTCATCATCAATCATCCAAAATCACCTTACCGTGGTTGTTATATGTATTAATTTATTCTCATTTCGCAACATCAGGGCAGCATACAAATAAACGTCAAGCTAACTGCCTGATGTTTATTTTAACATTTTTCCCCTCGTTCGTATCTAGAGGCTAGTGACCGGAATACTCACCCTTCAATTGTCATCTGATGCAAGTCGTTTGCCATGCTCTCCCCCATTATCGTCCTGTATTCGCTAAAATCCCGGGCATAGATAATGCCGTCCCCGCTTGTCCCTGCATAACGCCGTTGGTTCATTCGGTAATGAAGCATTCAATTAGAAAAGTGGATGCACCCACAACTTTTTCCAGACTTGTTGCGTTCATTATAGAAAGGAGCGATGCCCATGAGAAAATATCTTATCACCTTCATGTTGTTACCCTTATTCCTGCTGGCCCATCGGATGTACCCCTAAATATGAGGAGCCTGTACGACGGGTACACAACCTCTTCCATTCATGGCGATTTACCCCATCCCGGAAAGTTCGGCACTATTGGAGACCATATCCTCATCCGAAAATCCCAACATTGACAACGGCGTTAAATATGAAGTAAAGGGCATCGGCGGGGAGCAGGGCTTGTCCACGCCAGAGCGATACATCCAAGAGATACAGGATTCAGGATGGACGGAACTGAAGGATAACCGGCTGGGTCATGTCTACTTTTTCAAAAAAGAGGATACGGTGATTTCACTGGAAATACGCCAGGATTCCATTACGCTCTACGAAATGACGAAAGACGCCATTATTTAAACTGAATTCATATCAACGTAAAGAGAAGGACCGTGTGTACTCGGTCCTTCTTTCGTTTTATCGCTGTAAATCCTTCGCAGTATATCCTTTTTCACATTAAATTGTTGATATCGGATACGCCATGACACTCATCAAGGCATTCTCTGCCTGAGTCGAATCCAGACGGCTGTACTGAACAAACACAGGCGCACTGCTGGTTACTTCCATCGCATAGGGAACACCCGAAGGTATGCCTTCTCCATCCTCCGCTGCAAGCGAACTGGTCCGTATGTGCTTGGTTCTTTGGGCTGGAACGATTGTTTCCATTCCGAGCAGGGGGTCACGATCCTCGAAGTAAGCGTGAACCGTAATCACCACATCCTGATCGCTTAAGTTCAAGACACAGACCGACTCATGACTGGTAAGCTCTCCACTGCTCACAGGAGGAATGTAAGCGTCCGGGATGATCCATTGTTTCTCGCCTTTTGACATGCCGTAATCTCTCCTCGTGTATAAGGTATTAGAACCAATTCGCTGTTCACAACCAAAGTTCCTTGTATGACGAATCATCCCCCGCAAAATAAAGGCTATCGCAAATAGAGAGACAACGGCTGAAGACCAAGCCCTTTCAAAGCGCCAATCACCAGCTCCGCCACATTGACTGCACCGCGCTGCTGAAAATGGGTATTATCCATCACCCCTTGCGGGAACAACAGAAATTCACCGGGTGCTCCCCACATAAACACCGATTTTGTCCCATCCGGCCCGAGTCGGTTAAAATAATCCAAACTCAGCGCAGCAAGATCCACCAAGGGAACCTGCTCCTCCACCGCCAATTCCCGAACAGCTGTAATATAATCTCCGTGCGTGTCCTTCAGCCTGCCATTGCAATCAAAATAACGCCGATGGACAGGTGTTAGCAGGATCGGAGTGGCCTGCTTCTCCCGGCAAACGTCAATGTATATTTTCAGAAACTCCTTGTATGTGGTAAAGGGTTCCGTATATCTCTCCTCGTCCCGCTTCTGATCGTTATGACCAAACTGAATCAGCATATAATCATGCGGCTTCAGCTTTTCCCGAATCGGATCCAGAAGCCCCTCAGCTATAAAGCTCTTGGAACTTCGGCCCGAACGCGCGTAATTGCTAACAGCAGCATCGGCCTTGATATGGGAAGGCAGCATTTGCCCCCAACCGGTGTAGGGAAATCCGCCCGCTGGCTGGTTGGTCACCGTCGAATCTCCCGCCAGAAACAAATGGCAGGCATGCGGGGAAGCTGCTACCTCCATGGCATTAATCCGGGGAGCGCGGCCGGAAAAGGACAGCATGATTGCGCCTTGGACAGCCGGCACCGTAACGCTGTATCGTTCAAAGTGACCTCCCTGTGTCCGCAAACCATCCAGCAGCATCTGCCCTTCCGTTCCCCGGATGGAGGTTTCGGTATCAAACCAGGCATCACCGATCAGCAGGTGCAAGGTGTACAGACCATCCGGCACATCGATTTGAAATGTCGCATTCAGCGGGATTACAAAATCTCCCGATAACGTCTGCTCCCCCAATCGGTTCACAGCGGATAACGGAGACAGGGAATGGAAGCCGTAGCCAAGCTCTGGACTATATAAGGTCTCTGCCGTTATTTTGATATGATCATGACACGGTGTTTCTGTTCCAAAATCAAACTTGTACATAGTACTTTACACCTCCCCAAGGCTGCTGTTACCCTCTGAACCATTATGTACCGCACGCCTCCCGAAATAAATCCAAATAACCGTCCATCTTGTTTAAATAACCGACTGTATCTTGAAACCTTGCACTGGTTTACTGCCCAATAACAATATTGACAGCGTTTACAACCCGGTACATAATGTGTACACAACATTTCAAGGTCAAGCACAAGGAGACGTTGCCGTGCAAAAATGGAGTGCCATCTATAAAAATATGAAAATCAAAAACAAACTCTCACTTCTTATCAGCCTGATCGTTGCGATGGCATTTACCTTCGCCGTCATCGTCCAGCAGTATGCGTTCTCCATCTACGACGAGCAGCTGTACCTCAAATCATCCCAGGTTCTGCACCTGTCCTCATCTGCCATTGAGTCAGAGCTCGAGCGGATCGAACAGCTCTCCTTCAACATCATAACCGATACCCAGATCCAAAACCTGTTGCGCTCCATCTCGGGGAGCGACTCTGATTATGACCGGCTCATACTGAGGCAGCATCTTGTGGACCGCCTTCTGAATTATGTCGGCTCCGAGCCCATGCTTTATTCCATCCACTTGATTGACTCCTACGATAAACAGCATGATGTCGGCAGCATCGTTCCAATTGATCCGGCTAAGAAAGAACATATCCTTCAGCTTGCCGGGGATGCCGATGGCGAGGAACGCTGGATCTACCCTGACGAACAGGACTCGGCCCTGTTACTTTCCCGGGAAATACGTTCCTATACCGGTACGCTGTTCGACCTGCATTACTTGGGGACCATCATTATCCGAATCAATATGGATAAAATCGTTCGCAAGTCCGCTGGCGGGGAAGGGGATCTGATCATGACTGCGGGTACGGATCTAATCTATCCGCAAACACCGCACTTTGATCCGGCAGCTATTCAATCCTCCCTGTCATCGGGAAACGGATACCTCACGCGTGAAATGGACGGCCATACCTATTTCATCGCACATAACCGCTCCGCCAATACGGGCTGGACTTATATGAACGTCACGCCATTCAACCAAGCCTTCAAGCAAATCATATTCATTAAAGAGCTCGTCATTATCGTGTTCACGATGATATTCGCTGTTGCGATCCTGCTCGGTATACGGTTCAGCCGAGGGCTGACACGTCCCATCGAAAGTCTTATTACCCGGATGAAACTCGCGGAAAAAGGAAACTTTGCAGAAGCCAATGTTCTGCCCCAGGATGCGACGCCTGTAGCCATGAATGAGCTGGGCCTGCTGCACCGGACATTCCGACTCATGATCGAGAGAATCAATGCCCTCATTACCGAGAACTATTCGAACCGGCTGTTAATTAAAGAAACCGAGTTCAAAGCACTGCAAGCCCAGATCAATCCCCACTTTCTGTATAACACCCTGGAATCCGTGAACTGGCTGGCGAA
Organism: Paenibacillus vortex V453; assembly: GCF_000193415.1. Classification (NCBI taxonomy): domain Bacteria; kingdom Bacillati; phylum Bacillota; class Bacilli; order Caryophanales; family Paenibacillaceae; genus Paenibacillus; species Paenibacillus vortex. Next base: position 674,654 of record NZ_ADHJ01000037.1, read on the forward strand.
GATGAACAAGCAGTCTCAAATCTCCGATATGGTGCAGGCCCTGGCTTTCCTTCTCCGCAACTCGGTCAGCCTGAAAGAACCGATTCTGACGCTGGGCGAGGAGCTGGAGATTGTCCGGAATTACATCCTCATTCAGAGGTTCCGGTTTGAAGACCGCCTCCAATTTACAATGGATGTACAGGAGCAGGACTGGCAGCGCCCCATTCCCAAGCTGACCCTTCAGCCCCTGCTTGAGAATGCCATCCATTATGCACTGGAGCCTTCAATTGAGCCTTGCCGAATCATCTTGTTCTGCAAGGAGACCCCCTCCGCTTTCTGCGTTGTGGTGGAGGATGATGGCCCGGGCATGGGGCCGGATACGCTTATGCAACTGCGAAGCGGCAATTTGACAACCAGTGGTAACGGAATCGGACTGTTAAACATCGATGAACGAATCAAGCTTGCTTTTGGCGAACATTATGGCTTAACCATTGACAGCGGGCCGGGGCTTGGAACCCGGGTGATTCTGTCGTTACCTAAATAACGGAGGGATTGTTCGATGTATAAGGTTCTGCTTGTGGACGATGAACGAATTATTCTGGACGGCATATCCCAGATGGTAGACTGGCCAGCATATCAGACCATACTTGCAGGCACTGCCCAGAACGGGATCCAGGCATATGAAAAAATCATGAGAGAGGCACCGGATATCGTTGTTTGCGATATTCGCATGCCCGGACTGGATGGGCTGGAGCTCGTAGCCAAAACCTACGCCTCCCATCCCCATATCAAATTCGTGCTGCTGTCTGGCTTCGGCGAATTTGAGTATGCCAACCGTGCCATGCAGTACGGCGTGAAGCATTACCTGCTGAAGCCTACCGACGAGATCAAAATCGGCGAAGCCCTGAAGGAGGTCATTGGCGAACTGACGGCATTGCAGCATAAGGAGTCATTCATTCAAGAGATGAAGGGCCGCCTCCGCAAGGTGCTGCCTCACGTCAAAGAGCAGGTTCTCAAGGAGTTTGTCACCAACAAAACCTATGGACGTCATGACCTGGAGGAATACCGCAGCTTGTTTCAATACAGCTTCGATCAACCCGTGCGCCTGCTGTTGTTCCAGCTGGAGGGCAACGTGGAATTTGAGCATCAATTCGCCGTAAAGAATATTGCCGAAGACCTCCTAGACTCCACCCTGCTGAGCACTACCATTGGGCAGCAGGTTCTGGTGCTTATCGAGAATCGAGACGATGAACAGCTCCATCAACAGCTTCAGGATATCCGCTGTACCTTTAAACAGTATTACAAGATGGATGTAACGATCGCCATTAGCGATCCCGGGCCTGTTACTCTGGCGCGGAAGCTCTACCGGGATACATTGCAGTGCCTCAACTACCGCTTCTACTTGGATGAAAGCGGGATGATCACCACAGAGGATACCCTTCATAGTGGCAGCCTGGAGGGAGGTTTTGTTCTCGATGAGGAACGACTGTGCATGCCTGTCCGATCCGGTCACCGCAAAGAAGCGGAGCTTGCCCTGGCAGAATTCGTTCAAGAGCTGAAGCGGGCGCAGCTCAGCATTGAACTGACCAAATCCTACGTGATCCAGCAATATGTGTCCCTCATCCGTCTAACCGACCCTGAACAGATGCAGCAGCGATATGCGCGGATTCCGGAAATCGCCGAAATGAGCACCTTGCAAGCCATTCAAGCATTTCTCGAAGACACGGTAAGGGAAATTACGCAGCGAAACTTCGAGCAGAACAAAGTCAAATACAATGCCATCGTTCGCAAGGTCGTTGAGATCATCGAACAGCAGCTTGGGAACTCGGAGCTTACGCTCAATCTGGTAGCCAATGACATGCTGTATATGAACGCAGACTATCTCGGCAAACTCTTCAAGAAGGAGACAGGCGAGAAATTCTCCAACTACGTGATGAAATTACGGATGAAGCGTGCAACCGAAATGATGCAGAGCGACCCGGATATCAAAATATTCGAGATGGCCGAGCTGCTTGGTTTCGGTGACAATCCTCAATATTTCAGTCAGGTATTCAAGAAGCAGATCGGCTGTACACCCTCCGAATTTATGAAAAAATAGAGGTTAACTTGTACGTACATCTCTGCTTTTTAAACAAACTGCACGGTTTTTTTCCTTACTCTTTCCCCTCTAACACAAGATAATTGGGAATGTAAGCACTAACATTTATGGTCGATATGGTTTATTAACAAAGGGGAGGAAATGGAATGAAAAAAGTATTAACCGCAGTTCTGATGTTTTCCCTGATTGGAAGTTTGATCGGCTGTTCGGGCGGCGGTGCTGCAGAGACGCCAGCAAGCAATGGGACCGGAACCGAGACACCGCCAGCTGCTGCGAGCGATAGCAAGGATCCGGTCAAACTCCGCATTGCATGGTGGGGCGGACAATCCCGGCATGATTACACCCTGAAGGTCATTGAGATGTATGAAGCTCAGAATCCACACGTCACAATTGAGCCTGAGTACGCCCCGTTCGATGATTACTGGAAGAAGCTCGCTCCCCAAGCGGTGGCCGGCGGACTCCCGGACATTATTCAGATGGACATCTCCTATCTGAATCAATACGCAGGCCGGAATCAGCTGGCTGATCTGAAGCCGTTCACCGAGAGCGGCGAGCTGGATGTGGCCGACGTCAGCGAGAATGCGCTGAGCGGAGGCGAGGTCAACGGCAAGCTGGTTGCCTTGAATCTCGGCGTGAATGCACTCCAAACAACGTTCGACATCGAGACAATGAAGAAGAATGGCATTGACATTCCATCCAAGGAATGGACTTGGGACGACATGGACAAAATGGGGGCCCAAGCCAAGGAAAAAGGACTGCAAATCGGGGGCTTTGCTTACCGGCATGACGTCTTCTTCCCCTACTATCTAAGAACCATCGGCCAGAAAATGTACAGTGCCGACGGCAAGACGATCGGATACGGCGATGACCAGGCGTTCATCGATTATTTCACCCGCTACCAGAAATGGTACGACAACGGATATATCCTGTCTCTGGATAAGGAAGCCCAGAAGAAAGGCGTAGCCGAAGAAGATGAAATCGTTCTTGGCAACTCCATATCGGGTACCGGCTGGTCCAACCAGTTCCTCGCCGTGGCCAATCTGGTGACTGATCGTCCGTTGGAGCTGAATCCCATGCCGGGTCCCGGAACGAAGGACGGTCTCTTCCTGAAACCTTCCATGTATTTCTCGGTCACCGAAACCTCGAAGCATAAAGAAGAAGCCGCCAAATTCATCAGTTTCTTCATCAATGATATCGAAGCCAACAAGCTGATCAAGGGCGAACGCGGGGTGCCGGTATCCGCCAAGGTGAAGGAAGCGCTCAAACCGCTGCTGTCAGAGAACGAAGCCAAGATCTTTGACTATGTCACTTGGGCGGAAGCCAACAGCACGCAAGGAGATCCTCCGAATCCAATCGGAGCAGTTGAGATTGAGAAGCTCCTGCGCGATCTCAGCGAACGCATCCTGTTCAAGAAAATCTCGATCGAAGATGCCGCGGCTGAGTTCCGCAAGGAAGCCAACGCCATTTTGGCCAGATCTCAGCAGTAACCAGAACATGGTTAGACAAGGCATCTCCCGCACGTCTTACCTGTGTGCGCAAGAGATGCCTTTTTTACATCAATGACCCCAACACGGGGCGTTATCAAATCTGAATTGTAGGGGTTGAAGATCATGAAGAGACTCCGTGAGAACGAGCATATTACGGGTTATGTATTCTCTGCTCCGTTCGTTCTTGGCTTTCTCATCTTTACGTTATATCCCATCCTGTCATCCCTGTATTATTCGTTTACGAATTACAACCTGATGGAAGCGCCCAGGTGGCTCGGTCTGGCCAATTATGAACGATTGTTTCTGGAGGATGACAAAATCGGCAAGTCGTTTCAGGTCACCTTCACCTATGTATTTGCAAGTGTCCCCCTTCGCCTCATCTTCGCCCTCTTCGTTGCCATGATTCTGAATACCGCTACCAAGGCGGTAGGACTGTACCGTTCTGCCTTCTACCTGCCATCGCTCATCGGCGGCAGTGTGGCTGTAGCCATCATGTGGCAGCAAATCTTCGGTGACAAGGGGCTCGTGAACTCTGCCCTGTCCCTATTCGGGATTCATTCCACCACGTCTTGGATCGGGAATCCCAGCACGGCACTCTGGACACTGATCGCTTTATCGATCTGGCAGTTCGGTTCTTCGATGATTATATTTCTGGCCGGGCTCAAAAATATCCCGAGGGATTACTATGAAGCCGCCAGCGTGGACGGCGCCAACGCGGTCCATCGCTTTTTCAAGATTACGCTGCCCATGTTAAGCCCCATCATTTTATTTAACCTGACACTTCAGACCATATCGGCGTTCCTCACTTTCACCCCCGCCTATATCATATCGCGCGGAGAAGGCGGACCGCTGGATCAGACGCTGCTCTATTCACTTTACTTATACCGTAAGGCGTTCTCGCATTTTGAAATGGGTTACGCATCAGCGCTTGCCTGGATCATGCTTCTTATCGTCGGTGTCCTGACCTTGCTCATCTTCAGATCATCTACCCGCTGGGTTCACTACGAGTCGAAAGGAGATTGACGGTTATGACCAAATCCAGACGCATCCTCTACCACACCCTGGTCGGATTGTTCGCCCTCGGCATGACCTATCCGATTCTGTGGCTGGTGGCAAGCTCGCTTAAGCCCAATCATGAAATATTTACGACCGCCTACAGCCTGATTCCAAGCCGGCTTGAATTCTCGAACTATGCCACAGGCTGGAAGGGCTTTGCAGGGACCACGTTTGCTACCTTCTTTACAAACTCGTTCATCATTGTCATCATCTCCACGATCGGGGCCGTGGCTTCCTCCGCCCTTGTTGCCTTCGGTTTGGCTCGAACCCGGTTCTTCGGACAGCAGTTCTGGTTTGCCTGCATGATGATTACGATGATGCTGCCGCATGATGTGGTGATCGTCCCGCAGTACGTGATGTTTGCCAAGTTCGGCTGGCTATCATCCTTCAAGCCGTTGATTGTACCCCAATTCTTCGGCATTCCGTTCTTCATCTTCCTCATCATGCAGTTCATCCGCACCATTCCGAAGGAGCTGGATGAAGCGGCTAAAATAGATGGCTGCAGCAAATACGGGATATTCTTCAGGGTGGTCGTGCCTCTGATCGTGCCTGCTCTGATTACTTGCTCGATCTTCTCCTTCTACTGGAGATGGGATGATTTCATCAATCCGCTCATCTACTTGAACAACCCGGAGAAATATCCGGTGTCTCTTGCCTTGAAGCTGTTCCTCGATGGAGAGTCGCTTAACAACTGGGGCGGGATGTTCGCTATGGCTACGCTATCGCTGCTGCCGGTCGTCATCGTTTTCTTCATCTTCCAGAAATACATTGTGGAAGGGATCAGCACGACCGGACTGAAAGGATAATCAGCTTATTTTGATTCCCATGACACGATAACCTTCCCTTCTGATCAGGAGGCCCATTATGAAAGGAGTAACTGTTATGCCAACACTCGTCTTTGATGAACAGCGTATTGAGCAAGTGATCGACCAGGTGGTTGACCGAACCTTCCGCATGGATTTTAGCTGGGATTGGCCGGGCGGAGTCGCTTTTTATGGAGTATGTGAAGCCTACGCTGCAACCGGAAAGAAGAACTATATGGAGCAATTAAAAGCTTGGGTGGACGAAAATATGGAGGAGGGCCTGCCCAAGCTGTCGGTGAACGGCGTCTCCATCGGCCACTCGCTGCTTTCCCTGTACGAAGTTTATGGGGATGAGCGTTATATAGAAACGGCCAAGGAAATGGCCGAATTTCTTACGCAGGATGCACAGCGTTTCGGCAACGGCATCTTTCAGCATACGGTGAACTCCGAAACGTATAACTTTCCGGAGCAGGCGTGGGTCGATACGATGTTTATGGCAGGATACTTCCTGCTTCGGATCGGCGTAATGCTGGACCGTGAGGATTACTTCGAGGATGGCTTGAAGCAGTATCACGGCCATGAGGATTGTCTGCAGGACCCTGTCACGAATCTGTATTACCACGGCTGGGACAACATCGCCGGCAATCATATGTCCGGCGTCTTCTGGTGCCGGGGCAATGCTTGGGCCGCCATCACGATGGCACGTGCCCTGGAGCTTGTGCCGGTCACGCATCCATCCTTCATGATCATCGAAGGCTCGCTGCGCGACCAGCTCAGCGCCCTGGTCCGGCTGCAGCATGAATCCGGCCTGTGGCATACGATTACGACCGATCCGCAATCCCCGCTGGAAACGTCCGGCTCGGCCGGCATCGCCGCCGCCCTTCTGACCAAAGGACGCATCTATAATAAATACACGCAGAAATCGATTGACGGGATCTTGTCTAAAATTACAGAGGACGGCACCGTCAGCGGCGTGTCCGCGGGAACAGCCGTTATGAAGGACACCGCGGGATACAAAGGCGTGCCGGATAAACGCATTCAAGGCTGGGGTCAGGGATTGGCCTTGACCTTCCTGGCGGAAGTGCTGAAGATCAGGAAGAATCCTTATTGATCATCGGGAGCACAACAAAGGCAGGTTGAAGAGGATAAGGCTCACTCTTCAACCTGCCTTTAACTATATGCATTATGCACAAGCAATTGATTATGGAGAAAAAACCTGAATCAGTTATCCCCTGACTCGTCCGGGCTGCCATCCTCTGCCTGCTCGTCAGCCTTCTTCGGATACGGCGTTCCATCAAGGCCATATACTTCTTCATAAGCATCGAATATTTTCCGTGCGATTGGCGCGGCGCTTTGCGAGCCGAAACCGCCTTCCGGCACAACAACGGCGACCGCCAGCTTCGGGTTATCGCGCGGAGCAAAGGCGATGAAGACGCCGTTATCAAGGTTAACACCTTTATATGATTGCTCGGATGTACCTGTTTTGCGGGCAAAATCATATTTAAAATCTTCGAAACCCGCGATACCTTGTGTATTCATCCCCTGTTTAATGATTTGCCAGTATTGCTTGGGAAAATGAACTTCATTAAGGACCTCGCGCCCGAATTCCTTGACCACTTTTCCATTCTGATCCGTTATTTTGCTGACCAGCTGCGGCTTGATTCGCTTGCCTTCATTTGCCAGCATCACCGTGTATTGAGCAAGCTGTAGAGGGGTGTATTTCCCCTGCTGACCGAAGGAAGCGTAGGCTAACGCCGCCAGATTACTTCCCGCTGCTTTTGTATCCGTATAATTTTTCAGTCCTTTATGCTCCTTAGGCAAACCACTCCCCGTTACTACTCCAAGACCAAACTGCTCCATATACTGATCCCAGACCGTAACTCCCTTCTCGCCGCCATACTTGTTGACTAACCTTTTGCCAACCCAATCGATCATGAAGGCATTCGATGATTGCTGAATCGCTTGCTGAGGTTTAATGGGTCCGATTCTATGGCCGCTGGAGTTACGAATTTTCGTTTCGCTTCCTTCCCGACCTATCGAAGCGTACCCTTGATCAGGATACGTATCATTAGGGCCAAATAATCCTTCATTCAACCCGATCAGTACCGTCAACGGCTTGATAACGGAACCGAGAAAGATCATGGATTCGAACCCGTGTCCCGATCTGCCTGATCCGTATATCGTGATCGTGCCATTACCCGACGAGTCCACGACATCCTGCGTAATTTTGCCTCCGCTTCCCCACACATTCGAGTCGTAATCCGGCATGCTGGCCATCGCTACCACATGGCCAGTATCAATTTCCATGGCGACGGCATAGCCGGTGACAGCATCCTTATGAAGTTTGCCCGACACAGGGTTGGTATGAAGATATTGAAGCCGATCCATAATGGCCTGCTCAGTTGCGACCTGAATGTCCTTATGGATCGTGGTGTGGATATTCAGGCCTTTTTCGGGGGCAACCATCGTCGGTACGCCATCCACCATATTCTGCGGATTAATCGGAATACTGAGATACCCGCTCTTGCCGCGCAGCTCCTCCTGGTACATCCGCTCTAATCCGTCATAACCGATCCACTCTTCTTCCGTATAAATTAATCCCGGATTATCCTGATCCTTGTTGCTCTGATCAATAGCCTGATAATCCTTAAGGTCTTTAGAACCTTTGAACTTCTTTAGATATACCGATCGTCTGAACCGCCACCGTATCCGGATCATAATGTCTCACATTTTCTTCCACAATCTGGATGCCGGGGAATTTGGCACGGTTCTCCATGAAATAAGCGATTTCTTCCTTGGTCAAATCTGACTTGATAAGTCTGGGTTCATAGCCATGCTGCTTGATATATTCCAGATCCAGGTCATCCATCACATTCTTTACAGTCTTCTGTTCGATGTTCGGATCCCCATACTTGTTAAAGACCTGAACGATCCGCTTAGCCATCTCCTCCGCTTCCGGCCGATTGGCTTTCCCTTTGTCCGTCTTCTCGCTGTAATCCTTCATGAGTGTGATATACAGGGAATTCGAAGCTGTAGAGTAGGCAAGTTTCTCGCCAGAGGCGTCGATGATGCTGCCCCGGATCGGCTGCAGCGGAAAGTGCTTCTGCTCTCCCCCGGATTCCTGGCTAGCCAGCTCCGGGCCTTCAACGAACTGCAAGATGGCCAAGCGCACGATAATGATACAAAAGATTAAAAAGGCACTGAAAAAGAAAATGTTGATCCGTCCATGGAATCTGCTCTTCGTTTCCTCTTCATCCGGTACGTTTTTGTAAGGTCTAAAGCCCATCACATTGTCTACGCTCCTTTGTTATATGTATTAATCCAGCCATATCGGCAGATGCGGGTTGTTCTCGAATTCGAAGATTCGCTGCAGCTGCTCCTTGGTATTCCGTTCTTCGGACAGCGGCGGCAGCTCGTCCTTATGGAAAAAACCGACCGCAGAGGTCTCGGTTCCCACTCCTGCCGATCCACCCGTAATGTCGCACTGAATGAACATTTTGTACACATGGAAGGCAGAAGGCGGATGGTTATGAAATTTCTTGTCCAACACGGCAAGCAGCCTGGCTGCACGTACTTCATACCCCGCTTCTTCCTTCACTTCTTTCACAACAACTTCGGACGGAGACAGACCAACATCCGCCCAGCCTCCCGGCAGCGCCCAAGCGCCGTCTGCCTTCTCCTTCACCAGCAGCAGCTTCCCGTCTTGAAAAACAACCCCTCGGACATCGACCTTCGGCGTCTGATACCCGGTTTCACTAGCAAACAGCGTTCGAATCATCTCGTTGCCTGCGCCCGTATACTCCTGCATGATCGTGATGCTAAGCTCCCTCAGCTGCTCAAACCGCTCTTTGTCATAGACGTCCTTCGTATATTCCAATCCGGCTTGACTGATCGCCTGCATCTCTTTTGCCCACTCTAACCATTTCAATGTCATGTGCTTCATCCTCTTTATAAGAATCTCATATTATATAACGCCTGCTGCTTATGATTGGTTTATAATGGAAGTGTTTGATTTCAAAATTATAACATATTTACTAGCCCATGTAGGAAGATCGTGATAGATAAGGGGGATTTCCATCAAAACGAAAAGCAAACGCGCGATACTATACGTGCTCCTGCTCATTGTCATATTCGGAAATCAAGCTGCTTCGAAGCGGATATTCATGGTGCAACGAAGATCATTGCTCCACGACGGATTCAGCCATGCCCAGGCTTGAAGATATGACGCCGGTTATAGCCACAGGCGGGGAGCGGTCATACAAAACGACACCGCCCGAAGGCATTAACGGTTTCACCCTTACAAAACCTGACGGAGCCCGGCAACGACGGGTACACCCTACCGTACCACCCCCGGTTCCTACCTATACGAAATTCAGTGTACATGGCCTCTGGACCAGGGACGCGCCAATTTTTATTTTGCCGTGACAGTGGAGTAGAACTGCCATATGTGGGTATAAACATGTTGGTGTTCCTATGGACTCAGTTGAACCCTTCAATTTTCAATGGCCCATAAAAAAAACAGCCCCGGTTGAATCCTGGGCTGCTTTTCGTTTGATCTCTATGACGGCGTCGATTTCTTCTCTTCTTTTTGATTGGTTCGGATTAGGGCATACGCCAATTGTCCAACCATTCCGAGGAACAGGCCTGTTCCGACAACAATGTAAACCATCGTGAAGGTTTTTCCAAGCGGTGTCTGCGGTACGAATTCCGGATGGCCTATCGTGCTCAATGTCACAACGCAGAAATAAAGAGCGTCCAGCACCGATAACCCCTCTTGTTTAGTGTAAAACATCGTACCGGATATCAGCATGATGACAATCAGGACGAACAGCGCCAGAAAATACCGCTGCTTAAACGCTCGAAACAATCCGCTTAAGAGACGCTTTAATGTTAATACAAAAGATAGCATACCGATAACCGTCCTATTCTATGACTGGAGTATACGTTATAAATACCACATTCTTCTATTATATCAGTGTTTGCAGCTGATCGACTATACTCAGGGATGAACGGAGATAATATTTCCTTCCGCGTCTATACTGCGGAATATGAAACCCCCGGTCTGTCCGTAGGGTAATGATTCATATTCCACGGCATACCCTTGTTCCACATCCATTTCGATATATATCCCGGACGAAGCTTTAATTTGATCCAGATTATCGATCAGCTTATCTTCCCATGGCTCATTGGTGACCAGAATTTTCTTACTGTGGGGCTCAAGCGTTTCAACCGCCAGCAGCGTGTCGTACATCCCGTCACCATTCCGGCTGGCGGACCAAATGCGTGTGAAGGGTCCCTCTTCCTTCCTGTGTTCCAGAACGACGGCATTCTTGACCCTGTGCAGCAGTCCCCATTTACTCTCTACGGCTGTTACGATCTTCACATGACCATCATGCCAGACGATCAGTTTGTGCTGATCCCCGATCTTCTCGTAGAGCTTATCCCCCGTATAGGCGGGATGGAAGCGGCGCATGGCCTGCTCTTCATTGTAGACATAACCGCCGAAGAACAGCGGCATGTAACTGATGACAACCACTACAGCGGCCAGTATGAAAAAGATTGTTTTTTTCATCATCACATCTCCTGCCATCTCTTAAAAACTTCCGCAACCTGATCAGATCCGTTAGCCCTGAAGTGTCAGCAGCTCCCGAATTTCCGCCTCGGTCCAGCTAGGCAGCGACTCTTCCCCTGGCTGAACCAGCTCCTCAATCAGGTTTTTCTTCTTCTGCTGCAGTGCATACATTTTATCCTCGATCGTATCCTGAGCCACTAGGCGAATCACCTGCACAACCTTCTTCTGACCGATGCGATGCGCCCGGTCTGTGGCCTGCTGCTCAACGGCCGGATTCCACCACAAATCGTACAGGATAACCGTATCGGCCCCCGTCAGGTTCAGGCCCGTTCCACCGGCCTTCAGCGATATCAGGAATACCTCGCGTTCCCCCTCGTTAAAGCGCTCGCAGAGCTCCACCCGTTCGGCAGACGGGGTCTGCCCATCCAGATAAAAACTCGGAATCCCCCGATACCCAAGCTCTCCGGCAATCAGTTTCAGCATCCCCGTAAATTGGGAGAATACCAGCATCCGCCGTCCTGCAAGACGACATTCCTCGATGGTCTCCAAGAGCTGCTCAAACTTGGCCGAACTTCCCTCGTAGCCTTCAACAAAAAGGGCCGGATGACAGCAGATCTGCCTCAGGCGGGTAATGCCTGCCAAGATGCGAATCCGACTCTTCTGGAAGCCGTCCTGCGCCAGATGCTTGAGCGTCTCTTGTCTTAATTTTGCAAGATAGGCGGTATACAGCTTCTTCTGCTCCATGAGCAGACCCGATGCCTGAATCGATTCGATTTTCTCCGGCAGTTCCTTCAGCACATCCGACTTCAACCTGCGCAGCAGGAAGGGACGCACCCGCCTTGCCACGGTTTCTTTCGACAATTCATGGAAGGCCTTTCGGTCACCGAAGAGAGCCGGGAAGACGGCATCATAAATGGACCACAATTCCTCCAGACGGTTCTCTACAGGCGTGCCTGTGAGTGCAAACCGATAGCGCGCATGAAGTGTTTTTACGACCTGAGCCGTTTGGGTTGCATAATTTTTGAAGGCTTGGGCTTCATCTAATATTAACGCTGCAAACGACAGCTTTGCATATCGTTCCACATCTCTGCGAAGCAGCGGGTAAGAGGTAATGATAACATCCGCGCTGCCCGCGCTTTTGATAAGCTGCCTCCGCTCGGTCTGCACCCCGTCAGCAATGACAGCCTTGATCTCCGGCGCGAACTTCTTGAGTTCGTTATGCCAGTTGTAGAGCAGTGAAGCCGGCGCAACGATGAGCGCAGGTTCTTTATGTTCTCTGATCTCAGGAAGCACCGACAGAATGAAAGCGATGCTCTGAATGGTTTTTCCCAACCCCATATCATCTGCCAAGATGCCGCCGAATCGATAGTGGGCCAAGGTCTTCATCCACTGAAAGCCTAATTTTTGATAATCCCGAAGGATGGGTTCAAGACTGGGTGGAACCGCAAAATCCAGATGATCCGGATTCTTCATATTCTGAAGCATTCGGCGCAAGGATCGGCCAAGCTGAACCGTTGACCCGGAATCCTCCCAATCCATCAGCTGCAACCCTTGGACCGCCGGTAATTTAAACGCTGTACCATCCGTCGATAGCCAAGGGCCAATCCGATTCATCAACGCAACCACCGCCTGGAATTCATCACTTTCAAGCGGTAGAAGTGCTCCGTTAGGCAATCGGTGATATTTACGCTTCTCCTCGAGCGATTTGACGATTTCCCGGATTTCGGCTTCCCGAATTCCCTCCATATCGAACTTCAATTCAAGCCAGTCCGTCCGTTCATCAATATCCACTCGAACTTTGGCACCCATAGGTTCTGTAAGAACACGTTCCTTCACGGCCGTTGTTGCATAAACCACCAGCAGTTTCTCCAGCTGCGGGACTGTATGATACAGAAACTCATATTCGGCAGCTTCATCGGTCATAAAAAAGCCGTCATCGGTCTTGGCGAAGGAGGCGTCCTCCATAAGCGTAAGAATCCGCTGCTCCGCCTCACCATCGCGAACCAGGATCGAGCTGCTGTCCCGTGCTGCGCGGTGTCCTCCCAGCGGATTGATGGTGATGTCGCCGTATTGAAAATCCAGTCCCGCTAACAGCCGTCCACGAACCCGATCCAGATACAGCTTCGCTTTTAAGGGTGTTTTCACGATCCGGTCTGATACGGTCTGTGCCACATGAACGCTGCCAAGCTTCATTAGTCCCGGAACCACCCGCTCCATAATGGACTCCATCATCTCCGGCTGAATCCGGATCTGCGGTTTAAACGATGTTTCCAGCAGCAACTTCATCTCGGCCAGCCTCCGGCAAGCATCCAGCTCTATGTCAATCAGCTTCCCGTCCGCAATGACTAGCCCGTATTCCTCGAGAACGGTCATGCGATCCAATCCCTCTATCTTCATAAGATAGTGATCATCCCCATCTTCATCAAATTCGAATTGGAGGGGGATTGGATCTTGACTAAACTCCAGCTTATCCGTGAGGACCCCATCCAGGGACAAGAGGGAATCAACGGAACGATCCAGCATTGCCCTGACTTCGGGCCAAAACGTCGGAGGTATGATCAGCATCCGGTCGCTGCCCCCGTTTCTGCCATGGTTAGGCATGGCCAGCGTCTGCTGCAGCATCCGTTCATGATCGTAAATGCGGATCAGCGCTTGAAGGATATCGTCGTCCTCTTTCTTAAAGCTGTGCCGCTCCGGATCATAGACGAAATTCTTCGTGAACACACAGGATTGTCCGTGCTTCAGGCACATCAGGAACTCTCTGATCCGATGGACGATATATAAGCGTTTCTGACCTATTCGCAGCTCAATGCCAAACAGATGTTGTTGATATCCGTAAGGGAATAATTTAAAAATGCATTCCAGTTCCAATACCTCACGCGTATCAAAACGGGAGGCTGCCGTGGACCTTTGGCTCCCGGAATAAGAGAACAGACCGAGCAGCTGGCTGCTCAACACCGCATCATCCTCGCTACCGCCGGAACCTCTGCGCAGCTCCGCTGAGAACCTGGGGGTCATGCCTCCATCCTCGCTATGCTTGCGAGCAGAAGTATGCAATAACGACGGATAAGGACGTTTTGGCGCTTCTGCCGTCTGTTCAATATCCCGGATGTTCAGGAGCACCGCTGCAATATGTCTGCATCGCTTACGGGATAATCCATAGTCGGTGCAGCTGCATTCGGCGAGTACATCTCCGTTCGAGTCAATCTCTGCATAGACGATGCCGGACTCCCTGTCCCTCACTTCCGCCTCGTACTTCCGGCTGTCGGGATCTTGAATCCGCATCGTTACCTGCCCATCTCTATATAAGACCCCACCGCGATCGTAGGAGCTTTTTCCGCACAATAGCTTGATCACCCGTTCGGTCAGCTGGTAACCCATAACCACTATCCTTTCTCTCAATACTGCTAAAAAACAGTATACCACTTTGTGGCGAGTGGCTAATAATACACTTCCATTGATTTATTCGCTGAGCTTTAGGCATCAAAAAAAGAACCTGCGCTATGGCAAGTTCTTCTTCGGTTTCTCCTAGATCCACGCCCAATTGCGATTCTCTTATTCACGTTCTACTTTATAACCATATCCAAAAATTCCGATTGAGAAAGGGTATATCATTCTCTTTCGCCCATTCCTGAAGCTCATGTATGGATCGGTCTTCATTCTCCAAGAATTGAAAATGGATTCTAGATGGAACAATCCGGCTGGAAGAGAGCCTTCAGAAGAAGTGCTCCTCTCTTTACTTCTTCACGATCTCCGTCAATGCCTTATCCAGTGTATCGTACTTAAAATCAAACCCCGACTTCATCAGTCTGTCGGGAATAACCCATCGGCTTTTAAGTATAAGCTCCGTTTCGGTCTGGATCATTCGGGCCCCGAGCTCGAGCAGCCACTTGGGTGACGGCAGTCCGAACCTTCGGTTTAACGCCTGCCGAAGCAGCTTCATCAGCTCCCTATTTGGTACCGGATGCGGGGATGCACAATTGAAGATACCACTCAGCTCTTTATTCTCCTGCAGGAACAGAACAATCCGGTACAAATCCTCGACATGAATCCAACTGAACCTCTGGTTGCCTGTACCCTGCTCTCCACCCAGCCCGTACTTTACCAGATTCATATAGGGTGTCATAACGCCGCCGTCAGGACCTAACACAATGGCAATACGCAGCGCAATTTGCCTTGTGCGGTCAAGCGGGAATGAGAAAAATGCCCGTTCCCATTCTTCCGCTACCTTAACGGAAAAACCGGAGCCAATCTCTCCCGATTCCTCCGTCATCGGCCTATCCTCGGCATGTCTGTAGATAGTAGCGGTACTGGAATTAAACCACGTGAGGGGGAGGATTCTCACAGGCTTGAATGGCCCTTCCCAATCGTTTCGTTGTATCGATTCTTGATTTCAGGATCAGCTCTTTATTCCGTTCATGATATCGACAGTTTACGGATTTGCCCGCCAGATTAATGAGCATATCGGCTCCCTCCAGCGCTGCAACCATGCCTTCATGATCGTCCCACGAAATATGCCCTTCCTGGCGGGATATCATATATACTTGTGCTTGTTCACTCGTGAATTTTTTCTCAAAATAACTTCCTATAAAACCTGTTCCACCGGCCAGAACGATCTTTTTCATAGAATAGAATCAGCTCTCTTTTCTAAGTTATATCTGAACTACCTCTTTCCATTTATCGAAAGTCCATTACACTATACCATGAATCAAGTACGGGTTAAACGCAAAAACATCTTCTTCACAGAAGATGTTTCAACAGAAAGGGATTCAAGATCGGCGTAGCTTCCTACATGCCTTTCATGGAATACAAATACGTGGAGAAATCACGATCGATGTAATCTTTAAAATGCCGCTTGTCGGCCACCGGGAACTGATCCAGTTCCTCCGTTGTCCATGTGCTTAGATGAGCTTCAAATTCATTGCCATATGCCGCGCCCTGCGGCCAGTTCGTTCCAATGGGGATATTCAAGAGAACAAATCGGGATTTCTGAATACAGGTCTGCAGCAGTGCAAGACCACGCTCTTTTGTAAAGTGCTCCAGAACGTCACCCAGAATAATCAAATCGAACTGCCCCGGCTCCACTACCGCATGAAGATGGTCAAATGCATCCGCAACATGAATCTTGTTATAGAAACACGAATGATAAGAATCGACGTTCACCGGATAGATCTCTATCCCTTCGATTCATGTGTTCCAATACGCGCGAAATACCCGCCCTTCCCATACATCCAAATACTCACGGCAAATCATCCCCCAACGGCCGAACCCAACGCCAACGTCCAGCACGGACTTAGGAGATACATACCGAATCAGATCTACACAATAAGATAAATTCTGCCAGTTCGATGTTCCCATTCCACCCACCTCCGTTCTATTCTCCTACACCATGTTCATCATCATATTAATAATCCGATAATCGGGTATGAAATAATCCTTGGGAAGCCGGCTTATCGTCAGCTCCCATACTTCTTGATTGACCATTATAAAAGGGTGGGTATGCTGGGATAAAAACAGGTCCCGATACTGATCTCCAGGTACCTCTGTCGAATTCATGGTCCACTCCCCCTTCTTTGCAACATCATTTCTTGCTTATCTCTTTCCGGTAGACTTCAAGCACACGCGTCACCATAGTATCCAAACCTCGATGGGCCAAAGCCCATTGCCGTGCTTGTTCCCCCAGCCATTGCCGGTATGTTTCATCTTCGAGCAATCGATCCAGGTGCGCCATCAGCATATCCTCATCCCCCGCCGGAAAAAGAAGACCGTTCACCTCATGCTGAACCGCTTCCTTCAAACCGCCTGCGTCCGATGAGACTACCGGTAATCCTGCAAGCTGTGCTTCCATCACGGAATAGGACAAGGTCTCCATCAAACTCGGCATAACAAAAATATCCGCTATGCCAAGCAATACTGGAACATCATCGCGCGAGCCCCAAAAATGCACAGCTTCCCCTATACCCAGCTGATCCACACGTTCTTCGTACATGGAACGCTGATCCCCGTCCCCAACCAGCCAGCACACCCAGTCCTGACGGATGTTAAACAGCTTGCCGAGGGCTTCCAGCAGCACATGAATGCCTTTTTCAGAGCTTAGTCTGGAGGTGCTAATCATTACTTTCTTACTCTCTGGCCGGGACAGATCATGCTCCATCTTCATTCGATTGTCAAAGCTCGATATGTCCATTGCATAGGGGATCAGTGATATCTTTGACTCCGGCAGTGCAAAATGAGACACCATCACTTCCTGCAGCCACTTCGAAGCTAACATGACATGATCACTGAAAGAACCGCCTATATTCTCAATCGACCTGTAATAATTCCATACGAGGGGAGCGCTGGAAGGTTTAATGCCCTGATCCGTCTGAAGCATATCTCGTATCGTGAAAGCCACGGAGGCATGGATGCTGGTAACCAGGGGTATCCGAGCAGGTTTCACGCGACTTGCGGCCGCTGCGGCCAGCACATCCTGGGCATGAATGACATCATATTGCTCCAAGCCCAAATACGTAAGCGACAGCTCAAGAGATAATCGCTCGGACTCGGCATACCTGACCCAATGATCTGTGAATATAGGGGAGGTTGTCGGAAGCTTATATTCCAGCATCGGTTTAAAATGGCTCTTGAGTACCTTCCGGTTGTCCTCTCCATATATATAAAAACAATCAATTCCGTCACCCATCATGTCGACCTGGTGCCCGAGAGCTTCAAGTCCCTGCTTTACCTGCAGCATGTACTTCCACAGTCCCCCGACATGAGGAATCATGAATATCGTAACGAGCAGTACCTTCAAGTTTCTCACCCTTCCCGAACGCCCCTATCGTCATCAACAGCTCCATGGGAGTGCAAACCTATCTACAGAATCGGTTCCCCTAACCGGCAGTGGTTAAACTCCTCCCTCGTTAAATGAACAATCTCCTCCACTCTCCATCGATAGAAAGAGAATACGGAGGGACCCTCGATTTTTCGCAGCTTGTTTCGCTCTCCATAATAAATCAATCCGTTAGGAGCACTGTATACTCTTCCGTTCACCAGGGAATGCGTGAGCAGCGTTGCATCATGAATCGGATCCCCTTCCGGAAGGAAAGCGATCAGTTCATCCGGCAAAGTCACTACGCTTGAATAATGAAATCGCAGTCTGTCGTAAATTTCGCCCGATGCAATCGGATGAAGCAGACCATCGGTCCATAGGTAAATTTCCGAACCGCTGCTTTTCACCAGAAGAGTTGCAGGGCTATTCGTTCTAAAATCCCCATAGATGTTCACCGGCGTGCCGGTCTCCATCTCTTCCAGCACCGACTCCTCCAATACCACAATGCCCTCTGCATTTAATCGATAGGAATGGAATGTCTCCGTATCAGTTACAGGACGTTTCTTGCCTCGCTCATACAAATAAATAGCAGGATGTATTCCCCGAATCAACGTGCCCTCCGGTACGCTTCTCCTTACCCTGTCGATATGGTTCATGACGTTCCCGCCCCTTCAATTCAACCTAGTCCAGTATATTCTTTGCCCTCCATTCTGGACTCGTCAGTTAACTATTCCATTTCACACATTTAACCTTCTTGTTGTTGGTGATTGGCATTCTTGTTGATACCCGTTTTTAAACAAGACCAAAAAACCTTCATGGCTGTGAAGGTTTTGGATAACGGATTGACAATGAAATATGTCATCCGCTGTGTTCTGAGATAAGCAGTAAGTCCAAGGTGGGAATGACTTTGGACTTCCCCTATGGCTCATTCTTTTTTTATAATGCCTGTACCACACGAAATCCCGGCTTCTGTTAGCGTAATTCGAGGGCAATCCATTATGGATAAAATTTCATCGATATCTGTTATTTCAAATGGGAACACAACACCGGATATCTCTTTGTTTATCGCTATTTTCGCTAATGCGGCAGTGAACATCGCTGTTGTATGATAATCAGAAAAAGTAGACAATACAAACGTTTTGACACACTGCTGGTTCCCGATTACTCCCTTTACCTCAATAGAGAGAGAAGCCTCCTCAGGTTGCGCAGGATTATGCTTCACATACTTAACAAGGACATTCGCATCAAATTTAAGAATTCTAGCAAGAATACCAGACCGTTTAAGTAAACCTACAAAGATATTGAACATATTGTTGTTCCACGCGGTCCAATAATGAATCTGTTCAACTTGCAGTATTTCTCTTAAAAAAGCTCTTTCAGCATGCTCGATTAACCGGACTTTTCGATTGCGTAATGAACTGGAGAACATCATATTTCTTTTTATCTTAAAACCCGATATGGTAGCTGATTGTTGTCCATCGTGACGCCTAACATCTTGGCTTATCATTCGCAGCATATCTATAATGCCTGAAACTCCGGCTTTGGCATTCGTGCTTTGCAACAATCCCACGTTGACTTCTGTAATCTCGCTAAACGGAGATACTGCCTTCTTAACGATTAATCCAGATAATCCCGGGAAAAAACCTGACATTACTATCGATCCAATCTCATTATTTACCGCATCGTAGTGCAAGGACCTCGTCTCACACACAAAGTCATAAAACACCGTTACATCGATACATCGAACTTGGTGTTTAATACAGGCATGTTGAATTAGCGGCTGCTGCTGTTTGGCTGACACAATTACAAGATCAATATCACAAACGGCCTGTTCGATACTCTCTTTATGAGTAATATCTAATAAACGAAATTGAACTTGTTCACCTAAAGAAACTGCCGTGTTTTTACCTCTGTCTGCTTTATAATCACTTACGACCAAGCTTACGTTATGAGTAAATATCCGAAGGACTTCCAGACAAATCCATGTACCAAGAACACCTGATGCACCTACAACCATCATTTTTTTCACGAAATGATCAGCTCCTACCGAGACCGCATTATCCCAACTAGCATCATTGGGTCTATGAATCTATCAAAGACATGATACGATTTTTTATGAATTGATAGCTGTTGGCGTCATCCTTCTTCGCATAAAAACGGAGTGCATCCAGCGTTTTAAAGAGCTGATGGCACAGCAGCCTCTCTTCAAAATAAGGAATCTCGACACCGCGCTCCGTCATAGCTTGCAGCAGCCTTTGTGGAAATTCCAGCATCGGATGCCATATGTGAAGAACAGCGACATCCAGCATAAAGTCTCCGTACATCGCCATCTCCCAATCCACAATCCCTGTCACAAACGGATCCTCGCCGAGCATATTGCCCAGATGAAAATCACCATGTACCAGATAGCGTTCTTGAGGTGAGTATTGAGCAAGCCCGAGCATCGTGTCATAGACTTCTTCAAAAAAATCTTGTTCCAGAAAACTGCTCTCATATAAGCTCTTCCATCCATGATGGAACCCCTCTTGCTCCTGATCAAAAAAAGATTCCAGGCAATCAAGCCACGAACGATGGGACGCCTTTCCTTCCGGGGTAATCCAGCCAAATCCTTCACCGGAGTCCCCAACACTTACCTGGTTTATAAGTATAAAATGATGGACTAAACTCGGAATAAGATTTCGGATTTGCTCCGGCTCCAGGGCACTAATCGGTGTGCCCGATACCTTGTCTGAGATGGAGTAGTGAATATCCCCAAACTCCCCTATCTTGTGAATGCGGGGTATGGGCAAGGATGGTGCGCCGTACTTATTGTAAATATAGAGCTGTTTATCAAGACTTTCCCTATTGCTTTTGAAATGAATAACATAATCAGCATCGCCCTTCCGATAACTGAACACCTTGCTAAGCTCACCCATCTCTATAGGTGTGACCTTCCTCACGGTCTCGCCTTCAATATGATTCAGATGCTCAATCGCTAAATCCAAAGTCATCTCAGGTTTAAATGTTTTCATAACATACGCCCCTTCTTACGTCCCTCACTCTAAGTCATCCATCAATATGAACATCGAACTCCCGTACAAAAACCGCCGTACCGGATATATATACGTCCATCTTGTTTTGATTACGATTCACTTGAACATGGACTCTGCCGTCTTTACCCATCTCTTGGCCTTGTTCAACGATAAATTGCGCGGAGGGCAGCTCGGTGTTCAGATAAGTTAAATAATATGCTCCCATTACGCCGGATGCGGTCCCTGTCACCGGGTCCTCGACTGTGCCTGAATAGGGTGAAGAGAAATGTCTCGCATGCATGAAGGAAGAATCGTCCATCGTCTCCATACAGAACGGATGCAGCGAGGCCTTTGGATTTTCGGTTAAAATGTCCGGAAATAACGCATTGTTCGGGACCATCCGATCAAATCCGCTTAACCCTTTCACCGGCACCAGTAATGTCCATATTCCCGTGCTTCCGTATACGATGGGCATCGATAGATCCAAATCCTCGCGTTTTAGATTGATAGAGGCGGCCAGTTGATCAACATCACCTTCAAAGGGAATGAATTGAGGATGATCCTGCTTCATCTTCATCGTTAACCGATCTTGTTCATGAAGGAATTCTATCGGCAGCACACCCACGTTGGTTTCAATCCACACGGTTTCTTTCTCTGGCAGCAGCCCCTTGGTTCGCAATGCATACATAGATGCCATGGTTGCGTGACCGCACAAGTTCATTTCGTGACCCGGAGTGTAATACCTCAAGCGGATATCTGCCTTCTCAGACTTTAAAATAAACGTGGTTTCATTGAAGCCGACCTTGCGGGCGATGGCTAACATTTCTTCCTCGGTCAGCGTATCTGCATGCAAGACAACGCCGGCAGGGTTCCCCTTATTGGGCTGAACGGAGAATGCATCATAATGAAGAACGGGCACCATTTTCATCTACTAATCCTCCTTCCTCTATCATCTATGAAATGTGTTGGAAATTTAAGAGGATTTTACCATTAGACATTGCTTAAAATCCAGAACAAATTTGACCTCTGCCCTGCCCTGAGGGCCCCCCATCTCCTTTGTATGCGAGAAAACTAAATGCACGCAAAAAAACCGGTCTAAAAAGACCGGTTTTGCTGTGCTGCATTATCCTTCGATCAAGCCTTTTTTCACCAGGAAGTCTCGAGCTACATCATCTTCCTTCAATCCTTCCATATCCACCTGAGCGTTCAACTCCTGCATTTCAGCATCCGTAATCTGTCCCTTGAGCAGGTTCAGCACGTCCTCAATCTCCGGATATTGGTCAAGCGTATCCTGACGAATGACGGGACCGCCATCATATGGAGGGAAAAATTGTTTGTCATCCTCCAAAATCACCAGGTTATGCACGATAATCTGTGCATCCGTGGCATACGCGTTCGTTACATCCGTCTCACCTTTCTCAATGGCCTGGTACATGATTCCGTGGTCCATCCCCTTGGAATCTTTGAAATTCATGTCATACAGCTTCTGGATTCCCGGATAGCCGTCATCCCGATCCAGAAATTCGAACTCTACGCCGAGTGTCATTTCATCCGAAACCTTGGCAAGATCACTGAAGGTTTTAAGATTGTATTGATCTGCCGTTTCCTTGGTAACAGCCAAAGTATACGTATTGTTCATACCGAATGGCTCCAGGAAGGCAAGATTATCCGCCTTAAGCAGCTCTCTTGTCTTGCTGAGAGATTCTTCCGATGTCCCTGTCTCTTCTTGATAATAATTGGCTACAATGGTGCCCGTATAATCGGGGAACAGCTGAACCTCGTTATTCTTCAGCGCGTTCCATACTACGTTGGAGCCGCCAAGATTCACGGTTCTTGTCACTTTAATATCCGTTTTGGCTTCGATCAGCTCAGCCATCATATGCGCCAGAATGACGTTTTCCGTGAAGTTCTTGGAGCTGACGGTTATTTGTTTATTGCCCTCGGCGGCTTGATCCCCATCCGAATTTCCACCGCAAGCAGCTAGAACCATACCAATCGATGCCAGCATTCCCAATACAACCATAATCTTTTTTATCTTCATTCGTACCTCCTGTGCTACCTTATTATTTTTATGAAAACATCCTGTTGGGTCTATCCTATTACAATTACACCTTTAGTCCTTTTGGGGTCGTTGCCTTTTCAAGCAATCCCAGCAAATAATCGATGACAAGTGCCAGAAGAGCTGCCGGGATCGCGCCCATTAAGGTTAACGCTTCAATGTTGCGCTGAATTCCAAGGAAGATGAATTCACCTAATCCACCCGCTCCAATAAAGGCAGCAAGTGTCGCTGTACCTACATTGATAACCGCAGCTGTTCGAATGCCCGCCATGATGACACTCATCGCCAGAGGCAATTGCACTTTGAACAAAATCTGTCCACTCTTCATGCCCATCCCTCTTGCTGCCTCAACCACCGATTTATCAACCTCCGTAATGCCTGCATAGGTGTTGCGGATGATTGGCAGCAGAGAATATAAAAACAATGCCGCAATGGCCGTTTTCATCCCGATGCCAAACAACGGAATCATAAACCCAAGCATCGCCAGACTCGGAATGGTTTGCAAGATGCCTGCAGTACCCAGCGTAATTCCCTTTAATGCCTTAATCCGTGATATTAATATTCCGAAAGCAATACCTATAATGACTGCCAGAAGCATGGATATCAGGACGAGCTGGATATGAACACCCAATGACTGAATCAAGTCATCCCCACGGCTCTCCAGCTGCTGTTTCATTTGTTCCCATAAAGATCGATCTCTCATAATGTCTCCTCCTCTTCTCCCACCCATTTAGCGGCAAAAGCGGTCAAGAGACTGCTTCTCGTAACGATTCCGGCAATGGTGCCGTCTACTGTAGTTACGGGAATGACGCCATGTGGCGCTTGTGTAATCAAGGACAATGCGTCCCTTGCTGTAGCCGTATCCTGAAGTACAATCGTAGGCCATGTCATGATTTCCTCGATCGTACGGATTCCCTCCATTTTGGCGGCGAGATCATAGGCAGATACAATCCCAAGTAAGTGGTTTGATTCATCGCCAACGAGCAGGGTATCCGTTTTCCGCTGTCGCATAAAGGCAAGTGCTTTGCCCGGAGTCCTGTCCGGATATGAGGTAGAAGGATTATCCCGCATCACATCGGTGACCGGAATGTATTCGGGGTTTTGATAAATTCGATTTTTACCGATAAAGCCTTCCACGAATTCATTCGCCGGCTGGCTAAGAATTTGTTCAGGTGAATCGAATTGCACCAATTCTCCGTCTTTGAGAATGGCGATTTTATCGCCGAGCTTCAGTGCCTCTTCCATATCATGCGTTACAAATACGATGGTTTTCTTTACTTCTTTTTGCAATTTCAATAACTCATCCTGCAATTGCTCTCTGGTAATGGGATCGAGCGCTCCAAAGGGCTCATCCATCAGGACAACTTCGGGATCGCCTGCAAGAGCTCTCGCCACGCCTACTCTTTGCTGCTGCCCACCTGATAGCTGCTTCGGATATCTTTTGGCAAACACATCAGGGTCTAATCCCACCAGACGGAGCATCTCGAGAACGCGCTCTTTCTTCTTGCCTGCGTCCCATCCTTTAAGCTGAGGAATAAGTCCGACATTCTCCTCAATCGTATAATGCGGGAACAAACCGATCTGCTGGATAACATAACCGATGTTCTTTCGCAGCGTATCGGGATTTTCCTTCGAGATATCTTTACCGTGGATGTAAATCTTTCCGGATGTGTTCGGTATTAGGCGGTTAATCATCTTCATCGTGGTGGTCTTCCCGCATCCGCTCGGTCCGATCAGCACCAGGATTTCTCCTGATTCCACTTCAAAATTAATATCTTTCACTGCTTCAAAACCATTGGCGTATTTCTTGCCGACATGTGCAAATTTCAGCATATATACCCCCCTTTTTTTTGTGATGCAACAAAAATTAGCTTACTCGCTAATTCTTTTACCCACTGACCAAGCTCTCCAAACAAACCAACTCATTTAGCATTCATTTGTAAGTACAACTAATACTATACCAGACCTTAGACCTACTGACAACTTATCATGAACTAATAGATTGTTTGTTTAAATATGGTAGGATCCATTTCTCATAGCAAAAAAGCCGCCAGAATGAACTGCACCCCATTTGTTAGACATATCT